>NZ_PISD01000058.1 GCF_002835735.1 Cytobacillus horneckiae | reverse complement strand
CTGAAGCAGCTCGCTTGCAGCATGTTCAGAGTAATAAACTACCCTTATTCTCCTTCCTCATCATATGGTTGGTGCTTAATCTCAATGGTGCGAGTTGAGAAATCTACTTTATGCTGCAAATTATACACGCTGTGATGAAACTCTAGTGATGATTCATTAACTGTGAACATGCCGACATGGTCATTTTCTCCATCGATAATTGAATATTTATTTTGAGCTTCAGTATCGACGAATAAAGTGTACTTTTCATGAAAAATTAGATTCCACTCATCTGCTAATTTTACTTGTTTAGTTTGCATAAAAACCTCCAAAATTTATTATAAATACCATATTATTGTAATATTTAGTTAGCAAATTGGCAACCATTTTGACATTTTAAGAGAGTAGGAAATCATAAATCTTCATAACTTGAAACTCTACAAGACGTTATTCGTATTATTAATAACCTGGATGTGAAGGAGAGGATTGCCATATTTACCGACTTAAATACAAGATTGATAAAAGTAAAAGACGATATAAGGAAAAAAGCAAAGTATAAGGATCATTTAGAGCGGTTAAACGCGAATTTGTATCAAGGAGAAATGAAAAAAGACAAATTGGAACAGCAATTGATAAAGAAAAAAGAAGATGTTACGCGTTTAGAAAATTTTTCGTTGACAAATATTTTCTTTACGATAATAGGAAAAAAACTCGAAAAGCTAGACAACGAGCAGCAGGAATTACTTGCTGCGAAGTTAAAATATACGGAAGCATTAGAGACCATTGAAGATATTGAGGGGGAGATTAACCAGTTTCATGAAAAATTGTTGCTTGTAGCAAATGCAGAAAACGAGTATGAGGAAATCCTTAAAGAGAAAGAACGGTTAATCCATGATAATCATTCGTTTTGGAGTGAAACCCTTTACGCGCTTACAGATAAAGAAGCTGATATTTATGCCAGTCTAACAGAATATGATGAGGCTATTTCAGTTGGTAAGCAGGCGGTTCAGTCTTTGAAGGAAGCATTAGATTCGCTCACATCAGCACAGAATTGGTCAACATTTGATATGTTTGGCGGAGGAATCATTTCAACATCGGTGAAGCATAATCGTTTTGATGCGGCCAAATCTCATATACATCATGCCCAAAGTTTGCTCAGACAGTTTCAAGAGGAGCTGCTAGATATAGACAAACATTTCCATTCTAACTTTGAGACAGGTGAATTGTTAACCTTCGCAGACTATTTCTTCGATGGCATCATTGCTGATTGGATTGTACATGGAAAAATAAATGATTGCTTTCAGCAAACCGAAAAGGCAAAGTCTTATGTTTCAAAAATCTTGCAGCAAATTATAGGGCAGAAAAATGATTTGGAAACTGATTTGATTAATATCCATGCAGAACGCATTAAAATATTTGAATCCTCGAAATAGAGAATAAGATAAAGAGGTAATCGTTTTTATGCCAGCTTCTTGCAGCTCTAAAGCCATAATCCTTTTAGGAAAAGTTTCTTATAGTAGATAAAAATGGTTATATAAGGTTATTATGTTAAGATGAAATTAATTGGTAAATTTAGTGAAATGCATAGCGGGGGATCTATTTGTTGCGAGTGATTCTGATTTTTATATTTATCCTTATTTTGGCCATTGTTGCAGAACGCTGGCTGAGAAAGAAATATAAGATTGATAAGCGGAAGGGGATTATTTACAAAGGGGTTAACACATTTCAGAGGTGGATAGAGGGATTGTTATTTGTAGCCTTTCTTATTGCAATAATGTTTGTTGATAACGCTCCTCTAGTATTAATAGCTTTTATTCTAATTTTAACGAGCTTCCGCGCTGTAATGGAATGGAAATTTGAAAGAAGCAAAAAGGAATATATTATCACAACTTTTTCTATTTTTATTATCTTGCTGACATTGGGTATATGCTTTTATATTGATATCATTCAATTAAATGGATTGTGGGAGGAATGAAATGCTCGATTCATTTTTAGCCGATGAAATATTTGACCAAGTAATTTATGAGGGTATTATTGATTTTATCATTTCTTCTAACATTAGGAATGGAGAATATGAAGGCAATCGATTTATTATTAAAAAGATGGACCTTTATAACTTCATCATTTTTGATGAATATGAGATAGATGGGAAAAAGAGCATCGGTATTTCATTTTCCATTCCTAAAAAGCGATTAACAAAAGTGATCAATGGCTATGCGGAAAAACAAGGCTATAAACTAAGACATCATGAATAATGGAAAAATGTTAAAACTAAAGGTTGCTTCGGCAGCTTTTTTTGTTGGAAGAAATGTGTGCGAAAAATAGCGAAGAGGTGTATGATCGTTAGTGGGTGCAGAGATAATACTTACTTTTTTAACAAATTAGAAAGGTTGTTTTTTCATAACTGCTTTCCCTAGGGATTTTTATGGCTGCTCTGTATTAAGCACGATGATAAAAAACCATTCTTTAGAAAACAGTCTTTTGAAAAAATAATCGACAATGGTCCAATGGAATAGTTTAGGAGCTTTAAAATAACTTATAATTATCATATAATAGTATATATGCTTAATCTTTAAATAATTATGATACACTATTATATGGGTTTTTATTTTAGGTAGAAAAGGTGTGACGCCTGAACGACGCCTACATCCTTTCTGCAATACTAGGGGTATAAGGAAGGTTAGTATGAGCCACAGAGAAACTAAAACAGACGTTATCTTAATTGGTGCTGGAATCATGAGTGCAACATTGGGGACACTTCTGAAAGAATTAGTACCTGAATGGAAAATTACAGTATTTGAGAAACTCTCAAGCGCAGGAGAGGAAAGCTCTAACGAATGGAATAATGCAGGAACGGGACATGCAGCACTGTGCGAGCTTAACTACACAGTCGAAAAACCGGATGGAACTGTCGATATTAGTAAAGCGATAAATATTAATGAACAGTTCCAGGTTTCAATGCAGTTTTGGTCTTATCTGGTAAAGTCCAAGCTGATAAAAAATCCACAGGATTTTATCATGCCATTGCCTCACATGAGTATGGTAGAAGGACAACAAAATGTAACTTTTTTAAAGAAACGTTTTGAAGCCCTTTCAAAAAATCCGTTATTTCAGGGGATGGAATTTTCCGATAATCCGGAAAAGCTGAAAGAATGGATTCCGCTTATTATGAATGGCCGCACTTCAAATGAACCTATCGCGGCAACGAAAATCGACTCTGGAACTGATGTCAACTTTGGAGCTTTAACGCGTATATTGTTTGACCACTTACAGAGCAAAACTGTCGATATTAATTACAAACATAGTGTGAATGATATTAAGCGTACGAACGACGGCTTATGGGAATTAAAGGTGCGCAATATCGAAAGCGGAGAGGTTGAACGCCATACTGCTAAATTCGTCTTTATTGGAGGCGGAGGAGGAAGCTTGCATTTACTGCAAAAATCCGGCATTCCTGAAGGGAAACATATTGGCGGATTCCCGGTAAGCGGAATATTTATGGTGTGCAATAATCCGAATGTTATAGCAGAGCATCATGGAAAAGTATACGGAAAAGCGAAGGTTGGCGCTCCACCAATGTCTGTTCCGCATCTTGATACGCGATTTATAGACAATAAAAAATCATTACTATTTGGACCTTTTGCCGGTTTCTCACCAAAGTTCTTAAAAACCGGTTCAATGTTTGATTTAATCACCTCTGTAAAACCGGATAATCTATTAACTATGCTGTCTGCCGGTGTAAAAAGCATGTCTTTAACAAAGTACTTGATTCAGCAAGTGATGCTTTCGAAAGAAAAGCGTATGGAAGAATTACGCGAATTCATCCCGAACGCCAAAAGCGAAGATTGGGATTTAGTCGTAGCAGGACAACGTGTACAAGTGATAAAAGATACTGAAGCTGGCGGCAAAGGGACGCTTCAATTTGGTACTGAGGTTGTTAGCGGAGCTGATGGTTCGATAGCAGCATTGCTCGGCGCTTCACCGGGTGCTTCTACTGCCGTTCATGTCATGCTTGAAGTAATGAGAAAATGTTTCCCTGACCATATGGATGAATGGGAACCGAAAATTAAAGAAATGATTCCTTCTTATGGGCTATCATTAATGGGGAATCCAGATCTTCTGAACAATATTCATATTTCAACAGCGCAAGAGCTTGAACTAAGCGAGAAGAAGCCGATCGTTAGCTAAATCTAAAAGTTTAGCCGAAGTTTTAACTTCTAAACAAAAGATAAATATAAAACATAAAACCTTTTATCCAGCTTTGGATCAAAGGTTTTTTTCTTATTTAGCCTTTGAGCTTGAAGGACTGGCTTATCTTTAATAGGTAGCCAGTTATAATTTACCGCCATGTTTTTAAGTGATATGGCTACATCTTCTGCCTCTTTGCTGCAATCTGACTGAATCCATTTAGCGTAAAAACCAATAGTGCCATAGCTTGAAAAGGAAGCAAAAGTATCATCTTGATAATTGCTTTCTCCCACAATGGCTGATTGGAAACGTATTACAAAAGTGAATTCCTTAGGAACAGCCTACATTTTAGATGAATTCATAAAATTAGCCGTACAAGGAACAGCTGCGGTGTATGTATCGGTTCAATGAGCGCCCATCGCAATCACTTGAAGGTTAAATCTAAAGAGTGGCTGTCTTATACCCTTTTGGAGCTAGCTAGATACTTATCAAATGAAGGCATTCCTTTAAAACAAGGAATGCCTTTTAGCTATGTAAGAAAAAATTTGCGCAGACAAGATTTATAGACATTGAGCAATTAGTGTTTTTTGGGGGGAGGAATGCATAAATAACCAGCAGCAATTGAAGCTTTCAGATGAGACACTCAGAAGATATGTCTAAAGATATGGTTAATGCAACTTACCGAAAACAGCCTCCGCATATGACAAGGGGCTTGCGGGCTTGGAAAAAGCGCTCAAAAGCAAGCAAATAGCATTGAAAGGTAGATAAGATGACTGCAAAACGCCCAACAGCGAGATAATTGGAGAAGAAGATAATCAATGGGAATATAAGTGTTGATGAAACAGTCAAGGCAAAGCAATATAGAAAGTGAGTAAGTTAATGCCTTATTTTGTTTGATTATATTTCTCAAATACAAACGATTTAAATTTATCATTTGCAGGTGAAATATATCTCCCTTCAACCCAGGCTAAGCCAATTCTCCTTTGGCTCATCGGCCAACTTAATGGGATTTGTAATAATTTGCTTTTATCTATTCCTTTTAAATCCGGTAAAATAGATATCCCTAATCCAGCAGCGACAAGCGCTGCCACCGTATCTGCTTCCTCTCCTTCAAAGGTTATATCCGGTGTTATTTCTACCTCCTGAAATAATTGCTCTACAGTAATTCTAAGGGAAAAACCTTTTTTTAAATGAATAAACGGTTCATTTGCTAATTGTTCTAACTTTATGCTTTGATAATTAGCGAATTTATGATTTTTTGGAACTATAACAAAAAGCTCCTCACTCCATAGTTCTTCCCATCGGACTGGATGCTTAACATCATTCGGGGCAATGAGGCAAAGGTCTATTTCTCCAGATTGCAACTGGTCAAGCAGTATATGTGAAGGACCTTGCCCAAGTTTAAATTTTATCTTGGGATAATCCATACGAAAGCTGGAAATTAGATCTGGTATGAGATTAGTACTGAGTGTATGCAAAAAACCAAGTGATATCGTTCCTGATTCAGGCTCTAGCAAATCTTGTATTTCCTTCTTTCCTTCGTTGAACTCTTTCATTATATTTTCCACTCGCTCTAAAAAAATCTGACCAAATTGATTTAGTCTAATCGTGCGCCCTTGACGATCAAATAATGGAACACCCATTTCATCCTCTAATCTGGCAATTGAACGACTAAGTGCAGATTGAGAAATCGAGAGGACTTCTGCCGAACGGGTAACATGTTGTGTTTGTGCGAGTGTTCGGAAGTATTCCAACTGCTGCAAATCCATTAGTGGGCCTCCTTCATCATAAAGACTATTAATTAATTACATTTTTGCATTAAAATCATTATTATAATGCATTATACATTATAAATACTCGGTGTTAATATAAATTTAGAATTGCTTGCAAGGAATAAAAAACTACAAAGAATGAACATCTTTTAGAAGGAAGCGATTATTTATTATGTTGCAAGAGGAATCGAATTATATTATAGGATTGAGTTATTTATGAATTATATCCAACAAGGTACACATGCTTTCAACAAAACAAACTTTGCCTTTTTTTCAGCAGGCTTCAATACATTTTCAATCCTATATTGTGTTCAGCCCTTAATGCCAGTGTTCTCTAGGGACTTTGGCATTTCTCCAACGACTGCAAGTTTATCTCTCTCTGTGTCCACGATAGCGTTAGCAGTAAGCATGCTATTTTTAGGATCTTTGTCTGAATCCTTGGGAAGAAAAAAAATCATGGTCATCTCTATGTTCATTTCATCTGTCCTATGTATTTTGACTGCACTCAGTCCAAATTTCCACTTTTTACTATTGCTCCGAACAATGGTGGGGGTATCGCTTGCTGGTCTGCCGTCAATAGCCATGGCCTACCTGGGAGAAGAGGTAGACCCAAAAAGTCTAGGTAAGGCAATGGGATTATATATAAGTGGCAATGCGATGGGTGCAGTATTTGGCCGGATGTTCACCGGAATGATTACGGACCATTATGGCTGGCAGTATGCAGTGATTGGAATCGGAGTCACCAGCTTAATAGCTACATTTATTTTTTTGGTAAGCTTGTCACCATCAAAGAATTTTAAGCCGCGTAAATTAGAACTAAAAGGATTATCAGTATCTTTAATTAAAAATCTTAAAGACCCTGGACTCGTCTGTTTATTTTTCATAGGTTTTTTCTTGCTAGGCAGCAATGTTGCACTATTTAACTATATTGGATATTTATTAGTGAAAGAGCCTTTTTCATTAAGCCAATCGTTTATAAGCTGGATATTTTTGATTTACCTTATAGGCTCCTTCAGTTCTGCCTTTACTGGAAAGTTAATAGATCATCATGGAAGATCTAAAATGTTAATGATTAATTTACTAGTTTCAATTTTAGGCGTGTTATTAACTCTATACCCATCATTATTTATTATCATTATTGGCCTTGGTTTATTTATCTTTGGTTTCTTTGGCGCGCATTCCATTGCCAGCAGCTGGGTAGGACAGCGCGCATCGCGCAATAAAGCTCAAGCTTCTTCATTATATCTTTTCCTTTATTACGGGGGATCAAGTATTGGCGGGACATTAGGCGGGATTTTTTGGTCTTCATTAGGCTGGGGAGGGCTCATTACGATGGTTGTGACTTTTTTAATTCTAACGTTAATACTTGCCATATGTCTTATAAATATCACCAAATCCGCTTACACTAACAAGCAATTTTCGGCTTAATAAATCTGTGTGCTCCAATGAACGTGAAAAATACAGAAGCATTATTTTACCGTGTAAGAAATTATGCCGAGGGATATAAAAGATTTGAAGGAAAGACCAAGGAACAAATTACTTCTGAGCTTAATGAACTTGAGCAAAAACCAATGCGCTCTTTAAAGAGCCTGCAATATTACATTCTCAGCATGAGGGACAAACTTCATCAAATCGCTTCGCCAACGTTTGTTATCCAAGGTTGCCTCGATGACCCTTTATATAAGGAGAGTGCACAATTCATATATGAAAATGTGTCCGCTAAAACGAAATTATTCAGGTATTATGAACATTCTGGTCATATCATTGCTCTCGGAAAGGAAAGGGAGAAAGTATACGAGGAGATTGCGCATTTTTTGAATTCCCTCAAATGGTAATAAAGCAAGGGCGTTTAGTTAAAAAAGGTTGCTGTGGCAGCCTTTTTTTAGTTCACAAGGAATTTAGTAATAGCATTTAGAATTTAACTTTACTTGCACTATATTTATTGGATAGTGAATCAAACGGGAGGACGGGTATGAGGGAATGTTAGTGTTTTTGTTCGGATGAGTTGTATTAAGTACGGGGATCTACTCAGCAGTCAGTGTAAAACTGCCTTCACCAGCTATCGTTGCAGATGGCAAAGAGGTGTCAGCTGTTCAAGGAACATATTGCTGGGGTGGATTAATAAAAAGTGCATGTGCTGATCCTATCTCACCTCCAGATCTTATTAGTAGTCATTGCATGAAACCTGTAGTTTTATCACCTATTGCTAAAAACGAGCCTAAAAAATACATTGGCAGTAACGAGGGTGGCTTAGTATTCAAGAAGCTGGAGATGTGTAATTAACAGATAACACTTTCATTTTGCCAAAAGAGAAAGGCGAATATGCTTCTGTTATTGAAGTTCGATAAGATGTGAACTGCAAAGGAAAAAAGAAACCGCATTGAAAGTAACATGCGGTCTTCTTTTAGTGTAGCTAAAATCCTTATGAAAATGCAGCATCAATTCATGAAATGCTACCAGAAATCTTGGAATCACATAAAAAAGTGGTATCAATTTACGAAATGCAACCAGAATACCTTATACGTTCTGGATAAAGTGCCTCTTATGTTATTTATATTTCTTTCCAAAAATTTCACTGCCAATGGCACCTACAATGGAAGATGCAAAAGGTATTAGATTATATAAAATTGAGCTTTGCAAGAAGGAAGTGTCTAGTCCAAAGAACTTGTTAGCAATAAGTAAAAGAATCTTTGCTATGATCAGAAGCAATCCTACAATTAATAAAAGATCAAAAAAGAGTTTTGTTTTAGGGTGAGCTAATTGCTTTCCATCTTCAATTATTTTTTCTTTCAATGAATGATCGCCCTTTAATAATTCATCGATTGTTATGTTAAAAATCTCGCTTAATTTTATTAAAGTTTCGATGTTTGGATACCCTTCCCCGCGCTCCCATTTTGATACAGATTGTCTGCTAATATTAAGATGTTCTCCAAGTTCTTGTTGAGACATATTATTTTTTGTTCTTTCTTCCTTTATTTTTTTTGGGAAATGCATTATTTCAACTCCTCTAAGTTTAATATATTGCTGGTTATTGAAATAGTAAAGAACCGCATAATAGCAGCGTGTAAACTAATAGTTGCGGAAGGCTATAGTTGATATCTTCCTTTTTATTTTTGCCCTTAAGAATAAATATATCTTGGTGTTTTATTTGAATTTTAATTTTTAATAGCGAATTATAAAATGGTTCTTCTCATGATCTTACATAACCATTCCACGATTGATATTGAAAAGGATAATAGCAAGACGGAACTGTTAATTTTTATAATTATACAATTTTCGGCTAAGTATAGAATAGTACAACTACAGGGAAGGAAATATTCACAGGAGTAAAGAATATATTCAGGGTGGAAAAGGAACATTATCATTCCTTAATCAAAGCCAGGATCATTTATCAGGCAAAAGCATGAATTATTTACTGAGAGAGTTTGGAACGGAAGATGTTGATGCTATATATGAACTTACTTCACAGCCTGAAGTTTATAAATTATTGCCAGATTGGCGTTCTACAAGGGTGCAGTGCCTCCTATCGGCGGTCAAAATTACTTAAAGCTAGGAATAATATTAAAAGAAACCGGGGAATTTATTGGATTTTGCAATATAGGCATTAACGAAAAACTGAATGAACCAAACCGTGTAATTGGTTATGCTTTTTCAAAGCATTATAGAAATTGTGGATAGACAACCAAAGCAGTAAACTGAATGGAATCTAATTCTTTTATTATTTTGAAATAACAACTAAGGAGTTGAATGTTATCGAATTAAATTCAATACAGTATAACATGAATAAATCCATAATGAGTTCTTTCTTATCAGCACTTTGTTTAAGTTTAATTTTTTGGTTTCTGATTGCTGATTATAATTATTTTTCCATCATTGGATTTTTATTATTTTTTATAGTTTTTTTTGTATGCTATTTGTTTATAGCTACACCAATACAAATCATATTAAACAAAAATAATAAGAAATTTATTCTTATAAACTTAATTATTTATACAGCATTCTCCGGAATCATACATACGATAGTTTTTGTATTTTATGGAAATTCTAATCCTTTACAGAGTTCAATTTTTTATAGCATGATACTGTGCAGTTCAGTTGTCTTTTGGTTCATAGATTCACTTTTTTCAAAAACTATGGATAAATAAGTTATCAGGTTCAATTCTATAATATAAGGCTAAAAATTTACTTGATGAAGTCAATACGTTCGTGGTTATCGGAAGAAGGGAAAGCAAAATGACAATAGAATAAAACGGATTGAAATTAAAAAATGTATCAGACGCCTCTGTACAGAGAAAGCCCGAAATGAAGGTTAGAAGCCTATCCAAAATCTCCTTTCAAATTTCTATAAAAGGAGCTACTGAGATGGATTACAAAAATTGAGAAGAGTGATGATGAATTAAGAATTGTGGGAAACTGTATTGAATATAGTTTCACTTTGTTTATAAGCTGAACCCTTTGATTAAATCAAAGGGTTTTTCTTTGTTTCAACTGAGGGGAGGCGTCATGCGGTATCGGCTATTATCAAATTTAACGACCAGGCGCGTTTGTTGAAGGAAACGATTGGTTTACTCATCTGAAAAAGAAATGAGATTCTTCCGCCTTTTTCCATTTATAGTATTTTATACATCCTCAATTTGTCATAACAGCAAAATTCCATAAAGAGTGGGTTTTGATGAACATGGTATTTTGAATGAAAAAGGAATATGACTAATTTATCTATTTGTGAATATAATCTTTATATTCAGTATTTTGTGTTTGATATGATTGGTGCTTGTTAAACGAAATACGAGAAAAGGGGGAATAGAATGATAGTCTTTAATAAAGTAAATAAATATTTTGGCGACTTTCACGTCCTTAAAGATATTGATTTGACAATCACAAAGGGTGAGGTAGTTGTCGTGATTGGGCCTTCCGGTTCAGGAAAAAGTACATTGCTGCGATGCATCAATCACCTCGAAACGATTTCAGATGGTTCATTAACAGTCAACGATATCCCTGTTAATGATAAAAAGACAGATATTAATAAACTTCGCAGAAATATAGGAATGGTGTTTCAACATTTCCATTTATATCCACATAAAACAGTTTTAGAGAATATTATTTTGGCACCAATGAAAGTGTTAGGGAAATCAGAAGCAGAAGCAAAAGAAACAGCTAAAAAATATCTAGAGAAAGTTGGGATTCTCGAAAAGGCTGATTCCTATCCATCTCAACTTTCAGGAGGACAGCAGCAGCGTGTTGCGATTGCTCGTGGTTTAGCGATGAGTCCTGAGATTATGCTTTTTGATGAACCAACATCAGCACTTGATCCAGAAATGATCGGGGAAGTACTTGATGTAATGAAAACGCTCGCTCATGAAGGAATGACAATGGTCGTTGTAACACATGAAATGGGCTTTGCAAAAGAAGTAGCCGACCGCATTGTATTTATGGATGAAGGTAGAGTATTAGAGGAATCTAAACCGTCTGAATTTTACGAAAATCCAAGAGAAGAGCGTGCCAAATTATTCTTAAGTCGTATTCTAAACCATTAATCATATTAAGGGGGAAATGAAATGAAAGTATCTACATTTTTAAAGAGAGCGATTTTACCAGTAACAGCGGCCTTTATGTTAGCAGGTTGCGGCAGTTCAGACAGTGCAAGCGGAAGCAAAGAAAATGTACTAGAAAAAATTGAAGAGGAAAAAGTTATTACATGGGGTGTTAAAAATGACACTCGTTTATTTGGACTAATGAATACAGAAACAAATGAAGTGGAAGGCTTTGACATTGATTTAGCCCGTGCCTTAACGAAGGAAATGTTTGGCGAAGATACAGAAGTAAAACTTAAAGAAGTAACCTCGAAAACGCGGATTCAATTACTAAATGGCAGCGATATTGATGCGATTATCGCGACAATGACGATTACAGATGAAAGGAAAAAAGAAGTAGATTTCAGTGATGTGTATTTTGATGCAGGCCAATCACTACTTGTAAAAAAAGGCAGTGATATTACTGGTGTAGATTCATTGGGAGGAAAAACAGTATTAGCTGTAAAAGGGTCAACTTCAGCGATTAATATTCGCGAAAAAGCGCCAGAAGCAGAAGTATTAGAATTTGAAAACTATGCAGAAGCATTTACTGCACTTAAACAAGGCAATGGCGATGCTTTAACTACAGATGATTCCATTCTTTATGGGATGGCAGATGAAGATCCAAGCTTTGAATTAGTTGGCGGTCAATTTACAGAAGAACCATATGGAATTGCCATTAAAAAAGGCAATGAAGACTTTGTTGAAAAAGTGAATGAAGCACTTAAAGCTTTAAAAGATTCTGGAGAGTATGACGAAATCAAAGATAAATGGATTAAAGCCAATTAATTTTACTCGTTTATAGGTTAGCCAAGGTTGGAGGATCTATAAGCGTCGGTAAAGCATCCTGAAATGAATAAACGCGAGAGTAATATAGTTGTAAATTATTTTTACAGTAGCAGTACTTCAGGATGAGCATTTTGCTCATCCTGATTAGGTGAAGGAGGTTTTGTTTATGGATTTTGCAAGAGTTTGGGCTTATAGCGATATGATTATAGAAGGCTTGCAAGTTACGATGCTGGCAAGTGTCATTGCATTGCTTGCGAGTTTATTCTTCGGTACTCTTGTTGCTGTAATGAGGATTTCACCTTTTAAATCGTTGAATTGGCTTGGCTCAGCTTATGTAGAATTTTTTAGGAATATTCCATTGTTATTGATTATCCTCAGTGTGTTTTTTATTTTTACACCAAAAGGATGGATTGCTGGAACGATTGGCCTCACGATTTATACGACAGCCTTTATTGCAGAAGCAATTAGAGCTGGGATTCAATCCATTCCAAAAGGTCAGATGGAAGCGGCAAGGTCAACAGGCTTAACATATGGTCAAGCCATGATTTTAATCATTTTACCGCAAGCAATTAAGGTTGTTATTCCTCCATTAGGCAATCAGTTTTTAAATTTAGTGAAAAATTCCTCTTTATTAGCGATGGTTGCTGGAGGGGATTTGATGTATCAAGCAGATTTAATTAGTTCAATAACATTTAAGACAATGGATACGTACGTATTTATCGCAGGGTTCTATTTGATTCTAACGATCCCACTAAGTTTCTTAGTAAAATATTTAGAAAAGCGTTTTGCATTAAGTGGTTGAGGGAGGGACATAAAGTATGGACTTTGTAGGTGCTTATTCAGGAGCTAATTTATCATTTTTATTTGAAAGTTTACTTGAAACACTAAAGATGGCTGGGCTGGCAATCATTTTAAGTTTAATTTTTGGGATTATTCTAGGTGTACTTCGTTTTGCGAGAATCCCTGTCATTACACAGATTGTTGCCATTATTGTTGATATTCTTCGTAACCTTCCATTAGTTCTCATCATTATGGTTTCTTATTTTGGTTTACGGGATTTTGGTATACAGCTTGATGTGTTTTCAGCTGCAATACTGGCATTAACCATTTTTGAAGCAGCAATGATTTCTGAAATCGTGCGAAGCGGGCTAAACTCAATTTCAAAAGGACAAATGGAAGCTGCACGATCTTCAGGGCTATCCTATACACAAGCGCTACGGCATATTATTTTGCCGCAAGGATTAAGAAGAATGGTGCCGCCGACTGTAAGTCAATGCATTGCATTATTAAAAGATACTTCCTTAACAATTGCCATCGGTGCGACTGAATTAATGTATGCTGCACGTGTTGTTTATGCATCACAAACAAGCTATATGGTCCCAACGTTAATTCTTGTTGCACTCATATATTTTGTCATTAATTATTCTTTATCGATTCTATCAAGACGATTGGAAGCGAAACAAATTTAGGCTAGTTTACTTTCGTGTTTTGGTTTTGATTGAAGTACAATCATCCGTTCCTTCATTTGTTGGAAAAGGGTGATTGATTTTTTTTGGGGGAGAATTAATGAGCATATTATATTGTTCGTGGCTAATTCTGGATGAATTTTTGTGCTTCCTTTCATTTGCAGAGAGAAAAATTCCATTTATCATTTTCTCCTTGAGTCCTTTTTATCTTAGTGTTAATTTCAATCAACGGTTGAAATGTGTGGAAATATAGACCAAAATAAACGATATATGTTAGAGTTTAAGTAGTTCTATTTTAAAGAAGCAGTTTAGTAAAGTAAGTGATTATATGATTTTTGTTTACTTATCAAAAGTGAGGTGGGATATATTATGCAGGAGAGTATAAAAAATGAAGTATATTCTTGGATTAAAACTCTGGTTTTTGCTTTAATTATCGCTTTTCTTTGTCGCAGCTTTTTATTCTCGCCGAGCACAGTTTATGGAGAGTCAATGTCACCTACATTTCAGGATAAGGATAGGGTATTAATTAGTAAAATATCTGAAATCAATCGATTTGATATGGTTGTATTTCATGCACCAGACGCTAATGAACAATATATAAAAAGAGTAATAGGCGTTCCAGGAGACACAGTAGAAATGAAAGATGATGTGTTATATATAAATGGTAAAGAGGTAGAGGAACCTTATTTAGAAGCAAATAAAGAGAGTATCCTACTCGATAAATTTACAGGTGATTTCACCTTAAACGAAGTTACAGATCAATCAAAGGTACCTAAAGGAATGTTTTTTGTATTAGGAGATAACCGGTTAGCTAGTAAAGATAGCAGAATTTTTGGATTTGTGCCAGCTGAATCTGTTATCGGAGAAGTTAAATTTCAATTATATCCATTAAGTGAAATTGGCTTAACAAATTCCTAATGCATACGTAGCCGAGAATCCAGACTGTCAAATAGGCAGTCTTTTTTAATTCAGCCGCTAATATTCCATGATTTCTAAAAAGGGATACTTGGATTAATAAATATATTAAATCACTATGAAAATTCTCAAATAGCTAGTGCATATTAAAAAGCTTAAGTAGCGAAAAATGTAAATAAATAAAAGCAAATTTGGATACATTATTTAAAACAAGTTCTAAAAAAGGAATGTATAGAATGGTTTGGAATATTGATCGTAAATCTAAAAAACCTATTTACAAACAAATAGCTGATTATATTGAAAATGGTATTGCTGATGGTACCTTTCCGTCGGATAAAAAACTCCCCTCTGAAAGAGACTTAGCTAAAGAACTGGATGTTAATAGAAGTACTGTTGTAGCAGCTTATGACGAACTAGAATCAAATGGTCTAATACAACGAAATCGGGGAAGCGGTACTACTATAAGTAAAGATATATGGGGAATAACTAAAAAGAGAATCCCTAGTTGGAATAGATATATTGAGGCAGGTCCTTTTTTACCTAATTTACCTGTTTCACAAAGAATACGCAAAGAGATGGAAAAGCAAACAATAATAAATTTAGCGAGTGGTGAGCTATCCGAAGACCTGTTCCCTATTAAAGTACTAAGAGAGATTACCAATACACAGTCTTTTATTGGGAGACTAGGCTATGATCATCCTCAAGGAAGTGAAGCATTAAGAACTTCTATTACAAAGCATGTTAAGGAGTTTCGCAATATTAAAACGGACCCTTCGTCTATTCTAATTACATCTGGTGCTCAGCAAGCTTTACACCTGATTGTTCAGTGCTTATTAAGTCCTGGTGATTCAGTCGTAATAGAAGATCCATCATATCATTATAACCTCCCAATATTCAGGTCTACAGGGCTGAAAACATATTTTTTGCCGGTAGATAAGGATGGAATTAACCCTGATGATCTTGTGAGTTTACACAAGAAACATCGCATTAAAATTATCTTTTTAAATCCAGTTTTTCAAAATCCTACGGGTGTTTTAATGCATAAAAATCGTAGAAAAAAGCTTCTCGAAATATCATCTGAACTAGGAATCCCAGTTATTGAGGATGATCCATACAGTTTAACCTCCTTTTCGGGGGAAGAGATTTCAACTTTGAAATCTATGGATCTAAACGGGAACGTATTATATATTAGCTCTTTATCAAAAATTGTAGCGTCGGGATTACGTATAGGTTGGATTATAGGACCTAGAGCAGTAATTGAAAGGTTGGCGGATGCAAAACAACAAGTTGATTTTGGACATGCAAGTTTCACACAATGGATAGCAAATGATTTTCTAGAATCGGAGGCTTTTCATTCACATATGAAGGATTTGGTGAAAAAACTAGAAAGTCGTAGAAATCAAATTGTAAAAAGTCTTCAATATTATTTAAAGGATCAGGTTGATTTTTTCACACCACAAGGTGGAATCCACATATGGTGCAGGATAAATAAAGAATTTAATGAAATACATTTACTTGAAGAGGCAATTAAAAGAGGGGTTATATACGTGCCAGGTTCAACTATGGGTTCAGATCAAGGCCATGTCCGTTTCACATATGCGAGGGAGAAGGAAGAAGTGATTAACGAAGGGATAAAAAGATTTGCACAAGCACTACATTTGTTGTGATTATAATAGATACATTCGAGTCATGAATTTATTCATGATTTTTTTTTGTGAAAAGTGGATGGTTTAAAAAGTGTTGAAATGGATGATTATAAAATTTTTAAATCGATTATTATAAAAGTGTGCTTTCGAACTCCAGTTTATACTTGTAGCATATCAATGAACTAACACCATTCATGTGAACTGATTCACAAATAATGTTTCACTTGGAGTTATTTGTCTAGAAAACAGCACGGTTTCTTAATATGTTTTGGTCAAATAATTAATAAATTAACGAATGGGAGAGTGAGGAATGAATAGGATGGATCAAGATCAAGATCAAATAAAGCATCGTACTGTATTGGAAAAAATAAAGCCCTACATTCCTGGGAGCGGCAAAGGTAATAATGTATCAAACGTGTGAAAGGACCCAAATAGTCCCTTGGACAGGTAGCAGCAGCTGCCCTTCAGGATTGAGATCGTGTTAAGAAGTTGATACAAGTTAATAATGCAGATAAAGAACAAATCTACAATGCTTTAAACGAACTAGTTATTTCCTATACAGAAAGCATGTCTAATTTCATGCTCGTGGAAAATGGACAACAGGCAAGAAAGTGTTACGATACCTACTGTCTCAATGAGTGATTATTCGATATGGGGTAATTTGAGGACTTCCAAAGCATTTCTGAATATGTATAGGAACATAGGAAGAGAATAATATTTTAATAGAAAAAATCCAATCATTTATAAAAAAACATAGTCAAGTATTTAAAGGGGGATATAAAATGAACGAACTAGCAAGGTTAAATAGCACCATACTCAAAAATAACCCTCATGTTTATTACTTATTGTCCGATTTTGGAAAAAGATTATATTATCCTAAAGGTATTTTGAGCCAAAGTGATGAAGCTGGGAAAGCTTCAAGACGTTTTAATGCAACTATTGGAATTGCAACTGAAAGGGATTCACCTATGTATTATAAGCATATCCAAGAGACTTTAAATGCATATAATCCTTTGGATGTTTATCCTTATGCACCTCCACTTGGTAAGTATGAGTTGCGAGAAGAGTGGCAGAGGAAAATGTTAGAGGAAAATCCATCTTTGCAAGGTAAAACGATAGGTATGCCTATTGTAACTAATGGTCTTACTAATGGGTTAAGTATTGTCGCAGATCTGTTTATAGATCGTAACGATACCATCATTCTACCTAATCATTATTGGGAGAATTACCACTCTATTTTCCATGTTCGTAGAGGTGCCAATCTCCAAAGGTTTGAGTTTTTCGACCAGAAGGGCAAGTTTAATGTTCCTGAATTCAGAAAAAGTTTAATGCAACAAAAGAGTGCAGGAAAGGCAGTTGTTTTACTCAACTTCCCTAATAACCCATCTGGATATACCCCTTGTGAAGAGGAGGTACATGGAATAATTTCAACTTTATTGGAAGCGGCTGAATCAAATATAAATATAAATGTGATTTTGGATGATGCCTATTTTGGTCTGTTTTATGGAGATTCTATTAAAGAATCTTTATTTGGAAGATTGGCGGGAATTCACCCTCAAATACTCCCCATTAAAGTGGATGGCGCCACAAAAGAAAACTATGGATGGGGGCTGAGGGTAGGGTTTCTAACCTTTGCATCAGAAAATGCAGAACTTTTAGAGGCATTGGAGCAAAAAGCAGCAGCTCTTATTAGAAGCACAATCTCTAGCTGTTCTAATTTGTCTCAAACAATCATTTTACGTTCATTAAAATCTGAGGAGTATATTAATGAAAAACAAAATAAATTTGAATTAATTAAAGAGAGGGCATTGAAGGTAAAAGCAATTCTTTCTCAAGAAAAGTACAATAATGCCTGGACCTATTATCCTTTTAATTCTGGTTACTTTATGTGTTTAAAGCTTAAAGATGTGGACGCAGAAGCACTTAGGATACATTTGTTAACTCAGTATGGGGTAGGAACAATTGCAATGAATTCAACTGATTTAAGAGTGGCCTTTTCCAGTATTGAGAAAGAAGATTTAGATGGTTTATTTGAATATATTTACCGGGGTGTACAAGACTTAAAAATAGGAGAGTGACATGATGACCTATGCAGCAGAAACCCTTGAAGGATGGTACTGTTTAAATGTTTTTTACAAGATTGATTGGAAAGGATGGAAAACCTTATCTCCCAATGAGCGCGAGGAATCTCTGGAAGAGATATTTGCTTTGTGGAGAAAATGGGCAGACATTGAAGCTAAGTCGGAAGGAAGTCATGCTCTTTTTCAAATTATCGGGCATAAAGCTGATTTAATGTTCATGTTTCTTCGTCCAAACATGCATGAGCTAATTCAAATTGAAATGGCTTTTAATAAAACGAAATTCGCAGAATACACCATTCCATCAACATCTTACATTTCTATAGTGGAGCTTAGTAACTATCTGCCAAAGGGAGAAGATCCGTATAGCCGGCCAGAGATAAGGAGCCGGCTGTATCCAAATGTTCCTGATGCTGATTATCTATGTTTTTATCCTATGAATAAACTTCGAGAAGGTGAAGATAACTGGTATATGTTGCCGCCTGATGAACGTAATCAAATGATGAGAAGTCATAGTTTGATAGGACGGAAATATGCTGGGAAAGTTAAACAAATCATCTTGGGATCGGTTGGGTTCGACGATTTTGAATGGGGAGTGGCACTATTTGCAAACAATCCTGTTCATTTTAAAAAACTAATTTATGAAATGCGCTTTGATGAAGTGAGTGCCCGATTTGGCGAGTTTGGTTCCTTTTTTATAGGCAAAAATCTATCTAAGGAAGGCTTTAATCATCTATTACAACTTTGATTTTTAACATCTAAAGATGCTGCATTTCAACAACTTGGGAAGAATATAGCAGGCAAATTACTTGGTATGCAAGTTGCAGATTACAAGATGATAAAGCCTCACTTTTTTATGAGGAGCCAATAGGAATACCTCATTAATTTATCCAAAAAATTTAAAGGAGATAAACCAATGGAATTGACTAAATTGATTGATCATACCTTACTTTCACAAATTACTAAGGAAAAAGAAATGATAAAATTATGTGATGAGGCAAAGCAGTATGGATTTGCCTCAGTGTGTGTAAATCCTACATGGGTACGGCTCTCAGCAAAGCAATTACAAAGTTCGGGGGTTAATGTTTGTACAGTCATCGGTTTTCCATTAGGTGCGAATACACCTGAAACAAAAGCATTTGAAACAAAAAATGCGATTGAAAATGGTGCAGTAGAGGTGGACACTGTTATTAATATAGGTGCTTTAAGAGATAGAAATGACCTTCTAGTAGAGCAGGACATTCGCAGTGTTGTGGAAGCAGCCAAAGGAAAGGCTTTAGTAAAGGTAATAATTGAGACCAGTCTTTTAACGGAAGGTGAAAAGATTCGAGCATGTGAGTTATCAGTCAAAGCCGGTGCAGATTTTGTCAAGACTTCAACAGGTTTTTCTTTATACGGAGCAACGGTTGAAGATGTAGCCTTAATGAGAAAGACGGTTGGCGAATCTGTTGGAGTTAAAGCATCCGGAGGTGTCCGGAATGTTGCTGATATAAAAGCTATGATCGAAGCAGGGGCATCAAGAATTGGTACTAGTTCTGCAGTTAAAATCTTTAAGAATAATGGCAACGCAACAACTTATTAACGCTGACTTATTGCTAGAAAGCTTATTGGGATTAGTCAAGGCTGCTGTAATACAAGCTATCGATAAGGATGCATCGCTAAAGAAAGCTATAAGCCTCATTTACTGAATGTATACAGGGATAAGCAGTAAAGCATTGAGTGGAAAAACTATTTTATATTTAAAACAAAAGCTGGTTTCTTCATCGTGAGGAATCGGCTTTCTAACTATTTTGCAGCAGTTTATATGAAGCTGTAAATTGCAAATTAATTATAGGAAATGACAATAAATAGTGAATTTAAAAGAAGGCGATTCATAATGTTAAAGAAAATAATTTTATTATATAGAAAAAATCTCCTCCACATGTCTGTATTAGCATTTGGGGTGTCTATTGCTATTCTTGCTCAAGCCTATTTAATTGTGGCAATTATTGATGGGATTTTTTTGCAAGGTGTACAATTTGCTGATGTTATTTATTTAATAGGCATATTGGTATTTGCCTTATGGATTCGAATCATTTTTCGTTCCTTTATTAATAAAATAGGATTATCTATCGCGACGGATGTCAAAATAAAGCTACGTACTCAGTTATTGGATCATTTGACAAATCGCCCTGTCATTTCCAATGAAAAGATACAATCTGGTGAAAGAACGAGTTATTTTTTAGATACCGTAGACGAAATCGATCGTTATTTTAGCCAATACATTCCTCAAATGATACAATCTTTGATTATTCCAGTTGTCATTTTAACGGTTATTTTTATGGAGCATTGGTCAACTGGGCTGATCATTTTAATCACCGCACCCTTTATTCCGATTTTTATGATCATCATTGGAGTGAGAACAGGGGATAAATCAAAAGAACAATTAACTAAAATGGCTGCTTTTTCAGGTGCTTTTTTAGATACATTACAAGGTTTGCAAACGTTAAAGCTGTTTGGAAGAGCGGAAAAACAAAGAGAGCGAATTAAAAATAGTAGTTTAAGCTTTAGAGATGCGACCATGGAAGTACTAAAAGTTGCCTTCACTAATTCATTAGCGTTGGAGTTTATCTCGATGCTCAGTATTGGATTGATTGCTTTAGAAGTAGCGATTAGAATGATTATCATTCAAGATACAACGTTTACTACGGGTTTTTTAATGCTCATATTAGCTCCTGAGTTTTTTAATAAATTAAAAGAACTCGGCTCAGCCTTTCATTCTGGAAAAGCAAGTATGGGTGCAGCAAAAAAACTAGAAGAACTATTAGACGAAAAACGAGAACGAGTGAAATGGGGATCCAAAATAATTGAAAAAGATTCACCACCGAAGCTGGAGTTACATGAGGCTACCTTTGGTTATGAGGGTGGAGCTTTTCAGTCAAAGCCTATGTCTATTACAATTCTTCCTTTTGAGAAAGTGGCTATTATTGGTCCTACAGGAGCTGGAAAATCTACTTTGTTGAATGTTCTTTCTGGCTTATTTCCAATGAAAAATGGATTATATGTTATTGATGAAATACCGAGAGAACAGGTGTCAGAGAAATCATGGTTTGACAAAATAAGTTATATTACGCAAGATGCCTATTTATTTTCAGGGACGATTGCAGAAAATATTGCTTTAGGCTCTGGTCAAAAGCATGAGCACGCACAAATAAAAATGGCTGTTAAGGAAGCTGGAATAGATGAATGGATTCAATCATTACCAAATGGTCTCGATACAAAAATTGGTGAAGGAGGACGTGGTCTTTCTGGTGGAGAAAAACAACGAGTCTTAATGGCTCGAGCTTTTTTAAAAAAGCCAGCCATTGTCATATTTGATGAACCGACTACCGGACTGGATTTACAAACAGAGAGAATCTTACAAACATCGATGGAAAAGCTATCAGAACAATCAACCATTATTACCGTTGCTCACAGACTCTACACGATTCGTTCTGCCGATAAAATTGTTTTAGTAGAGCAAGGGGCAATCCGAGCTATCGGAACTCATGAAGAGTTGTGGCAGCAAGATGTGATGTATCGGCAAATGGTTGAAGTGCAACAAGGGGGGACGGCTTGATGCGACCATTAGGTACGGTTATATTGTTAATGCTTCAGGAAAAACGAGATATCCTTTTATCGATTGTCTTCGGATTTTTGGCTGGAATGACAGCCGTTGGGCTTTTTTCGGCTAGTGGCTATTTGATATCACAAGCCGCTTTTGTACCACCTATTTATACACTAATGATTATTGTTTCGATTGTTAAGTTACTCGGGATTACTTCTGCTCTTAGTCGGTATGGAGAACGTTACTTTTCGCATCGTGCTACCTTTACGATGTTAAGTAATATTCGAGAGTATGTTTATCAAAAAATCGAACCACTCGCCTCCACGATATTGCAGCATTACCGCAGTGGTGATTTGTTAGCTCGAATTGTCGGGGATGTCGAATCCCTGCAAAACTTTCTCTTACGTGTTCTTTATCCACCGATAGTTACAGCTACAGTTTTTATCGCCACGATTATTTTTACGACGTTTTTTTCTATCGGTACAGCGATGATTATTTTAGTAGGAATGTTACTTTTGACGATTATTATTCCTAGCTTATTTTTACAGAGTCAAAGTCTTATCGATCAAAAAATTCGTCAAACTCGAGGGGATTTATCCTCTGAGTTTACAGAGTTTCTCTATGGCTATAAAGATTTAAAAGTGCATCAGCAAGCTTTAAATCGGCGTAGTGAAATCATAAAGACGGTACAAACCTATGAAACGGAACAGAAAAAGGCTCATAAAATACAATTATTTAATGAATCGGTTCTTGGTTTTTTGTCTTTATTGGCCTCTGTTGTGGTTTTAGCTTATGCTGGTTACCAGGTGACTCAAGAGAATATAGAAGGAATATTATTAGCGATGCTCTTTATGATTGCATTAACTGTATTTGAACAAACGGCGCCTATGGCGCTCGTACCTCATTTTTTGCAACAGAGTAGCCAATCGGCTAAACGGTTAGTCAATGTGTGGAAGCATGAGCAGGTGCAAGAAGGAAAAACATTCATTAACTGGAATATTAATCGGGCACCATCTATTCAAGTGACAGATGTGTCTTTTAAACATATGGAAGAAGCGCGCCCAGCCCTTGAGGGAGTTACTTTTGACTTGCCATCTGGTTCAAAAACAGCGATTGTTGGGGCCAGTGGTTCAGGCAAAACAACGATTTTACAAGTTTTATTAAAACTGCAGCCGATAAATAAAGGAAACGTGACTTTTAATGGAATCGATTTTCAACAAATCAAAGAAGAAGACATATGGAAGAATGCTAATGTTTCATTACAATCCAATGACTTTTTCTTTGGAACGATTAGAGATAATTTAGAAATAGCAGATATAAATGCGAGTGATAAAGAATTAATACAAGCCTTACAAAACGTACAGCTGTCACATTTAACGTTAGAGGACGTGGTTCAAGAAAAAGGAGCAAACTTGTCTGGTGGAGAAAAACAACGATTGGCGCTTGCACGTTTATTGTTAAAGGAAGCCCATATTTGGCTATTGGATGAACCAACCTCGTCCATGGATGCAATTACTGAAGAGAGAATGTTTACTCGTATTTTTGAAAAAGCAGCAGCAGCGACCATTGTATTGATTAGTCATCGACTGACCGGCTTAGAAAAAATGGATCAAATCATCGTCATGGACCATGGAAAAATGATTGAACGTGGAAGTTATGAAGAATTAATGAAGAGAAATGGCTATTTTAAACAAATGAAAGATTTAGAAAAGGAAATCTTTACATCGTAACAAGGACACTATATTAGGTTGTATCCAGAAAATTTAGTTGGATTTGGAGAGGTAAGGCGAGTGGGAAGCCTAGGAGAATCGCTAATCTTTCCATTTTTATTTTGAAATGAGTTTTTCTACAGCTGACTATATTAGGTGTAGTTTTAATAGAACAAAAAAAGGACGGTCTAAAAAACATCAACCTCAAACAGGCTAATGAGACCCGATAGCGATGAACGGCACCTCAATGATTGGGGTGCTTTTTTGATGAAGGCAAGGAAATAGAAGTTATTAGCATATCAACTCTATTTTTTCTCTTATCATGAGGTTGCCGCATTTGTTGTGGGGATAGACAGGTGAAGGGGGTAGGAACTCATGTGAATTGAGATATTAATATATCGTACAGAAGCTGCTGGGGCATCTTATTTTACTACTGCAATTCATTGTACTTACCTTCTCCTTATACTGTACAACGTTGGGAGAACAATTTTAATAAATAGGTGGAGAAGCCTTTGTTTGCCAAAAAAAGGCTAAACCACAATACCTGAAATAAAAATACAGATGAAAAACTAGTAGAGCTACAGGCAGGTTACAGATCGAAAATACTTATTTATAATACGATAGCAGCGAACGAATGAAGCAAAAATTAAAAGGACTAGTCTAGGATAATATTAATCTCAGTCTACAGTGTTAACTTTTTGGGTCACTCCATGGAGAAAAGGGGTTAAAGTCCATACCTTCTCTTTGACCATTAGATAGGAAAAAGAAGCTGTACCAGCCAGTGTCATCTTTATGACCCGTTTGGTACAGCTTCTTCGTTATTTCTTGATAGGAGTTATTTCAAAGCGATATAAAACGATACACCTATCGCTGCGCATAGGACTAAAAACGGAGCAACAATTATTAAAAAGTCGTTTAACATCGTTTAATCACTCCCTTTTTCCTTTTATATATTTTTTATCAAATAAGAATAGGCGTAAGAGCAAGTACAAGGAAGGGATGAGTAGCATCATTCCAAGCACAAAGGCAATAATTAAGGATATAGCCATTGCATCATTTGTAAAGCCATCATAAATCGTAACATACGGATACAGGATATAAGGATAATGAGCAATACCATATCCAAAGAATGCAAATGCAAATTGCCCAATTAATAACCATAAAGCCATCGCATAATTTCTCTTTTTCCATAACAACCAAACGGTTCCGAGCCAAAAAAGAAAGGAAATGGCAAACATCCACCATAAGTCGAGAATACGTGTGAAGTGATCTGCGTTATGTCCTCGTAGCTCCATTATAATACCAGAAGCAGCAACAATTAATGGGATTGTCCATATGAGAGCATATTTTCTCATAAGAGAAGTGGCTTTTTTATCTCCTGTTTCATTCGCATACCAAGTTAAGAACACGGCGGAAATATACAGGACGGAAATGATACTCAACACAACAATGGACCAAGTTAATGGACTCGTAAATAGCGCTGAATAATTTAGTGTGGGATTGCCCGTTTCCATTGAAACAAATCCACCTTCTGAGATTGTTAAAACAATCGAAAGGGAAGCGGGGATCAGAATTCCTGAAGCCCCATACATAAACGCGTAACGTCTGTGCCCTTTTTTTCCATAGGCCTCAAAAGCATAATACGATCCCCGGATTGCTAGCAAAATGATAGCGATGCTAGCAGGGATTAATAAGATTGTTCCGAAGTAGTAAGCTGATTCTGGAAAAAAGCCGACAATTCCTACAAAGAAAAAGACAAAGAAAACATTCGTTACTTCCCAGACCGGTGATAAGTACCGCTGTATGATTTTAGAAACAACATGCTGTTTGCCGGTTAAAATACTATAGGCGTTAAAGAAACCTGCACCGTAATCAATTGAACCAACAATGACGTATCCAAATAAAAACAACCAAAGAACGGAAATGCCAATAATCTCTAAGCTCATGATGACTTACCTCCTGAGTAACGCTCTAGGTCTTTTTCAATCGGGTTATGACGGAACATCTTTGTTAAAACGACAATCGTACCAATTCCTAAAACTAGATAGAGAAGAGCGAATAGAATAAACATTAATCCTACATAATCACTTGTAGTAGCTGCTTGATCAACGGTCATGATCCCTCTTAATATCCATGGTTGACGACCAACTTCTGCCATCCACCATCCAGCTTGTATCGCAAGAAAGGAGAGAGGGCCACCTGACACAATTAACCAACGAAACCATTTTTGTTGAATAAAGGTCCATTTTCTCCAAGTTGCTACCCAATAAATAAAGGAGAGACCTAACATGAAGACACCAATCGTGACCATTGTGTCAAAGAAATAATGAATCACAAGTGGTGGCTCAACTTCTTCTGTGAATTGGTCCAATCCAATGACCTCGGACGAAGGATCCCCATGTGCTAAAATGCTTAAGGCATATGGGATTTCTAAAGCATATTTCACTTCGTTACTTTCATCAAGAACGCCCCAGAAATTAAGTGGTGCTTCGGTTGTCGTTTCAAAATGCCATTCAGCAGCCGCTAATTTTTCTGGTTGATACTCTGCTAAATATTTTCCAGATAAGTCCCCAATCAAAGCGGTAGCCAAGGTAAAAACAAATCCAATTTTCATTAATAAGGTTAGTGATTTTTTATGATACGTCTTATTGGCTCCCTGTAAAAGACGGAAAGCAGCAATCGCCGCAAGGACAAAGGCCACGGTCATATATGCTGTCGCTAACACATGAGTAACCTTTGTAGGCATAGCAACGGTAAACATTGCCGCAATAGGATTCACATTGACAAATTCGCCATTAATAAGCTCAAAACCACTTGGAGAATTCATAAATGAGTTAACCATCGTAATAAAGGTGGCGGACATCGCACCACCAATTGCCACTGGGATAAGAAGTAATAAATGTTTTTTCTGATTATCAAAACGATCCCAAGTATATAAGTAAATTCCTAGAAAAATCGCTTCAAAAAAGAATGCAAAAACTTCCATAAGAAGTGGAAGGGCAATGATGTTTCCTGCCAACTTCATAAAGTTCGGCCATAATAAGGATAATTGCAGACCGATGGCTGTACCTGTGACTACTCCGACAGCAACCGTTACGACAAATCCCTTCGCAATTCTACGAGCCATTAGCATATAATGCACGTCATTTTTTTTAATTCCAACCCACTGGAATATCATGATCATTAGAGGAATCCCGACACCGACCGTCGCATAAAAAATATGAAAAGATAATGTAAGTGATGTAAGCATTCGACTCATGAATACTGGATCCTCAAATAACATCTAAAAAACCCTCCCTATTTATAGCAATAAAATATCTGTGAATACGACTTATACTAAATTTGGTAAAAAAACATAATAATATAACCGCTTACGGATCCACCTCCAAAAACATTAACTGCAAATATCCAAAGAACATACTGTTCAATAGTAAAGTTTCGGTTTGAGGATGTTTCCAAAATAAGAGCAGTTGATCATTTTATAAAGAATATCGCTGCTATTATACTAGCTGACATATTTCTATAATTTAAATCTCTAAAAAGAAGAGAATCTTTCCCGCATTTCTCGTTTTTTAGAACATTATTCATGCAAACACCCATTGTGAATTTCCGGGATATTTCTCGAAATTTAAGCTATTAAAAACCTTTAAAATTACTATTGAGCTATCTTTATATTAGAAGATATAGTAGGTGAGGGAACCGTCCAATCTATCGAATTTTTAACCATCCAGTTATAAAAGTTTAGTACGTTCCAGTGGATGTGAAAAAAATAAAACAAGTGGATCGCTAGACTATATAAAAGATGCAGTATCTTTTAATATACATAGCTAATTTTAAAATTTTGTTTGGAAGTAGTTAGATATTTAGTTCTTGTAAACGGAGGAACTACTGGAGATTCTTCAACTTTATCGAAAGAAGAAAAGTGATCATTTATTAAATTTGTTGTTATACGGGTAAAAAGTCGTTGTAAAGTGATAGCAAGTACAGGCTATATTCAAACAGAATCATCAATTGCAATGACAAGAGAAGTCAAAAAAGCGGGTGTCGACGGTGTTGCTTATTATAAAAAAACTTATCAGGAAGAGGTATATCAACATTTTGAGACTATGTAAAATTCACCAAGCATCCAATGATTCTTTATAATTTTCCTCGGAGAAAGCTCCTTTCACTCATCATGAAAAGTCCGTAAATCCTTCTGTTGCTTTAGTATTTCTTTTGCGCTCCTAGTTTCCTTGCTGTTGTTCCTTTTCAAACCATATTATTGTCTTTCAAGGCTTAGATTGTTGCTACTATTTAAAATATTTTTCAATTACCTCACAAATTCTCAATTACTCAATTTACATTCGGTTGGATCATTTCTGTCTTAGGCCGAAAGTTATTTATACACTTTCCTCTAACTATTCAATATTTACGCCATCTAACATCATTATTTTCAAAAGAAAGCCGACCCTTTTTATAATTATATAAACAATTTAATATCTATTATTTAATTAAAATAATTATAATATTTCATTTGACAAATATAATAACAGTTATATAATAATAAGTGTAAATTAGTAATAATTATAGATAAATAAAGACGGTTTCCACCGGATACACATCTATGATTAAAAACATCATCATTCAGGAGGAATTTTCATCATGTCTCTAATTGGAAAAGAAGTACAACCATTCAAAGCACAGGCTTACAGAAATGGCGATTTTTTAGAAGTATCAGAAGCAGATTTTAAAGGTCACTGGAGTGTAGTTTGTTTTTATCCAGCAGACTTTACCTTCGTTTGCCCAACTGAACTTGAAGATCTTCAAGATCAATATCCCGCTCTTCAAGAACTAGGTGTTGAAGTATTTTCTGTTTCAAGAGATTCCCACTTCACACATAAAGCATGGCATGATACATCAGAAGCAATTGGTAAAATCACTTATACAATGATTGGTGACCCTTCTCATATCATTTCCCGCAACTTCGACGTGTTAATTGAAGAATTAGGTCAAGCAGATCGCGGTACTTTTATCATTGATCCAGATGGAATTATCCAAGCTGTTGAAATTAATGCAGATGGTATTGGCCGTGACGCTAGCACTCTAATTAACAAAATTAAGGCAGCACAATATGTTCGCAACAATCCAGGGGAAGTTTGCCCTGCAAAATGGAAAGAAGGTTCTGCTACACTTAAGCCAAACCTTGATCTTGTTGGGAAGATTTAAGGAGTGCTATCCATGATACTAGATGCAGATATTAAAGCACAACTTCATCAGTATCTTCAACTGATGGAGAATGATGTCCTACTTAAAGTTAGTACAGGAACTGATGACTTATCTAAAGATATGCTAGCTCTAGTTGATGAGCTAGCAACCATGTCATCTAAAATCAAAGTAGAAACAACTTCATTACAAAGAACACCAAGCTTTAGTGTGAATCGTGTCGGTGAAGAAACTGGCATCACTTTTGCCGGTATCCCTCTTGGACATGAATTTACTTCATTAGTGTTAGCCTTGCTCCAAGCGAGCGGCAGAGCTCCAAAAGTTGATCAAAAGGTTATCGGTCAAGTAAAAGGCATCCAAGGCGAGTATCACTTTGAAACATTCGTCAGCCTAACTTGCCATAACTGTCCTGATGTTGTACAGGCGTTGAACATAATGAGTGTTCTCAACCCTGGCATTACCCATACGATGATTGATGGTGCGGCTTTCAAAGAAGAAGTCGAAAGCAAGAATATCATGGCTGTACCGACTGTTTTCCTTAATGGAGAAATATTTGGCAGCGGCCGCATGACTATGGAAGAAATTCTCGCGAAAATGGGGAATACGACAGATGCTTCAGAGCTTTCTGGTAAAGAACCATTTGATGTACTTGTTGTTGGCGGTGGGCCCGCTGGTGCAAGTGCAGCCATCTATTCGGCACGTAAAGGAATTCGTACTGGTATTGTAGCTGAACGCTTTGGTGGTCAAATTATGGATACTTTGGGCATCGAGAACTTTATTGGTACGAAATATACAGAAGGTCCTAAGCTTGCAGCAAGCCTTGAAGAGCATGTGAAAGAATACGATGTGGATGTAATGAATCTACAGCGGGCCAAGAGCTTAGAAAAGAAAGACTTTATTGAAATTGAACTGGAGAACGGTGCTGTTCTAAAGAGCAAAACTGTCATTCTATCAACTGGTGCTCGATGGCGTAATGTTGGCGTTCCTGGAGAAAACGAGTTTAAGAATAAAGGTGTAGCCTACTGTCCTCATTGTGATGGTCCATTGTTTGAAGGAAAAGATATAGCAGTTATCGGGGGCGGTAATTCCGGTGTTGAAGCTGCCATTGACCTAGCAGGCATTGTGAAGCATGTAACAGTTCTTGAGTTTGGATCACAGCTAAGAGCTGATTCAGTTCTGCAGGACCGCCTCTATAGTCTGCCAAATGTAACGGTTATCAAAAATGCTCAGACAAAAGAAATTACCGGTACTGACAAAGTTAACGGGATTACCTATCTAGATCGTGAAACAGAAGAAGAACATCATGTTGAATTACAAGGTGTGTTTATTCAAATCGGTCTTGTTCCAAATACGAGTTGGCTAGGTGAAACAATTAAACGGACTAGAATGGGAGAAATCGTTGTCGATAGTCACGGCGCAACTAATATCCCAGGAGTGTTTGCTGCAGGTGACTGCACGAATAGTCCGTATAAACAAATCATCATTTCTATGGGATCAGGTGCAAATGCAGCATTAGGTGCATTCGACTATCTAATCCGAAATTAATACTTTCGAAAGTCACGTCGCTATCTAACGGTATAGCACTGTGACTTTCTTTTATTTATCACATTTGCATCCTACAAAGAACGAATACAGGAGCACGCATTCATTTCTTTAAATAATAATCATAAAACTCTTCTTTGATTCTCTGTAATGAGCTATCGCAATAATAAATAATCCTCTGAAAAAATACCTTTATTCTCTTTTGAAAATGATCATTTCTACGAATTTGATGAGAGCTGGCGACTGTAATGAATAATGATAAATTTACAATTCTGTTAACAATAATTCTCTGAGTTTGGGAAACTACAATAATCTTAATACCGAAAGTAAGGAATAAAACAAAAAGAAGCCCCAATATTTATACTTTTGTGGCTTCTTTTTGTTTATTCACTTACATTGTTTTAAAAGACCGCGACCAGCAATTTAGAAAGGATATTTCATTGGTTTTACTTGAACGGACACCCATTTTGCCTGAGTAAATTCATCGACAATCCATGGATTACCAAAACGGCCGATTCCACTGCCTTTCATACCGCCAAATGGAATATTAGGCAAGCAATTAACCGTTTGGTCATTTACATGTGTCATACCAGCTTCAATTTGTACTGCCACTTCTTCACCAAGTGCTAAATCACTTGTGAAGACAGCAGAACTTAAACCATATTCCGTATCATTGGCAATTTGAATCGCTTCTTCATCAGTGGACGCTTTAATGAGTGGCACAACTGGTGAAAAGAATTCTCTTCGTGCTAAACTACTTGCATTATCGACATTACCGAAGATGAATGGTGTTAGAACATTGCCTTCACGTTTACCCTCTAATAACATTTCCACACCATCCGCTTTTGCTTCCTCGATAAAGCCTAATACTTTTTGCATTTGTGCATGGTTAATAAGAGGGCCGATAACTGTGGATGGATCTTTTGGATTACCATATGTTATTTGTTTTGCACGTTCTACAAACTTACTAGCGAACGCTTCATATAAATCTTCATGGACGATTATACGGTTAATGCTCATACAAATTTGACCTTGGTGTAAGTATTTACCCATGATTGCTGCATTCACTGCTTGGTCAACGTCTGCATCTTTCAAGACAACGAATGGGTTATTTCCACCTAATTCTAATGCGGTACGTTTCAACAATTCACCAGCAACCTTCCCGATATGTTTACCAACACCAGTTGAGCCTGTGAAGCTAATTAGTTTTGAATGCGGATTAGTAATCATTGTATCTCCGATTTCACGTATATCAGTAAGAATAGAATTGAACACACCTACCGGAACGCCAGCTTCTTCTAAAGCTTTTGCAATAATAGAGCCGCCTGAGATACCAGTTTGAAGATCTGCTTTATGCACAACAGTGTTCCCTAATGCTAAAGCTGGCGCAATAGTACGCATAGATAAATATAGTGGGAAGTTGAAAGGCGAAATAGATGCAATGACGCCAAGTGGTAAGCGATAAACATGATTCAATTTATCAGGAATAGCTGACTCAACTGTTTTCACTGTGCCTACTTTGTCAACTATTTTTAATGATTCTTCTAAATCAGCAATAACAAAATTAACCTCTACATTACCTTTTAGTACACTACTGCCAGTTTCCGAAACTAATACATCAACAATTTCTTCTTGGTGCTTTTTAAAGTAAACAATTACGTTTTCAATAATAGATTTACGAAGCTCGGCATTTTTTGCCCATTCTTTTTGTGATTCACTTGCTGCTTCGAATGCAGAATCTAATTGTGCTTTTGAAGCAATTGAAATTTTGGCAACTACAGTATCATCAAATGGGTTTAAATCGTTAAATATACGACCAGTTTCTCCTTCAACCCACTCGCCATTAATAAAGCTTTTATTTAATAAAAAATATTGATTCATAGAAAATCCCTCCAGATATTAAAATAAAAATACTTTCTGTCAGTAAAAGCTAATGTCTTTCTAATTGTTATTAATATATTACAATACTAAATAAAATCTAATTATTCATCAGACTGTTTAATAGTAAAGTTTCCGTTTGATAATGTTTCCAATATAAGAACAGTTGGTCCTGTTATAATGAATAACGTTGCAATTATTCCAACTGACATATTTCGATAATTTAGATTTCTAAGAAGAAGTAATCCTTCTCATCTTTCTGTTTTCTTAGAACACTATTCATGCAAACACCTTATGTGAATTTCCAAGGAAATTTTGCTTACTTAATCCATTTAAACCTTTTATAAAAGAGCTATTGAGCTACCTTTATATTAGAAGATATAGAAGGTGAGGGAACCGTCCAATTTATTGAATTTTTAACCATCCAATTATAAAAGCCTTGAAAATATGTCAATCTAAATGTAGCTTTTATTTTTTCTTCAGATTAATTAATTGCATTCAGATACAAAAAAAGTACTAGAGGTAATTATGAAGAGAAAAAAGAAAAGGAAGTTATTTACAATTAATAATATAGTTTAATATTTGGTTTTATAAGCGAGAAAAAGTTTAAGGATTGAGTAATCTGTTCTTGCTAACTAAGCTAAAGGTTGTGTTAATCTAGTTGCCAATAGGCAGCTTTTTTTGTAACTAAAGGAGCAGATTGGTGTAAGGTAAAATTGGATGGTTAAAAAAATCAGTAATTGGATGGATGATTAAAATCAAAAACTATTACAATAAAATTGTAGCCTCTAATCCAGAGATTACAAAATGGAAATAAAAAAAATACCTTTATTTATATAATAATTTTTAGGAGGATGAATAATGAAAAAGAAAATTGTATTTATAATTGGATTGACTTTTTTGATGATTTCTGCATTTTCAATAAATATATTGAAAGATGTTAGTTACGATGAAGGTTCAATTGAATTTGATATAAAACCGGTTCAAGATGTATTGTTACCAGAGCGAGCTATTCTTATTGATGCTAATATTACAAAGGATTATGAAGAGTTAAAAGATGCAGATGAAGTCTACTTTGAAATTAAGCAAAAAGGTAGTAAGAATTATACAGAAGCTAGTGCTATGAACCTGAAGAATGGTACCTATCGAATCCAAACCATGTTTCCAAAAAGTGGGGAATATTATTTGAAGGCTACAGTAAAAGATGATGATTTAACAAAGACTTCACCAGAAATTAAAATAAATGTTGATAAGGCGTAAATAAACCTCTAACAACACTTGAAATTTAATCATTTTTGTTAAATACACTTTATATATAAATTAGTATCTTTTAAATTTATTTAGCAAAAAATACGGTTTTCCTATATTAGGAGTACCGTATTTTTTTAGTATTATATTATTTAAATTGTAATTATTAGGAAATTTGGGTAGCTAATAAAATTAATGCTAAAAAGGAATGTATAAAATGGCTTGGAGTATTGATCGTAAATCTAAAAAACCTATTTACAAACAAATAGCGGATTATATTGAAAATGGTATTGCTGATGGTACCTTTCCGTCGGATAAAAAACTCCCCTCTGAAAGATTCTTAGCTAAAGAACTTAATGTTAATAGGAGTACTGTTGTAGCAGCTTATGACGAACTAGAATCAAATGGCCTTATACAACAAGATCGGGGAAGTGGTACTACCATAAGTAAAGATATATGGGGAATAACTAAAAAGAGGATCCCTAGTTGGAACGGATATATTGAGGCAGGTTCCTTTTTACCTAACTTACCTGTTGCACAAAGAATACGCAAAGAGATGGAAAAGCAAAAAATGATAAATTTAGCGAGTGGTGAGTTATCCGAAGACCTGTTCCCTATTAAAGTACTAAGAGAGATTACCAATACACAGTCTTTTATTGGTAGACTAGGCTATGATCATCCTCAAGGAAGTGAAGCATTAAGAATCTCTATTACAAAGCATGTTAAGGAATTTCGCAATATTAAAACGAGCCCTTCGTCTATTCTAATTACTTCTGGTGCTCAGCAAGCTTTACACCTGATTGTTCAATGCTTATTAAGACCTGGTGATTCAGTAGTGATAGAAGATCCATCTTATCATTATAGCCTGCCAATATTTAAGTCAGCAGGGTTAAAAATTTTCTATTTATCAGTAGGGAATAAGAGGGTTAATCCAAGTGAGTTACTGGAATTACATAAAAAACATCGCATAAAAATGATTTTTTTAAACCCAGCTTTTCAAAATCCTACAGGTGATTCCCTAAGAAGGGACCAGCTGAAAGCAATATTAGAAATATCATCGGAAAATGGAATTCCTGTTGTAGAAGATGATCCATATAGCTTAACTTCCTTTAATGGAAAGGAAGTGCCAACATTAAAGTCTATGGATAATAATGGCAATGTATTATATATAAGTTCTTTATCAAAGATAGTTGCTTCAGGTTTAAGAATTGGGTGGATTATAGGCCCTATCTCGGTAATAGAAAGATTATCGGATGCAAAGCAACAAGTCGATTTTGGGCATTCCAGTTATACTCAATGGATTGCTAATGATTTTTTAGAATCAAAACATTTCGATTCACATATAAAGAATCTTATAAGGGAATTAGAAAAGAGGAGAAATCAAATCGTTTCGAGCCTTGATTATTTTCTAGATGATCAGGTAGAGTTTAATATTCCTCAAGGAGGAATCCATATTTGGTGTAAAATAAATAGCAATATTGATGAAATAAAACTATTGGAACAATCCATAAGTCAAGGAGTCATCTATGTTCCAGGGTCTATGATGGGTTCGAAAAAACTATTTGCGCGATTTACTTTTGCCAGAGAGCAGGAAGATGCAATAAATGAAGGTATTAGGAGGTTTAGTAATGCACTAAATTCCCTCAAATAATAGGTAGAGGTTTTTGTGAATAGATGGCGATTCCTCATATAGGTTATCGATGTTTTTCAAATTTCTAATATATAGAACGGTAGACGATTTTTCATTGGAAAAATCGTTTTTTTATAATACAAAAAAACAGAGTTAAAGAAGGACTTAATTGAAATTTAATGGAATAATCATTCAAAGAAGATAAAAAAGGAGTGAAGCATTATTTGAATATACAAAAGTGTAGAACTTAAGCGGAATAGGAATGAACACAGGGCGTTCGTCTTGTTTTATCAGAGAGGATTTATGGAATCGGGATATTGCTGCATGAATTTGCTTAAACCGGCACTGATTCACAGACATTCCCCGTTTTTAAAAATAAAAACCCCCTTGGTTTAATAACCGGGGATTAGGTTTGTTTCATTTTTATACATTTCTTATATTGCGTTTACACTAAACACTTTAGTAGATGTAGAAAGCTTATCCGAACGAACACTATAAGAAACAACTTTCTTCTTATGCTGCTTGACTATATCAAGGTGGTCATCGTAACGATAAACATAGATATTAATATTTGTTTTGCCTTTACTTACGTTCATTACAACTGGAGTCACATTAGTCTCTGGATGCAGAAATAATTTTTCATTCCCCGGAAATATATGATTTTTTCTTAAAAACGTAGCTTCATTAAAATAGTCAATAAATTTTATTTTTTCTTCCTCATCTAAGTGATTTCCGTTATATGTTAGTTTAACATCTGTTGGATTTAGTTTTGCATGAAGAGCAAATTTACTTGTAATCCATGCCACAACTGCACTTGGAGGGCTCATTATCATTTTAATAACAATTCCAATCACTAACGAAAAAACAACAGTCCATGTCATATCATCAACTCCTTATGTAATAATCTCTGGTTACTAGTTTACGTATAGTCACATTTTTAAAGCTTTAGATTAAGCTTATCAAAAATTATTATAATGTAATTTTTAATTTGATGAACCATCCAATCTATAAGAATTTTAACCACCCACTTAGTTTGCGCAATCTCCTTCTTCTACTATCAGCTACTGTTGTTCGGCTTATGAGTAGAAATAATAGTGATCAATCAACAGCAAGATCAGCCTTTTTATTGGACTAACGGGCAGTGGGACCAATAAAGAATTATTCGAGTGGTGTACATATGTATAACGTTGCATACAAAAAGCCGACTGATTGAAAAAAAATCGGCTGTACGGGCTTTTAATTAATTATTTTTGAACGAGTCTAATAACAATTGGATTGGCTACAAGTGTTACCAATAGGATGACACATATCCATACAAACAGCATATATTTTTGGCCACAATAAATTGACCAATATCTCTACATACTGATTTAATGAATTTTACCATTTAGGTTTGAGAAAATTCGAGATTCCATCTCAAAAATCACAACGGACTTTAATTGTTAAGTGGGCCTAATCAAGGTGCATGGCTCAGTGAATCATAGTATAATTTTTGAGTAGAGGATGGATATTATTTCCTGAGTATTATAAGGAGTATATATATGAAAAAAACGTATTTTATTTGGCTTGGGATTCAATGTATTATTTGGACATTTGCTTTTTTTGAATTGCCGCCGGAGCTAAACGAAAGCCGGCTGATTAGTATGAGTATCTTTTTTATCATATTGTTTCTTCTTCCCCTTTTAACAGAAAAACCGTTAATCCAAACAATTTTATTTTGTATACAAGCGCTTATAACAACCATTATCTTTTATCCTATAGACAATTTGTTGAATCCATATGTAATTTTAATCCAATCGTTAATAATAGCTGAAGCAGTTTTTTATCTTTCCCGATTAAAAAGTTTGATTGTGATAGGCGTTCAGCTAGGAGCCGCTGCTGCAATTGTGTTGGCAACGACTCTTACTGCTTCACAATTAGCTTGGTGCGGTCTTTATTATCTTTTATTGACTATCGCATTGTTGCATTATCAAGTCATATATACGCGGGAGAAAGCTGCACGAATAAACAATGATATCTTGCTGGACGAATACAGAAGGATGAAAAGGCAGCTTGTTATTGAGGAAGAACAAGCAAGGCTGGATGAGAGGATGCTGATTGGTCATGAAATCCATGATTCAGTTGGTCATAAACTTACAGCATTGCTCATGCAATTTGAGGCTTTTCGCTTAACTGCAGCTGAGAAGGACAAAGAAATGATTGAAAATCTAAAAGAGCTTGCCGAGCAAAGCTTAGAGGAAACAAGGCAGGCAGTGAAGTCCTTTAAGCAAAGAGAAGTAGGCGGACTGCAAGGCGTAATCCGGCTTATTCGTAAATTAGAAATGGAAAGCTTTATGAAAGTTAATTTTTCTGTCAAGCATGGAGCGTTTGCGGCTCCTTTAACAGGCGAGCAATCCTTTGCAATCTATCGGGCGGTACAAGAGGCATTGACGAATATTATGAAGCATAGTGCTACAAGAGAGGCGCAAGTGATATTTGAATCGCCTGGCGGGAGTATTTTTCGCTTTGAAGTGATTAACTTTACTAAGGTTGATTCCTTTTTTCAAGAAGGATATGGATTGAAAGCGATGCGAGATCGTTTAGAAAAAGTAGGCGGTTTATTGGAAATCGATTATGATGAGCACCAATTTGTCGTGCGAGGCATGATAGTATTAACAGATCGGAGTGGGGAGTATGATAAAGGTGTTGCTTGCAGAAGATCAGGTGATGGTCCGCCAAGGCTTAAAGGCAATGATTGAAACTGATGATGAAATGAAAGTAACAGGCGAAGCTGATAATGGTAAGAAAGCGGTCAGTTTATGTGAGAAACAGTTTTTTGATGTGGCAATTTTAGATATTCGCATGCCGGAAATGGACGGAATTGAAGCAGCGAAAATACTGCGCTCGCGTTATCCTCATATGAGAATTCTTATGCTCACAACTTTTGACGATAATCAATATGTGCTTGACGCGCTAAAGTTAGGTGTAAGTGGTTATATGCTGAAGAATGGAGATACAGAATCGCTTATACGTTCGATTAAAAGCGCATTGAGCGGCGGCCTTTCTCTGGAAGATCAGGTGGCAGCGAAAGTAATGCCGGTTTTACTTCAAAAGGAAAACCAAGAAGAAAAGCAAATTAACCCGACGTTAACACCAAGGGAAAGAGCGATATTAAAGTGTATTGGCGAAGGACTGAACAATAAGGAAGTGGCAGAGCGATTAGGCCTTTCGGTAGGTACTGTCAAAAATCAAACAAGCCACATTTTAGATAAATTGGAATTAAGGGATCGGACACAATTAGCCATTTATGCGATACGCCATCGTCTCGTATAAGAATAAAAAAATGACTAAAGTAATAACAGTGCGATTGCAGAGTGACCATTGTCAGTAGTGACTTTGGTTTTTTTATTTTAAGATGCATATAAGAAATCGAAGAATAAAGGAGGCAAATATATGCTTGAAACAATAAATTTAAGCAAGTCATTCAAGGGTAAGAAGGTTGTGCAGGATGTTAATCTATATCTTAACAACGGTGAATCAGTCGGGTTATTAGGTCCAAATGGCGCAGGGAAATCTACAACAATTTCAATGATATCAACGTTGATAAAGCCTACAAGCGGTGAAATAAAACTGAATGGCGTTAACACAATCGATAAACCTGGAGAAATTAGAAGGATTTCAGGTGTAGTTCCGCAGGAATTAGCGCTATATCAGGAGCTATCTGCATATGAGAACCTTAAATTTTTTGGTGCGATTTATAAAATGACAGGGAAGGAATTAGAAAAAGGCATCCAACAAGCTTTAGAATTTGTCGGCTTGGAAGCCCGCCAAAAGGACTTAGTAAAGACCTATTCTGGCGGTATGAAGCGACGGCTTAATATTGCAGCAGCTTTATTGCACCAGCCGAAAATTTTAATATTAGATGAGCCTACTGTCGGCATTGATCCGCAATCAAGAAATCATATTTTGGAAACTGTACGCATGTTAAATCAAAAGGATGGAACGACGATTCTTTACACTAGCCACTATATGGAAGAGGTTGAACAGCTCTGTGATCGATTATATATTATGGATCACGGCAAAATTATTGCAGCAGGAACAAAAGCTGAGTTGCTTAGCATTTTGTCAACCGAGGATACGATAAAAGTGGAGTTAAATAAGCTGGACGAAACCTTTGTTGAGCAAGTTAAGACAATTGAAGGGGTTCGTAAGGTAGAGGCATCTCATTTGCAATTGAAAATTATCGCGACGAAAGGAAGTAATTTGATTAGTAAGCTCGTTCATCTTGCTGAACAGCATCATCTACAATTGATTAATTTTCATACTGAGACGCCTAGTTTGGAGGATGTATTCCTTCAATTAACCGGCCGTACGCTGCGAAATTAAGGAGGTGTAGTGATGCGAAGCTTTATAAAAAAGGATTTGTTAATTTTTTGGCGCGATCGGAAGGAGATTGCTACCGTACTTATACTGCCTATCATTTTAGTCTTAGTGTTGAATTTTGCATTTGCTGGTTTGTTTAGTAATGATGGGCAGTCATCCTTGGATTTACAGTTAGCTGTCGTCAATCAGGATGACGAAGCAGAGGCAATGGTACAGTTGAACGAAAAATTGGTTAATGAAGCCTCAATAGGGGATCAGGAAGCAAAGGCATTAGTTAAGCAAGCAAATGATGTACATCCGGTTCAACTATTGTTCGAATTTTTAGAAAGTGAAGATTTGAAAGACTGGGTGACGGTTCATAAGCTTGAAGAGTCCGAGGCAGTAGATAAAGTCAAAGATGGAGACCTGGACGCTATTCTTATCATACCTGATGGGTTTACTGCAGATAGTTTATATGCGGCCTTTATCGGAGGATCGCCAGCTACTTCATTGGAATATAAGCTGGAGAAAGAAACGAATAACAGCAGCACGTTATACTCTATCATTCACGGATTTATTGATCATTTAAATTATCAGTTTGCAATACAGGAAATAGCAGGTACTTCAGAGGTAGAAGTGAAGCTGCCTGAAGGCGGTTTTGAAGAAATAGGCGCGGGTGAAACTTTTACAATGACCCAATATTTTACGGTTACAATGGGGGTGTTGTTTGCCTTATTTCTAGTAGCTACAGCTGCAACGAAAACAGGTGTAGAAATTAGGGAACAAGTATTCAACCGAATCTTATTGACGAATAGTCATCCAATGCAATTTTTAATCGGGAAAATGGTGTCGACGATTTGTTTAGTCTTGCTGCAGATTATTTTTGTAATTATCGTATCCCATTTTATCCTCGATGTATTTCCGAATCGTTCCATGACCTTTTGGATTGGCCTCATAACAATGGTACTCTTGCTGTCGCTGGCGCTGTCAGGCTTAGCTGCTGTTTTTACAGCCATCTCACTAAGGGTGACTGATATTGATGCGGCTAATGGTATTTTCATGTTGGTTATTTTACTGTTTGGAATTATCGGAGGGAATTTTGTGCCAATTTATATGCTACCCGATTGGCTGCAACAGATTGGCGAATGGACACCAAATGGTCTATTTTTAGTGATGTTAACGGAATGGATACAATTTGAGGAGCTATCATCTATAGCGAAGCCAAGTATTTTATTGACAGGGTTTTTCTTACTATTTACTTTGATTGGTTTCGTCTTGTTTCCGCAAAGGGGGAAAGCGAAGTGAATTCAGTATTATGGGTGCAATTTTGTAAAGATAAACGAAGCCCGTTATTTATTTTATTATTTATCGCTGGAAGTATTCTCGCTACCCTTTTATTTGCTGGAGGTGTTTATTCGCCAACAACTGTGGCTATTTTTAGTGAGGAAGAGAATGCGTCAGAAATCGAGAAAAAGTGGGAATCGTTGTTGAATGTCGATAACTCCTTTAAATTTGAAATTGTTGATCCGGAGAAAGCACGGGAAAATGTAAAAGATGGGAATATGGATGTGGCAGTAATGTTAATGGAAACGGATTACAGATTGGTCGCCACAAGTGAACTACCGAGCGTTTCGTATGTTCAACAACATGTTGAAAAAGTATTTCAACGGGAGGCACAAATTAGTGCAATTGCGGAAACACGAGGAGAAGGAGATGTTCGAAGCGAAATCGAGAGCTATTTAGCGGATGCACCTTTTCAGCTAGAAACGCAAGGACTCGATAGTGAACAAGTTCCTAAGTATAACATGAGCACCCAGCTATTGTTCGCTTTTACCTTCTTGATTTCGATGTTTATTCTTGGGCTAAAGGTGAACAATGTAACAAATGACAAGGTTTCTGGTATTTGGGATCGGATGATTTTGTCACCAATGAAGAAAACAAGCATGTATTGCGGTTATGTGTTATATAGCTTTCTAATAACTATGTTTCAAATTATAGTCGTACTGCTGCTGTTTAAGTATGTAATGAATTATGAAGTAGGCGATAATCTTTGGTTGGTAATGATGATTGCTGCCTTCTTTACATTTAGCATGATTAGTATTGCCATGTTAATTACTGGCTTTGTAAGGACGCCAGAGCAATTTTACGCCATCTATCCTTCATTAATTCCGCTCATTCCGCTCATCAGCGGTGCTTATATGATGCCAGGAACGATTACAAATCCTGTGTTATTGTTTGTTGCCGATCTATTTCCATTAGCACATGCCATGGAGGCAATCATGTCTGTAATATTCTATGATGCCGGCCTACAAGATGTTATGATGTCTCTATTGTTTATGCTGTTGATTGGCGTAGTGGCGATGGGAGTAGGGATTAACCTCATTGAGCGCAGAAGTAAGTAAGGTATTAGGTCATTTTCAAAATATAAAAGAAAAGTTTGGGATTTTCCGAGGCTTACCGCTCGCTTTTTATCGGTTCGAGCGGATACCTCTCCAAATCTAACTTCATTTTCTTATGATTACTTTCGAAGTCACTCTGGGGCATTCCTTTTATATAAGGAATGCCTATTTATTATGTTTAAGAAACGAGACAGGCTGTTTGAACGAAGTATAATTAAATGAGTGATACTTTCCAAGGTGAATGTTAAATTTTTTGTAACGAAATCTCTTTAACTTAGTCTTACATATGAAAGGAGGTCGAAATGTGGCAGAGTTTGAGCGTATATACAAGCAATATTTTAGAGAAGTTTATTCTTTTGTATTATCGATAAGCCGAAACGAAAGAATTGCAGAAGAAATAACACAGGAGACGTTCTTTAAAGCTTTAAAAAGTATTGATAAATTTAACGGGCATTGCAAGATAAATGTATGGCTTTGCCAAATAGCCAAAAATACATACTTCACCTACCAAAATAAACAAAGACGTTATGATACAGAAGATATAGAAGAACAAGTAAGTAAGAATAGTATTGAAATAATGATTTTAAATAAAGAAGAAACTTTCCGTATTCATAAAGTCTTGCATTGCTTAGATGAACCGTATAAAGAGGTATTTACACTTAGAGTATTTGGGGAATTATCCTTTAAACAAATAAGCCAGCTATTCGGAAAGACGGAGAGCTGGGCTAGAGTCACATTTCACCGATCTAAACAAAAAATACTAAGTATGTTAGAGGGGGAATAGAAGTGAAAAAAATATCATGTAATATTATCAAAGATATGCTTCCTTTATATCATGATAATGTATGTAGCGGAGAGACCAGGAAAATGGTTGACGAGCATCTTAAAGAGTGTGGTAGCTGCAAAAAAGAATTGGATAGAATGAGTCTTGATATGAACATTCCGAAAAAGGAATTTGAAAAAAATAAAATAGATAGTAACGTTATAAAAAGTATGTCTAAGTTATGGAAACGTTCAAAATTCAAATCTTTTATAAAAGGAGTAATCATTAGTGCGTTATCGATTTCTCTTATCGTTTTGGGGTATTTCGGTTTATTCCATTGGAATATCACTACCGTTCCAACTGAGATGGTGGAGATAAAGAACGTTAGTGAATTGAAAGATGGGAAAATCGTATATGATGCCGAACTAACTGATGGTTATCGTTTGAATAGATTGAAATACGATATGGACAAGGAAGGAAACTTTTTTATTACTCCTTTACGGCCGATAATTAAGGAAGAGTCTCAACCGCCATATACATTGGAAAAAGGGTATGATTTTATTGATATTAAGGACCAAGAAATAAGTCGTAACGAGGAAATAAAAAAGATATATTACGGGACGCCAAAAGATAATATACTGATTTGGGAAAAAGGGATGGAATTGCCAAAGGCAAGTGAAGAAATAGAAAATATGTTTAATTTTAAATAGCAGTAAATTTAACAAACTGAAACGGGTTCAGCGAGCAGTTCGTATTGCTACCTTTATTTGGTTTCTTAGAATAATAAACCTATACGAGCGTAATGATTGCTAGAGAAATATAGTAAAATTGCTCCCTATTAATCTGCTTAACAGGGGGCTTTTGTTTCTCTCCTAAGGCATACCGCCTGCCACATTTTGAAAATTTATTAATTGACTTCAACAAAACAATAAAATAAACTATAAAATAGTTAAATTTGAGTACTTTGTTTTGAGTATGAAGGTAGCTGCATTATTCATTAATCTCAATTGTCACTTTTATGCATAGGCCCATTTCAGAAGTTGAAGTAGATGATTAGGCACCAGAAAGATCCTGAAAGTATTAAAAATGCAGCTGAAGTCTCAGCTTAGTTTTGCTATACGTAAGGAGTAATTCTTCTTGAAGGAGCATAAAGAATGTCCATTCAAATTTTTATTTTAAGCAAGCTAATGGAGGATAATAATTATCCCTATAAATTAAAAAAACAGCTTTCAAAGCCGATTCCATTGGATGAGCTAGGCGGTTTAACAGAAAGTAAACTGTACTATCATTTTGATTCATTAGCAAAAAAAGGTTTAATTGAGGCCGTCGAAATCATAAAAGAAGAAAACCGCCCTGATAAGCAAGTATATGCGATTACGGATGAAGGCCGTCAAGAACTATCTAATAAAATCTATCAGCTATTTGAAGATGCAGATAGTATTAATGAGATGGTAATAGGCATAGCGACACTCAAGTATGTGAATCGTGATAAGGTCGTGGAAATACTAGAAAGAAAGGTGGAAAATATAAAAGTTCGCTGGGGTACTGCAAAGCGCTTTGAAAGTAAAATTGCGAAAGATAAAGATAATGAGAAGCTGATGAAATTTTTGGGTAGTTATTTTTCCAAAAGTATAGATGATAAAATTTATTGGCTAGAAAAGTTAATTAACCGGATTCAACAAGGAGAAATTTGATTATCCAATTAGTAACAAAAGCTATCTTACAAAGGGTTGAAGAGAGGAATAATATGAGTACAATCAAAAAGTATAAGCCTAATAAATTGAAAATGATTTTACGAGGGTTATTGATTATTATTGGGGGATTTATAGCAGCATATGGATTAGAAGCAGTATTAATTCCAAACAATGTATCTGATGGAGGTGTGACAGGAATTAGCATCGTAGGTTCACAGCTATTTGGCATACCACTCGGCGTTTTAATTGCGGTGATTAACATACCATTTGTCTGGCTTGGTTACCGGCAAATTGGTAAGAGCTTCGCAATTTATTCGATTATCGGAATAGCCTCCCTTGCCATTAGTACAAGCCTTATGCACCATATTCCGACGATTATTGAAGGAGATACTTTGCTAGTTACAGTTGTTGGCGGGATTATCCTTGGCTTTGGGATGGGCTTAGCATTACGTAATGGCGGGGCATTAGATGGAATTGATATGTTAGCCGTATTGTTATCTCGCAAATTACCTTTTGGGACAAGTGATCTCATTCTATTTTTAAACATGTTTGTATTCATATTTGTCTCAACTGTTTTCGGCTTACAAGGGGCTATCCTTTCTGCCATTGCATATTTTATTGCTTCTAAAGTGATTCATATTGTGGAAGAAGGATTAAGCGGCTCGAAAACCTTTAAGATCATTACAACCGAACCAGAATTAATGGTAGAGACGATAAGGGATCGTTTAGGAAGAAGTGCAACCTATAACGAAGTATACGGAGGATACTCCCATCAAAAGTTTAAGGAAATCACCTGTGTTATTAACCGGTTAGAAGAAAGCAAAATTAAAGAAATCATCAATGAAATTGACGAAGCAGCCTTTATTACAGTATATGATGTAGCAGAAGTGAAGGGCGGCAGTTTCAGAAAGCACAATATTAATTAAATTAAATCTGTAATATAGTATAGTTCTACTAATTAATCACTTTTTAGTTTGCTGAAAGGTGATTTTTTTGTTCAACAACTCTTTTCATACTCCCTTTATCGAGGAAGTTAGGTCTTTGACCGCTTCTATCATTACTTGTGCTGTTCTGAGGTTATATTCAATTGTTGAATCTCTGTAAATTGCTGAATCATATGCTGACGGAATTGTTTAACAACGTATGGATACTCGCGATTTTTCATCCATGCAAATCCTACCATTTGATAGCATTCAGGTGATATTATCTCGATTCTTTTTGTATTGGGTAGTTGTTCTCCAAGAAAAGAAAACTGAGGATAAAATGTAATGCCCTCCCCTTCATTGACGAGCTGTAGCACGATCGATAATTCCGTTCCTTCAAATACGATATTGGGCTGGAAACCTGCAAGCAGGCAGCATTGTTCGTAATTACTTATGGACTCTAAGCCGGATTTATAGCTTATAAATCTTTCGTTTTTTGCCTCAATCAAGTCTATTGCATCATATTGGGAAAGCCAATGACTCTTTGGAACAATTAAATCCAAATTTTCTTTGACAACGGGCAGCCACTCAATATTTTCACCAGTGATTGGTGTATTGGAAATACTCAAGTCAATTTCACCTTTTATTAATTTTTCTTTGGCAATCACGTCTGGTAATATCGTTTGGTGAATGCGCGCATTTGGTCGGCGTTTATAAAAGTTGCGAAATACAGGTGGTAAGATCGTTGAACTCATCACGCTTACAGTGACTTGTTCTCCTTCAATGCCTGCCATTTCTTGAATGGTCTCATGTGCATTTTCTAATATATGAATCACTTTTTCAGCTTCTTTAGCAAAATAACGCCCATATTCGCTTAAATGAATAGATTTGCCGCGTCTAATAAAAAGAGGTACACCAAGCTCGTCCTCTAAACGCCGAATCATTTTACTTAATGAAGATTGCGTAATATTGAGGCTAAGCGCCGCTTTAGACATATGCTCTGTCTTTGCCACTGCTAAAAAATATTGTAATTGTAATAATTGCACTTCATTCACCACACTTCTTATGTGTAAAAAGGAATAAGTATATTCTTTTTACAATATTGTACCCCGTTTTAAAAAGAATTACGATTATGGTGTTCTTAGTAAATATGTCACAAAGGGGTAGGATTATATGAAGATTGAGGCAGCAGTAACGCTTGGTCAAGGACAAGAATTTGTTATAAAGGAAGTGGATTTAGCAGAGCCAAAGGCAAATGAAGTACGAATTAAAATCGTGGCAACAGGGGTATGCCATACAGATGCTGTCGCTCGGGATGCAGCGATTGCACCGCTGCCAGCTGTACTTGGCCATGAAGGAGCGGGGATTGTCGAAGCGGTAGGTTCAAGTGTAACGCATTTAACAAAAGGCGACCATGTAGTATTATCATTTGCTCATTGTGGCCGATGTGAAAATTGTTTAACTGGGCATCCAACCGTATGTGATACATTTAATGACTTAAACTTCGGCGGTGTACATGATGATTATACACACCGCTTATCATTAGACGGTCAAGAATTATCAACATTCTTCGGCCAATCTTCATTTGGCACATTTGCAATTGCTCATGAGAGAAATGTTGTGAAAGTGGATAAAGATGTAGATTTAGCCTTACTTGGCCCACTTGGATGCGGTATCCAAACTGGTGCAGGCACTGTTCTAAATAAAATGAGACCTGAATTCGGTTCTACTATTGTTATTTATGGTGCCGGAGCTGTCGGGTTAAGTGCAATTATGGCTGCGAAAATTGTCGGCTGTAAAACAATTATTGCAGTAGACGTTCATGATTCACGGTTACAATTAGCATTAGAATTAGGCGCCACACATATATTCAACGGTACCAAAGTCGATGTCGTAAATGAAATTAAATCATTAACTAATGGCGGGACAAAATATGCTGTAGATACAACTGGTGTACCGCAAGTTGTCCGTCAAAGTTTACAAGCATTGCGACCATTGGGAGTTGCAGCAATAGTTGGGGTCACTCCAGAAATGAGTTTCGATGTGCATAACGATTTAATGGCAGAAGGAAAAACAATGATGGGCGTTATCGAAGGCGATGCTGTTCCAAATGTTTTCATCCCACAATTAGTAGAATACTACAAAGCGGGACAATTTCCTTTCGACAAATTGATCACATTTTATGACTTTAACGACATAAACGCAGCTTTTGAAGCTTCGAAAACAGGTGAAGCGATTAAACCGATTTTACGTATTCAATCATAGAATCGACATTGATCAGCGCATTGGGTTAGCTAGTGGTTAAAATTAAAATGAATTTGAAAAAATATCTATTATTTTGGTCGATTACGATGAATTTTGGGAGGGGATTTAGGACCCTCCCTTTTATATTGAAAAAGTCACATACAAACAACGCTGATAAATAAGACGATAGAGGGTTCCATTGACTTAGCGAAGATTTAGTTTTGCCGTTATCGCCTGCATATTAATAGCAGTTTGTTCAAGATTTCTTAGTTGACCGACTCGTGCAATGCTTTAATCAATTTGAGCTGTCACATTTTTTATTTTATACTTATGGTACATAAACTCGAAAAAGAAAAACGAGAAAATATGGAAGCTTGGATAAAGAATATAAACTAGTTATTAATAATGGGTCTTAATATTAATGAAGGAAGTGCAAAACGATGGATTTCGAAACAGTAATGCAGGAGCTTGAAGCCCTCAGTAAGGAACGAACTAAAAAAATCTACATATCCAATGGTGCGCATGAGCCGCTTTTTGGCGTAGCTACAGGTGCGATGAAGCCAATCGCAAGGAAAATAAAAATAAATCAGCCTTTAGCCGAAGAGCTTTATGCAACAGGTAACTACGATGCAATGTACTTTGCCGGCATTATTGCAGACCCAAAAGCGATGACTGAGTCGGATTTTGATCGTTGGATGGATGGAGCGTATTTTTATATGCTCTCCGATTATGTGGTGGCAGTAACTTTATCAGAGACAGATATTGCACAAGACGTGGCTGATAAATGGATTGCAAGCGGTGACGAGCTGAGAATGTCAGCGGGCTGGAGTTGCTACTGCTGGCTTTTAGGAAATCGCAAAGACAATGAATTTTCCGAAAGCAAGATCTCCAATATGCTTGATCTTGTAAAAAATACGATTCATGATTCTCCAGAACGTACGAAATCTGCTATGAATAATTTTCTATATACTGTAGCGATTTCTTATTTACCGCTGCATGATAAGGCAGCAGAGACTGCAAAGGAAATAGGTATCGTAGAAGTCAAACGGGACAAGAAAAAAAGCAGTTTCCTAAACGCTTTCGAAAGTATCCAAAAAGAAATTGATAGAGGGAAGCTTGGTTTCAAACGTAAATATGTAAGATGTTAATTAATAAGCTTAGTAATCGCTCTTTTTGTTTATGTTAACTATATAATAAATGAAATTTAGCTGGCATACTGGGATAGCTGAGTGAGATTTAATAGGAAGAAGTACACAGCATAGATACTGTGTACTTCTTCATCCGTAAGTTAACTCTTTAGATGGTGGTAAAGTTTACTTATCATCTCTTTATTTATATCGGTTGCGTATGATGTAACCAATAAATTGTACAGCTTTTCGACTACTTTTAAAGCATTGATATAAGCATGCCTTATTTCGTTCGCATCTAATTTTGCCGTTAATAAGACATAGTCATTATAAGCTTCCTTACTTATATCCTGCTCAAGATTTTTCGTGCTATTTAACCAACGTTCAACTGTTTTTTCTTTTACCCTTATTAATTGCAGTACATTCTTTTGAACAGATGTTAATAACTCTAATGAGCGTGCTAACTCTCCTCTTTTCATTACGTTTACACCCATCAGCCAAGCATTTACAAAATTATTAAAAGCGAAGTTCACATTTTCATTCGTCATTCTATCAGGGCCAGTTCCACCTAAATATTCAAGTAAAGGTTTTAACTGTCCAGTAGAATCATAAATATGCATAGACTTAGTATCTGGAAAAACGCCTGTAGATTTGAAGGTTTTTATTATTCCTATTTCTGATACAGGAAGGAAATGAAATTCTCCACGTACGATATTAGAAAAAATTGCTACTTCTGTTCCATATTCATTGGAAAACAGCATATCAATAGGCGCTATTTCAGATATCCAATGCCTTGAGTTAAAATGATTGATGACATCGTCGGCAATAAATATATAAAACTCAACATCTGAATACTGATCTCCTTCTCCTTTAGTAAAGGAGCCATACATCATGCAAGCTAAGATTGAATAATCATGAGAACATTTATTTTTAACAGTTTTAATCATTTCCTTTTGAATAAGCATATTAAATCTCCTTATCTAATATTTTTCTTCTTAGATAAGGTGTTTTTCAACAACCGGACAACATGAGCAGCACATGTGTAATGCTCCTTCCTGTATGGATTACTATTAGTATAGCATTTACAAATTTTTATCTCACGAGTTGGAATTATTTTTGCTTTTTCCTATTTTGCAAAGGGGTTAAACTAGCGGGATAAATAGCGTTTATTCCCATGAAGCAAGCCACAATCACTTATATTCTTTGAATAAAAGTATAGGAGGAAAACCTATTGAAGAAATTAACATATATGGGAGTGGCAGCTGTAATTGGGGTGCTGCTTGGTATAGCATTTTTGTGGGCTGCATCAGAAATGAAAGAAAGAAAGAATCCGCTAAACAAGTTTGACGCATTTGTATACAGTGATAAAGGCACCCTTAATTGGTTCGAACTAACTAGTCGAAATGGAAAGGTGGAGGGTAAATTTTATCGACAGAAAATCATGGAAGTGAGGGGAGAAATACCGTTTATAGAAGAAAAAACATATTACCTGACTGGAAAATCAACTGAAAAAGGGTATGAGTTTAAGGTGAATAAGGGTAGCGATATCATCTTGTTAGACGCTTGGATTTCTGGAGAAGATCTTTTCATACAAAAACAAGGAGAAGAGGGTAACAAAGTATTCAAGGCGGTTAATGAAGAAGAGCTCAATAAGAATGAAAAAACGATGCAGCAAGAGCTGCAAATCGCCATCGATCAAATGGAAGAAAAAGAGAAAAACCGTTTAAAAAAGCTTTTCTCTGACCTAAATAGTATATATGGATTTCTATACTCCAGAGCGAACGATTCTTATCAGTTGCTCCTGACAATCAATGAAGCCACTCTCGAGGGTGAAGTGGCAGGTACTCTTCTTATGATGACTAACAAAGGACGTGGAAACAATTCGTATGAAGAAACCAGTTATGATTTGAACGGAATAACAGATGGACTTATGGTAGAGCTCTTCACTACTGTGGATGGTAAAAAAACTAAGTTGGAAGGCAATTTTCATGAAGGTGCCAGTGGTTTTGACCTGTCGTTTTGGACGACTAATGAAAAGTTGCAGTTTTATGCTGTAACTGAATAGGAATTCAACAATATTTATGAAAATTTTAAAGAGAAATAATATTAAATGGAGAGGAGTTTATGTTGAAGTTATGAAGCTAAATTAGAATTAAATTAATCAATATTATATATGGAATTCTATAAAAATTGTTTTTAAGTTAATAATAACTATTTTAAACTACTTGAAAGAGAGCAAGATAAAGGAGCACCCCATTGCTTTTTAGGCAAGTTCACTCATTTTGATGAATATAAAGGTATTTACAAGCTTACAGGGGATTTTTTTAATACTATTAAGCTATAAGAATGTAAATCTACAGAAGTAATCAAAGCACATGTGCTGCATTGGTGACTTTTCTTCTGCTTCAGTATGATTAAATTTATTTTTATTAGCCGGAAGCGGAGCATTCGTATAAGATTTAGGTGGATAACGCGCATTTATTCCTCTGAACCAGAGAATAAGAAAGTGCTTCAGGTGAATAACGCGCATTTA
>NZ_PISD01000057.1 GCF_002835735.1 Cytobacillus horneckiae | reverse complement strand
TTCAGTTGCTGGTTCTACCCCGCATAGCTTCTTCAACACGATAAGTTACGGTATATCCCTTATCCTCATGGAAAACTAAAAATTTTACTTGCTTTGAATTAACCGTTTCTTGAATTTGATTGATGATTTCTGTTTGTTTATCGGATAAATGCATAAACTGGATTTCTCCTTTCCTCTTACTTAATCACGTTGTATTGAATCCAAATGGTTTTATCCCAATTAAATCGTTTCTCTATTTCTTCGATAATCTGAATTCTGGAAAGTCCTTGTTTTTCTAACTCACTATACAATCGGTGGAATTTAAATTGCTCTAAGTAAGCAGCACAATTTTTTACACCTGCCAAATAACATTGGCAATCAGATTTATCTACGAAACCTTGACCCTCTTTATTGGTATAGCAGAAAACAGAATTTTGAATGGCATCCTTAATAGATTCTAATTTCGAATATTCACTCCCCATTTTCCTACATTTACCTCCCTTATAACTTCTTCTTAAAAGATTATATAGAATCATATAATTTAGGTCGTATTCTTTAAGATTATTTTACCCTACTTTCCGTTTGTATTCTTTAAGATTTTTGATATGTATTCGAATTAATAATCTTAAAGAAATCATATTCTTTAAGATTTAGAAAATTAAAATAAATAGGTTAGGAAAAATCCCTTTCCAAACCTCTGAAGGGAAAAATTTCATCCCCTTTCTTGCTGATTTTATTCTATCACCTTTTTCTTAATATATCAAAGTAAAAAAGCAAAGTTTATTAAAAATATATATAGTTTTAAAACCATTTAATTAAATGAAGAAAAAATAACGAAAAAATCTAATTCTCATAAAAGTAATTGGCCCATTTTTTGATATTAGATTAAGAGAAGTTTTTTCGATTGAAGCAGGATTTCTATTTCTTTTTCTAAAAAGTATGTTACTTCAATTTAAGGAGAGGGTCTTTAATGTACGAAATCATACAGGAGCATTCATGGTGGATCTCCCTTTTAATTTCAGCTTCTCTTACGATTGTAATCGGAATATATCCGGAGGAATCGAAAAAAGTGATTGGGAAGTTTGTAAAACTGACGATGAAACCAACTAGTATCATTATTTTATTGCTGGTGATTATTCTTTTTAAAGTGAATTAGAAAATGAAAAAGGACAAGTATTTCCACTTGTCCTTTTCTCATGATTATCTAATTAACATATATAATAGAAGAAACTCAACTTATACTGATGATTTTAACTTTAATTTAATCTACACACATAGCACTAGTACCACCATCTTCTAAACAATGTTGAATATCTTCCTCAGTTATATCATCTTCATTATATTTTTCTCGGTTATATTCTAAATCCGCTTGAATAGCTTCATCTTCAGCTTCAGCATACCCCTCTTTGTAGCCTTTTTCGTATGCTTCTTGATACTCCTTTTTATAATCCTCTTCAGAGTTTTCTTTTTCTCTTTCTTTTTCAGTGAGATATTTTCCGTTTTCTATTTTATACGCTCTTTCACCAGCAAAAAATCCGGAAGAATATGCTTTATCATATTCTTCATCGTAGCCATCTAAATATCCATCTTTATAGCCCTCTTCATAGCCTTCACGATAATATTTTTTAGCTTTTTCTTTTCCCCAGTCGGTAATAAAATTATTATCGAAGAGGAAAGTTTCTTGTTTAAGGTAATCTTGATATACAGTTTCATGATCTTTTCTAAAAACTACTTCGATTTCGCTGTCATGCTTATCCTCGTAGATTTTTCCAGATGCCACTAATTCAGTTACTAATGAGTAACCAACGTCAAATCCGTGTTCGGCTCCCTTTTTATAAGCCTCATCATAGACCTCTCTCTTACCTTCTTCCCATGTATGCAAAAAAAACATAAATACACATAAGGAAAGGATAAAAATAATTCCTATAAAAATATTAATTATTCTTTTAATCAAATAACATTCCTCCACAAAATCTGCTATTCTTTCATTATAAAATAGTGTTTCTTTAAAAAATAACCACCCAAATCGGATGGTTATTTTACATATCTTTATATATAATGAAATCAACAAAGTATTTTATTTGGTCCGATATTTTTATATCGGATCTTTTTTTATCTAATTGTGTACCCTTTTTGGTACAAATCATTTAAAGATATAACTGGCTGTTCACGATCATCGATTACGACAGTAGATGAACGTCCTTCACCCGGCTTTTGTATGAAGTGAACATAACAATTAATCATACCACTAGGTACTTCCACTTTCTTAGCGAACCATTGACTTAATTCTTCTTGGCTCATGAAAAGTCCTTCAATACCTTCTTCTGAATCCGTCACATACTTAGTACTAGTGTCAGCTTTTACTAACATTGCGTAGTAATCACATGAGGAAAATATCTCATGATTTCCTTTGTTCCATGCGGAAACTCGGTAGGCATTAAATTCTGGTGCCTTTCTCATGGATTCATAGTCCCTTGAAGTACTGATGTACACTTTGAATGTCTCTCCGTTGTGCTGGCATGTTAGGACATTATGTTTTAAACCTACGAATTGAATGCCGGGATTTGCCTCTAACAGCTTTCTTTTCAGATAATCAACCATTTCTCCCCTTGTAAACGTTCGAACCTTGCGTTGTTTATTTGTTGCTGTCGTCATATCCTCCATCTCCATTTCATCAAGATTTTGAATCTCTTTCTCGCCTGAAATCAATGAATGTAGCAAACCTTTCTCCGTTACCGATTGATACACTTGGAAAATATCCGGTTTTGATGCCCCAGTGATAAATTCAACTTCATCTAAAGCTCCGTTAGTTAAAATAATTGCTCTGGCGATCAAGCCATTTTGAGGATCTTCGTTTAAATTCGGAAGTTCTCTTAACCAATTCATCCACGTTTGATATAACTCGAAACCCCTTGTCATTATTTGAGCCTCCTTCCAATAATTGTTTACTGCTCTTTCATTGTAAATGATAACCAAAAATACTTCAAGTGTAATCTCCAGTTATTTTTCACAAGTTTTTGTGTTAGTTTTGCAATTTAATATTTTTTTGATGATTACCCTTCATTTTGAGAACGTATGTTTGTTATAATAACTAAATAAATAACTATCTATAGGGGTGATGAAAATGAAGGATAGAGGATTAATAAAATGGCAAGGATTCTTTATGCCAGAACATAAAAAAATGTTAAGAGAAGCTGAGATTGAGGATATGAAATTAAAAAAGCCAATATTAGATGAAGGACAGCTGCAGGAGATTAATGATCTTTTTGTTCAAAGTGTACAAGATGAATTAGAAATCATCTTAACTTTATGGTTAGATGGCTTTATTGAAGAAATTGGGCCATTAGTAATTTATAAAATTGATCCATATCAACGTAAGCTTTATGTACGATATAATAAAGGGACTCAGATTTTTCGATTTGATTCGATTATAGGAGCTAGGAGTAATTAACGAAGGGAAAGTCGTATTAATATGGAGTTAATGGAGCAAATACATAAATTACAAGATATATTGCGGGAGCATAATAATAGTTGGATTTCAGAATTAGCTCTCGATTATCCGCATTTTTACCTTGAATACAAGGATTTAAGGGAGAAATCACTAAAAGAATTATCCCCTCACCAGTACTTTCAAATCGCTAATTGTGCTTATTTTTTATTCCCTTTTGAACTTAGAAGTATATATAATTACCTTTTTAATATTGATAGTCATTCAGAAAAAGAAAAAATATTAAATTGTTTATTTGAAATAGAGGAAGGCTTTGTTAATGGAAGACAAGAGTGGAGGGAGTTATACCTAAAAACCCATCTTTATCTTGCATTTGAAAGTCCTTTTCGTAATACCGTTTATAATCTTCATTCTGAACTTTCGATAGATATAGGTAATCTATTCGTCCGTACAAAGCCATCTTACCCGGAAGTAACTTTAGATAGAAACGAGATTTGGTCATATGTTGATATACAAGAAATAAAGAACATAAAAGATATCAATGAATATTATCGGTCAGAATCAGCATTTGCTCTAGATTTATTGGTAAGTGACGGTGATCAAAAAGCTTTTAACCTGTATTATGATTTGGTTATGACTGTATATAAAGATACGGAAGGTATCATACATAGTCTTATCCCAAATGTAAATATGTATCTAAATTCATTAGGTTATGAAGGAGAGCGAAGAAAACATTTGTTTTCGATTGGTGACAAGTGGGAAAAAATATGCTTTGAAATTGCTGAATACCTTTATGGTAACGTTGCAAAACACCCCCTACTTCCTAATAAAAAGATTCCTGATTTACTTCCTGAGATTGATGGGGTAGTTAAAGAGGGGCATATCGTAAAAAAAGCTCCTTTATTAATTGAATGTAAGAAATCCTTATATTTCACAGAGAGTATTTCAACTGGAAAACAGGAATTATTTAAGAATCCAACCGTAAAAAGTTATCTACCTCACTGTAGACAGTTAGAATTTTGGATTCTTGAACACAGTGAATATGATGATTATTCCTCTCTGTCTAACGGGACTATTACTTATAAATTCGCTGAAGATTTCTTAAAAAGTGATTTACCAGACAAGATAAAGAAAAAGATCACTCGACTATTAAATACATCACAAAAAAAGCATGTTTCTGACGAGTGGAAATTAAAACATAAGGAAGATTACTTAAAAATTGAAGAGTTAAAGAAACTTCGTCCTTATGAGTTTAACTTAAAGTAAAATAATGAATCGCTCTTCTGAAAAAATAGATTAGGGTACATTTGCAACGCTCTGTACCCTTTGTTTTCTTGTAAAACTGACCTATTCATGTAACTTTAAAATAAAGTTT
>NZ_PISD01000056.1 GCF_002835735.1 Cytobacillus horneckiae | reverse complement strand
CGTTCCCTCAAAACTAGATAATGTATGAAGAAGAAATTACTGAGTAACACCTAAATAGGTTAAGTCCTCGATCGATTAGTATCAGTCAGCTCCATATGTCGCCATACTTCCACCTCTGACCTATCAACCTGATCATCTTTCAGGGATCTTACTAGCTTGACGCTATGGGAAATCTCATCTCGAGGGGGGCTTCATGCTTAGATGCTTTCAGCACTTATCCCTTCCGCACATAGCTACCCAGCGATGCCTTTGGCAAGACAACTGGTACACCAGCGGTGCGTCCATCCCGGTCCTCTCGTACTAAGGACAGCTCCTCTCAAATTTCCTGCGCCCACGACGGATAGGGACCGAACTGTCTCACGACGTTCTGAACCCAGCTCGCGTACCGCTTTAATGGGCGAACAGCCCAACCCTTGGGACCGACTACAGCCCCAGGATGCGATGAGCCGACATCGAGGTGCCAAACCTCCCCGTCGATGTGGACTCTTGGGGGAGATAAGCCTGTTATCCCCGGGGTAGCTTTTATCCGTTGAGCGATGGCCCTTCCATGCGGAACCACCGGATCACTAAGCCCGACTTTCGTCCCTGCTCGACTTGTAGGTCTCGCAGTCAAGCTCCCTTGTGCCTTTACACTCTACGAATGATTTCCAACCATTCTGAGGGAACCTTTGGGCGCCTCCGTTACTCTTTAGGAGGCGACCGCCCCAGTCAAACTGCCCACCTGACACTGTCTCCCACCCCGATCAGGGGTGCGGGTTAGAATTTCAATACAGCCAGGGTAGTATCCCACCGACGCCTCCACCGAAGCTAGCGCTCCGGCTTCCAAGGCTCCTACCTATCCTGTACAAGCTGTACCAAAATTCAATATCAGGCTACAGTAAAGCTCCACGGGGTCTTTCCGTCCTGTCGCGGGTAACCTGCATCTTCACAGGTACTATAATTTCACCGAGTCTCTCGTTGAGACAGTGCCCAGATCGTTACGCCTTTCGTGCGGGTCGGAACTTACCCGACAAGGAATTTCGCTACCTTAGGACCGTTATAGTTACGGCCGCCGTTTACTGGGGCTTCGATTCAAAGCTTCGCGTGAGCTAACCTCTCCTCTTAACCTTCCAGCACCGGGCAGGCGTCAGCCCCTATACTTCGCCTTGCGGCTTCGCAGAGACCTGTGTTTTTGCTAAACAGTCGCCTGGGCCTATTCACTGCGGCTCATCAAGGCTATTCACCCTAATGAGCACCCCTTCTCCCGAAGTTACGGGGTCATTTTGCCGAGTTCCTTAACGAGAGTTCTCTCGCTCACCTTAGGATTCTCTCCTCGCCTACCTGTGTCGGTTTGCGGTACGGGCACCTTTTACCTCGCTAGAGGCTTTTCTTGGCAGTGTGGAATCAGGAACTTCGGTACTATATTTCCCTCGCTGTCACAGCTCAGCTTACGCGACCATGGGATTTGCCTCATGGTCTGCCTAACTGCTTAGACGCACATCCAATAGTGCGCTTACCCTATCCTCCTGCGTCCCCCCATTGCTCAAACGGTAAAAAGGTGGTACAGGAATATCAACCTGTTGTCCATCGCCTACGCTTTTCAGCCTCGGCTTAGGTCCCGACTAACCCTGAGCGGACGAGCCTTCCTCAGGAAACCTTAGGCATTCGGTGGATGGGATTCTCACCCATCTTTCGCTACTCATACCGGCATTCTCACTTCTAAGCGCTCCACCAGTCCTTACGGTCTAGCTTCAACGCCCTTAGAACGCTCTCCTACCACTGACATCGTAGATGTCAATCCACAGCTTCGGTGATACGTTTAGCCCCGGTACATTTTCGGCGCGGAGTCACTCGACCAGTGAGCTATTACGCACTCTTTAAATGGTGGCTGCTTCTAAGCCAACATCCTGGTTGTCTAAGCAACTCCACATCCTTTTCCACTTAACGTATACTTTGGGACCTTAGCTGGTGGTCTGGGCTGTTTCCCTCTTGACTACGGATCTTATCACTCGCAGTCTGACTCCCATGGATAAATCTTTGGCATTCGGAGTTTGTCTGAATTCGGTAACCCGATGAGGGCCCCTAGTCCAAACAGTGCTCTACCTCCAAGATTCTCACGCATGAGGCTAGCCCTAAAGCTATTTCGGAGAGAACCAGCTATCTCCAGGTTCGATTGGAATTTCTCCGCTACCCACACCTCATCCCCGCACTTTTCAACGTGCGTGGGTTCGGGCCTCCATCCAGTGTTACCTGGACTTCACCCTGGACATGGGTAGATCACCTGGTTTCGGGTCTACGACCACATACTCATTCGCCCTATTCAGACTCGCTTTCGCTGCGGCTCCGTCTGTCCAACTTAACCTCGCATGTAATCGTAACTCGCCGGTTCATTCTACAAAAGGCACGCTATCACCCATTAACGGGCTCTAACTACTTGTAGGCACACGGTTTCAGGATCTCTTTCACTCCCCTTCCGGGGTGCTTTTCACCTTTCCCTCACGGTACTGGTTCACTATCGGTCACTAGGGAGTATTTAGCCTTGGGAGATGGTCCTCCCTGCTTCCGACGGGATTTCTCGTGTCCCGCCGTACTCAGGATCCACTCTGGAGGGAACGAAGTTTCAATTACAGGGCTTTTACCTCCTATGGCGGGCCTTTCCAGACCTCTTCGTTTACTTCGTTCCTTTGTAACTCCGTATAGAATGTCCTACAACCCCAAGAGGCAAGCCTCTTGGTTTGGGCTAATCCCGTTTCGCTCGCCGCTACTCAGGGAATCGCGTTTGCTTTCTCTTCCTCCGGGTACTTAGATGTTTCAGTTCCCCGGGTCTGCCTTCAATACCCTATGTATTCAGGTAAAGATCCTATCCCATTACGGATAGGGGGTTTCCCCATTCGGAAATCTCCGGATCAAAGCTTACTTACAGCTCCCCGAAGCATATCGGTGTTAGTCCCGTCCTTCATCGGCTCCTAGTGCCAAGGCATTCACCGTGCGCCCTTTCTAACTTAACCATTGTTCGGCTATAAAGCCTTACGGTTATAAAAAATCTGTTTTCTTACTCTATTTAATAGAGAGAAAAACTAAGATGGCGATTACTCGGTAA
>NZ_PISD01000055.1 GCF_002835735.1 Cytobacillus horneckiae | reverse complement strand
TTTTATACTTTCTTATCTTTTTAGAAAAACTTGGCTATCGCCAAGCTTTTGGACGAATGTCATCGTTTTCCTTATGCAATCTCTATTCAATATTAATGAATGTGGATATCCTTTTTGAGAATGAATCAAGTTTAAATAATTAATTTACAAAGAGCACAGTTAACATCTTAAAGTAACCATGCAAACAGTTGAATTAATCCAGCTGAAGCAAGGCGAAGGACAATAATCGCAACAATTGGCGAAATATCAATCATACCTAGCGGTGGAATAATTTTTCTGAACGGGTCTAAGTAAGGCTCACAAATTCGTGCTAAAAACTGGCCAATGGCTGACTCTCTAGCATTTGGAAACCATGATAATAAAATATAAATAATCAAGGCCCATGAATAAAGCTGAATTAATTGCAATAAAACATTAAGCAAAACTCCCATAAACTGCTACCACCTCGTATTTTCTGCATCCTGATCCTGTATCAGCTGCGAAATATTCCCTGATACTTCAACATTATCAGGTGTACACAGAAATATATCTGTTCCTATCTTTTGGATGTCTCCACCAATGGCATAAACTGTACCGCTTAAAAAATCAACAATGCGTTTTGCCTGATCCTTTTCAATCCGCTGTAAATTTACAACTACTGCTTTCCTGTTTTTCAATTGGTCAGCAATATCCTGTGCCTCAGCATAGACCCTCGGTTCAATCAACACAACTTTTGAAGACTTTTGCACACTCTGAAGGCTAACAACATTCTGCTTTGGAGTAGATTGCTGCTGCCTTTGTGTTTGCTTTGCTGATGAAGATTCCTCTTCTTTTATGTACTCATCATCGCGATCATCATATTCATCGTCGTCATCCAAGAAGAAGAATGTCTTAAATTTCGATTTTATACTCATCCTTCATTCACCCTCCTTGCAATTCATTTCCAACTAATGCTGTACCAATGCGCACCATTGTAGCACCCTCTTCAATGGCAATTTGAAAATCATTCGACATTCCCATTGAGAGCTCTGTGCAAGGTGCAAAGGGAAGCTTCAGTTCATTTACTTCTTCCTGTATAGCCTTTAAACGCTTAAAGCATGAACGCAACATATTCTCATCCTGAGTATACGGGGCCATAGTCATTAAGCCAATGACGCGAATATTTGGGAATGCTTTCATCGCTTGTACAAAATCAATGACTGCTTCTGGCTCAAGCCCTTGTTTTGATTCTTCCCCAGATACATTTACTTGTACGAGACAGTCTATATTCTTATCGGCCCTTTTATCGATTTCTTTCGCAAGTGAAATGCGGTCAAGTGAATGAATGCAATCAACCTTATCAATCATATTTTTTACTTTACGCGATTGAAGGCTGCCGATAAAATGCCATGTCGGCTTATTCTTTAACACTTCCCACTTGGCGTTTAGTCCTTCGTCCCTATTTTCTCCTAAATTTACAATGCCAGCTTCAAGTGCTTCAGCAGCTCTCTCGACTGATACATACTTCGTTACTGCAATAATCTTTATGTCCTTTGGATCTCTATTAGCTCTATTACAAGCTTGTATAATTGCTTTATTTATTCCTTTTAAGTTTTCCTGCACTTCCATCTAGCTTACCTTTCCTCCTTCCAGCCAATAAAACTCATCATTCTCCCTGTATGCCCTTTATCCCTGCGATGGGAGAAAAAAAGATCATGATGACAGCTGGTACAATAATTCGTTACTTGAAGGCTGCTTTCAATAATTCCTGCACGAATTAAGATTTGTTTATTTAGCAATTTTAAATCAAGAGAATATTGCCCTTCACTAATTTGTTGATAAGGTTTGCTATATTCCCCTCCGATGAACCGTTTTGCTTGATCGATGACAAAATCATTAACGATATAGCAGTCTTGGCAGATTCCAGGACCAATAGCGACTTTTATTTCACTGGCTTTTATCCCCTTAGCTTTAAAACGTTTGACCATTTCCTCAGCAATTCCATTTACTGTCCCTTTCCAACCGGCATGGACAATCCCGATAGCATTAGAACTGGGATGTAGAAAATAGATAGGAATACAGTCAGCATAACACATCGTCAACAGGATACCCTTACTTGAAGTAAAAAAACCATCTGTCCCTTTGAATGAATCTTCATACGACATGGAGCCTCTTCCACTTTGGTGTTCACTGATGTTTTCAATATGAGTTTGATGCGTTTGCTCCGCACCTACCCATTGTTCTATAGGAAAGTGAATGATCTCTCCTAATTCTCGACGGTTTTTAAGTACATCTCCCTCGGAATCCTTCACATGCAAACCCATATTTAAGGAGGAGAAAGCCCCTTGACTAAAGCCACCTTGTTTAGTGGTCATGCCAGCAATGATGCCATAAGTTTGATTCCAATCATCAATCATGACAAATTCTCTTTGTTGTAATTTAAATGGCTCCATTTATTTGACCCCATTTTTTTCTTTAGTTTACCATATTGCCGAAATTGTTTACAGCTATAACTATGAATCCTCTGTTACTTCTTCAGATTTCTCAAATGTTTCCTCTTTGAAACGAACTAAAATGACATCTTCCCCAATTTTTAAAATATTGTTCCAAGGAATGATCAAATCTTCATCTTTCCGGAAAAGCCCCAGCATCTTTCCAGAACCACCGACAATGACTGCATCAATTTTTCCGTTGTTTAAATTTATATCGATATCGTCTATATTGCCTAGCTTTCGTCCATCCGCTACATTAACGACATCCTTCATTTGAAAATCTGATATCCGAATCACGCTCCATCCACTCCTACAAAAAATTAGTCTATTAAAACTATATGTGGTGAGCAGGTGGAAAAATGATAGAATCAATTAATTTTCAGTGAAGAAATAAACTTTGCACATACAAATGAAAAAGCTGCCATGTTAATGGCAGCTTAGCTTTGAATATTTTTATTCATTTGTTTAATTGCGGCTTTTTCTAAACGTGAAACCTGTGCCTGTGAGATACCGATTTCCTCAGCAACCTCCATTTGGGTCTTACCTTGAAAGAATCGCTTCCTCAAAATCAGTTTTTCACGATCATTGAGCCTTCTCATTCCTTCTTTTAAAGCAAGCTCTTCAATCCATTGAATGTCTTTATTCTTCTCATCGCTCAATTGGTCCATGACGAAAATTGGATCCCCGCCATCATTATAAATTGGCTCAAATAAAGAAACTGGATCTTGAATTGCATCTAGGGCAAATACGATTTCTTCATGAGGAATATCCAATTCTTTTGCAATTTCTTCTGCTGTTGGTTCCTTAGAAGTTTTGCTCATTAGCCGTTCACGAACCTGTAAGGCTTTATAGGCAATATCTCTTAATGAACGGGAAACTCTTATCGGATTATTGTCTCTTAAATACCTTCTAATCTCCCCGATAATCATTGGAACCGCATAAGTGGAAAACTTCACGTTTTGACTTAAATCAAAATTATCAATAGATTTCATGAGACCGATACATCCAACCTGGAATAAGTCATCCACAAATTCACCTCTATTATTAAAGCGCTGAATGACGCTTAATACGAGGCGAAGATTTCCATTCACAAGGCTTTCTCTCGCATATGTATCGCCCTTATGCATTTGCTTGAAGAGTGCTCTCATTTCTTCGTTCTTTAATACTGGAAGCTTTGATGTGTCTACACCGCAAATTTCTACTTTATTTCGAGTCAATCCATTTCCCTCCTCATAGGAGTTGCTGTACAAAAAACAGTATCTCCCCTAGAAGGAAAAATATGCACATTGGATTGCTCGTAAAATTGTAAAAATCTTAAATGATGATGAATAGCCTTTAAACCATCACATTTTTAGAGAAATAATTTTTTCGAAAAATATTTTCAAACGTTTTACACCATTTTATTAAATTCCTTTTTCAATCTTTTTATAATCCTTTTCTCAAGCCGAGAAATATAAGATTGAGAAATCCCAAGCATATCTGCGACGTCTTTTTGTGTCTTTTCTTCATCCGCACCGAGACCAAACCTTAGCTCCATAATCTGTTTCTCACGGTCTGATAGCTGGTGCAATGCTTTTAACAATAATTTTTTATCCACATTTGCCTCTAAATCTTTAGTAATAATATCTTCCTCAGTACCTAAGACATCTGATAAAAGCAGTTCATTTCCATCCCAATCAATATTAAGCGGTTCATCAAAAGAAACCTCTGAACGAATTTTATTATTTCTTCTTAAATACATGAGAATTTCGTTTTCAATACATCTTGATGCATATGTAGCTAGTTTGATTTTTTTCTCAGGATTGAATGTATTTACAGCTTTTATAAGGCCGATTGTCCCAATGCTTATTAGATCCTCAATATTAATTCCCGTGTTTTCGAATTTACGGGCAATATATACAACCAAACGCAAATTTCTTTCGATTAATATTGAACGGGCTGCTTTATCTCCCTTAGGAAGCTTAACTAGCAGCAGTTCTTCTTCTTCTTTGCTTAGAGGCGGAGGCAATGCTTCGCTTCCGCCGATATAGTATATTTCATCCGTTTTTAAGCCCAGTTTGATTAAAATCTTATACCAGTAATAAGATAAGCGAAGTTTTAGTTTTTTCAATCTATATCCTCCTTCTAATTTTGTCACTTTTGAGTATGTTTTATAAAGGGTACAAAAATTTCTACCTAACTAACTTTCTTTGCTCCAGTAAGCATTTTTGGATGTACGATACATTGAAACGCATCGTCCGCAGATAGCTGCTGCATGGAGAAGGATACAAGTCCTTTTTCAACATCGATGATCTCTTCTTTTGTTTCAAGGACAATGCTGTCAGGTTTAATTGCTAAAATAAGCTGATGGTCACTTCCAACTACTTTAGATGGTATAACTTTAATGAGTGATTCCCAATCTGCATGAATTGGCTGTTTTCCAAGTATTGCTTCATCTGGATTTTGGGCGATTCTCACTAATTCCTTTGGTAATTGATCAACAACGTCCTTGATGGAAACAAACATAACCGGCATTCTGGAAATCGGATCATACAATTGATTGCCGCTGTCAACTAGACCTTTAAATTGATATTTCTTCCCCTTTATCTCAATCCACACCTGGATAAGTGAATCATACTGAATCTTCGTCATTTCCAATGATTCCATATTCTTCTTTGATAAATGCCATGCAATAGGAAAACCAAGAAGTACGAATAACCAGCTAATCGGATCGCCAAAGCCTTTTACACTTGCAATCATCACTGAGCTTGTTAAATCATTATCAAATTTTAAAAAGTAGTGAACGCCTATCAATGACCCGCCTATTAAAAAGGTCGTTAAATAAAATGTCATTAAACCTTTTAAAAAGTACGTCAATCGTTTAAACCCAAAAGCTGCCATTACCATTACAACTGAAAATAATAATTTTACCATTGGGTGACTTGAATAAGAATGAAGTGGTGTAATTGATAATAAGATAATAACTGAGCCTATCAAACCTCCCATTAAAATCCTCCATAAACGAACATCCCTTTTTAGAAGGATAGCTGTTAAATAAAGGAGAAGGCTATCAAACAAAAAGTTCAATGCCCAGATTATATCCAAATATATGGCCAACCCGCTTCCCCCTTATATTTTTCCTATTGAATAAAAACTAGCAGTTATGACTGTGTATTCTGTTAAAAAAAGTATAGCGTATAAAAAAAAATAAAGATGTCACTTTCTGTTGGTAAACCAGCAGAAATTTTCACTATTCTATACGGATTTTGTCATTATTTCGTTTACATATTTTTTCTGGACGGACATGCAATTGAATCGAGAATTGTTTTACTATCGAATGAGTAAAAAAAACATGACCCTCAAAATAGTTTACTAGTATCTTTTACCAAACAAAAAAACGCCCGATGGAGAATGACTCCTGGGCGTTTCGTTTATTATCTTCTACGATTGCGGTTTCGCAGGAAGGTTGGAATATCCAATGTATCTTCTGGAGCTTCCTTGTTCGAGCTTCTTGGTGTTTGCTGTTCATGCGTGGCAGCTTCTTCTCTTTCACGCTCTCGCACTTGTTCACGTTTTGGTGCACTGGCACCAATATTCGATTTATTTTGTCCAAAGGATGGTCTAGTCGGCTTCGTTTGAATTACTTCTTCGTTAAAGCCTGTAGCAATGACTGTCACTACAATTTCATCCTTTAAGTCTTCATTAATAACTGAGCCGAAAATCATATTTACGTCTTGGTCAGATGCAGAGGCAACAATATCAGCTGCTTCTTGCACTTCATATAAGCTTAGATTCGATCCGCCTGTTATGTTCATTAGAACGCCTTGAGCACCATCGATAGATTTCTCTAACAATGGAGACGAAATTGCTTTTTTCGCCGCTTCTGCTGCTCGGTTTTCACCAGCTGCAAGCCCTATACCCATTAGGGCTGAACCTTTGTTAGACATGATTGTTTTTACATCGGCAAAGTCAAGATTAATTAGACCAGGTGTTGCAATTAAATCTGAAATACCTTGTACACCTTGTCGAAGAACATTATCTGCTTCGCGGAATGCTTCAAGCATCGGCGTGCTTTTATCTACAATTTCTAAAAGGCGATCATTTGGAATCACAATTAAAGTGTCAACTGCATCTTTCATCGATGCAATTCCACCTGCTGCCTGTGTAGAACGCTTTCTACCTTCAAAAGTGAATGGTCTTGTCACAACTCCTACTGTTAAAGCGCCTAAATCACGGGCGATTTGGGCAATGACAGGAGCCGCACCAGTACCTGTACCACCGCCCATACCAGCAGTAACAAATACCATATCTGCTCCTTTTAACGCTTCTTCAACCTGCTCTTTGCTCTCTTCAGCAGCCTTCTTTCCTACTTCAGGGTTTGCACCCGCTCCTAAGCCTCTTGTTAGCTTACCACCAATTTGCATTTTTACTTCTGCTTTTGATAGATTAAGTGCTTGTGCATCAGTATTAACAGCAATAAACTCTACTCCTTGAACACCATGTTCAATCATTCGGTTTACTGCGTTATTACCGCCGCCGCCGACACCTATTACTTTTATAGTTGCTAATGAATCTAAATTAGTATCAAATTCTAACATGACAAATCCTCCTAATTCGTCGATATTCCTAAGAACACCTTTTTCTGATTCGCTCATCTTTATTTAAGTCAAAATGATGAAATACTTTAACTTTTGCTTTCTCTTGGTAGACCTTTTTTTCACCATATTTTGCAGATTGCAATGTTGATAATGGCTCTATCGTGCGAATCTTCAGCTACTCAAAAAAGTATCCAAGGAACTTTTTAACTCTTGATGTCACTTTCTCTTCTGGCTCTTTCTCCGGTTTCTTGTTTGAATGAGATTGTTTTTGCACCCTCTTTTCTTTCAAATCCGGCTGCTCAACAAGTGTATCCATTTTTCTTCCTTGTATTTTAGCATTTTTATAAGCAAACTTTATTAAGCCTACTGCTGTACAATATTGAGGTTCTCTTACTCCAATATAATCTGGAACAGCAATGCGGACTCTATTTTGGAATACGACTTGTGCTAATTCCAGTATTCCTTGCGTATTAGCTACACCGCCACATAATACAAAGCCTCCAGGAAGATCTTCGCCCCCTAAACGCTTTACTTCATGTGCGATCAGGTCAAAAATCTCTTCCATTCTAGCTTCAATAATATCGGAAATCTCTAATTGATTAAATTGTTGATGCTGATCGCTACCAATGATGGGAACACTGAAAACTTCCTCTTCAGACGCATGATCATAAAAAGCATATCCATATTTTACTTTTATCTTTTCTGCATCTTCAGTAGAAGTCCTAAGGCCTATCGATAAATCCTTGGTAATATGTTCCCCACCAACAGGCAGAACGCTCGTTTCTTTCAGGACACCTTGTTCAAAAATAGCAATGGTTGTGGAGCCGCCCCCCATATCAATCAGCGCCACCCCAAGATTTTTTTCATCTTTTGATAAAGCAAAAGCTCCGGCTGCTAATGGTTGGAGTGTAATATCCATAATCTCCAGGCCTGCTCGCTCTACACAGCGCAAAGTATTATGTAATAAAGTTTTAGAACCTGTAATAATGGTTCCTTCCATCTCAAGCCTAACGCCAATCATTCCTCTAGGATCATTTATTTCATCTAAACCGTCAACAATAAACTGTCTAGGAATAATATCGATAATATCTCTTTCAGGCGGAATTGACACGACTTGAGCTGCATCCATTACTCTCGCAACATCTTCATCAGTTATTTCTTTATTCTCACTTGATACTGCTACTACTCCATGTGATGGCTGAAGCATGACATGGTTGCCTGTAATTCCGACAATTACTCTCTTAATCTCCATGCCAATCATTCTCTCAGCTTGCTCAATTGCTCTTCTAATAGAATGAACGGTTTCATCTATATCAACAATGGAGCCTTTCCTCAACCCTTCAGACTGCACATTGCCTACACCAATAATGTTCAAAGAGTCATTGACCATTTCGCCAATGATTACTTTTACACTGGATGTACCGATGTCAAGGCTGACATATATTTCATTGCTGTTCATTCTTTGGCACCTCCCTTTTGCGATTCAAACTTTTTGAACAACATAAACATGCTAATACGTACTTACCTAATTCGGAGTATGATTAAACATAATTATTTTTTTGATATTAATAAAATTATTCGTCAAAACTAAACTATTCCCTTTTTTAAAAAACATTTTTTTTCTATTTTTCTTTCTTACTTGTCCATTTTGTCAATAATATTCTACGAATGACTGCTATATTTTGAAATAGCCTGACACCAAACGCAAATATTGCTGCTAAGTATAAGTCTACACCAAGATGAACACCTAGAAAAGCAAGACCTGCTGCTAAAATTATATTAAAGAAGAAACCTGATACGAACACCATTTCATCATACATATCCTGCAAATGAGCACGAATGCCACCGAATAACGTATCCAATGCTGCCAGCACTGCAATCGATAAATAATTCGAGTATTCTTCTGGTATTTTAATGTCTGTCATAAAGCCGAAAAACAGCCCTATTATTAATCCCAATACAGGTAGCCACATTAGGAACTTCCTCCTTCTGCAGACTTGACAGGTTCCATATGCATAATACGGATCGAATCTTCATAGGCAGGAATGGTTATCTCCTTGTTTGCCTTTGCAGTTTCTAATCTTAAATGATCGATAAAGAAGTCTTCAGCAGATTTAGATACTTGCATCCTTTTATATAATAATTCTGCCGCCTGCTGATTTTCTGCAATTACTTTTATTTCAATCGGCAAACTTTGGATGGAATAGCCATCTATTTTTGTTTCATTATTTATATCCCGTATTACCGTTGAATTAATCACTCGATGGTCATCAATTGACACGTATTGTGCCCCATATCTGTTAAGTTCATTTAAAAGCCGCTTCAATAAATCAGGAGAAATCTTTCCTACCGGCTTCCCTAATAGCATTTCCTCTTCAATCGGAGAAATTGTGAGAATAAGGCCATGCCCTTTAACCACTGTTAATCCTGCTTCTGATTTCAGTTCGTCTAGCGTATCCTTTAATACCTGCTCTTTGCCGTGAAGACGATCCGTTTCATATTGAGCAATCTTTTCTTCATTTGAGCGGATTTCCCGGAGCAAACGTAGCTCTAATTCTTTTTCTTTCTGCAAATCTTCTCTCAATTGCCAAGTATCACGGGTGTCGCGAACAATTGGCTCTTTTACAGCTCTAAATTGAATGGCAATCATAAAGCCGACCAAAATGCTAATTAATGTAAAAACGATATATTTTCTGCTCACTTTTTACCCACCGACTTCCCATAAGCTTCAACATAAAGGAATGAAGCATACCATTCGTTAAAGCTGGAAAGAATCAGCTTCCTAACAATGGATCCATTACAATTTCAGGTTTTTTTTCCATCGAAAATTGTACATTATCATTAACTAGCAAGTCTTTTACTCCACCTGTTAAGTTTAATGCAGAAGCCATTACTTCCGCATCACCAATTGCAGAAATAACAAATGGTGCAGGATGTTGAAAACCATCAACCTCAATGACGGGTCCATTACAGACTATGTATGAATTATGTGTGAGTCTCTGCCCGTTAATAGAAATGGCTGAAGCTCCAGATATAAACAGCTCATTAATGACTTGAAAGACATGATGTTCATGGACAATATAGTTATTGGCAGAGTCCTCATCAGGGTTATACTCGCTGTCCTCTAAAATAACTTCTACTCCTTGGCCTTTTACCTTCACCTTGCCGAGATACATTCGATATTTTTCTGTATCCTCCGCCAAGTTATAAAGTATTTGCTCTTCCTTCGCAAAGCCTTTTTCAATGTCTTGCACCATTTCCTGTTTCTCAAACAGCTCATGCTGCAGTCCACGATTTTTTTCTTCCACTTCAACAAGTTGATCTCTTAACATTTGATCTCTCTCCCATTGGTTGCTGGTCATTTGTATGCCTTCATTCTCCTCATTTGCGAGTTGATATGAATAGGCAATGATAAACCCTAAACCGATAAAAACTAAGGAGAAAAAAACGCGATTACTCCGCATCTTCCGCTTTTTCTTCATTACCTGCAGCTCCTTCTTCACCATATGGTTTAAAGTAAGAGCCCACTTCTAAATCAATTATACCTTTGCTATTTGAATCGATTTGCGCAATAAGTGAGGGATAATGTGCCATTTTTTCAGAAAAGCTTCGCAAAGAAGCAATGACTTCAAAACCGTCATTCATGTAGAGGGTAATGCGATATTGATCAGATTCCTTTGGTGTATGATGAATTTCTGATATTGAATTTTGCACTTCCTCTGGCAAATTTTCAAGATCCTTTATCATTGCTTTAAGCGGCTCACCTTCAGAAAAGCCAAACAATATTGGTGCATTTGCAGGAATTTCTTCACTCTCCTGCCCCTTTAAAATTTTTCCGTTTTCGAGGACAGGTAGATATGATTTCTCATTCATTATATAAGCCATTCGTTTGTACTCACTAACCTCTAAGATGACTGTATTTGGCAGCTTAATTTTTACATCAGCACTTTTCATTTGCGGAAGATTTTTCAAACTCTTACTAATCTCTGTTTTATCAACCTTCCAAATGTTAGTATTGTCACTTAATCCACTTACCTTTATCACTTCTTCATTACTATAAATATTATTTCCGGATATTTCTATCTTCTTAATATTACTCAAAGGTGATTGGAAATAAACGACTAAAGCAATCAATAAGAAGAACAATAAAAGCAGGAAGATCAGCCTTCTGTTCGCTTTCTTTTTTCTTTGTTGTTTAAGCTTTGGAATTCGGTCCTCTAGAGAGACAATTTTGCCTTTTTCCAACCTAATCACCTCGTATTAAGCACGACCCTATTTTCCCTATAAAGGCTTGTCCAAAAATATGGAAGAAAACCTTTATAATATAGTAAATGAAAGTCAATAAAGCTTCTGTATCTAACTTCCCGTATGATAGTTCCATTATATACATCTATTGAATGATTATATCACAATAATTGGAACAACATCGGGTCTTTTTTCGCTACTTTCGACCTATTATTTCAACCTCAGTTTCCAATTTTACATCAAATTTATTAAAAACTGTGTCTTTTGCATGCTGAATCAGCGCAAGAACGTCAGCTGCAGTAGCATTCCCTTTATTTACAATAAAATTACCATGCATTTCAGAGATTTGCGCACCGCCTAACGAATGTCCTTTAAGCCCAGCTGATTCAATAAGCTGCCCAGCATATTTAGGAAGCGGATTTCTAAATATACTGCCTGCACAAGGGTCGTTGTATGGCTGAGTATTTTTTCGATAATCCTTATTCTTTTGCATCTCAGCAGAAATTTTATCTTTGTCTCCCGCTATTAATGAGAACACAGCTTCGATTACAATTCCCGGACGCTTTTTTTGCAAAACAGAAGTTCGATAGGAGAATGCCATCTCATCATTTGTTAGCCATTCCATTTGTCCATTAGGAAATAATATATGGGCTGCTGTTAAGATATTGCTTATATCTGAGCCATGGGCACCGGCATTCATATATACCGCTCCGCCAACCGATCCAGGTATTCCGCTGGCAAATTCTAAGCCGGAATAGCCTTTACGACTTATTTGAGTGGCAAGGGCGACAAGGGGATATCCTCCGCCTACACGCAGGTTTCCACCATCCATATCTATATCATTAACACCCTTGCCTAATTTAATGACAACACCTTCAATGCCATCGTCTGATACCAACAGATTGGATCCCCGTCCGATAGCCGTCCATTTCACTTTATGTTCAACAATCATTTCCATAGCTGTTTGCAGCCCTTCAATGGTCGAAGGTTCAATAAATATATCTGCAGGGCCGCCAATTTTCATTGTAGTATGATTAGCTAATGGCTCATTTTCCTTTACAATACCAATATTTGAATCTTTTAGTTTTTGTAATAATGACTGCATGCATACCGCCCTTTCTCTGTCTAAATTAAATTATATTATGCATTTGTTTATTGGCGGGCTACTTCTTTCCTTGTGAAACGAGTTCTTGCATAACCGCATATAATCTATTTGCTGAATCTGGCACTCCAATTTTTTTAGCAGCTGCTCGCATTTCCCTTATCTTCTCGTCATCCAAAAGAATTCTATCGATTGAATCAACGAGCTTGCTGCCTGTTAAATCCTGTTCCAATAACAGCTCTGCTGCACCATGATCACTAAGCGCTCTTGCATTTTTTTCCTGATGATTATTTGTCACATAAGGGCTTGGAATTAAAATGCTCGGAATACCGAGTGAAGTTAATTCCGCCAATGTTGTAGCACCTGCTCGTGTTACTGCCAAATCGGTGCCTGCAAGAACTTCAGGCATATTATGAATAAAAGGCTTAATTTTTATATTAGATGGGTTTCCGGCAAGCTCAGCTTCCTTTTTGACGTTTTCATAATGAACTTCTCCAGTGACATACAAAATTTCATAAGGCTTTACAGCAAGCTGCGCAAGTGTTTTTAATACTGCCTCATTAATTGGTCTCGCTCCTCGGCTGCCACCAAAAATGAGTACGGACTGTTTTGCCGGATCAAGACCAACAGACAGCTTTCCATTTACTGCATTCTGGCCTAACACTTCTGTCGCTCTCGGATTGCCTGTCATGATAACTTTTTCTTTAGGAAAAAAGCTAGCTGCCTCATCAAAACATACCGCGACTTTGTCCACATATCTGCTCAAAAATTTGTTCGTTAACCCTGGTACACTATTTTGTTCATGCACGATTGTTGGAATGCCCAGTTTAGCTGCCGCATACACTACCGGTCCACAAACATATCCGCCTGTACCAATAACAATATCAGCATTAAAGTCTTTTAATATTTTCTTGCTGTCTTTTACACCTTTTATAAAACGAATAACCGTTTTAACGTTGTCAAACGAAAGCTTCCGCTTGAAACCAGTAATATGAATTGATTGAAATGGAATATTCTCTCTTGGCACGATCGAACTTTCAAGTCCACTTTGAGTCCCTATGTATAAAAACTCTGCATTTTTGTCATTTTTTTGTATCTCTCTAATCAAGGCAAGAGCTGGATAAATATGTCCTCCAGTACCTCCGCCGCTTACTGCGATTTTCATTCTTTCACCTCAAACAAAGCTGTAGTAATCTTGATTCATTTTTTAATAGCTTAGCCTTAGCTAAGCCTATTCGGCATTTGCCTTCGTTTTAATTGTTTGTAAGAAATTCTAACTGGATTATTTATTTTATGAACTTTCGCTTTTGCAAGTCTAATGGGTTAAACTTTTCTAGCTAAAAAGCCTTAAATATTTTGCTTTACCCTATTCTACTATATTTACAACTAAAGAAAGAAATGATAACCCATAATGTCATGCAAATGTAATGAAAATGGAAAATCCACTTCTTTGTTGAAATATTGCATTAAAATCGTAATTTCAACTCATGCTTACAATTCCTATATATATATTCCCTATTTTTATGGAAAACTCCTTTTGATTTTTTTTATCAATCTAAGAAAAACTTGGCATCCGCCAAGTCCTTTCGGCGAATGCCTTAGTTTTACTTATGCGATATTTTAACTACTTAAATGAAGTTAAACTTTCTTACAAGCCAAAAAAAGAAACCCTGTCTCATAGGGTTTATTAGTAGCGCGAATATCGACTAATATTTAATAATACACCAATCGCCATAAGCATCAATGTGAGTGACGAGCCTCCGTAACTAAGAAAAGGCAATGTAATCCCTGTAACAGGCATCAGTCCGGTAACAACACCTATATTTATCATAACTTGAATTGCCACCATCGCAATAATACCTACTGCAAGGAAGCTGCCGTATAAATCAGGAGCGCCAAGCGCAATTCTGATTCCTCTCCATAAAAGTAGGGCGAAGAGCAGAATCACAAACGACCCACCGATAAAACCGAGTTCTTCTGAAAGAATCGCAAAAATAAAATCGGTCTGTGGTTCTGGCAAATAAAAGAACTTTTGCCGGCTTTGACCCAGCCCTAATCCAAACAAGCCTCCAGGCCCAATCGCATATAGGGATTGGATAATCTGGAATCCACTTCCTAGCGGATCCTGCCATGGATCTAAAAAGGAGGTAATCCGTTTAATGCGGTAAGGAGCGGATAAAACAAGACCAACAAATCCGGCAACACCTATCAATCCTAGAATCATAAAATGGCTTACTCTTGCACCTGCTACAAAAATCATTACGATACAAGTACCGACCATAACGGTTCCAGTACCTAAATCAGGCTGCAGCATAATGAATCCGAATGCAAGAAAGACGAGACCTAGTGAAGGCATTAATCCACTTTTAAAGGACGTAATAAGCTTTTGCTTCTCCGATAAAAACTTAGCTAAAAACGCAATCATCGCCAATTTCATAAATTCAGAAGGCTGAATGGAAAAGGCACCTACCCCTATCCAGCTTCGGGAACCGTTTCGTACATTCCCAATACCGGGAATTAATACTAATAGCAATAAAACAAAGCATATAATTATAATCAGTTTAGCCCATGTTCTCCATGTCCAATAATCAACATTCATAATAAAGAACATAGCGACAATACCAACAACAGCAAACAGCAGCTGCCTTTTGGCAAAGAAAAAAGAGTCATCGAATTTATACTCTGCCCAGATAGCACTTGCACTATAGACCATTGTAAGCCCTACAGCTAGAAGCAAAAGTGTGGTAACTACTAAAATAATGTCGGGAGTTGTTTTTTTTGTTGGCAAATTGAAACACCTCGGGATGCAAGTTTTAGGGCTTGAGAGAAGCTTATTTCAAAAAAATAAAAATGAAAGGTTTTGGATTCTCCGAGGCTTTCCACTCGCTTTTTAGCAGGGCGAGCGGACACCTCTCCGAATCGAAATCCAACCAGCTTTCTAATTTTTCACTTTCTCAACATTCTCTATCTAGCTAAAACATGCTGTGAACCGGTGTGCTTACAAATGATGTATGATAACTTCAGCAGATTTTGCAGACAAGCCCTTTACTTAAGCTTATGCACTGCTTCCACAAAAATGTCTCCCCGAACTTCAAAAGTTTTATATTGATCCCAGCTAGCACAAGCTGGAGATAATAGAACCACATCTCCGGGGGCTGATAATTGAAAAGCAACAGGCACGGCTTTTTCCACATTATCGACACGGATGATTGTTTTTATTCCTGCCTGACTGCCAGCCTCTTCAAGCTTAGCTGCAGTTTGACCAAAGGTTACTAACGCCTTAACGTTTGTAAATGACGGAATCAGTTCATCAAATTCGTTCCCGCGATCAAGCCCCCCTGCAAGTAAAACAACAGGCGCATCAAAAGCTGCCAAAGCATTTTGTGTTGCTAAAATATTTGTTGCTTTCGAATCATTATAAAATCTTCTTTCATGTATTTCTCCGATATATTGAAGACGATGTTTTACACCGGCAAATGAATTCAGCACTTTAAAAATCGCTTCATTTGCCACCCCTAATAATTTTGCTGCAATAACAGATGATAAGATATTTTCTAAATTATGTGCACCTGGAAGAACAACATCCTTTGTATCCATTATTTTTTCTTCATTAAAATAAATCCAGCCATCTTTTACATAACCGCCTTCTTCAAGTGTGCGTTTTGAAGAAAAAGGAATAATTTTCGCTTTAGAACTTCTGGCAATTTTCATGACTTCCTCTTGATCAGCATTTACAATAAAATAATCATCCTCAGTTTGATTGCGCGTAATATTCGCTTTTGCAGAAATATACTCGTCAACTGTTCCATGATAATCAAGATGAGCGTCATATAAGTTTGTTAATATAGCAATACGGGGTTTGAATTCGTCTATTCCCATTAGTTGAAAGGATGAAAGCTCAATCACAATCGTGTTGTCACCTGCAGCTTTTTGTGCGACAACCGATGCAACTTTTCCTATATTGCCCGCAATCAATGGCGCCTTATTGCCAGCCTCTAAAATTTCATCAATAAGAGTTGTTGTTGTTGTTTTTCCATTTGTTCCAGTAATGGCTACAAATGGAGCTTCTGAAATTTGATAGGCCAGCTCTACTTCAGTAATAATTGGGATGCCTCTCTCACCAGCTTCTTTAATCATTTGATTATGATAAGGAATTCCAGGGTTTTTTACAATAAGTTCAAACCCTTCATCAAGTAATTCGATCGGATGTCCGCCACAAATAACAGTTATACCTTGCTCTAATAAACTTTGCGCTTCTGGATTTTCCGATAATGGCTTATAATCATTTACCGTCACAAATGCGCCTAACTTATGTAATAGAGCGGCTGCACCGACACCGCTTTTAGCCAATCCAAGGACGAGTATTTTTTTATGATAATATCGATTCACCTTTTTCAATTACATCCACACCTCTATATAGATTCCAAGGATTGCACTTAGCAGCCCAACCGTCCAAAATGTTACAACTACTCTCCACTCTGACCATCCGACTAATTCGTAGTGATGGTGAAGCGGACTCATCTTAAATACTCTTTTGCCTGTCGTCTTAAAAGAAATGACTTGAATAATAACTGATAAAGTTTCAATAACAAATACTAATCCAATAAGCACTAGCAAGATTTCAAGTTTCGTTAAGATGGCAATAGCTGCAATTGCACCGCCAAGTGCGAGTGAACCGGTATCCCCCATGAAAACCTTAGCCGGATGTGCATTAAATACTAGAAAACCTAATACTGACCCTACGACAGCGACTGAAAAAATTGACACTTCGAAAAGTGATTGATTCCAAGCTAAAACCGCAAATGCACCAAATGCAATCGCTGAAGTCCCTGATACTAGACCATCCAATCCGTCAGTTAAATTGACTGCATTGGAGAAGCCAACTAGCCAGAAAATAATAAAGAGTGCATAGCCCCAACCTAAATCAATAGAGAAGTCTGTCAACGGAATATGTATTTCTGTTGAAAACCCAGTTTGTCTAAGAACTAAATAAAAGATGATAGAAATAATGATCTGGCCCAATAATTTTTGTTTCGACGTTAGCCCCAGATTTCTTTTCATTGCCACCTTAATAAAATCATCAAGAAAACCAAGAAGACCAAACCCTAATGTTACTAATAGCAATAAATAGGTCATGCTTGTTGGCTCAGAATATTTAGCAGTCATAATTAATGTCGTTAATGTGATGGACAACAAAATCATGATACCGCCCATTGTTGGTGTACCCGTTTTCTTAAGGTGTGATTGTGGTCCTTCTTCCCTTATGCTTTGACCAAATTTTAATCTGCGTAAAAACGGAATAAACAAAGGTGATAACAGTGCAGTAATCAAGAATCCTGCTGCAATTGTAAAAAAGATGACTTGCTCCATCATATTTCTTCACGCCCTTCCTGTGACAAGTAGGTGTGAAGGCGATTGGATAATTCGCTTAATCCTGCTGGTCCATTTTGAATATTGGAGCACAATAACTTTGTTGCATGTGTTGGTACTGCTTCTGTCTTTTCTAGTTTTGTTAAATATTCATTCATCATAATCTCTAAACCTTTCAATAAGTCATTTGTAAAAAATATCGGGAAGTGGTTTGGCCGATATCTAGGCACTTCTATCTCAGCAGGCCACAATGCCGCAATCGCTCCATTCTCTAATGCACGCTTCAAGTCAGGTTCATCATCCTCTATGGGAATATATAAACTCTTTTCCTGATGCAATGAACAGGAGGTAGCAATGGAGTAAAATGCCATACTCTCATCTTGGTATCCAATACGATCGGGTAAAAATGATACAATATCGCCATACGTTAAAAGCATACTACCTCTCCTCAATTGCAGCTTTAGCTATAAGCCGGTCATCAAAATCTATGATTTCATGCCCTATTTGCTGATAGGTTTCATGCCCTTTGCCGGCAATCAGGATACAATCCCCTTTTCCAGCTTGTTTTACTGCATATTCTATCGCCTCTTTACGGTCAGTAATAACTTTATATGACTGTCCCTTTACGCCAGCTTCCATGTCTTTTAGAATCTCATCAGGATCTTCTGTCCGCGGGTTATCAGATGTGAAAATGGCATCTGTGCTATATTCACATGCAATTTTAGCCATAATTGGCCGCTTGGAACGATCGCGATCTCCACCGCATCCTACAACTGTAAAAATTCGTTGTCCTGCAATCTGTTTTACAGTTTTCAAAGCATTTTCGAGGCTATCTGGTGTATGCGAATAATCTACAATCACCGAGAAGTCCTGACCAGCATCAACTGTTTCAAATCTGCCTGATACACCTTTTACTTCCTCAACAGAGTGAATAATACTTTCCATCGGAATATTGGATGCGAATGCCGCTGCAATACTTGCTAAAACATTATATACACTGAACTTTCCAATTAACTGCATTTGGATAGAATAGCTGCCTACAGGAGTAATTAAATCAAAACTTGTTCCAGCTGATGTCATTTGTATATGCGTTGCCCGGAAATCTGCATCATGATCGATCCCATAGGATAAAACGTAGGCAGATGTTGATTTTTCATAATCATATGATGCAGCATCATCAGCATTTAATATCGCATATTTAGGACGATCATAGTGAAAGGCGTTGCCTAATTGGGCAAATAATAGGCCTTTTGCTCTTCTATATTCATCCATTGTTTGATGATAATCAAGATGGTCCTGAGTGAGGTTTGTAAATACGGCTATGTCATAGTCACAGCCATGCACTCTGCCCTCATCCAAGGAATGGGAAGAAACCTCCATCACTGCAGAAGTGACGCCAGAATCCTTCATCTTTTTAAAAGTGCGCTGCAGAGTAAGGCTTTCAGGTGTCGTGTTTTTAACTTCAAACGTTTGATTGCCGATTTTAGTATACATTGTGCCAATTAACCCAGTTGTTTTACCGGCATCTGCTAAAATTTTATCAATGATATGGCTTATGGTAGTTTTTCCATTTGTTCCAGTGACGCCTATTAAATGGAGCTGCTGGCTTGGCTGCCCATAAAATGCGTCAGCTAGAAGTGCCATCGCCCGTCTTGTGTTTTTAACAACAAAAACAGGGACAGGTAAATTCAATTGTCTTTCAGCAATGACAGCAACAGCCCCTTTTTCTACTGCAGAAGAAGCAAAATCATGTCCGTCTACTGTATATCCTTTAATACAAACAAATAAGCTTCCCTCTTCTACAGTACGATTGTCATTTTCAATTGAGGTAATCTCTATGTCTTCCTCATTATATGTGAGATAAGGCTGCAACTTTTGCAGCAATGTATGTAGCTTCATAGAATTCCATTCCTCTCGTTACTAAAACTCTTTTGTATAACATTACGAAACATTTAAGTTTCATATGCCCATTTAGAGAATAGGCGTATTATATTTTACATGATTTATAAATAATTAGCTATTTGTTTCTAATTTTACACTTAAACGAATGTGATTAAAAGGTCAATCATTTAGATTTTCACAATGTAAGAAGTGAGTATACAAGCATAAAAAGATAGGCGACAGATAAATTTGCCGCCCTTAGGAATCCTCTTCTTTATCGTCAAAATATAATCTGATTGTTGAACCCTCTTTTAGTTTTGCTCCAGGCAATGGCGCTTGTTTAACCACCGTATTTCCTGTACCGCTCGCCTCAATTTGAAGATTAATCATAAATTCGCCAAGCTCTCGTTTTGTAATGCCAACTAAATCTGGAACTTCAATAAGCGGCGACTCCGGCCATGCATATTCCTTCTCGACTTGATTCTTGCGGGGCTCAACGCCCATCGCTCTTAAACTATCACCGATAATATTGCCAACGATAGGTGCAGCGACAACGCCACCAAACTGTACTGTCCCTTTCGGATTATCTACAGCAGTATAAACAACGATTTGCGGATCGTCAGCAGGCGCAAACCCAATAAATGAGACGATGTGGTTATTTTCTAAATATTTTCCTCCTTGAGCCTTTTGTGCCGTTCCTGTTTTTCCACCTACACGATAGCCCTCAACAAACGCATTCTTACCTGAGCCTTGAGCAACAACTGTTTCTAACGCGTGTCTGATCTCATCAGATGTTTCTTTAGATATGACTTGTCTTTTTGCAGATGGAGACTTCTTCATTACTACATCACCAGAAGTCGGGTCAACAAGCTCTTTTGCAATATATGGTGTATATAATGTCCCGCCATTAATCGCTGCTGAAATCGCTGCAACCTGCTGAATCGGCGTTACAGAAACGCCTTGGCCAAAAGCAGTAGTAGCCTGTTCAACCGGTCCAACTCTATCGAGATTGAAAAGAATGCCCGTCCCTTCGCCCTGCAAATCAATTCCAGTTTTTTCGCCAAAACCGAAATCCTTTATATATTTAAATAGTTTTTCCTTCCCTAATCTTTCCCCTAAATTCACAAACCCAGGGTTACAGGAATTTTGTACAACTTCAAGATAGGATTGAGAGCCATGTCCGCCTTTTTTCCAGCACCGCAGTTTAGCTCCACCTACCTCAACATAGCCAGGATCGTGAAAGTGGTCATTTTCCAAATCGACTTTGCCTTCTTCCAACGCAGCAGCCAACGTAATTATTTTAAAGGTAGACCCCGGCTCATAAGTACTCCAGATTGGTAAATTCCGATTGTATACTTCGGGTGATACATTTTTAAAATTTGCTGGATCAAAATTCGGCCTGCTTGCCATACCAAGAATCTCACCTGTGTTTGGATTCATTGCAATGGAGATGATCCCATCAGGGTTGTATTTCGCATCTGCTATATCAAGTTCTCTCTCCATAATGGTCTGAACTTTAGAATCGACTGTCAGCATTAAATCATTGCCGTCAACTGGCGCCTGATAATCATCTGCCATATCATTCATTCTTTGCCCCTTCGCATTGGCATAAAACTTAACAGAGCCTTTTTTCCCTTGCAGCTCTTTATCATAATATAGTTCCAGCCCCATCAGCCCTTGATTATCAATTCCGGCAAAACCAAGAACATGGGATAAATAATCTCCGAAAGGGTAGTGGCGCTTAGAATCTTCGCCAATATATATTCCATCAAGTTCCAGAGCTCTTATTTCTTTAGCTTTTTCATGTGAGATTTTCCTTGCTTCAGGAATCTTCACACTTGATGCTTTCTTCGTAATATATTGATATACTTTTTCTTTAGAAATATTCAAAGTCGCAGCAAGCTTTTCAGCTGTACCTGCAGGATCTTTAACTTGCCTAGGAACTACATAAACTGTCGGCGCACTCACATTTGTTGCTAATGGAACACCATTACGGTCAATAATTTGTCCTCTTTCAGGCTCAAACGGTATATCCCTGCTCCATAATTCCTTTGCTCCGTCCGTTAGAACTTCTCCTAAAAACAACTGGACATAGCCTAAGCGTATATCAATAATTAAAAAAATAAAAATACCAACAAATAGCGATGCTATTAATCTCTTCCGCACTGTCACATTCGAGACACGCATAATAGGAACGAACCTCCCTTTTTAATCTGGCTCGTTCCAATATATGCTTGTACTTAATTGAATAGAACGGACAAGGACTTGTTGCTAAAGTAGCGATAATTGGCTAATCTGTCACTTCTTTATTTTCCTTGTCTTCTTCACCTTCTGGAGTTAATTCCTCTCCATCTAGCTCACTTTCCCGATGTGCCGGCTGTAAATCGACAATTAAGTAATCGCCATCACTCAAATTAGAACCCGGACTTAAGTTTTGCTCGACGACATAACCGTTGCCGACTGTATTGAGTTTTAAATTGCTTATCTTTACAAATTTCATGACATCCCGTAATGACCAGCCAGTTAAATCAGGTACACTTAGCTTCCCATCTGTTTTTATAACGACTCGCTCACCTTCCATCATATTGAAGGTATCACCAGGTACCTGTTCAACAACTTTTTTCCCATCTCCAATAACAATTGGCTTTAAGCCCTTTTCCTCGAGCTTTTGTTTAGCTGTTTCTACAGACATCCCGCTCACATTCGGTGTTTCATTTACTTGAAGCTTCGCATAATCTGTCGGTTCAATATTTAAGTAGCTTAAGCTATTTTTCATTACTGGGTTAAAAATCTCCGCAACAGGCTGGGCACCGTTCGTACTTGCATCAATATCTGGCTGCTGTACTGCTACATATACAATCAATTCCGGATCATCAGCCGGGGCCATTCCTAAAAACGAAAATACATAGTTGCTATGCCCAGTTAAATATCCACCGCCATTTTTTGGGATTTGAGCAGTCCCTGTTTTCCCTGCTACTTCATAGCCTTCAATATTGTAACGGTTGAATCCAGTTCCATTTTCCGATGATACAACGGTTTCAAGGATATCTCTTACTTCCTTCGCAGTGTCCTTTGAAATCGGCTCGCCTGTTATTTCCGTTTCTGTTTTTTGAACAATTTCTTCATTGTCTGGGTTAACAATTTCCTTGATGACGTGAGGCTTTTTCATTTTGCCATCATGGGCGACCGCAGTCGCTGCTTGAATTTGTTGGATCGGCGTGATTGCAGTCCCTTGCCCAAATCCTGTTGTCGCTTTCTCCAACGGCCAATCGTACACAATTTTTCCGTTTGTTTCATTAGGTAAATCAATGCCTGTGAGACGATCAAAGCCAAATTCAGTCAAATATTCACGAAAAGTTTCATATCCGAGTTGCTCCTTCACCATTTTCGCAATCGCCACATTGGATGAACGCTGAATCCCTTCTAAGTATGAGATTGTTCCCCAGCCCTTACCGCCATTATGGTCCCTAACTACTGGTGATTTTTCGGTTACCTTGTATGTCCCCGATTCAAATTGTGCATTTGGTTGAAATACCCCTTCCTCAATTGCTGCCGCCAAAGTGAAAATTTTCATCGTTGAACCTGGTTCAAATGAATCCTCGATTGCAAGGTTTCTCCATGTTTGGTCAATGCCTTCTTTTGTTTTTGGATGAAAGGTCGGTCGCTGTGACATCCCAAGAATATCACCTGTTTTAGGGTCAGCCACAATCGCAATCATTTGCTCAGGATTATATTCTTCATCCACTTTGCTCATTGCGTCCTCTAGAAATATTTGAATCTTTTTATCGATCGTTAAATAAACATCGTTGCCGTTTTGAGCCGGTTTTATCACTTCTTCACCATTTGGAAGTAAATATCCCCATAGATCGCTTTCAAACGCAAAGCTCCCATTTGTTCCTGTTAGCAGTTCATTTAAAGATTTTTCCAGCCCCATCATTCCTTGAGTAACGACTTTGCCGTCTTTATTTTTAGCTTTATCAACATAGCCAATTAAATGTGAAGCAAATACACCGTTAGGGTAAAAACGATTCGTATCCTGTTGAAAGATGATCCCTGGAAGCTTTAAATCTTCTATTTCTTTTTTCGTTTGAATAGAAAGATTGCGGCCTGCATTGCCAAATTCAACTTGAAATGGGTCTCCGCCAACTGTCAGACGCTTATATATTTCCGATTCTTCCATATCAATAAAAGCCGCAAGCTCCTTAGCTGTTTTCTCAGGATCGACGACATGGCGCGGGTGCTCCTCATCGGTTGTCATCTTATCAGATAATACCGCCACCAAAGTATAGGAGCTGGCATCTTCAGCGATCACTTCGCCATTGCGATCATATATCGTCCCTCTTTTTGCTTCAATGACATTTTGCCCCTCGTATAATTGTTTCGCTTTTGCTGCGAGCGCTTGCCCTCCCGCTTCACCGGTAACTTGTATGGAAATGAAACGAAATAACAAGACAAAAAAGAGCAGGCCGAATATGATAAATAATATCGCTGCTCCAACATTTATATTAGGTTGTTTCTTATTCATTAATCGTTCACAACCTTGGTGTTATCATTTGGAACCAATCCTTGTTTTTCTGCAATACCGCGAACGCGATCATATTGGCCTAATTCTTCTACTTGTGTCGTCAGGTCTGCATTCACCTGCTCTTGATTTTGAATGGCAGATTGTGTTTTCTGTATATCTCTATTTACTTCATAAATCGCTGACTGATTCGAAACAATTTGAGTACATCCAAGGAAGAGAGCTCCAGCAAATAAAAAACCTAAAATCTTTTCACCAGGTGAAAAAAATGACTTTTTCTCGTTGACTTTCTTCGGTTTATGGACTGGTTGTTGCCTTACCTGCTGATCTTCTTGTAGTTTGCGTGCTACATTCTCCATATTTCCCCTCCTGCTTCTATTTCTTTATTTTTATTTGTTAAAGTTTCTCCGCAATTCTAAGCTTAGCTGACCTAGCGCGATTATTTTGCTCTAACTCTTCTTCTGAAGGCAGTATCGGTTTACGGTTCACTAGCTTCATTTCCGGCTTATACTCCTCTGGAATGATTGGCAAACCAGGCGGTAAATCAGGCGTCTCACTCGCTTGTTTAAATGCGGCTTTACATATTCGGTCCTCAAGCGAATGAAAAGTAATGACACTGATTCTGCCTCCTGGATTTAAAATATCCATCGCCTTTTGCAGCGATTTCTCAAATACGCCCAATTCATCATTCACTGCAATACGAATCGCTTGGAACACCCTTTTTGCTGGATGGCCTCCCTTTCTTCTAGCTGGCGCAGGGATAGCCTCTTTAATAATTTCAACTAATTCTCCCGTTGTTTTAATCGGAGCTGCTTCCCTTGTAGCTTCTATTTTGCGGGCAATTTGTTTAGAAAACTTCTCTTCACCATACTTAAAAAATATTTTTACCAGTTCAGCATATGGCCAATGATTGACTACATCATAAGCTGAAATTTGAGCATCTTTATCCATTCTCATATCAAGTGGAGCATCGTGGTGATAACTAAATCCTCGCTCTGGTGTATCAAGCTGAGGTGATGATACACCAAGGTCATATAAGACACCATCAACCTTTTCAACTCCTAGTTCCATCAGCTCTTCCTGCAAGTATAAAAAATTACTTTTAATAAAAGTAACTTTTTCTCCATATGCTGCAAGCCGTTCCTTCGCATGGGCAATTGCTGTATCATCCTGATCAAAAGCATATAGCTTTCCTTTATCTGAAAGCTGCGACAGAATATACTCACTATGCCCTGCCCCTCCTAAAGTACAGTCCGCATAAATGCCATCATCTTTAATATTTAGTCCATCTACTGTTTCTTTAAGTAAAACTGTTGTATGATTAAACATTGTTGTCCATCCTTTCCAACCAAAAATCCAAGCATATGTGCCCTGTGATATGTATAGTCAACTCATCATGGCCCATATGTAAGCACCTTAGGAAGTCATTCTTTATGAAAATTATTAAATATCAAACCCAATCATATTTTCTGCAATTTCAGCAAAAGATTCCTCTGACTCTGCAAAATATTCTTCCCAAAGATTCCTGCTCCAAATCTCAATTCGGTTGGACACGCCTAAAACGACACATTCTTTTTCTAATTTTGCATATTGCAGCAGTGGGGAAGTGATATTCACTCTTCCTTGCTTGTCTATTTCACATTCAGTGGCACCCGAGAAGAAAAATCGGGTAAATGAGCGGGCGTCTTTTTTCGTCAATGGCAGAGCTTTAAGTTTTTCCTCTAGTTCCTTCCATTCACTCATTGGGTAACCAAATAAACATTGATCCAAGCCCCGAGTCAAAACAAACGTTTCTCCCAAGCTTTCGCGAAACTTAGCAGGAACGATTAATCGGCCTTTTGTGTCAACATTATGATGGTATTCACCCATAAACATACCCAACCCACCCACTTTCTAACACAAATGTACCACATTCCCCCACTTTCCTCCACTATTTTAAAAAATTCTGCTACCGGCAATAAATTCCTGCTAAAAATTTTAATTCATTTAAGTTTTCGTTCGCCCATAATTTACAAATTCTTATTAAAATTTTCTGGAATCTGTCTGAACGGAAAGGGAAATATATTATTTTGTCTTTAAGTGGCACTGAAACCTCGAAAAAAGAAGGTCGAACGATTCATTTTTTAAAGCACTGTATAAAAATGAGGATTTCTCACAAAATATTGAGGTGAAAATTGATTATAAAGGAGAATAATGATGACATTTGATAACAAACCAAACCCAGATGATCGTACAGATAATGTAGGCAAGCTAAAATCAATGATTAAGAATACAGAAGAAAATATCGAAAAGGCTGAGAATTCTTTAGAGTTTGCATCAGAAACGGAGCAAAGCCAAATTAAAGCAAAAAATGAGCGTAGAAAACAAAGCATCGAATCATTTCAATCTGAGATTAAAGATGAAAGCCAAAGCCACGAATAAATTCATTTATTCGTTTGATTATTTTACCAGAGCCTTTCATGCAATTATTAACGGCTGTGAAAGGTGTTTTATATTTGAGTTAACAAAAAAAATACACTTTCAAAGTGTATTAGTGACAATCGATTAGTTTCTGCGAATAATTAGTGTTTGTTCCTCTGAAGCGAGTTTCAATCTACTTCTTCAGGGGAATAAATCGTGGTTGTTCCACTCTAGCTTCCTTCTGACTCTCTATTCTGCATAAATCGTGCTTATTCCGCTCTATCTTGCCTCTGGCTATCTATTTTGCAGAATAAATCGTGTTTATTCCGCCAGTAGCTTGTTTCTACCGCTCTCAGCCGCCGAATAACTAGCTTTTATTCCCCTCAAACAAGCTTCATGTGTTCCGAGGCTTACCGCTCGCTTCCTGAGCGGGGCAAGCGTCGAGCACGTCTATAATGTCCCGACTGTCTCGTTACTCCCGCAGGTTTCGAGCGGACACCTTCCAAAATTATAAAACATCTCCTGCTAATTCTACTGCTTTTTGGCTTTGTGCAAATTGATTTGTTTTCCATGTAGTCTCTATATAAATATCTGCCAAACTTTCATATTTGCCTTTATATTTTTGCGCCCATTCAAGAGCAACGATGCTCTCATATAAATAAGCCATCTTCTGCATCAGCGGTTTAGCTTCTACTTGCTGTGTTATTGACTCAGCGTTTGAAAACTGCTGTAATTGCTCTGCTATCCTTTCCAGTTCTTTTTCTACAGCGAAAACATTATCGGTTTTCTCTAATATTGATAAACGGTCCACCATTTCATTGATAAATATTTGTTGAGCTGAAAACTTATTAACTAAACGAATTAATTCTTGACCCAAAATATTCGCTGTTCCTTCCCAAACAGTCAAAACTTGGGCATCTCTTAATAATCTCGGTGTAACAAAATCCTCAATATAACCATTGCCACCATGCATTTCTATCGCTTCATGGGCAAAATGGATCGCCATTTCAGCTGTTTCCTTTTTCAATAGTGCAATATAGAGTCGATGAAGTACCACCTCGGTTTCACTTGCTTCTCCTGCCACTACTTTGTCATATAAATGAATTAAATCAAATACAGTAGCTACCTCTACTTCAAGCTTAGCTTTTAACTGTGCCAAAGTTTTTCTAATCATTGGCAATTGCAGCAGGCTTTCCCCAAATGCATGTCTTGCTTCAGCATATTGCCTTGCTTCTTCATAAGCACGTTTCATAATGCCGATTGAGGCTACTGCATTGCATATTCTCGATAAATTCAATGCTTCCATCATATAGTAAAACCCTCTAGATTCATCTCCTACTCCATAAGCGACACTGCCTTGAAATTCCACTTCTCCTGACGGTACCGCTCTTACGCCTAATTTATCCTTTAACCGGCGAACGCGAAGGTGATTAGGTCTACCATCTTCTTTGTTCCACGGAACAGCAAATAAGGTTAGGCCCCTTGTACCTTCAGGCGCTCCCTCTTTTCGGGCTAAAACCATTGCGACACCGCATTTACCGGCATTAGAGGCAAAGTATTTTTCACCGTAAAGGCGATAATGGTTTCCATTCTTTACTGCTTTCACAGCATTGGCTCCGACATCTGAACCGCCTTGCCGTTCTGTAAGGAAGGTTGCGCCTTCATATAGCTCAATATCGCCAGTTGCACAAACATGAGGTAAAAAGCGCTCCTTTACGTCGTTATCTCCATAATGCTCCAATAAATAGGCGGTTGCCATTGACAACGTAACCGGGCAATAAAAACCTGGTTCTGTCTGAGACACTAGATATCCTAAAGAATAGCTATAAAGGTAATTGCCTTTTTCCTTCAGTTCAGGAATCTCCTTATGCACATATCCAACCATACCAGTTCCGTAAGATTCTTTAACAGTTTGTTCGTATCCACTGTTCACCCAAACCTCATAGATCTCTTCACCATATTTGTCATATTGTTTTAAAACAGGCTGTCCTTCTCGATCCGTATACTTTGCCCGCTCGTCAATTTCCCCTGCACATTTTTCACCATACGTTGTTAGCCTTTCAACAGCATATTCATAAAATTCCTGTGGCAGTTTCTCTTTTAAAATTTTTAGTAATGTATCATCATTAGTAAAAAAATTAGTTGAATATTCACTCTTTTTAAGCGAATTCTTTAATACTTTCATACTTGCGACACTCCCTCTTTTAATGCTCTCTTTAATATTTTTCCTGAGGCGTTTCTTGGAAGCATCTCAACCTGCTCGAAAACACGCGGAATTTTATATTTTGCTAAATGCTTCATTAAAAAGCTTTTCAAATCTTCAATTTCTACCTTATCATCTGCTGAGAAAAAGGCAGTCGGTGTTTCACCCCATTCTAAATGCCGCACACCTACCACTGCGGCCTCTTGAATTGATTCAAATTTAACCATTAAATCTTCAATTTCTTTCGGATAAATATTTACTCCACCTGAAATAATCACATCTTTTTTGCGGTCAACGATCCATATATAGCCAGTTTCATCTCGTATTGCAAGGTCACCGGTTTTCAACCACTCACCAATAAAAGCTTCCTTTGTTAACTCTTCATTTTTATAATAGGAAACCATATTCCCTTCACCTCGTAAAACAATTTCCCCCACTTCCCCTTGTGAAACATCATTCCCAGTTTCATCTACAATTCGCAACTCCGTGTGAAGCGGTGCTCGATAGCCAATACTTCCTGTTTTTTCGCCATGTTCTTCCGGCAGCATAATTGCTCCACTAGGACCAGCTTCTGTCAGGCCATATACACTTGTCAGACGATCGGTGGAAAATTGCTTAGATATATAGTTTACTTGTTCCTTTGATAGTGGTGCTCCACCGTACACCCACCATTTCATTGACGATAAATCATAATTTTTCAGTTCAGGGTGGGATGCGGTTAACAAATAGGCCACAGGGGCACCAAAAAAATGGGTGGCCAGATTAGAAGAAACCGCTTTCAAAAGAAGCTCTGGAGTAAATGTTGGCGTAATCACCACAGATGCTCCGACAACCATCGCTGACATTAAAAACAAATGAAGCGGCGCTGAATGTGTAAGCGGCATCATAATTAACAATTTACTATTTGGTTTTACTTCCAGCTCCACTGCTATCATTTGAGCAACTGTCATAATATTGCGGTAGCTAAATAGCACCCCTTTAGGGTCTCCGGTTGTACCTGATGTATATAAAATCGTACTATGATTATCTTCAGTAAGAGTACAAACAATCTCTTCTGGAGAAGATAATTCAAAGTAGCTTTCAAAGCTAAGCCAGCCCTCTGCCTTTTTACCGGTTTTAATTTTAAGGGCAACCTTGAAAATTTTCTCGACGGCAGAGAACACCATTTCATGTGCAATCAGCCCTTTGGCCTCTGAATGATTAATAATATATTGAACTTCATCGTGTGTAAATTTTGCATTTACAGGCACAACAATTGCACCAATTCTCTGGATTGCAAAATAGCTAATAATAAATTCAGGTGTATTAGGCATGAACAGACAAACTCTATCCCCTTTTGTGATGCCGGACATCACTAATCCATGAGCTAGCTGATTTACCTTTTCATCCAGCTCTATATAGGTTAGGCTGCCTTCAGGACTAATAATTGCTTCAGACTTTGGATACTTTCTTGCATTACGCGCCACTAATTGTGAACTATTCATCATAATTCCTCTCTTCTGCAATTTTTTCAAGCTTCACTGCAAAACTCTCTCTTAATGAGACTAGCTCTTCTCTCATTTCATTTAGCTCTTGAATGGTTGCATCAATTTGTTTTATGCGCCTGTCTCCATAACTGATGGTTCTTTCTAATTGAGCAACACCTGTTCGGTCCCTATCAAATAGCAATACCATCTCTTTTATTTCATCTAATGAAAAGCCGAAACGCTTCCCGCGAAAGATTAGTTTCAATTTCGCGCATTCTTTCTTTGCGTATATGCGGCGGTTTCCCTCTGTCCGCGTTGAATGAATTAACCCAAGCTCCTCGTAATAGCGTATCGTTCTCGTCGATACATCAAATTCGACTGCTACCTCACTAATCGTTTTCAGCTTTTAGCACCTCCTTATTTGTAAGTATACAATTGACGTTAACGTCAACTTCAATAGTTTTTCATTCATTTTCTTAAAATTCTACTTATTCATTTTAGATTACTATCTTTTATAAAAAAAGGTAATATCCCAAAAGAGGATATTACCTTCGATTCATTTATATTTTTATTACTTTGTGGGTTCCATCAAAGCTCCAACTATGTTCAAGAAGTTGCGAATAAAATTCCATCCCATATAGGTTTAAATAGTACAGACCGTTCCATACACGTTCCTGCGGAGAGCCGTTCGGTTTAAGTGAGCTCTCAATGCGTGTAAATTTAGAAATAATGGTCTCATGCTTTTGCTGTGCTGTTTGATCAAATTTTTCACTCATGAATTGTATATGATTAAATAAAATAGCTTTATTTTTTTCAAGCAGTGGAAGGAGCCCTTTGTCCTCCTTAACAGTATTGGCTTCAAGCAGTTGATATTCCGCTTCAAGCTTTTCTCTCATACGATTAAAAATTTCATCTCTTTCACTATTTCTAATGGAATTTAAAAACATTTGTTTCTTTTCTTCTGTTCCGTGAATCAGTGTGCTCGTTAAATCTAAACCTAGCTCACTCATATCAGAGTCGACCGCGCGTTCAACAATCGTGAAATTCAACCTTGGAACAAGAGGAGGCATTTTCATGCTAAAGCGGTTAAACACTTCTTTCAGTTCGGCCCAATAGGCGATTTCACCAGGACCTGCGATAAATGCAAGTGTTGGAAACAGCCATTCTTGCGTTAACGGTCTAGTAACCACATTGTTGCTCAGCTTCTCCGGCTCGTTTTCTGCAATCGTTAGCAGTTCAGCGACTTTAAATGAAAGATGGCCATCTTTATCAGTGAACGTCTTTGTTTCCTCATGATAATCAAGCAGCATTCGCTCTTTATGCACCTCATCATAATAAAAGAGATTAGCAGCATGCTCTCCGATTTCAATCATTTTGGAAAAGCCATTGTCACTTAAATTCTCCTGCGCTTCTAATACCGATTTCGTAATTTCTACAGAAGCATTGATTTGCTTTTTAAGTATTTCCTTTTCAAGCTTACGAAAATTTTTATCACCGGAATCTACCAGCAGCAGTCCATCATCTTTAAACAACCTCATCATAATATAGCCGAAGAAATCTACATAAGTGTTCGAACGATTAATTGCTTCATGAATAAATTCTAACAATTCGTTAGTAAATTTTGTTTCTCCAAATGCTTCAACGATGCTTTCAGCCCATTTCAAGCATATTTCATGATTAATTTCGATATTAGACACCATTTTTTTCTCATAGACCTTCTCAGGATAGACCATTTTTTCCATGCGATTGTTTTTTCTTACATAGACGTGATTGACTTCTTGATAATCATGATCCTCGCCTGCAATCCAAAATATAGGAACAACCGGTATATTCAGCTCTTTTTCCTTTTGCTTTGCAAGTGAAATAATTGATATTACTTTATGTATCGAATATAGAGGACCCGTCATAATTCCTGCCTGCTGACCGCCGATGACTACTACACTATCATCACGTTTAAGCTTTTCCAAGGACTCCTCCACTTCAGTTGAAGTCGGAAACTTCGCCATAAATTGCTTTATATAAGCAGTCAAGTCTTCTCTCATATAGGAGCGGTGACGTAACTCCATGAGGCGGGACTGAAAATCTGCAGCATGATTATAGCGGTAATGAAAAAAACGCTGAATATCTTCTGTTTGCGCAATGTACTCTGTTGCAAACCGGTTCGTGGCCGGTAATGAGAGATTCAAAATCTCCATCTATGAACTTCCTTTCTAAACACATTTTCCAGTATCCATATGAGTATAGCATTGTCAGAATAGAAAAGAAAAAAACTTTGCTTATTAGCTAAAAAAATCATAATGAATCTACAGCGATGACAATGAAACTAAATAACTAACCCGATGAAAAATGCCGATAACAATCAGCACAATATAGGCAGTGAAGAATAAAAGGAAGTTTGCCCGCCAATACCCTTTAAACACACGCAAAAAATCAATCTCTTGCTTCACTTTCCAATACATCGTAACATAAACGACTGCTGAAATAAGCAACAATACTAAGATAATCCATAAAAAGGACTTGTTCCAGATGGATAAAATTAAGTAATGAACGGAGATAATCAAGAGGAAAGTGCTCACATCCAATGCAACCCTTACTGATCGTTTATGCTGTTTTGTCACTTGCTTTGTAATAATAAAAACAAGCAAATACCCCAGAATAGGCAAGGTAATGAACGTTGCCACTATGGATGCAAAAAACGTTCCCACTATTTAGCCCCCTTTAATTCTAACCCTTTAATTAATTGATAAAATCCTTCTGTTATTGGAATTTCCAGCCGATTTTCATTTGCAACTGTTAATACATAGCCTAAAATAGCATCTACTTCAGTAGGACGCCCCTCCTCAATATCCTTTAGCATAGATGAGCGGTTTTCAGAAGTTTTTTCACAAATGGATTCCACATATGCAAGTGCACTGCCGTCATTTTCTAATTGCAATACAAGCGTTAACTCCTTGACCATTTGCTTTACCACTTGAAAATAAAAATTATTATGGATTAGCTCACCATTTGTAACCTTTAAAACAGCTGTTATCGGATTAATAACTGCATTTGCCAATAGCTTCTGCGATAGCATGGAATAATAGTCACTGACATAATCGAAGGGAAAATCTTCGGTTGAAGAAGCTATAATTCTCTGGATTAATGATTGTTGTTTCCCTTTAAAATCAGCAATTTTCGTGATTCCTGCACCTGTATGTATCACTTTATTTCCATTCACTTTTAATGCACCATGCTCGACTACTCCGAGCAAAATTGTAATTTCATTTATATCATCTAACAGCTTCAAATGCCCCATGCCGTTTTGGAGAAATAAAAAGGAAGTTTTTATATTTTTCTTAAAGAGGTGTTTAAGCGTTGATAAATGGTATTGTTTAACAGCTATAATTGTTAATTCCTCACTTCCTGACCATTGATCAATCGTATAAGCGTTAATCGGGTTACAGCTGCTTACACCGTCTTTTTGAAGCACCAACCCTTCCGATGCTAGCATTTCTGCCTGATCTTGAGTTCGTACATAGACAGACACATCATTGTTATTATTTAGATAATGCGCAAAAAGCAGGCCAATAGACCCTCCGCCAATAATCCCTATCTTCATATAACCAGCTTCTTTTCAAATGTATTTAGTATTATTTTAACAGAATTTTTATGTGGATGAATAATGAATGCAGTTTTATTTTTATTTTGAATTAATTCAACACTGCGTTCGGATTTTCCTTCTATTTTATGTCAACTGCTTTTTAGGAAAACAACAATAGAGGATATCTTTTGATATCCTCTACTGGATTGAAGGTGCCTGTTCTAAACTGGATTCACAGGATGTTTTCTCGCTGGAGCTGAAATTTTCTTTGTTTCATATAGCTTGAACCTGCTAATAAGTGCGTTCCTTAATTCATCAGGTGCGATAATATCATCAATGATTAATTCTGATGCTAACTTATAAATATCAATTGTCTCTTTGTATTCTTGCTGTTTTTCCTGTACAAATGCAAGCCTTTCTTTCACATCTTCAATCGCATTTATTTTATTTGAATAAACCGCATTGACCGCTGCTTCTGGGCCCATTACTGCTATTTGCGCTGTAGGTAAGGCAATACAGCAATCAGGTTCAAATGCCGGACCAGCCATAGCATAGAGACCTGCACCATATGCTTTGCGAACAATAACTGAAATTTTTGGCACCGTAGCAGAACTCATTGCTGCAATTAGCTTCGCCCCATGACGAATGATTCCTGCACGTTCCACCTTTGTCCCAATCATGAAGCCAGGTACGTCTGCCAAAAATAGTAATGGAATATGAAAAGCATCACAAAGTGAAATGAATTTTGCTGCTTTATCTGCGGAATCTACAAATAAAACACCGCCCTTGATTTTTGGCTGGTTGGCAATAATACCTACCGGACGCCCATCAATTCGTGCCAAGCCTGTGATGATTTCTGCTGCAAAAAGCTTTTTAATCTCAAAGAAGCTGTCTTCATCAATAATCGCATCAATGCATTCATACATATCAAAAGGCGCATTTTGATTTTTCGGGATAATCACTTCAAGCTCTTTCCCTGCTTTCGGCTTAACAGCATCAATAACCTTCGGCTTTTCATCAAAATTAGCTGGAAAATAGCCAAGGTATGCTTTTGCTGCTTCAATCGCTTCTTCTTCACTGTATGCAAGCAAGTCTCCACAACCGCTTATCGTGCAATGCATACGGGCTCCGCCCATTTCTTCTAAGGTTACTTTTTCACCAATTACCTTCTCTGCCATCCTTGGAGACCCTAAATACATGGAAGCATTTTGATCAACCATAATAACAATATCGCAAAAGGCAGGGATATAGGCACCGCCGGCTGCGGATGGTCCAAATAATAAGCATATTTGCGGAATAACACCTGATAATTTTACTTGATTATGAAAGATTCGGCCTGCTCCCCTTCGATTCGGGAACATATCTAACTGATCAGTGATTCGAGCCCCTGCAGAATCCACAAGATAAAGAAGCGGAACTTTTAAATTTTCAGCTGTTTCTTGAATGCGTATGATTTTTTCGACGGTTCTTGCTCCCCATGAGCCCGCCTTAACTGTTGAATCATTTGCCATCACACAAACTGTCTGCCCGCCTATTTTTCCAATGGCAGTTATCACTCCATCTGCCGGCAAATCGCTTTCGGCACAGTTCGCAAATTTTCCATCTTCCTCATAGTAACCATCATCCAGTAAGAGCTCAAGCCGCTTTCTGGCAAATAGCTTATTTTGTTCCGCCAGTTTTTCATGATACTTCGGCGCACCGCCTGCCTCAATTTCATTTCGTTTATCACGCAAACTTTCAGTTAAAGTCTTAACAGATGTCATTATAACCCTCCTATTATTCAAGAACTAGTAAGATATCGCCTTCGTTTACAAAATCGCCAATGTTTACTTTAAGCTCTGCCACTTTGCCGCTCTCATTACTTTCAATCGGTATTTCCATTTTCATTGATTCAAGCATGAACACTTCCTGTCCAGCTGTCACTTCTTCACCAGCTGCAACCATTACATTTAATACAGTCCCTGCCATTGATGCACTAATTTCTTTCATTATCTATTTCCTCCTTTTAGTTAACTGCGAAAGTTTTATTTGTAAGAAAATTCGTCGTATATCTTCCCTTTAAAAAATCTTCTTCTTTAAGAACTTCAATAAATAATGGCGCATTCGTCCGAATGCCTTCAATTTTGAGGTTGGCAAAAAACAGCTTAGCTCGTCCAATTGCTTCATCTCTTGAAGCCCCGTAAATAATACATTTAGCAATCATTGGATCATAATAAGGCGTGACAACCGAGTTGGAAACATAACCGTAATCCACCCGTACACCTTCTCCTTTATCCCAATCCAGAACTTCTATTTTCCCTGGAGAAGGTAAAAAGGTTTTTGGGTTCTCCGCATATAATCTAAATTCAATCGCATGCCCGGAAGATTGAATGCTCTCCTGTCCTAATGGAAGCTTCTCTCCATTTGCAACAAGGATTTGCCATTTTACTAAATCAATGCCGGTAATTTCTTCGGTAACTGGATGTTCCACCTGTAAACGCGTATTCATTTCTAGAAAATAAAAGTTTTCATGCTCATCCACAATAAACTCAATTGTGCCAGCATTCTTATATTGAACTGCTTCTGCCGCTGCAAGGGCAGTTTGAAACATTAAGTTTTTCGTAGTATCGGAAAGGAATGGTGATGGAGATTCTTCAATCACTTTTTGGTGACGCCTTTGAATAGAACAATCCCGTTCAAACAGTGTCACTCTATTTCCGTGGTGATCACCAAAAATTTGCACCTCAATATGACGAGCATCACTTATGAACTTTTCAACAAAAACCTCATCTGAACCAAAATATGCTTTTGCCCTTGCTCTTGTTGGTTCATACGCTTTAATGAGCGCTTGCTCATTTTCACAGCGCACCATGCCGATGCCGCCACCGCCGCTGCTTGCCTTTAGCATCACCGGGTATTCCATTGTTTCTGCTAACCTGCACGCTTCTTCCAGCGTCTTTATGCCTTCATTGCTGCCAGGGACAACAGGAACGCCTGCAGTAGCCATCGTTTTTCTAGATAAAATCTTGTCACCCATTAGCTTAATTGTCTCGGGATCAGGGCCAATATATTTAATCCCTTCATCTTCAACCGTTTGTGCAAACTCTGCATTTTCAGATAGAAAACCGTAACCTGGATGAATGGCATCCACCTTTTCTTTCCTTGCAACATTTAATATGGCTTCAATATTTAAATACGATTGACTTACCGGTGCTGCACCAATGTTGTATGAAGCTGTAGCTTCTGTTACAAATGGCATGTCTTTATCGGCTTCTGAATAGACTGCAACTGTTTCTATGCCCATCTTTTGACATGTTTTAATAATTCTTAAAGCAATCTCTCCTCTATTTGCTATAAGTATTTTTTGCACATTTTGGTCTCCTTTCGAAGTTAGATAGGTAGGCAAAGCATTATACAAATAAAGCAAACGTATGCTGTTTTATTCGTAATATTGTTTATTTCTACAATGTTCTGCTTTTTTCCTCTTTTTATTTGAAAACGCTTACTAAATTTATAGTGTTGACAAATGAAGTGAACTTTTCAAATAGAATTGCTGCAAAGTAAAGAAATTTTCGTAATATTGTTATATAATAGGATTATAGTAAGCGTATTCAAGTGTATATTGACTGAATGCGTCAAAAAAATTATTAACAAACATCTTAGGGGGATTATTTAAATGAGTTATAAGATAGAAAGATTAAAAGTAAATTACAAAACCCTAGAAGATTTTAAAAAGTTTAAAGAATACGGCGTTCAAGAGCTCTCAATGATTGAAGACCTTGAAGCAAACATCATTGAAAACGGGAGCGAATCTCCATTTTACGGTATTTATTTTGGAGACAACCTAGTTGCTCGGATGAATCTATATCAAGTTGATGCGAAGTTTAATCGTTATTTTGAGCCACCTCAAGATTACTTAGAATTATGGAAAGTGGAAGTTCTTCCAGATTTCCAATCAAAAGGATATGGAACTGCATTAGTGCAATTCGCCAAGGAATTTGGACTACCGATTAAAACAAATCCGCGCATTAAATCAAAAGACTTTTGGACGAAAATGGGCTTTTCATCCATTCAATATGATATGGACCGTGATCTAGGAGAAAACCCAGTCGTTTGGTTTCCAAACGGGGTTACAGAGCAAGGTAGTGACAAAAAGGCTTAAAGATAATAAAAGTAATTCATTCAACAAGGCAATGCATTCAGTCGGCTGTTTCGGCTATTGTATTGCCTTTTTCAATGCAAAAATATGAAAGAAACTAGCTTCTCTACCATTGTCCACACACTTGATCATTCACTACCCTTTGGAGCAATACTTTTGGTACTAAAAAGAGGCTGTTCAAATAGTCTAATATTCGACTATGAACATCCTCTATCAGTTATTTAGCTAACCTAGACAAGCTAGTGTTAGCTTCAAGGCTTATTTGCACAAACACTCAATTTAAACCTTGACATTTCTCTGGCGATCATCTCCCTTAAGTACCACCATCTTTCTTGCTCTCTCCATTATTTCTACCAGCGCTTTATAATCCTGTTCGATAGACTGAATTTCATTAATGAGCTTCTCATTTTCCGCAGCCAAGTAGTAGGTCTGCTTTTCCAACTGCTGAATGCGCTCCTCATAAATCGTCAGATCCTTTTGGCTTCCGCCTGCATGCTCCGCTTTTTCGTATAAGGCTTTTATATTTCTAAGTATTTCGTCAAGCTCTGGTAAATTCACTTCAGACGGCCCCGCCTTTTCCTCAGCCCTTTTCATTGCCTGAGCATGGTCATTTATAAACTCATTCATTTCACTTTTAACCGTTTTTGTCTGTTTCTTTAATTCTTTTCGCTGTTTTTTTGCTAACTCTATCCCAGTTTTATATTGTTTTCTTACATATGAATTCCATCTAAAACCGCAAGCTGCCGCTGTTCTAGACAGCTGTCTTCCAACCTCCTCAAACGCAAGCAGCTGTGTGCCGCCTTCGCGAATATGGCGGAGTACTACTTCAGCAAGCAATAAATCTTCATCTTGGGACCATGCATCCTGACGTGTTGCAGACATTCTCAAACCCCTCCTACTGTTTTTATTTCATCTTATGCTTCTACTAGAAAAGATAGACTGATATATGCATGAGAATATAATTCTTTTAGAAGTATTTTTGAGGCTTTTAAGAAAAACCGGGCAT
>NZ_PISD01000054.1 GCF_002835735.1 Cytobacillus horneckiae | reverse complement strand
CTTGGAGGTGACAGGCACCAATTTATTATCGTTGTTCCATTTGTTCTTTTGTGTAGATGATGCGCATGGGGTTGCCGCCGACGAAGGCGCCTGGGGGGACGTCTTTGTGGACGAGGGTGCCGGCGGAGACGATGGCCCCGTCGCCGATTTGGATTCCAGGGAGGAGAGTGCAGTTGGCGCCAATCATGACTTCGCTGCCTATTTCCACTGGTCCAAGCCGATATTCTTTGATTAAATATTCATGCGCGAGAATCGTTGTATTATAGCCGATGACTGAATTGCGTCCGACACTGATTTTTTCAGGAAACATCACATCGAGCATGACCATTAATGCGAATGACGTTTGCTCCCCAACTTTCATCCGCAAAAATGTTCGATAAAGCCAGCTCTTCATACCTAGAAAAGGTGTATATCGCGCCACTTGGATAACGATAAAATTTTTGACAACCTTCAAAAAAGGGACAGTTTTATAAACATGCCAAAGCGAGTTTGCCCCTTCAACCGGATAGCGCACCGTTCGCCTCATGCACGGTCACCTTCAAGAATATCAATCAAATCAGGCATCCGCTCCAGCATATAGTCCGGATGAAACTGCAGAAGATGTTCTCTTCCTTTTGATGACCATGCCACACCGGCAGTTTTCACGCCTGCGTTTCTTCCGCCTAAAATATCATGGTGATTATCGCCAATCATAATCGCTGTCTCGGGCTCTGAATCTAATAACTCCAATGCTCTCAATATCGGCTCAGCATCAGGCTTCGGTCGTTCCACATGATCCAGAGCAACAACCACTTCGAAAAATTCATCCAGCTTTGTGAGCCTTAATCCCTTTTCTACTACATCTAGCATCTTAGTTGTTACAATGCCAAGCTTATAGCCTGATTCCTTCAGCGTCCTTACCGTCTCATAGACTCCGTCGAATTCCTTCACGAGTACATCATGTTGCTCTTTATTGTAGCTGCGGTACATATCTAGCATTTCAGAAGACTTCTCCGGATCAACCGAGTTAAACGATTCCGTCAAAGTTGGCCCCATAAACGGAAGGACATCTTCTCGTGTATATTGACCTGGATAATAATGACCTAAAGTATGCAAAAAAGAAGAAATAATCAATTCGTTTGTATCGATTAACGTTCCATCTAAATCGAATAAGACTGTATTAATTTGAGACATATGTTGCTTCCTTTCTTGGACTCGCATCTAATTTTTTCCAAATAAATGCTACTACCATTGTAAGTATCACTGCGACAACCACTCTAATGATCAGCAATGGAAGAACCGGAATGCCGAGTGGGATAAAAATGAGCGTATCTTCAACCACCGCATGGCAAGCAACAAGGAATATAAACGCAAGCGTCACATCTTTTTTACTTACGCCATCCTCTTTCACAGCTTGAATCATCACACCGGCACCAAAAGCCAAACCAAACAGCAGTCCTGCAGCAAGGGTCGTCGAAGTATTCTCTCTCATACCAAGCTTTCTTGTTAAAGGCGCCATCCATTTTGAAAAAACAGCTAGCCATTTACGATCCTTCAATATTTGAACAACAACCATCAGCGGGATGACAATAACCGCTAACTGGAATATACCTAACGCCGCCTTCTCAACGGCATTCACTAAAATAGGCACCCAGCCAGTCAGCACTTCTTCACTTGCACCCACTAGCCCGTATTGTGCAACCTCAGATCCACCCCGCCAGACTAAATTAATAATGATGCCAGAAATCACTGCCAACCCGATTCTTACCGCTAACACAATCCAGAGCTTCACACCTACTTTGATGGCTACACTGGACTCAATTAGCAAATTATGTGAAAACGACAGCATCACAGCGAGAATAAATACTTCTTTCACAGTAAGCTCCAGCGTGAGGATTGCTCCTATCCCTGCATATACATTGAGAAAATTACCAAGCACTAAAGGGATTGCAGCATCTCCAGATAAGCCAAAAATACTCATCAGCGGAGCAATAAGGTCAATTACCCATGGTAAAATCGGCGTATGCTGAAGCAAAGCAACAATTAATGTGACGGGGAAAATAATTTTCCCCAGTGTCCATGTTGTCTTTAAGCCAACCTTCAACCCTTCCTTAAAAGAATGAAGCATGATGTCTCTCCCCCGGTCTATTTGTTCGGTTTATCTAAATACCTCTCTTTTGAATAACCTTTCACTCTTCGATAAATTAATATTGCGACTGCACCGACCACAAGCACAACCGAAATCATCTGAGCCGCACGTAAAAACTCTGTAGCCATCAAGCTGTCTGTTCTCATGCCTTCAATAAAAAAGCGTCCGATTGAATACCAAATGACATAAGTGAGGAAAAGCTCTCCTCGTCGCAAATTCACTTTTCTTAAAGCGATCAAAAGGAAAAACCCTGCAAAGTTCCATAATGATTCATATAGGAATGTCGGGTGGTAATAAGCGCCATTAATATACATCCCATTAATAATAAACTCTGGAAGGTGCAGATTTTCTAAAAACTGTCTCGTTACTTCTTCGCCATGTGCCTCTTGGTTCATAAAGTTGCCCCAGCGGCCAATCGCCTGCCCTAATATTATGCTTGGCGCAGCAATATCCGCAAGTTGCCAGAAGGACACGCCTCTCCTTTTCGCAAAAATATAGGCAGTAATCACAGCACCTATAAGCGCCCCATGAATCGCAATTCCACCGTTCCAAATTTTAATAATTTCTCCCGGATTTTGTGAATAATAATCCCATTGAAAAATAACATAGTAAATCCGTGCACAAATAATTGATATTGGAATCGCCCATAGCATTAAATCAGCAAAAATGTCTTTTCCTAAACCGCGTTTATCAGATTCCCTCATTGCCACAATCAAGGCAAGCGCAATTCCGATACCAATAATAAGACCATACCATCTGATTTGTAACGGCCCTAAAGAAATCGCCACTGGATCGATTGGCGTAATAGACAATAGCATAACCACTTCTCCTTCTATATGTAATGCAAATGATGCTTACCTTGCAAAGATTGCACCATCTGTAAAAAAACTTACTTAACGATCTTCATGTTCACCATCTTCTATCACATCTGACAGGCGATTAGTGAATTGCTCTGCCGCATTCACTCCCATCCGTTTTAAACGGAAGTTCATGGCCGCTACCTCTATAATAACGGCTAAGTTTCGTCCAGGTCTAACAGGAATCGTCAGTTTTGTTAATTCTGTATCTATAATTTTCATCTTTTCCTCATCGAGACCAAGCCGGTCATATTGCTTCTTAGAATCCCATATTTCTAAATCCATCACAATCGAAATCTTCTTGAATCGGCGAATCGCGCCAGCTCCGAATAACGTCATTACGTTAATAATTCCTAGACCGCGAATTTCCAGTAAATGCTCAATCAATTCAGGAGAACTACCAACAAGAGTGTCTTCATCCTCTTGGCGAATTTCTACACAATCATCAGCGACAAGCCTGTGGCCCCGTTTAACAAGTTCCAGTGCCGTTTCACTTTTACCAACACCGCTTTTCCCGGTAATTAACACACCGACGCCATAAATATCAACGAGCACACCGTGAAGCGCTGTCGTTGGAGCCAGCTTGCTTTCTAAAAAATTGGTCAGCAAACTAGAAAACCTCGTCGTTTTTTGTTTCGTTCGTAAAATAGGAACAGCCTCTCGTTCTGCAGCCTCAATCAATTCCAACGGCACTTCAAGATCCCTTGTCACAATGATTGCCGGTGTAATGTCTGAACATAAGCGTTCCAGCCGCGCCTCACGTTCAAGCTCATTCAGCTTCTCCGTAAACGAAAGCTCTGTCTTCCCTAAAAGCTGAATTCGTTCCGCCGGAAAATAATCGAAATAGCCCGCCAATTCAATACCTGGCCTGGAAATATCGCTTGTTGTAACCGGGCGATTTATTCCTTCCTCACCACTGACCAATTCTAAATTAAATTTCTCTATAACATCCTTCGTCCGGACCTTCGACAAACAATTCCCCTCCTCCTGATCAGAAACATGAACCATCTATTAAAAAACTTTGAAACAGTAATGCCTTCGAGCCAATTAAATTGATACGACCTTTATTTTAGCATTTTTTTCAAAAGAACCAAATCCTTTAAGACTATCCTTTTATGTGAGTGATAAAATAATTCTATCACCTACCGAAAGGAGAGGTCTCGGATGAGCCGGATTTTATTAAAAAATGCTCAGGTTGTCAGTGAGGATGGACAGTTATTTCATGGATACATATTGATAGAAAACAAAAAAATCCTCTCTGTTGGGACGATGAATCAATGTCCAGATGTTCAAATCAAGCAAACGATTGATTTACATCCAGACTTTATCATTAGCCCCGGATTTATTGACATTCATATTCACGGAGCTGCAGGTGCCGATGTGATGGACGGGACAGCAAAAGCGTTGTCTACAATCGCTCAGGCTCTCCCTTCAGAAGGAACGACAAGCTTCCTGGCAACAACGATTACACAGGAAGTTCAGCAGATTGAATCGGCACTTAAAAATACTGCTGAATTTTTTTCTTCACCAGGTGAATCCGAAATGATTGGCATTCATTTAGAGGGACCTTTTATTAATAAAAGTAAAGCAGGCGCCCAGCCTGACGCCCATATCTTAAAGCCTAATATTCCTCTGTTATCCAGATGGAGAAAAATTTCCGGCAACAAAATAAAGATGGTTACCTATGCACCCGAAAATGACCTAGATTTGTCATTTATAAAGTATATAGCACATCAGCAAATGATTGCAGCAATCGGGCACTCCGATGGAAGCTATAAGGAAATAGAACGTGCAGCAAATAACGGTGCATCCCATATTACCCATTTGTTTAACGGCATGCGCGGCATGCATCATCGAGAGGCTGGGGCTGCAGGGGCAGCTTTACTTTTAGATTCATTGACTAATGAAATTATTGCTGATGGCTACCATATTTGTCCTGAAATGGTGAGTCTGGCTCTAAAGATGAAAGGATTAGAAAGAATCATTCTTATTACTGACAGCATGCGGGCAAAATACTTACAGGACGGACAATATGAACTTGGCGGTCAGAAAGTATTTGTTGCTGACGGAATGGCTAAAATGGTGGACGGGACCTTGGCAGGCAGTATTTTAAAAATGAATGAAGCTGTCCGCAATATGATGGATTTTTCAGGATTAAACGTAGTAGAAGCCATTCAATTGGCCAGTGCCAATCCCGCAAAAAAGCTTGGGTTATTTCACAGAAAAGGCAGCATTGCGCCGGGCAAAGATAGTGATTTAGTCGTGCTCGATCCAAAGATGAATGTCGTTTTGACTATTTGCCGTGGAGAAATAAGCTATGAACGCACATAAAAAAAGTCAGCTAAATAAGCTGACTCACAGTGTTGAGAAAAAGTGATAATAAGTAAATTTAGTTGGGTTTGGAGAGGTATCTTTTCGACGCCTGCGAGAGAGTAGCGATACAGTCGAGACACTATATGCTTAACGCTCGAATCGCTATATATCAAGCGTTAAGCATTGGAAAATCTCAAACCCTTCATTTTTATTTTTGAAATGAGTTTCTCTACAGCCTGAGTCAGCTAAATAAACTGACGTCCTCTTAGCGCCAAACAACCTTTTGAATAATTACATTGGCAATCGACATTAAGATTGATACAAGTATGGCAGTTCCGAACCCTGCGATCTCAAACGAGCTGCCCATTAAACCATCCGTAATAAGCAATGTAACGGCATTAATGACAAATAAAAACAAGCCTAATGATAACACTGTAATCGGCAGTGTTAAGATTATTAGTATCGGTCTAACCAAAATATTTAATATAGATAAAATAAAACTCGCGCCCAATGCAGCTCCGAACCCTGATAAATAGAAGGATTCCTCAAAGAAGCCTGCAATTGCCATAAATAGAATGGCATTAATTAAAATTCCAATTAACCATTTCATCTCTCTTTACACCTCTTCATTTGGATGTAAGGAAGATAGAGTTTATAAAGCGTTGGATTTTTTTACTGTGACAGAACCAGTCTTTGTATCTGCATCAAGCTTTAAACCACTCTTAGGATCTTTTATCGACTTAAAGCGGAGAACTTTTTGAATAACATCGCTCTTTTCTTCTATAATCTCGATTCCGTCTAAATGGACATTAAAGCTACCGAGATTCGTTTTAAGTTCCCCATTCACTTCTGAAAATGGAGGAAGAGCAATTTCTAAGCTTCCTGTTGTCGCTTTCGTTTCGATATATTCGCAGCGAGAGCCGTTAACTGTGCAATATACATCTCCGTTAAAGGAATGGACATCCACCTTTTTATAATCTCCGTCGACCTTAATCATGCCACTAATTGTTTCTGCTTCAATATGATCGACTAAACTGTTTTCAACCGTTATTTGGCCATGGACGGTTTCCATTTCAGCATGTTTACTTTGTAGTTTCTTCATATTTATTTTGCCATTCGCTGTTTTGGCCTTAAATGATGATACTGTTATATTTTCACTTTCTATTGGACCATTAAACGTCCTGAGCTTTAATTTCTCATAATCTTTTTCAGGAACATAAATTACTGCATTTAATTTAATCCATTTTTGCTGTGTAGAAAATTTTAATTTTTCATCCTTAATCGTAAAGACAACGTCATTAAGAAATTTTTGACGTGCTTCATCCTGCGTTTCTGAACGGTAAACCTTTGCTTCGCATTCAATGCGAACATCCGTCTGTTTCCAAGGAAAAACTTTTACCGAACCATTCGCTATATCAATTTCTATGTCTTTAAAATATACATCAGATTGTTGAAAAATATGTGAAATATCTATCGAATGTCCAAAATTAAAGTCCAAGTCTGCATCCTTTATCTTTTTAAATGCAGAGTCTACAAAATCAATGAACTTATCTTTTGCAGAATTAAATTTGTAATTAAATGGCTCTTCTTTTTTCGCTTCTTCAAAGTGGACGGCTGTTGAAAGATCCTTAACGATATCTTCTTGCTTTTCTTCTGCTGTTTTGCTCGCTTTTTCTAATTCTTCAAGCAGCGTAAGCGCCTCATCCACAGACAGCTTTCCATCCTCAACCATTTTTAAGATTCTTTTTCTTTCTTCTTGCATGACAATCCCTCCAAATGATTCAATTTGTCGAAAGTACTTTTATTCCTTTAATCATATTCCATATTAGTACTGTTAGACTAATAACTATGCTTAGGACAACGGCAGTAATGAACATTAATGGCATCCCGTCATTTTCAAAAGCAACAAAAAGACTGAAAATGAGAATTGGTACAGGAACAAGCAGGCATAAATGAGAGATCAATGCCTGTTTTGCATGCCGCTTCGTTTCTATATTTTCTACAACAAAGAATACTATTATAGGAAATATGATACCCGCAAACAAAACACTGAAATAGCTGAGCGCTGAAAGCACCTTATTTGAGTCCATCTTTTTCAGCTCCTTCGTACTAATATTTACGAAACAGCGGTTAAAAAGTTTCAGGTTTTGAAAAGTTTTGTTTGAACTACATTTATATATACGCTACTTTTATTAAACTCATATTTGCCAAAGAAAAAAACCGTCTTAGGTCTTAGACGGTTTCAAGTTATTGATAGGCTGCCAAGTCGGTTGTTCTTGGGGCTTCTTTACGTTTGACCTCATCGATTTTGTGTACAAACATTTGAAAAACTTTACGTTTCTCTTCAAGCTCTTTTGCCTGTTCTTTGAGCTGATTATATTTTTCTTCGAAAGGTTTATGATACCGCTCGCGAATACTGTCTATAATCTCATCATTTACAGTAGACTGAATGACTTGCTTAGTTATTCCGTATTTATACGAATAAAGCTTAAGCTCGAGCTTAATGTTTTCAAATTCTTCATTAATTTGACTAAGCACCTCAGAAATATCTTCTTTCCACTCTTCTAACGATTTCGCTAAATAATCTTCCATTATACCCTCCCTTTCCCCTTTGTTTTATTTTTTATTATAAATGAAGATGATTACACAGCTTTTTCTATAGGGTTACAAAAAGTTGTCTTTTCCTTGGAAAAGCAATTTTAAGATATGCCCTTCGCGGTCTCAGCGTTGTCACATATCCAGCACGAGTCTGCAGATCTTTTTAAAAAATAAGATTAGAGCAATCCCTCAAAGGGACTGCTCCTGAAGCTGTCGGAAAACTCAATTCATAATAAAAATAAAGAGTTGGAGATATTCCGAGGCTTACCACTCGCTTTCCGCAGGGCGAGCGTCGAGCCGCTTCGGCAAACGAACCTTTAGTTTAGTGTCTCGACTGTCTCGCAACTCCCACAGGAGTCAAGCGGACAAAATCACTTTCTCAAGGGCTTTCAGGAGCAGTCCTATATGGAACTGCTCCTGAGAGGTTATGCGTTAGGCACACTTTCTTTTTCAGCAATTTGCTTCTTCATACGCGCTCGATCACGTTCAAGAACCGGTTTTAAATATTTTCCAGTATATGATTCTGGCGTTTCTGCAATTTTTTCCGGTGTACCTGTCGCAAGGATTGTACCGCCTTTATGACCGCCTTCAGGTCCGAGGTCGATAATATAGTCGGCTGCCTTAATGACGTCAAGATTATGCTCGATGACAAGTACTGTATCGCCATTGTCAACGAGACGTTGTAAAACAACGAGCAATCTCGCAATATCATCAACATGAAGGCCAGTTGTCGGTTCATCAAGAATATAGAATGACTTGCCTGTTGAGCGGCGATGCAGCTCTGAAGCAAGCTTCACGCGCTGCGCTTCTCCTCCAGACAATGTGGTAGCAGGCTGGCCAAGTTTTACATAGCTAAGCCCTACATCATAAATCGTTTGCAGCTTGCGGTTGATTTTAGGAATATTTTCGAAAAACTCCACAGCATCTTCAACAGTCATATCAAGGATTTCTGAGATATTCTTTCCTTTATATTTGACCTCAAGTGTCTCACGATTGTAACGCTTGCCATGACAAACTTCACATGGAACATAAACATCCGGAAGGAAATGCATTTCAATTTTTATGATGCCATCTCCTCGACATGCTTCACAGCGGCCCCCCTTTACATTGAAGCTAAAGCGGCCTTTCTTATATCCTCTCACCTTCGCTTCATTTGTTGAAGCAAACACATCGCGAATATCGTCAAACACACCAGTATACGTTGCCGGATTTGAACGCGGAGTTCTGCCAATTGGCGATTGGTCAATATCGATCACTTTCTCCAACTGATCGATGCCTGTAATTTCTTTATGCTCACCCGGCTTGCTTTTCGCCCTATTCAGCTTCTGAGCCAGGCTTTTATGAAGAATTTCATTAATTAATGTACTTTTCCCTGATCCAGATACCCCAGTGACGGCAGTAAACGTACCGAGAGGGAATCTCACATCTACATTTTTTAAGTTGTTTTCTTTGGCACCCTTCACTTCAATATAACGGCCATTGCTCTTTCTTCGTTCAATTGGAAGCGGAATAAACTTCTTCCCTGCTAAATATTGTCCTGTTAATGATTTGTCGTCATTCATCACCTCATCAGGTGTACCTGCTGAAATAATCTGTCCACCATGTACACCTGCACCAGGTCCAACATCTATTAAATAATCGGCAGCCATCATCGTATCTTCATCATGTTCAACGACGATCAGCGTATTGCCAATATCCCGCATATTTTTCAGCGTTTCAATTAAGCGGTCATTATCACGCTGATGCAATCCAATGGATGGTTCATCTAATATATAGAGGACGCCAGTTAAGCGTGAGCCGATTTGCGTCGCCAGCCTGATACGCTGCGCCTCTCCACCAGATAATGTGCCGGATGCTCTGCTCAATGTCAAATAATCCAATCCGACATTGATTAAGAAACCTAACCGCTCTTTAATTTCGCGGAAAATGAGATTGGCAATTTTCATTTCTTTTTCTGATAGCTTTAAGTTACCGAAAAACTCGAATGCATCTTCGATAGAAAGATCAGTTACTTTACCAACATGATTCCCGTCAATAAGAACCGCTAAGCTCTCCGTTTTTAGGCGGTAGCCTTTGCATGATGGACAAGCATGCTCGCCCATATATTTCTCCATTTGCTCGCGAATATAATCTGAGCTTGTGTCTTTATAGCGGCGCTGAATATTATTGATTACACCTTCAAAATGGATATTTCCTTCACGGATTTGGCCAAAATCATTTTCATATTTAAAATAAATTTTATCTTTACCAGAACCGTATAAAATTTTTTGCAGCTGGTCATCTGGCAAATCTTTAATCGGTGTATCCATATCAATACCGTAATGAGTACATACTGCTTCGAGCAGCTGCGGATAATATTGCGAACTGCTTGGCTCCCAAGGGGCAATTGCATTTTGCTTCAAGGTCAATCCTTTATCAGGTATGACCAAATCGGGATCAACCTCAAGCTTAGAGCCGAGCCCATCACATTCAGGACAGGCGCCAAATGGACTATTAAATGAAAACATCCTCGGTTCAAGCTCACCGATTGAGAATCCGCAATGTGGGCAAGCATGATTTTCGCTGAACAGCAGCTCCTCTTCCCCAATTACGTCAATAATAACCTTGCCGCCTCCCATTTTAAGGGCCGTTTCGATCGAATCAGCCAAACGGGCTGCAACTCCTTCTTTTACGACAATGCGGTCGATGACTACTTCTATTGAATGCTTTTTATTTTTTTCAAGATCAATATCATCGTCTAAATCACGCATTTCCCCATCAACTCGAACGCGAACAAATCCTTGCTTCTTCACCTCTTCAAGGATTTTCACATGCGTGCCTTTACGTCCGGAAACTAAGGGGCCAAGCACCTGCATTTTTGTTCTTTCTGGATATTCCATAATACGGTCAACCATTTGTTCAATTGTCTGCGAAGAAATTTCGATATGATGAATTGGACAAGTTGGCCGGCCCACCCTTGCATAGAGAAGACGTAAATAATCATATATTTCTGTAACTGTCCCTACTGTCGAACGCGGATTTTTACTTGTTGTTTTTTGGTCAATGGAAATGGCAGGAGACAATCCTTCAATTGTATCTACATCCGGCTTATCCATTTGACCAAGAAATTGCCGTGCATAGGCGGACAATGATTCAACATAGCGGCGCTGTCCTTCTGCATAGATTGTATCGAATGCCAGTGAGGATTTACCTGAACCAGATAATCCGGTGATTACAACTAGCTGATCTCTTGGGATAGTAACATCTATATTTTTTAAATTATGTGCCCTGGCACCTTTTACAATCAATTTTTCCATTGCCATTTGATTTGATCACCCTTCCGCTTTTAACTCCAAAATTAAATCACGAAGCTCGGCAGCACGTTCGAAATTGAGCGCTTTGGCTGCTTCCTTCATTTCTTTTTCCATATTGCCAATAAGCTTTTCTCGTTCTTTTTTAGTCAAATTACCCAGTTTTTCAGATGCATTATATTCTTCAGGCTCCTCGGCAGCATGCGTGGCGCGAATGACATCGCGAATATCCTTTTTAATTGTCTGCGGAGTAATGCCATGCTTTTCATTATGTTCTTCCTGGATGGCTCTGCGTCGCTTTGTTTCACTGATCGCAAGCTCCATTGAGTTGGTCATTTTATCCGCGTACATGATTACCTTGCCATTTGCGTTCCGGGCTGCACGACCGATCGTTTGAATTAATGAGCGTTCAGAACGAAGGAACCCTTCTTTATCAGCATCTAAAATGGTTACAAGTGATACTTCCGGAATATCAAGTCCTTCTCTGAGAAGATTAATCCCCACTAGTACATCATATTTGCCAAGTCGTAGCTCACGGATGATTTCAATTCTCTCAAGGGTTTTTACCTCAGAGTGAAGGTATTGAATCTTGATGCCGATTTCCTTTAAATAATCAGTTAAATCCTCTGACATTTTTTTCGTTAAGGTAGTGATTAGCACCCGCTCATTTTTCTCCACGCGTTCCTGTATTTCTCCAATTAAATCATCAATTTGGCCTTCGATTGGACGCACTTCAATAATCGGGTCAAGCAATCCTGTCGGACGGATAATTTGCTCCACGACCTCTGGTGTATGTTCAAGCTCATACGGACCCGGAGTAGCTGAAACATAGACAATTTGGTTAATATGATTCTCATATTCCGAGAAGGTTAACGGGCGGTTATCCAAAGCGGAAGGCAGGCGGAATCCATGCTCAACAAGGACACTCTTGCGCGCCTGGTCCCCGTTATACATACCTCTGACCTGCGGCAGTGTGACATGGGATTCATCGACAACCATTAAGAAGTCTTTCGGAAAATAATCTAGAAGTGTATATGGAGTTGAGCCTGCTGGCCTTAAAGTCAGATGTCGTGAATAGTTTTCAATTCCAGAACAAAAGCCCATTTCCCTCATCATTTCCAGATCATACCTCGTTCTTTGCTCTAAACGCTGTGCCTGTAGAAGTTGGCCATTCTCTCTTAAATCAGCCAAACGCTCTTCAAGTTCCTTCTCAATATTCTCTATAGCAACGCGCATTTTCTCTTCGCGGGTAACGAAGTGGGAAGCTGGGAAAATTGCTACATGGTCACGCTCGCCAATGATTTCACCAGTTAATGCATCGACCTCACGAATGCGATCAATTTCATCGCCAAAAAACTCAACCCTTAAGCAATGTTCATCTTTGGATGCCGGGAAGATTTCGACTACATCCCCTCGCACTCTAAATGTTCCGCGAATGAAATTCATATCGTTGCGTTCATATTGGATATCAACAAGCTTTCTCAGGAGCTGATTGCGTTCGATTTCCATCCCAGTTCTTAAAGACAGCACCATTTCACGGTATTCCTCAGGCGAACCTAGGCCGTAAATGCACGAGACGCTGGCAATAACGATGACATCTTGTCTTTCAAATAAAGAGGAGGTTGCTGAGTGGCGAAGCTTATCAATTTCGTCATTGATGCTTGAATCCTTTTCTATGAATGTGTCAGTTGAAGGTACATAGGCCTCTGGCTGGTAGTAGTCATAATAGCTGACAAAATATTCGACCGCATTGTTCGGGAAGAACTCTTTAAACTCGCTGTATAGCTGCCCCGCAAGTGTTTTATTATGGGCAATAACTAGTGTAGGCTTATTCACTTCCTTAATTACATTAGAAATGGTGAATGTTTTCCCTGTACCTGTTGCTCCTAAAAGCGTTTGATGCTTTTTATTCTCTTTAATTCCCTTTACAAGCTCTTTAATAGCGACCGGCTGATCGCCTTCAGGAGAATATTTTGAAACAAGTTCAAACTGTTCCTTCACACCTAAAACCTCCTCTAATAAAAATTCCTCTATAAATTAAGTCAAATCAACACGAAAAAGATGCTGACCCTCTTTTTACATTAATTTACTAAAACTCCTATCATCATTCTACCACAAACACCCTAAAACAAACCAACAATATGCGAACGGATATTCGTTTTTTTAAAACATTGGGTACCTGTCACCCACAAAACATTACAAAAATCGATAATTATCGACATTTTTTGTGTTTGGCTTTTGGTGTTTAAAATATAAAAATACCAATCACTGTAGAATGGATTGGTATTGGGTCAGTGCTGTTTTTTTATTTTGCTTTTCATGGAGTCGGCTAGCCAGAAGCCGATTGTTAAGGATAATGCGTCGACGATGATTAGTCCATAGGCGTTTGTGTAACCTTTATAGACGGATGCGGCAATTAAAGCAACGGTTAATATGAGCCCAATCAGTCGATTATATGTCACCCTTGTAAAAAATAACACAAGCAATCCTGGGACAAACAGAGCGAGCAAATATTTCAATCCCATATTTACACCTTCTCATTTACCTTTTCTATAGCATACTCCTTCTCAAATAAGAGTACAACTTTGCGCAGGTAAAGTTTCACTAGTTGGCTATCATACGAAGAACGATCAAAGAGTTTAGCAAACAAGTAAAGAAGCCCTTCTCACTTTTGTAGAAGGACCTCTTTCATCTATGCCTCGGCCGAGTCGGACTCTACTTCATTAGCCATTTTCCTTGCTCTAAAGAAGCTGACGGCATTTTGGACAATCGTTTTACTTACAGCATACGTTGGCACTGCCAGTAACATCCCAAGAACGCCGGCAAGATTACCTGCCACAAGCAATAAGATGATAATTGTCGCAGGGTGAGTATTTAATGTTTTTCCTAAAATGAGCGGAGAAATCAAATTTCCTTCCAGCTGCTGAGCTATAACAATAACCAACAAAGCCAATATTGCCATCGTTGGAGACTCAAATAACCCGACAATCACCGCTGGAGCTCCGCCTATAAAAGGACCCACATACGGAATAATATTTGTGACTGAGATAATTAATGCCATTACGATAGCATAAGGCAAATCGATAATTAGGAAGCCTATAAATGAAGCAGTCCCAACAAACAATGCCACTGTAATTTGACCTTGAATATAAGATGACAGCGTCTTGCCAGTCTCTCTTAACGTGTTGATCGCTTCTGCACGATAGACTTTAGGAATAAACTTCCCCAATGCCGGAGGGAACTTTTCTCCATCCTTCAACATGAAAAACAAAAGGAATGGAACAGTAATAATGGTAATCGTGATATTTGTCACAACACCGACGAAGCCGCTCAAGCCGTTTGTAATCCTTTGTGGCAATGTATTTGCATAATCTACTATGTAAGCCATTATTTCCTCTTGAGTGACATATTGCTGGGTCATGACCCACTTGAAGCCTTCGGATTTTGAAAAAGTATTAAAGAATTGCTCTGTCTTCTTCACATATTCAGGCAGATCATTCATTAAAGCGCCAACCTGTTTTGAAATGGTCGGAACAATATTGCCAATAATTAAAACCAACAAACCAATTACGATAGCAAAGAGAATAATAATTGCTAACACTTTTGGCACCTTCGCCCTTTCAATCAAATGGACAAACGGATTCAAGATGAAAAATAAAAAGCCAGAAATAATTATAGGAAAAAATAATGTTGAAAAAAAGATTCCTATTGGCTCAAATAAAAATGAAATCTTGGAAGCCACTAAAATAATCGTAAGGATAATTAAAAATTGCAAAGCCCAATATTGGAATTTCTTCTTTGACACAGTCTCACCTTTTTTCGAATATATTTACATGTATTATAACAATTTACACTAGGGGATGGACAGAACTCCGCATTTTTATTATAAAAAATTTTAAAACTTCATTATTATTGTACGTTATTCTATATTTTAAACCTTTCCTCCTGCTCTGTCGCTTCAAAAGTGTCGCTTCCTTCAAAAATAGGGAGAATGATTCAATGAATGTTCACAATTATGATAGTTATATGAAGCAAGCAATGCCGATAAAAAAAACTGCCGCATATATGATAACGGCAGTTTCTCCTCAAATTCTTATTGGTTTCCTTTTTTTACCCATTCAGCGACAGTAGCTGTACGTTTTGCCTGATGCTTCACAGCTGCTTCAACATCCTCAACGATTTTTCCGTCCTGACCTTGAGTTGCACTTGTGCCGTATGGGTTACCGCCTCCAGCAAAGATGCTTGGATCAGTAAATCCAGGTGCTGCGACAATCGCTCCCCAATGGTACATGGTTGTGTATAAGGAAAGAATGGTTGCTTCTTGACCGCCATGTGGATTTGAAGCAGTGCTCATTGCACTTACTACTTTATTCGCAAGCTTCCCTTGCGCCCATAATCCACCAGCAGTATCAATAAATGCCTGCACTTGGGAAGCGATGTTTCCGAATCTTGTAGGTACGCTGAAAACAATCGCATCTGCCCACTCTAAATCAGCTAAAGTCACTTCAGGAATGTCTTTAGTCGCATCTGCATTCGCTCTCCATGCTGGATTTGAGTCAACTGCTGCTTCTGGTGCTGTTTCAGGGAATTTCAAAAGTTTCACTTCCGCTCCAGCTTCCTTTGCGCCTTGTTCTGCCCATTGTGCCATTTGATAGTTCGTGCCGGTAGAGCTATAATAAATCACTGCTAATTTAACACTCATTCGAATAATCCTCCTAATTTGTCTAAAGATCACTACTATAGTTTTTCAATTCCACATAGATTTATCCGATAAACTTTATCTTAAAGTTTTTAATGCACCGCTCCAGTCAATTACTTGATCAAGCATTAATTTCATATTATCTTGGTGTAAGTCTTGTGGTTTGAATTCAGAGAAATTCTCGAAATCAGTGAACAAAGATAATGTCGGATGTGTACGAACATCTGCCACTTGCAATTCTCCTAAAATTCCGCGTAAATGTTCAGCGGCACGCGCACCACCTGTTGAACCGTAGCTTACAATTCCAGCAGCTTTATTAGCCCATTCATCACGTGCAAAATCGATTGCATTTTTCAATGCTCCACTAATGCTGTGATTATATTCTTGTACGATAAATACAAATCCATCCATGCTAGCCAATTTATCAGACCAGGCAGCAATACCAGGCTCTGTACCATCAGTTGTACCTAGGAATGGCAGGTTGAAGTCAGCGATATCAATGATTTCATAATTCGCATCTCCACGACTATCCGCGATGTCTTTTACCCATTTACCTACTTGTGGACTTACACGTCCTTGTCTAGTACTTCCTAATATAATTCCAATATTTAATTTTTCCATTTCATTTTCCTCCTCGATTTTGCTATTATTTTTTCCAAATAATTTATTTAAAATCCCCATCTTGCTGTTCTCCTTTTAGATGTTTTGTTTATACCATTTAGCTGCAGCATCAACCTCCTTGAATGACAGTTGGTGACCCATATTTTCCCAATGCAAATGCACTTCAGCACCCGCATTTCCCAAAATGGACTTTAATTCCTCTGATTCCTCAGCAGGACAGATTGGATCATTCGTACCTGCTCCTATAAATACATGGCTTCCAGATAAATCAGGCAATCCAATCCCTCTCCGCGGAACCATCGGATGATGCAAGACCGCTGCCTTCAAGGCATCGTCATAATGAAACATCATGCTCGCTGCTATATTCGCTCCGTTAGAATAGCCAATTGCCACGATATTCTTTCTGTCAAAACTATATTTCACTGCTGCTTCATCAAGAAATTCATATAATTCTTTCGTACGGAAAATTAAGTCCTCTTCGTCAAAGATTCCCTCTGCTAACCTTCTAAAAAATCTCGGCATCCCATTTTCAGAAACATTGCCGCGAACACTCAGAACAGAAGCATCTTCATCTATTTTTCCAGCCAGCGGAAGCAAATCAAGTTCATTTCCACCAGTACCATGTAGTAAAAGTAAAGTTGTTTTTGATGAATTCTTTCCTTTTTCGAAAATATGTTTCATTATTTATCCTCCAAAATTATTTTGGCCGTAAGATTTCAAAAACGTCACCAATTTTGGCATAATCATGACCGGCCAATCTGCTCACAGCGCTTAGCCCATTCGCATTAATTTTCCCGTTTTCATAAATGCTGTCCTCTATATGAAATTGCACAATTTGCCCAATCAGCAAGTCAGCATTTCCTTCAAGCTCTAGATGGCGGTACAATTTGCATTCCATCCGCACCTTCGCTTCTTTGACACCAGGGACAGCAACCTTTGTACTAGGTATAGCTGTTAAATTGGCAAGTTGCAATTCACTTTGATCAGGCGGCAAACTCGCTGCCGTTTCATTGATTTGGCGCACATTCTTCTCGTCGACAATATGGACAACAAACTCTTTCGATGATGTAATATTTCTTGCAGTATCTTTCATCTGACCATTTTTTCTCGCAATTGAAACTGAAATCATTGGCGGATTGGACGATACGATGTTAAAAAAGCTGAATGGTGCGCCGTTAATGATTCCCGGTTCCGATAGAGAAGTGACGAATGCAATCGGGCGAGGAATAATACTGCCAATCAAAAGCTTATAATTTTCTCTTTCAGAAAGCTCTGCAGGATCAATCGATAACAAATCGCTACACTCCTTACTTAAATTTCTCTTACCTCAATCGGAATTAATCTTCTCTCTAATTGTCCGCGATATTTCTCATATTGCTCCGGCAGTTTCAAATCTGTGCCCATAGTCTGCAGTGTTTCATCATGTGCAAATCCTGGAGGATCAGTGGCAATCTCAAATAACAGTTCACCGTATTCCCGGAAGTAAATCGCATTAAAGTAGTTGCGATCTTGAACAGGCGTTACGCCATAGCCATTGCCTTCAATATATTTTTTCCAATCAAGCTGGTCCTCATCATCCGCTGCTCTCCAAGCGATATGATGGACCGTTCCAACACCCATCCTGCCTTTGCCGCTTGAAGTAAGCTTCAAATCAACTATGTTTCCAATATCTGCACTAGATTGGTAGCGGGTATAGTTTCCATCATCCGCTATTTTTTCTAGACCCATTATTTCTAGCAGTTCTCCAGTTTTCGCCGGATTGCTTGAGTATAAAACAGCTCCCCCAAAACCCTTTATGGCTACTTCCGGTGTCACACCGCTGAATGTCCAATCGTTTTGTTTTCCTGCTTCTCTTTCAACTAGTTCCAAGTGAAGCCCATGCGGGTCGTCAAAACTTAAAACCTCTTCCCCAAAGCGAATATTCTTTTCAAAAGCAATGTTTCGTTTAGTCAAACGGTCTTCCCAATATGGCAAGGCTCCAATTGGCACAGCATACGAAGTAATTCCCACCTGTCCATCGCCTATGACACCTTGATAGGCATTAGCCCAAGGGAAAAAGGTAATAATCGTTCCCGGTTTTCCTCCTTCATCACCAAAATATAAATGATATGTGCCAGGATCATCGAAGTTAATCGTTTTCTTTACGAGACGTAGTCCAAGCACTCCAGCATAAAAATCTACATTTTCTTGTGGATGGCCTACTATTGCGGTTATATGATGAATGCCTGCAGTTTTTTTAGACATAATATAATACACCCCTCTTTTTATCTAATCTTCAAGTATCTCGAGTTTGAGATATTAGACAAGACTTATTTTACTTTCCCCTAATTTTTTTAATATATTTATCAATTCCCTTTGTTGTGCGAGTGAAACCCCTTGAAATAAATTTCCTATATACTCTTCATACCTAGGCAATAATATATTCATTAAGTTTAAGCCTTTTGAAGTCATTTTTACATGAACAACCCTGCGGTCTTCACGACAATCGCTTCTGATGAGCAGTCCTTTATCCTGAAGACGATCAATTACATAAGTCATCGAACCGCTCGTCAACAATACTTGATTGCAAATTTGCTGAACCGTTTGCTGTCCTTTTTCATTTAATACTTGCAAAACCGAAAATTCAGTAGGACTGAGTTTATAATGAGTTAGCCACTGCTTAAACTCGTCTTGAATCATTCTTGATGTTTTTGTAAAAGTGGCAAATGAATCGAGTGTGGTTTTATCTACCAATTTTCATCGCCTCTCTTTTGTTTGAATTAAGATATCTTGAATATGAGATAATATTATCTTTTAGTTTATGATTTGTCAACTAAGTTTCGGTAAATTTTTTTCTAGTTTATTGCGCCGTCCTTCCATCCATGTTGGTAACATAAGCTTTTCACCAAGATGCTCAATTTCTTCATCAATCGTGAATCCAGGTTCATCTGTGGCAATCTCGAATTGAATTCCCCCACCATCTTGAAAATAAAGCGCTTTAAAGTATTTTCTCTCTAGAATCTCTGTTGGAAAATATTCTTTAGCGGTGAGCAACTCTTGCCATTGCTGATGCTGTTGTTGATTTTTTGCTCTCCAGGCGATATGGTGAACCGTTCCAGCTCCTGCTAGTCCGCGGACTGTAGGTGAGAGTTTAATATCAATTATTTGCCCCAAGTTTCCGCTTGCTTTAAATCGAAGATATTTTCCTTCCTGACCGATGCATTCCATCCCAAGCATATTCTCAAGGACATCAGCTGTTTTATTAGGCTGCGCAGAAAATAAAGTTGCACCAGCAAACCCTTGAATCTCTCGGCTGTTGTTGTGTAGCAATCCCTTTCGCTCAGTAATTTCGAGGATAAGCCCATCTGGGTCTGTAAACTGGATAGATTTTTCGTTAAATCGATGACTTTCTATAAACTGAATGTTAAACTGGGCCAGTCTATTTTTCCAAAATGACAGTGAACCTGGAGCAACTGCAAAGCTAGAAACACCGACCTGCGAAGTGCCAATTCTCCCTTTTGGAAGGCTGGGCCATGGAAAAAAAGTGATAATAGTTCCGGGATCTCCAGTATCATTGCCGAAATAAAAATGGTAAACTTCCGGGCGATCAAAGTTGATTGTTTTTTTAATCAAACGCAAATTGAGAACGGTTGTATAGAAGTCTATATTTCTTTGTGGATCATTGACGATGGCGGTAATATGGTGAATACCAGCTGTTTGCAGCATTTTCATACCCCTTTCATTATTTACCTTCAATTAAAGTATCTTGAATATGAGATAATTATATTTCATATTTTATAAAGGTGTCAATCCCTTTTTGTATTTTTTGGATTAAGTGGGCAAGTTATGTTTGAGGTGATTAGATTGATAGATGACAAAGAGATGTTGGATTATATAAGCGAAACAGCCGATATGGGGCGCGACAGCCTTCATCAAGTCATCGAAAAAACAGATGATGACCAATTTATATCGATGCTGAAAGCACAAATGGCTGAGTATGAAAGTATTTTTCATGAAGCCGAAGATTTGGTGGAAGAAGGTCAAGCCAAGGAAGCACCTTCATTTGCAAAATTAAATTCGCAAATTACTAGCACGGTCAAAACCATGACTTCCAAAGACCCAACATCAAAAATAGCCGAAATGGTTATCCAAGGAACAACAATGGGCATTACTCAAATCATTAAACATCAACATAACTATACCGGTACTAATCAACAAATCAAAGCACTATCCGAAAAACTCATTCACACCCAACAAGCCAACATCGAAAACATGAAACAATTCCTATAACACGTTCCACTTCACAGGAATCCATTTAAAACTATACAACGCAGAATCTGGTTCTGTATATTTTGTTTGATTTTGATGCACTTTGTTGATTATGTAGGATTTGTAGAAATATGTAGAAATTTGCCGGTGACAGGTACCCAAATAAACTAAATATAAAATGGAGAAGCTGACGTTATTTGATGTCAGCTTCCTTTGTTGGCGAGTTATTTTTTTCTTTGTTTTGGCCATTTATTTCGTGGGGCATAGCGCACTAGTGTTTCAGTTAGTATTGCCCATTGTTGAGCACTTAAGGATTTTACTGTTTTTTCAGGTTCACATTTTATGGCCTGCCTGGCCTTTTTAGCCTGTGGTGCCGTGAAGATGGATTTTAAAATTTGTTCAATCGGCGCATTTGGATATTTTAAACCGAAGCTTAAAAGAAGATGCAGAGCATTTTTGTTTCTATATGGAACAAGCGGACTCTTTTTTCTTCTGATAGATAGCAATGCTGAATCAACTTTGGGAGGAGGTGAAAAACACTCCCTGGATATGCTCCTTTCAACCTTTAAGTCGAACCACATTCTCCACGCCATCACATAGGAATCTCTTACTATACTCGCAGTAAATCGTTTTGATGCTCCTTTTTCCATAACGATAAATGCTCTTTCAAGTTTGTTATTTGGGTTGTTCAAAAGCATTTTCATGATATTTGTTGTAATTGCATACGGAATATTAGAGACGACAATGAATGGTTCTTTTGGCAAAGAGATCCTTAAAATATCATTATGAATAATTTTGATGTTGTTTGCAGGAATTTGCTCTAACTTATCTACAAACTTCTCATCGTACTCAACAGCTAAAACCTTTCGAGCTTTCTCACTTAAAATAGTCGTTAATGCTCCTTCTCCTGCCCCCAACTCTAAAACAAGGTCTTGCTTTGAGACCTGTGATTTATTTACAATTTCATTTATTAGTCGCTTATTGTGCATTAAATGCTGGCCGCTAAAATTAGGAGGCTCGCTGCGACTCATTTTTTTTCCAAGATATTTGTCCACCTTTTTTGCCATTTCATTTCAATCCTTTCTAAAGTGCTCATTCTTAAAAGGACTGCAATCACAAAAAGCCACAGACTGGCATCTGTGGTTCAGAGTAAACAGAGTGTATTAGAATAGAACAGTGTCACTCCTAAAAAGAGAGACACCAAATAACCTGTTGTTTCCTTTAAAAAAATTGGTGTCATAAAAAAAGAAAGACAGACTGCTCTGCCTTTCTTCACTTAAGAATATACATTCATCCGATGAAGGTTATTAAAAATGGACAGACTACTTCCGTTTACTCTGTTATGAAAACAGAGCCTTTGAACATATTCAGTTACCTGTTCAAAGAAACGTGACGTAATCTAATAAATATGATCATTTTTAATAGCCCTCCAATCTCGTTATAAGGTATATTATACAGAAAATTCACTCATACTTCAACCATACTTTTCCAATCATAAAAGGCCTTTCAATTTTTGCTTGAAAGGCGCTTCATAATAACATTTATTTTTCACGTGGCTTATCGTCGCGTTTGACCGGTTATGCCTCGTGATATCTAACTAAAGATTCGTTATTTCTCTTTATGTCTGACAAAACCACTACACTGCTCGATTCCCTTTTTTTACTTCATCCTTAATAAAAAGAATGCCTAACTCGTGATGATCTGTCGTATATAAAGCCCTTTGGACAAACCTTAGTTCATTGTTGATGTCCAGCACCTCAAGCTTGCAATGGGCCGCATTTTTTTGCAGCGCTTGATAGAAGCCATTTTCATCATTGACAATAGAGCCGTTCACTTTTAAAACTACTTCACCAATTTTCAGTTCCATCTTATCTGCCGGAGAGTTGGGCACAATGCCAATAATCATCAAACCTTCATTACGTTTAGCAAAATAGAAGGAGGAATTCGTTTCTGTCACACGCTGACGATAATTTAGGAATTCCCTGCCTAGAATAGCTAGCACAGCAATAGCTAATGTAGCAATAGGGTAAATATACGCTGCACTTGAAAGCAATAACAGTATCGCACCGAATACAATCACTTTATTACCATATGCTTCTATTGCCTTTTGCGGTAAGGAGCTTTGAATTTGCTGCTGGTAGCCAATCGCAAATGGAGCAACTATAAGTGAATATGTATTGCTACCAATGGAAAATACCGGCCACCAATCAGACGTAAGGGATAGCGCTTCTCCAGGAATAAGGAGGAATAAAGGCAATAACCAGATCCTTTTCACCTCATGCATGCCTACCTGCTGACCACGCCTGCTATTCATTAATCGTGGCGATGTTCCTTTTTTCCCATTTCTTGATATGAGAATTCCTTCTGCAATCACTAGTAAAGAAATAAGGAGCGCAGCTGCCGGAAAAATGCTTTCTATACCAAATGTATCTGATGTAAAAAAGTCAGGCATTGGCCACTCTTGCCTATTTGCTATGAAAGTGAGCAACACACCTATACTTAGCGTATAAGCTGGGGCAAGCCACCTTACCTTTGGAGTCAGTATAAAAAGGATTGTTGCTCCAGCGGTGAAGACAATCAGCTCTAATGGTACTGCGAGACCAGCCGTGACTGTAATGATAGACAAAAACAATCCAATAGTTAAAGATAAAGGAAAAATTTGTTTTAATTCAAAATAGGCATTCTCCGCTCGCACCGAAAAATGCTGACGTTCACGTTTTACCCGCTGAACACCATAAAATGCTGCTGCAATAAAAACTAAATAAAAAACCGGGTTCAAAAAAAGCTTTCCTATACCCATTATCAACTCAAAAAGCCAAGCCTCAGCCAAACCATCCACCAACCTCTATCAACTAAATTACCTCACCCTCAACAAAACTACTAATCTAACTATATTCTACCAAATCTCACCCTAAAAACATAGGGTGCCTGTCACCTCCAAGGTTCGACATTTTATGTCGAACCTTGGAGGTGACAGGCACCACAATGGCATTGATATAATTATTTTGCGATGATGCGAAGGGCGGTTTGGAGTTGGAGGTCGTTTTTGGGATTTTTGATTTGGGTAAGGACCTCTTGCTCCATAGCAGATGCTGTTTTCGAGTCAATCTGGCCAGTAGCTGGCAAGTCAGCTTGTTTTTGGAATGCTTTTACTGCAGTAGCTGTTGAAGCGGAATAATAGCCATCGTTCCTTCCGGGTCCGTACCCAAGCGCTTCCAGCATATCTTGCGCATTCTTTATTTGTTCATTATTCATATCCGTCTGCAATACATCTTCAACCTGCAACGGATGTGTATGGAACAGCTTTGGCTGTTTTACTTCAAATGTTGGAGCAATTCCCTTTTTATGAATCCAATTTCCATCTGGTGTAAGCCATTTATAAAGTGTAAGCTTAATATTACTTCCATCTCCCATTGGCACCGGCTGCTGTACCGTTCCTTTTCCAAACGTATTAATTCCAATTAATGGATAATTTCCAGCTTCTTTCAATGCCCCCGCCAAGATTTCTGAAGCAGATGCACTTCCATCATCTATCAAAACCCCAATCGGGTATTCCTTCGCCTCTTCTAAATTTGAAAAATTCATCATTTTTTCACCGTTGCGCTGTTCAATTTGCACATATGGCTTCTCTTTTGTAACAAGCTCTTCCAAAATTTCATCGACCGCTGTTAACAGTCCTCCAGGGTTATTACGGACATCAATAATAAGACCCTCAATCCCCTCTTCCTCCAATGCTTTCAGTTCTATCTTAAACTCCTTTGCTGTCTCCTGTGAAAAGGAAGTGATTTCAAGATAACCTAGCTTTTTGTCATTATGAATCATCACATCTGAATTTACAGTTAAGTGAGGAATCTCATCTCTTACAACTTCAACAGTTAATGGCTCGCGCAAACCATCTCGTTTGATTTCCAACTTAACCGTTGTTCCTTTTTTTCCCCTTATCTTTAATGTTGCTGCATATAAATCAAGTCCCTCAATGCTCTTTCCATCTATTTTTAAAATTTGGTCCTTAGGTTTTAAACCGGCCTTCTCCGCAGGCGAATCTTTAAACGGGGACACAATCACTACTTTACCGTCAACCATGCTCACCTCTGCACCAATTCCTTCAAATGAGGATTCTAGTGTTTCATTAAATTGCTTAGCCGTTTCTTTATCCATATATACCGAGTATGGATCATCTAAAGTAGACAGCATCCCTTGAATTGCTCCTTCAGTCAGCTTGTCCTCATCCACTTGCTCAACATAATTTTTATAAATAAGACGAAAGGCTGTACTAATTTTTTCAAATTCTTCTGCTTCTAATTCTGACATATCTCCCTTTATCTCTTGCATTTGCTCATCATTCATAGAATGCATTTTCATACTCCATTGCATCCCAGCGTATGAACACCCTGCTCCTATAAGCAGAGATATAGCCATTAATATTGAAATCCACTTTTTATTCATTCTCATCCGCCCTTTCCACGCATATGCGGTACTTCTCCAAAAAATATATGAACAAAAAGGACAAGTTATGATTGGAAATAAGAAGTGGCCGGACAAAGATACAGCATTTAGGATTTAGAGTGTTGAGGAAGTGAAAATAAGTAAATGTAGTTGGATTTGGAGAGGAGTTCGCTCGCCCCGCGGAAATAAAGTGGTAAGCCTCGGAGAATCCCAAACCTTTCATTTCTATTTTAAAATGAGTTTCTCTCAGCCAGCGCCTTTATGATTAAAGGCTTATATTTTGGGTAAAAGAAAAAAGAGGAAGCACTCGCCTCCCCTTCTTTTATAGTGGTACGATTCCAACTGGATTGATCGCATTCGATTTTGCATTATTCCATCCGCCTCTATGAAGCTCAAAATGCAAATGCTGACCTTGAGAATCACCTGTATTCCCCATTAAACCAATTTGCTGACCTTTAGAAACTGTTTGGCCATTGCTTACTTGTCTTGACCCGTTGCGCATATGAGCATAAACAGTTGTATACGTTTGACCATTAATAGAGTGAGCAATAAAAACTACTTCTCCATAGCTGCTTGAATAGTAGGAATTGATGACAACCCCATCAGCTGCTGCAAAAATAGGAACTGTTCCACTTGCTGCAATATCAACACCTGCATGGAAGGAACCCCAACGCTGACCCAATCCAGACGTTAAAATACCGGCTGCTGCTGGTTTTGTCCAATGTCCGCTGGAAACTGGTGGTGCACTAACTTGTTGTCCACCGCCGCTATTTCCCTTGTTGCTGCTTCCACCACTATTAGAACTACCTGAATTGCTGTTATTGTTTGTCGCTGCTTTTGCAGCCTCTTGCTTTTTAGCCTCTTCTTGTCTAGCAATTTCTGCTTGTCTTGCTTCTTCAGCTTTTCGTGCAATTTCAGCCTGCCTATCTTTCTCATTTTTAATAGCCTGCTGAATCGCTTTATCTTGCGCTGCTAAAATTTCTTTTTCTTCTTCCATACTTACTTTTTCAGCATGTTTATGATCTTCTTCTTTTTTAAGAATCGATTTTAAATTATCCTGTTGTTTCTTCTGATCGCTTAATTTAGATTTCATTTGCTCAAGCTCATTACGCATCTTTTCAAGGGAAGCAAGCTCTTCTTTTACTTTCGCCTGTGTTTCTTCCAGCTTATCCTTATCTGCCTGATGCTCTTTCAATATTACTTGGTCTGCTTCCACAATTGTGGCAACAGCTCCAACACGCCCAATAAAATCACTGAAGCTTTGTGCACCAAGCAATACGTCCATATAGCTGACAACGCCGCCAGACTCCTGCATAGAACGCGCTCTGTCCTTAAGGAGCTCATTGCGCTTTTCAATTCGGTCAATAAGGATTTCTATTTCCTTTTTTAATCTTTCAATCTCTTCATTTTTTGCCTTTATTTCATTATTTTTTTCTGTAATTTTTGTTTCAGCATCTTTAATTTCCGTATCTAGACGCTTAATTTCTGATTCAACCGTTTTTTGTTCATCTTGTAATCTTTGAATCTCTGAATCAGCCTTATTTAATTTAGAATCAATACCAGATTGTTCTTTCTTTAAATTTTCACTTTGATTATTCAAATCATCTAATTTATCAGCCATTACATTTGTTGGTAATGTAGCAGCGATTGCACCGACACCCATCATTGCAGCTAAAGACATGCTTGCTATCTTTTTCTTCAAGTTATGATATCTCCTCTCCTATGAATATCCCGTGGCTATATGTATTATTAATTGGTGCGGCCATGCTGGATTTACAAGGCCGCACACAGAATTTTATATTTTCAAGAATTTCCTTACTGACATCATGCTGCCCCATACACCAATCAAAGCGCCCATAAATATTAATAACGCACCGACCTGGTATATAAATGGTGTAAATTCGATTAGCTGAATAAAATGGCCTTGAAGTTTTGGCTCTAAAAATTCATAGCTGTAATAGTAAGCGACACTCACCACTCCCACAGGAATGATTGATCCCAATATACCAAGCCATAAACCTTCCAGGAAGAATGGCCATCTAATAAAGGAATTAGTTGCACCTACTAATCTCATAATCTCAATCTCTTTTCTTCTTGAAACAATTGTTATTTTAATTGTGTTTGAGATTAAGAACATCGCTGTAAATAATAAACCAACGATAAGGACAATTCCAATGTTTCTGCTTAAACTAATCCCAGAAAACAGCTTTTCAACTGACCCTTGTCCATACTTCACTTTTGCAGCATAATCCATTTTTTCAATTTGCTTAGCTACACCCATCGTGTCGTTTGGATTGGTCGTTTTTACAACAAACACATCGTTCAAAGGATTGTCTTGTTCAAATAATTTAAAAGCTTCTCCTTCATCACCAAGACTATCAATTAAGTTCGTCAACTCATCTTCTTTATCCGAATAATCAATTGATTCCACCTGAGCAATATTATCAATTTTCCCACGCAACTCTTCTTGATTTTCCTCTGTTGCGGCTACATCTATGTGGACGCGAATTTCAACATCTTCTTCTATGTTCGTAGCCACTTGATTCAAGTTCATCATAATAGCAAAGAACACACCGACTAATATAAGCGTCATGGTTACCGCACTGGCCGATGCGAATGTCATCCATCCGTTTCTGCCCAGACTTTTAAAACTCTCTCTAAAATGCCTGCTTAATGTTCTAGATTTCATATCCGTAATCACCTCTTTGCTCATCACGGACGATTCTGCCGCCTTCAATAGCAATAACACGATGCTTAATCGTATTGACGATTTCCTTATTATGCGTTGCCATTAAGACCGTCGTTCCTCTAGTATTAATCTCATCAAAAATGTTCATGATCTCCCATGATGTATCAGGGTCCAAGTTTCCCGTAGGCTCGTCCGCAATCACAAGCTTTGGCTGATTTACAATCGATCTGGCAATCGATACACGCTGCTGCTCACCGCCGGAGAGCTCATCAGGGAACATGCGCACCTTATGCTTCAATCCAACAAGATCAAGCGTGTCCATAACCTTTTGCTTAATGTTTTTCTGCGGTTCTTCAATAACTTCAAGCGCAAAAGCCACATTCTCGTAAACATTCAGCTTTGGTAAAAGCTTGAAGTCCTGGAATACAACACCTATATTACGGCGTATATGCGGGACTTTGTTATTTTTCATAGAGCCCATATCTATTCCATTTAATGTGATTGTTCCACTTGTCGGTTTTTCTTCACGATACATCATTTTTATAAAAGTTGATTTCCCAGCTCCACTGGGGCCAACAATATATACAAATTCACCTTGCTTAATTTTTACATCTATACCGTTCGCGGCTGTCACACCATTGCGATATTTTTTGTAGACGTTTTTCATCTCAATCATGTATATCACCTAGCTATCTAGAGTGGATTTTTTTAGAAAATTGCACACGCCATCCCTTCAAAACCTTAAAAAGGTTATTTCCCTTTTAAAATGGAAAATGAAGTAAAATAATTGGATAAACGGGGACAATATACGGTGTAAAAAAATAAAATAGATGTCTCGACAAAAACTGACATCTATATGTATTAAAACCAATGACTTGAGGGATAAAATACTTCTTTTCGTTTACTTCACTAATTATAACATCATATTTTGTCAAAATAACGAATAAAATTATTACAGTTTCTTTTCAAGTAGATGTTTTTATGGGACTTTTTACTCACAAAGGAAAATGTCTTTCAGAATATGTTGCCTATATTGGGTAATTTACCCTCCATTAGTCGGAATTTTAATAATAGTGGTAACATCACCCATATACTATTAAATAAACACAGAAAAGAGTAATTGTTTTGTGAATTCAGAAATAGTCAGCGAAATAAAAACGTCCTGATTAAAAATCAGAACGTCCTCAGTAAAGCCTTCTTTAGCTTATTTTTTTGCAGCTAACCATTCTGCTACAGTTGTTGCTTCATCATCATTTAGTAATCCGCTTGGCATCGCGCCCTTACCATTAACAATGATATCATGGATTTCATCTTCAGAGTATTTAGCACCTACTTTTTGTAAGTTAGGGCCTGCTCCACCAGATAGATCAGCTGCATGGCAACTCATACAACTTTTTTCATAAAGTGCTTCTGCATCTCCTGCATCAGCAGTAGTTTCTCCACCGTTATCCGTTCCAGTGTCTTCACCTGCATCATCATTTCCTCCGCCACATGCTGCCAATGAAAATACGAGTGCAGTTCCAAATAGTAGCGCTAACAACTTCTTCTTCATTAGTTTTGCCCCCTTAAGGAAAATGTTACATAATACAGTTATATTATACCAATGTCAGGCCCGATTGAAACCCTCGCCGAGTACCTCGGAGGCGTCTGTAACAATGATGAAAGCTGATGAGTCAATTGTTTTCACCAGTTGTTTCAATTTTGTGAACTCCGTTTGATCGACAACGCACATTAATACAGGACGCTCATCATCGGTATAACCACCGTATGCTGATAGTTTTGTCACACCTCTATCAATTTTATTCAAAATTCCTTCACGAACTTCATTTTGATGATTCGTAATAATAAGAGCCATCTTTTTGCGACCAAGGCCAATCTGCACAATATCAATCGTTTTGCTTGTTACATACAAACCGATAAGCGCATATAAACCGCGTTCAATGTCAAATACAAATGCCGCTGCCAAAACAATTAATCCATCAATTAGGGCTACGCATGTCCCAAGTGAGAGCCCTATGTATTTATTTAAAATTTGTGCGGCCAAATCCGTTCCGCCAGTTGATGCTTTTCCACGAAAGACAATGCCAAGACCAAGGCCTACACCAATACAGCCAAACAATGAAGCGAGTAGAGGATCCGTTGTCCACGGGTCCATATCCTTTGTTAAAAAGACGACAAAAGGGAGAAAGATTGTACCTACTAATGTCTTAACACCGAATTGTCTCCCAAGTAAAATCACACCCGCTATAAATAGCGGAATATTCAGGGCCCACTGCACATACGCCGGTTCCCAGCCAGCCACATCTTTCATAATCGTACTAATACCACTTACACCGCCAGAAGCCACATTATTCGGCAGCAAAAATAAATTAAACGAGACAGCCACCAATGCAGATCCAACCAACACATAAACATACTCCATTACCCTCGAAATCCCCATCTCCTCAACAGCCCTTCTTCTCTTCTTCCTATCCATATCCCAACCTACCCCTTTGTTATGTCGAATCTTGTTGAATCTTCTGGGTGACAGGTACCTTAATTTACGTGGCATTTTGTCGAATTTTGTGGGTGACAGGCACCATAGGTCAATGTCACCATTTCATCTTTTCCGAGAGTGAGTATAGCATGAGGCCAAGCGTGTGTAAATGGCATTAGGCTGCTGTGTTAAAGGGTTAAACGAGAAAAGTTCATTGGGCTTTAGGATGCCCTTTTTGAGGAAAATGTATGTAGTTTTTTATGGGTAAGCAAGTAAGAGTATTTTGAATACATGTCGAAAATTGTCGGAAAATGAAGGTGACAGGCACCAAAAAAACCCCTAAGTCACCAATAGATGTCCTAAGGGTTTTATCTTAAATTACAGCATAAGCCTGGCTATAGTTATACGATTATAATCGTCTTATTTTCAGTTTTCGCCCAATGTTAGTTTTGAGCGAAGGTAGGCATTAATGAAGCTGTCGAGGTCTCCGTCCATGACACCTTGAACATTGCCAGATTCTGTATTTGTGCGATGATCCTTAACCATTGAATAAGGATGGAAAACATATGAACGGATTTGGCTGCCCCAGCCAATCTCCTTTTGTTCACCGCGAATTTCCGCCAGCTCTTGTTCCTGCTCTTCAATCTTCTTCTGATAAAGCTTCGCTTTTAACATTTTCATTGCTTGCTCACGGTTTTTTATTTGCGAACGTTCAGATTGGCATGTCACAACTACGTTTGTTGGCAAATGCGTAATACGGACAGCTGAATCTGTTGTATTAATATGCTGTCCGCCCGCACCACTAGCACGATACGTATCAATTTTCAAATCCTCTGTTCGAATATCGATTTCAATCTCATCATTGAACTCAGGCATGACTTCACAGGAAACAAATGAAGTATGACGGCGACCTGAAGAATCAAACGGTGAAATCCGCACCAATCGATGAACACCCTTTTCCGCTTTCAAATAGCCATATGCATTATGTCCTTTAATTGAAAGTGTCACGCTCTTAATCCCTGCTTCATCACCAGGAAGATAATCAAGTGTTTCCACTTTATAGCCTTTTTTCTCTGCCCAGCGCGTGTACATACGCAAAAGCATGGAACCCCAGTCTTGCGACTCTGTTCCACCAGCACCTGGATGGAGCTCTAAAATCGCATTATTTTTATCATATTCTTCGCTTAATAGAAGCTGGAGCTCAAACTGATTTAGACGCTTAGAAAGCTCAGTCAGTTCATTCTCAAGATCCTCCTGCAACTCGGCATCGCTTTCTTCCTTCACAAGCTCATAAGTCAACTCAAGGTTTTCAAATGATTCATTCAAATCATGGAACTCATTAACTTGATCCTTTAGTGCATTCGATTCATTAATAATCACCTGTGCACCTTGTTGATCATCCCAGAATCCTGGCTGAAGCATCTCATCTTCCAGTTCCGCAATGCGTGCCTCTTTGTTTTCTAAGTCAAAGAGACCCCCTAAAGTCCGCTAAAATCTTAGCTGTTTTCTCTAACTCGTTACGAATCTCTGCTAATTCCATTTCTGTCACCTCTAAATATATTTTAAAAACTAAAAACTGCCAATAAAACAGCAGCTTGACAATTTACTTATTGCAAGAATTCAACCTTTATATTATATATCTTCTCTGCTAAAATCGAAACTTTTTTTAAATGGTACCTGTCACCTACAAATTTCGACAAATTGCAAAGAAGAGCCGGCAAAGCAATAGATATTGGCTTTGCCGGCTTGGTTTTGTTTGGATAGGAAAGGTAGGTTGCAGCCGCTATTTATGAACCACAGCAGTTTTTGTATTTTTTACCGCTGCCGCAAATGCATGGATCATTGCGACCGACATCCATTTGTTTTGTAACAGGTTTCTTCTTCGCTTTGCCGCCTTCTTCTTTCGGATTGACCGCTTGGCCTTTTGCTACTTCCTGTCGCTCAAGGTTGTTGCGAATTTCAGCCTTCATGACATATTTCGCTACATCTTCTTCAATCGCAGCAATCATGTTTTCAAACATGATAAAGCCTTCTTGCTGGTATTCGCGAAGCGGATCAATTTGTCCGTATGCACGCAGGTGAATACCTTGGCGCAGCTGATCCATTGCATCAATATGGTCAATCCACTTAGAATCAACCGCTCTAAGCATAATAACCTTCTCAAACTCACGCATTTGATCTGGTTGCATATTTTCTTCTTTCTCATTATAGTGCTCAATGATTTTTGCAAAAATAACCTCAACCACTTCATCCGCTTCTAGGCGGCGAACGTCGTCTACCGTTAAATCTCCTTCTCGCAGGAGGTTGCCGTTCACATAATCAATTAAGCCTGTGTAGTTCCATTCTTCTTCGCCGTCTTCAAACTGCGAAGTAAAAGCTTGCACATTGCGTGTAAGTGCAGTGCGAATCATTTTCTCAACGATTTCTCTTAGGTTTTCAGACTCAAGCACTTCATTTCTTTGCGTGTAAAGAATTTCACGCTGCTGACGCAGTACATCATCATAAGAAAGAAGCTGCTTACGAGCATCAAAGTTATTGCCCTCCACGCGTTTTTGCGCAGATTCAACTGCCTTTGATACCATTTTACTTTGAATCGGCTGAGAGTCATCCATCCCTAGCTTAGCCATCATATTTTTCATATTATCAGATCCGAAACGGCGCATTAGCTCATCTTCCATTGATAAATAGAATTGTGTTACACCCGGATCTCCTTGACGGCCAGAACGACCACGAAGCTGGTTATCAATACGTCTGCTCTCATGACGCTCTGTGCCAAGAACAGCAAGTCCGCCTAATTCCTTTACACCTTCACCCAATTTAATATCCGTACCACGACCGGCCATGTTGGTTGCGATCGTTACTGTGCCTTTTTTACCTGCATCTAAAATGATTTCCGCTTCACGGCCATGGTTTTTGGCATTCAATACGTTATGCGGAATGCCTTTCTTCGTTAAATATTTTGAGATTATTTCCGAAGTTTCAATAGCAACCGTACCAACAAGCACTGGCTGTCCTTTATGATGACGCTCGGCAATATCCTCAACAACTGCACGGAACTTGCCATCTGTTGTGGAATAAATCAAGTCGGCCCGGTCATCACGCGTTACTGGACGGTTCGTCGGTATGGCAATAACATTCATATTATAAATATTGCGGAATTCCTCTTCCTCAGTCTTTGCAGTACCAGTCATCCCAGACAACTTTTCATACATGCGGAAATAGTTTTGAAACGTAATGGATGCAAGCGTCATGCTTTCGTTTTGAATTTCCAAGCCTTCCTTCGCTTCAATTGCTTGATGAAGCCCGTCGCTATATCGGCGGCCCTTCATAAGACGGCCCGTAAATTGGTCGACAATGACGATTTCTCCTTCTTGCACAACATAATCAACATCAAGATGCATGCTTGTATGCGCTTTTAACGCCTGAGTAATGTGATGGTTTAGAGAAACTTGAGAAACATCGAACAGATTATCAATGCCAAAAGCTTTCTCAGCCTTTGTCATCCCTTCTTCCGTCAACTGCACGCCCTTCGTCTTTTCATCATAAGTGTAGTCTTCTTCCAGCTTTAAGCGGCTGACAAAAGCATTTGCTTGCAAATATAGTTTTGTCGATTTTTGAGCTGACCCGGAAATAATTAAAGGAGTACGCGCTTCATCAACTAAGATTGAATCTACCTCATCGATGACAGCAAAGTTTAATGGCCGCTGCACCTTTTGCTCTTTATATAGCACCATATTATCACGCAAGTAATCAAAGCCAAGTTCATTATTCGTACTATAAGTAATATCAGCTGCATAGGCTGCTTGTTTTTCCTCTTTAGACATTCCGTTTAAGTTCAAACCTACAGTAAGTCCTAAGAAATCATACAACTGCCCCATCTCAGTAGCATCACGTGTCACCAAATATTCATTGACTGTGACCACATGAACGCCTTTGCCTGACAGTGCGTTTAAATAAACTGGCATTGTGGAAGTTAAAGTTTTACCTTCCCCTGTTTTCATCTCTGCAATATTTCCATCATGAAGAGCTGCGCCCCCCATTAATTGCACCGGATATGGATACAAGCCAAGCACACGCTTTGCTGCTTCACGTACGACAGCAAACGCTTCAACGAGCATATCCTCAAGCGTCTCTCCTTTTTGGTAACGAGCCTTAAACTCCTCTGTCTTACTGCGAATTTCTTCATCAGATAAGCTCTCCATACTTGAAGCAAATGCCTCAATTTGCTCAGCAGTTTTTGTAAGGCGTTTTAGTTCGCGTTTATTTAAATCAAAAACTTTATTTAAAATCCCAAGCATTTAAAACGCTCCTTTATATTGGACATATATATTTAGATAAAAATTACATATTAAAAATTTTATATACGCTATTAATATTACCACTTCCGCTAGGGGGAGACAACTTTTGTCAGTTCAATTGACAGGTTCAATCGACGACAGAAAAGTAAGCTTTTTCTCACTGATTGATAAAAGCCACTCTTATAATAGAGCGGCTCCATATTTATGCCATTTCTTTCGACTTTGACTGATCAAGCAAATCTTCTATAAAGCTCTCTACATGTGAATGGATTTCTTTATAGTAGCTTGATACTCGGCTTGCTGAAATCTCATATTTCTCGCCAAGCTCTTTTTGTGTCATTTGACCTTCTGTCTCAGCAACCATATATACAAGATAACGAAGTGCCGCAACATAATTGGCAGGCTTCTGTATCTTTTTATTCGTCTTTTTACAATATTCAACCCAAACGCCGATTCCAAAATTAATCACCCAGCGCAATTCGCCTGCCGCTTCCATATCCTGTTCAAATTGTGAAGCGACTTCTTTTGCACCTTCGCTAGGCCACTCATATGACTCCATATCGACACTTGCTGCGGCTTGGGGAATACGGTGCATCATTTCTAAAAACTTTTCTGTTAAGAAGGTTTGAGGCTGGTTAAATCCTGATTCAGCATACTCAGCCTTGATGAAGCCTTCATAATCAGCTGCTTGTCCTTCAGATACTTCAAAAAGACATGGAAAAGCTGAGAATTTTTGTTCGTATGGCAATAAGATACCGAATGCAAACCAGCCCTCTGAGAAATCGCTCATTTGTTCAGAAAGCACTACCGTATAATATTGATCTGTTAACGCATCAACAAATAGAATATCCTTTCCTTCCAAACCGATGACCTTACCAGCAACCGGAATAGCGGTATCCCACGATTGTAAAACCTCTTGTAGTCGCGGACGTACAAGGGACGGCATCTTATATTTAATAAATTTCTCCATAATCGTTTCGCCATCGTTTAAAGGCTTAAAGTGGATATACCAGAACGGCTGCATGAACTCGAAAAATTCCGCATCGTCTGCATCCGTATCTTCCAGTCTTGTCATTAAGTTTTGATACTCTTGCTTCATAGCATTTCCGTATCGTTGATAAGCGAAAATACGAAGTTCCTTTTGAAGCTCAAATATTTCATTATCAATCATTTCTGTTATTGAAACCGTTTCCTTTTTCGCACAGCATTTTTTATATTTTTTTCCGCTGCCGCACGGACACGGTTCATTTCTACTTACTTTCGCTGTTTGCAATGTACATTCTCCTCTCGTAATGTAGGACCAGCTTTATCTATTCATTATTTTTTTATATATGGTTCTGGTTCCAATTCCTTATCCTCAGATAAGGATTATCGCTCTATTATAGTAACATCAATCCATACCTGCGGTCATTTAATAGAAAATTAGGAAAGATTAGACGATTAACCATAATAATTGTAAACTTTACAAACAACGGTTATGATAAGAACACCGTACAAAAACTGGAAAGGAAGATGAACGATGAAGAAGTTTTTCAAACGAGTAGGATTTGTCCTGACCTTTTGGCGCTTCATCCCATTTTTCATAGATTATCTCATCGCCAAGGACATCGTCCTCTGGAAAAAATTATTGCCGATTGGATTAGCTGTCGCATATATTTTCATCCCAATCGATCTCATTCCCGACTTCTTATTTATCTTCGGCTATACAGATGATGTGTTGTTTACAACATTTATCCTGCAGAGCATGGTGAAATACGCGCCCGAGAGGTTAAAAGAGAAATATCGGAAGCTGACTAATTGAGTCAAAAAACACCTTCACGCTTGAAGGTGTTTTTAGTAAGATGAATTTTATTCTTGTTCCTATTCAATGTTATATTTTTCTGCAAGCAAATTCATCTCTTTACGATATTCATCGAGGATTCCCATATATTCCTCACCTTTGGCATTTGAATGTTCGATTAGATTTTCATCTTTTTGTTCCAATGCCTCTATCTGAAGTACTAATCCTTCATAATAGGTAGCTATTGCCTTTTCTAATAATGATTTTAATGGCTTTAGCCTGTAAATGTTTGCCTCTAATTCCTTTACCTCATTCACTGCTTTTTCATAGGTTGGCAACCACTTTGCCTGTAAGCACATCATATAAGGTTTCATCACCAGGAATAATTGGCACCTGACACCGTTGCTAGAGCTTGATAGCTTCCGTTGCAAAAGCTACAAGCATCTTTTCATTAGACTTCGTTTCTTTGTCTAATTTTGCAGATGATACCCCCTCAAGATTTAATTAAAGAAAGATCATTCTTAATGATCGCCTCACGTCGTTTTAAGTAAGCATTCTTCTGTGCTAGTTTTAATAATGTTATCATAATGAGACTGACGAATAACCTGAAAAAGCGATCCACTATGCTTTCCATGTATATTCTGTATTCCCTTATTAGCCTTGTTGTTTATATCGTCTTACTTTTCAATGTTTGTATTAAATATTTGGATTGCACTATTCTTCCTCTCTCACCCTTTTGTTGTAGTATCATCTTTTTTAAAGGTAAGGTTAATAAACTATTTGAATAATTTTTTCATTTTTTGCTTCCTCAATTGTTAAATTCTAACTTATTTACAATATCATGAGTGGATGATTTATTTCGATATCAAAAAAGGTACCCCGTTGGGTACCTTTTTGAAATTATTTTATTGTGCTTCTATCAAACCATAACGACCATCTTTCCGCTTATATACAACGTTTGTCAGGCTTGTCGCAGCATTTGTGAAGACGAAGAAATTATGACCAAGCATGTTCATTTGCAGAATCGCCTCTTCGCTATCCATTGGCTTCAGATCAAAATGCTTCTGGCGGACAACCTCAAGGTCATTGTCTTCCTCCACATGCTCTTCTGGCTCATCAATGGTTGCAAACAATTCATTAATACCGCCCTTTTCACGGAATTTGCGATTGACCTTTGTTTTATGCTTGCGTATTTGTCGCTCTAATTTATCGTTGATTAAATCTATGGCAGCATACATATCATTATGAACTTCCTCTGCCCGAAGCACCAAATTCGTCATCGGAATGGTTACTTCCACTTTAGATGTTTTATCATTATTCGTTTTCAAGTTTACATTTACAATTACGTTAGGAGTTTCAGTAAAATATCTTTCCAACTTTGAAATCTTCTTCTCTACGTAGTCTCTAATTGCTGGAGTTACCTCAATGTTTTCACCCCGAATGTTATAATCCATAAGTGAACTCCTCCTTTTTATTATACAGGTAATCTCGCCATCCGCTTGTCCCGCGCATATGCGTAAAATCACCCAGTCTTATGTAATTAAGACTATATCTTATAATTCTATACTACCCTTTAAAAGTCCTGCTAAAACCTTATTTGTATTTATCAAATTTGTGACAATTTACTTTTAAAAAGGGCTTTAAGATAAATTATTAAGGAGAGCCCCTTTTTATTCGGGTATCCATCTCATTTTTAATTTAAAATGAAAAAACGACCGGCAGAAGGTCGTTTTTTCATGATACGATATACGGCTTTAATTCCCGGTCAATCATGCGATGCCAGGCAGCAAATACTGGATAAAATTGCTCGCTGATAATGCTTTGCTTAATGGGCGCATCTTTAAACTTATTCTCGACTAAGCTCGCTTTTTCCTGGACCTTCTCAAAAATGTCGACAATATGATGGATGGAATCATTATGTGGAAACACGTTCAATAATTGCTCATTGACTGCTTCTATTTGCGGAAAAGCATCAATCACTTCAAAGAGCAGCTGATCGCCGTCCGTTTTATCTAAGTCAGTAAAGCTGTCGACTATATACATAAAGCTTTCTTCAACTGTATTAAGCGCTGAACAATATTCCCGCAACAATACATACTGTTCCTCTGTTAACAATCAGTTCACCTAATTTCTTTTATCATAAAATGTGCCGTCATGTTGTTGAATGGATTGGTATGGATTGGCATATTGTTTGTTCTTTTCACGCTGCAGTTTTAATTTCTTCATATCGTCTTTAATCACTTTTTGCTGCGCCTGCAGCTTACTTTGAATCTCTTGATCCTGCTCGATCAAAATATTTTGGAGCTGAGTGGTTTCAGCGGCTTGAAAATTAATCAAAGTCATTATCTTACCGCGTTGTTCGAGGAAACGGTCAGATTCAGCAAGGTATGCCTCTCTTTCCTCTACGGGCAAACCACTGGTTAAATGCTTCAAAAACAGCTCATTGCAATGTACTAATTCCGCCGCTCTCATGACTGTTCACTTCCAGCCATTTTAGGCTTCTTCTGGTTAGCCATCATTTCTTTCCATGTATTTCGTAAATCGAGTACCATTCCTTCGGCTTCTGTTAACGCCTCAAGGTCATTATTGGTGTTGGCATCAATTAATCTTCTTAATATATAATCATAAATTCGCATCAAATCATTCGACATCGCTACATCACTATTAAGGGTAACCATAAATTCCTGAATGATATTTTGCGATTTCTGAATGAATTCATTTCTTTTTGAAACGTCCGCCTGCTCCATCGCTTGTTTAGCCATGGCGATAAACTTTAAGCAGCCATTGTACAGCATTAAAGTCAATTCAGCAGGAGTCGCTGTGTTGACAGAAATTTGCTGATACTTTTGATAAGGATTAACTGCCATGCTTTCACTCCTTCAATTAAGAGGTATATCCGAACTGGGACATCATGTAATTCATTTGCTCATTCATCTTTTGCATTTGCTTTTCCATTGCTGCAAATTGCGACCAGTAGCCTTGTTCCTTCTGATTTAATCTGGCTTCCATCGTTGCAATTCGCTTGTTAATATCATCAAGGTTTTTACCAATTGTAAACTGGCTGTTTGTTTTCGCACCATTTCCAGCTCTTTGCGTTATACTATCCATTGTTTGCGACACTGAATCACGCAAACGGCGCGAAATCCCTTGCTCAGCCGGCGTATCACCGTCAGCAGCAAATAAATTGAAGACACCCTCTGGATCTTTTTCTAAAGCTTCCTTTAATTTATCTTCATTTATTTCGAGCTTTCCGCCTTCTAAATAATTTTTGGTCGTCGTAATCCCGATTGCTGCTAACTGATTATACTCACTGCTTGAAGTGGAAAGCGGCGTATAGAAATCCATTCGCATTTTACTTAAAAGACCGTTTAGCTGCTGATCCGAGCGCAGCAAGCCGCTTTTCGCCTTTTCTTCCCATCGCTCCACTTCTTTATCTGATAGCCCTTCCCTTTGTTCATCAGTTAAAGGCGGAAAATCCCGGTATTTTTCTTCCCGTGTCTTCCCTTGTATATTATCTATTAATTCATTATATTTTTCTACGAATTCTTTAATATTATCAATTGCCTTTTGCGTGTCATTCCCTATGGAAACTGTCACAGGGGCATCGCCATTATCGGCATCAAACTTATCCTTTACAGTAAAAGTAACTCCGTTTACTGTGAAAGTATTGGATGTACGCTCTGTTTCCAGCCCGTTCAAAACAAACTTGGCATTTTCCCCGCCTTTTTCATTGTTTTCATCTAAATTAAGGCCTTTTGTTAAAAAACTGCTGCCATGTAGCTCTATTTCTGTTTTGCCACTATTAAAATCACCAGTTTCTGTCCTGGACATCGTCATCTTATCAGAGTGCTCATCATAAAACATATTGATGCCAAGATTGGAAGAATTAATTTTATTCGTCACAGTCGTCAATGAATCTCTGCCATCGAATTTGAAAGATTCATTGACAATACCTTTTGATGTATGTGTTGTCAATTCTATTTCAAAATATTTATGGTGGTAAGATACTTCTGCTCTTGATCCTGCCTGCAAGTCCTTGCCAAATGTTACTTTTCCTGTTTCTGTATCTACATAGAACTCATTTTCTCCTAAGTTATCTGGACTTGAAGCTCTAGTAAAGGTTTCTGATTCAGTAACCGGCTTCCCTTCGTCATCCTTAATGTCCTTTCCATCTTCATCCTTTTTATTCCATGTAAACGTGATTTCGTTAGACACATCAGTCAGCCCGACATGCGAAAGCCTTACTTCTTTTGTAGGTGATGATATTGAAATATTGTCCTTGTGAACCGCGGTATAATTAATATCGATCGTACTGTCTGCTGCTATTGTTTGACTAAATGTCATCTTTCCAGTTTTTTGATCAATGAACACTTGATTTTGTGAGGAGTCAAGATCATCGATGTTATCAACGACTGTATACGCTTGTCCGGAAACACTCACACTATTAACATTTTCAACCGTACTTGTCCCCAATTTTTTCAGATTAAACTCTTTGCCAGCTCTGGTCACTGAGACCTTCTCATTAATGCCTGTTCCGGTATCCTTCCATTCAAAGGCTCCCTCTTGAAAACGATCGCTAATTTCATAAAGTTTCCCTGTTGATGAAATTTTATTATTACTATCCTTAGAAACACCGCTTGAGCTCGTATTAGTAGCTGATGTCGCTAGCTGTGTTACCTTAGAAAGTGTATAGGTTCCGTTACCTGCAGTTGCAATAGCAGTAGCTGCAACTTTACTTGAATTAGACGAGGTAGTCACTTTTGTTAAGAATGATGATTGAAGACGCATATTAAGCGTCATGTCACGAAACGCTGTCAGCTGAAGGTTCATATCACGATAGGCATCCCGCTGCCATTCCAAGGTTTGTTTTTGCTGCTTCAATTTATCTACCGGTATTCTCTGCGCACGCATCATATCCCCGATTAATGTTGCTGTATCTAGCCCTGATGCAAGTCCGCCAATCCGTAAGTTTGCCATATAATCCGCTCCTTCTTCCATTTCATTTCTATTCATTATATCGGCAACAGCCAACCCTTTTGAAGAAAAAAATAAAGAAGAGCCATAGACTCTTCCAAATAAACCCTATGCTTTTTTATCTATAATCAAGCCTTGAAACTCAGTCATCTTTGCAATCATATCTAGAAAATCCTTTGGTGGAATTTCACGCACAACTTCCTTCGTCATTGAATCGACAACCTCAACATAGTAACGATTTAAATCTTCATGAAGCTGGAACTGAACAGAAGTATAACTAGGCTCAAAATGAATATTCACTTCATCAATCTTTGATTGTAAAAAATCCTTCTTCGACGCATATTCAGTTTCAGAAACCGCTTTTACACTGACTTCCAAATCCTGTCCCTTCTCACTACGTTCTGCCTTAAACAATGAGGAAGAAATCGGCTTCATCAAAACCTCTGACTCTACTCTCATCAACATTCTCTCCTAATATTAATTGACTTTTTCAATTATATCGGAATATCCTGATATTCCTTCATGCATCATTAGTTCTAAAAATCAACACAATTTAAAAAGAAAACATAAGTATAAGGACTCATCAATGATATACAAAAAAGGACCCCAGGTAAGCTGAGGTCCCCAATTGTTCAAGCTGCCCTATTATCCTAGTAATTGAAGAACTGCTTGTGGTTTTTGGTTTGCTTGCGCAAGCATTGCTTGTGAAGCTTGAGAAAGAATGTTTGTACGAGTTAACTCCATAACCTCTTTCGCCATGTCCACGTCACGAATGCGAGACTCAGCAGCTTGAAGGTTCTCAGAAGAGTTGTTCAAGTTAGAGATTGTGTGCTCTAAACGGTTTTGGAATGCACCAAGGTTAGAACGTTGAGCTGACACCGTTTCGATTGCATCGTTAATAGCTTTTACTGCAGCAGATGCTGAGTCGTGGTCCGCTACTGAAAGACCTGCAACTTTAGCTTCTCCTTCAACTTCTGTTGAAACACCAGCTACTGATGCAAATACGGCCCCTGTAACAGCACCATAATCAGTATTACCAAGGTGGCTAGCTACTGAAGAACCTTGTGCATGAGCACCATCCACAGCACCTGTTAACCCTAAAGATTCAGCATTCATGTTGTAGATATTAATTGTCATGCTTTGACCGCTATTAGCGCCTACCTGGAATGTAGCACTAAATCCGTTTGGAGCATCCGCTGGGTCTGTATCTACATTCAACATTTTTTGTGAGTTAAATTCAGTTGTTTCAGAAATACGGTTAATTTCTGTTGTTAACTCATTAATTTCTTTTTGGATTTCGTTGCGGTCTACACCTACATTTGTATCATTCGCTGCTTGTGTAGCAAGCTCACGCATACGTTGAAGGATGTTTTGTGTTTCTTGCAATGCACCTTCTGCCGTTTGGATCATTGAGATACCATCTTGAGAGTTACGGCTAGCTTGGTCCAAACCACGAACTTGCGCGCGCATTTTCTCAGAGATTGCTAGACCTGCAGCATCGTCGCCTGCACGGTTGATGCGAAGACCTGAAGATAGTTTTTCCATTGCTTTTGCACCTGCACCGTTGTTAACGCCTAATTGACGGTAAGTGTTTAATGCTGAAATATTGTTGTTGATAATCATAATCATTTTCCTCCTTGAGTTTTTATTTTTCCCACGTCCATGTGGTGTATAAAAGAGAAATCAATATATGCTCTTACCTCTTTCTATTTATATATCGTCTGATTTCTGAAATTTTTAATATATTTTCATTTTATAAAAAGTAAAAAGCACAGCCCTAAAACTATGGACCATGCTTTTATGAAAATTATCCAAGCAATTGAAGAACTGCTTGTGGTTTTTGGTTTGCTTGCGCAAGCATTGCTTGTGAAGCTTGAGAAAGAATGTTTGTACGAGTTAACTCCATAACCTCTTTCGCCATGTCTACGTCACGAATACGAGACTCAGCAGCTTGAAGGTTCTCAGAAGAGTTGTTCAAGTTAGAGATTGTGTGCTCTAAACGGTTTTGGAATGCACCAAGGTTAGAACGCTGAGATGACACAGTTTCGATGGCATCGTTGATTGCTTTAATCGCGCTTGAAGCTGATGCATTATCTGCTACTGATAAACCGCCATCAGCAACATATGCTGCGCCAGCTACGTCAGTATAAGTTCCGCCCATTTGAGCAGCTACTGATGAGCCTGCAACATGAGCACCAGCAGCGCCATCAGAAGATGTAAGACCTAAAGCATGCGCTCCCATATTATTAATGGAGATTTCCATAGATTGACCAGCATTTGCACCTACTTGGAAAGTTGCTGTGAATGCCTCTGGATTTGCAGGGTCTGCACCTACATCTTTATTTAATAAGTTTTGAGTGTTGAACTCAGTTGTTTCTGCAATGCGATCGATTTCTTTTGTAAGTTCGTTGATTTCTTTTTGGATTTCTCCACGGTCTACACCTACATTTGTATCATTCGCTGCTTGTGTTGCAAGCTCACGCATACGTTGAAGGATGTTTTGTGTTTCTTGCAATGCACCTTCTGCCGTTTGAATCATTGAGATACCATCTTGAGAGTTACGGCTAGCTTGGTCTAAACCACGTACTTGCGCGCGCATTTTTTCAGAGATTGCTAGACCTGCAGCATCATCGCCTGCACGGTTGATACGAAGACCTGAAGATAGTTTTTCCATTGCTTTTGCACCAGCACCGTTGTTTACGCCTAATTGACGGTAAGTGTTTAATGCTGAAATATTATTATTGATAATCATAATAAATTCCTCCTTGAGTTTTTGTTTGCCCCACGTCCATGTGGTTTATAAAAGAGAAGAGTAATATGTTCTCTCTTCTTTCTTTATATATATCGTCTGATTGCTGTATTTTTTAATATTTTTTCTATATTTTCATTGATAAAAATGTAAAAAGCACAGCCCTAAATTTTAGGGCTATGCTTTTTATGAAAATTATCCAAGCAATTGAAGAACTGCTTGTGGTTTTTGATTTGCTTGCGCAAGCATTGCTTGTGAAGCTTGAGAAAGAATGTTTGTACGAGTTAATTCCATAACTTCTTTCGCCATATCTACGTCACGAATACGAGATTCTGCAGCTTGAAGGTTCTCAGAAGAGTTGTTCAAGTTAGAGATTGTGTGCTCTAGACGGTTTTGGAATGCACCAAGGTTAGAACGCTGTGCAGATACAGTTTCGATGGCATCATTGATTGCTTTCACAGCAGCTGAAGCTGTTTCGTTGTCAGATACTGATAGACCTGAAACTTTGGCATCGCCTGCAACTTCAGTTGAAACACCTGCTTCAGTAGTATACTTAGCATTAGCAACATTGCCGTAATCAGTATCACCTAAGTGGTTAATTACTGATTGACCTTGTGCGTGATCTGCATCAGCAGTGCCAGTCAAACCTAGTGCAGCAGCACTCATATTTTGAATGTTAATTGTCATGCTTTGACCGTTATTAGCACCTACTTGGAATGTAGCTGTAAAACCATCAGTTGTATCACCAGAATTCAACATCTTTTGTGAGTTGAACTCAGTTGTTTCAGAAATGCGGTTGATTTCAGTTGTTAACTCGTTGATTTCTTTTTGGATTTCGTTACGGTCAACGCCAACGTTTGTATCATTCGCTGCTTGTGTTGCAAGCTCACGCATACGTTGAAGGATGTTTTGAGTTTCTTGTAATGCACCTTCTGCCGTTTGAATCATTGAGATACCATCTTGAGAGTTACGGCTAGCTTGGTCTAAACCACGTACTTGCGCACGCATTTTTTCAGAGATTGCTAGACCTGCAGCATCATCGCCTGCACGGTTAATACGTAGACCTGAAGATAATTTTTCCATTGCTTTCGCACCAGCACCGTTGTTTACGCCTAGTTGACGGTAAGTGTTTAATGCTGAAATATTGTTGTTGATAATCATTATAATTTCCTCCTTGAGTTTTAAGGTTCCCACGTCCATGTGGTTTTTGTTAAATAGAAAGGCATAGGGTGCGCCTTTCTATTTATATATCGGTAAAATACTTATTTGTTTTATATTTATAATGTTAAATTTTTTATCCGAGCAATTGCAGCACTGCTTGAGGTTTTTGATTTGCTTGCGCAAGCATAGCCTGTGATGCTTGTGAAAGAATATTCGTTCTAGTTAACTCCATAACCTCTCTCGCCATATCGACATCGCGAATGCGAGATTCAGCTGCCTGCAAGTTCTCAGATGAATTGTTCAAGTTAGAAATCGTATGTTCCAGTCGGTTTTGATAAGCGCCTAATTTAGAACGTTCAGACGAAACTGCTTCAATTGCATTATTAAAAACTTCAATCGCTGCAGTTGCCTTATCATGCGAAGATACATCTAAAGCATGTGATTGGCCCGTACTGTTTGTGCCATCAGTTACTTTATTATCTGTTGTATATTCTGCGCCAGCAACCTGCACTGCCTTTTCATTTGTTCCAGCTTGATGTGCGCCCGTTGCTGATCCAGCAATTCCTAATGCCTCTGCACGCATGTCAAGGATTTCAATTGTCATGCTTTGCCCATTGTTTGCACCTACTTGAAAGGTTGCAGTGAAACTAGTAGAAGCAGCATCAGCACCCTGTCCAGCATCAAGCAGGTTTTGTGTATTAAACTCTGTAGTATTGCCTATTCTATTAATTTCAGAAGTTAACGCATTTATTTCCTTTTGAATTTCATTACGGTCTACAGCAACATTTGTATCACTCGCTGCTTGAGTTGCTAGCTCACGCATACGCTGGAGGATATTCTGTGTTTCCTGTAATGCACCCTCTGCAGTTTGAATCATTGATACTCCATCTTGTGAGTTTCTACTCGCCTGATCCAAGCCTCGTACTTGCGCACGCATTTTTTCTGAGATTGCTAGACCTGCAGCATCGTCGCCTGCCTTGTTAATACGCAGCCCTGAAGATAGTTTTTCCATTGCCTTTGCACCTGCATTGTTGTTGACACCTAGTTGACGATACGTATTTAGTGCTGAAATATTATTGTTTATTATCATTTGCGTTTCCTCCTTGAAATTTAATTTCCACGTCCATGTGTTAAACCAACATTATAGGTATTAACAACTTTTTTATCGTCAAATAGGTCTAAAGTTTTATATCTTTTTTACTATTATATTTTCAAAAATAAAAAAGACCATGGCTGGCCTTTTGTTATTATTTCCTGCTTTCCTTTTGTAACAAGCCTAACAAATCTCCAGGAATCTGTGCGGCTTCACTATTTTCTTCCTGAATCTGCAAATAGATTTCCTTCCGGTAAATCTCTACATCCCGAGGCGCCTTAATTCCGAGCTTAATCTGATCTCCATCGACTGCCAATACAGTAATCTCAATATCTTCATTGATCATGATTGATTCATTCTTTTTACGCGTTAATACTAGCATGATGCCCCCTCCTTGCTAATGAAAAGAGGATGTTTCGTCTTATAGCTGGAATCATTCAAAATCAGCTGCTTACCCAATTTTTCCTTTACATTAATCACAATAGGGCCTTGAAGATTGGCCGTTGTATTTGCAAAGGGCTCTTTTAATGTGAGGATCACAAAGGTCGCGACATCTTCCGGATGCTCTATTTTCAAAGATTGGACAGCTGCATCATTTAATTTGTATTGATAGTCTTGGAAAAATGGGTATGGATCAACTACAACAAATGCCAGGTCACGCGATTGAATTGATTGCAAAATAAAATATGGAAGGTCATCTAAAAATGGCAGCAGAACAAATTGTGAATCATCAGCAAAGCCCGGAAGTCCTGTGGCAAATAAAATGACATCTTCCTTATTCACTTCAATGGTTCCCTGGTATTTCGTTTCGATCTTCATTTCAACACTTCCTTATATATACTCATCAACATTAAAATTCTTCAATTCAAATGAAAGGGATTCCTTTTCCTGCAAATACACATTTGCCCGCCAATATTCATGATCAATGACAGGTTTATTTATCCTTGCATCAATAATTGGATCATTGCGCTGCACATCCACTTCAACACTACCAGGGTCATAATCGATATTTACTCTGAAATGAGTTTTCGGCAAGTAGCCTATTGAAGGGCTTTTTATAGGGGACTGGCTATATTGCTTCGCAATTTGCGGAATGACGCCAGCCCCATTTTCGATTTTCATCATTGCATCGCCTTCGCTCACTCTTCTTGCGATTCCTTCTGTAGCAGTCACCTGTGCTTGTTCAGCCCATTCCTTCACTCGTCTGCCAGTCCCTTTATAATCCACGTCAGCCAAAGCTTCCGATTGATCTATATATAACTTGGAGGCTTCATGGCTGATTTTTAAATCTGCCGCAGGCTGCTGGATGCGCAAATCAGCTTGAGGCTGTTTCATTTTCAAATTAGGCTGATCATATTGGATACCGATTTGGGCATTCCTTATCGTTGTTTCCAAATAGGGCATTCTCATGTTCTCACCGCTTTTTCTATTTAAAAAAGAATCATAGTCAGGAAATTCCTTAGTTTTACAAAGCCTTAAGTAAATAAAAGCTATCTAATAAAGATAGCTTTCCTTTTATCTTAAAAAGTCTACTAATGTCGGCTGGATAATCATTGCCCCTACTGCTAATGATGCACGATGGAGCGCTTCTTGTGAAGTTAGTTCAATGATGACTTTTTCTGCGTCAATGTCTTCGTTTTTAGACATTGTTGATTTAGCGATTACTTCCTGGCTCGTTAATCGGCTCTCGACCATTTCCACACGATTATATTTCGCGCCAATTTCAGCTGTTTCTGTAATCACTTTTCCATGATGACCGTCGATCATGTCTATTTGTTTGGATAGCTCCTCACCGGTTGTGTCCGGTGATTCTAGCGCTGTGATTAGTTTCCCTAAATCACTGAATAAATCGAGCGAAAAAACCGCTTGCGGCTTTGAATTCACGCCGAGCTTAATTCCTTGCGAAACCTCTATATCAACAGAATCTGAATTGGTTGAGACTGCACCTTTTTCCTTTGCAATAAAATCCCCCGAAATTGGGAACGTAACAGATGTTCCGTCCGATCCTTTGTATGCTTCAGCGGCTTCATCCCATGTTAACTGCTGGCCATTGTCAGAAAAAAGCACATAGTCTTTCGCATTATTCTCGTCTATCGTGGCAATATCAATTTCTTTATCAATTTTGCTTAAATCGACTGGCTTGCTTGATGTATCAGAGCCATTAAAAATATATTTATTGTTCACTTTTGTATTAGCAATCGATTCAAGATGATTGCGAAGCTGTTTGATTTCACTAGCCATATTTTTGCGCTGTTCAGCATCATAGGAATCTGTGGAAGCCTGTACAGTAAGATCACGGATCCTTTGCATGACTTTATTTACTTCATCCAAAGCTGCCTCCGTATTATCCATCCAGTTGTAAACTTCCCCTAAATTGCGCTGGTATTGCTCAACCTGAACGACTTGCGAGCGATAGTTAATTCCCTTCATCGCAGCTACCGGGTCATCTGACGGACGATTGACCTTCTTGCCTGTAAGAAGCTGCTCCTCCAGTTTACCCATCTTTTGATAGCTGTTCTGTATATGGCGGAGCGAGTTATGAGAAAGCATTGATTGTGTGACACGCATTTATATCCCCTCCTATCTTCCGACTCTGCCCATACCATTAATGATGGTATCAAGCATTTCGTCAATTGTGGTAATTTGACGGGCCGCAGCACTATATGCGTGCTGGAACATAATCATATTGGACATCTCCTCATCCAATGAAACTGAGCTGACGGACGCACGATTAAATTGCACCGTATCTACTAGATTCATAGAATTTTGCGCCATCCGATTCGCTTCTTGTGCACTGACACCCAACTCACCAATAACCCCTTGATAAAAGCTCATCATATTCGTTGAGGAACCGTTAAAATCGAGTGTCATATCCTTTACATTTGCAAGTGCCAGCGCGTTGGATCCGTCTCCAATAGCTGATTGGCTTGATGGATTTAAGCCGATGCCTTCTAATTCAAATGACCAAGTAGATCCTGGCTTCAAATCTGAAATAGAAGTTGGATCAATGGTTAACCCGAACAACTTCATATCGCTTTTCACTGATTGATTTTGATGCCCTGTCAATGGATTGCCTTCAAGATCATAAGCAGAATACTTCCACGCTGAACCATCATAAGTCAATTCAATCTTAGCAGCTTCCACCTTTACAGGAGGCGTATCATATGTATTTATGCCACTGAATGCACCGAGTATTGTTGGATTTCCAACTGACTGATTATTTGCCGCCTTTGTAATTGACCCTGAATAGAGTTTCCCACTTGATGATGCCGCGATATTATTCAACTCTTTCAAAATATCATCTGAAACTTTGATTTTCCCAGCTGCTCCTTCAGGAGAATTTAGTGCGCCGCCTTCAAAACCAAAGAAGTCAAAGCCACCTTTTTCCCCATTATTAATCTCCGTAATACTCCAGCCGCTTTGATGAACCGCATTGAAAGATTGTGCAAAACGAAACGCCATTAAATCTAGCGATGCTAGCATGTCTGGATAATCTCCAACTTGTTTCCCGCTCGCATCTAAATAGCCATATGACTGAATATTAGCCAGCAAATCACCCTTAGAGGAAAATTGAGAGACTGCTATTTCCTTATTGCCAACCTTAATTGCAGATATCGCTTGAGTACTAGGATCCTTCGATACACTTAGTTCATTGACCAAACCATTTTTTCCATCTAAAAGCGTCCCGACTGACTTTCCGTTTGCATCAAGCATTTCAATCGTGTATTTACCAGAAGCCATGCTATTCGCATTTCCGCCGCTAGGGTGGGTGGTTACCTTAATATTTACAAGACTTGATAATTGATCGACGAGCAAATCGCGCGCATCATACAGATCGTTTGGTAAATAGCCGTGCGGCTCAATACTGGATATCTGTTCATTGATTTGATTGATTTGCATCAATAATGAGTTGACTGTTTTCGCATTCAGGTCGATTTGCTCGCCTAAATCTGCTCTTTGCGAACTCAACTGTCCGGAAAGATAGTTAAACGTATCTGCTACAGCAATTCCGCGCTGTCTTACGACTGAACGTGCACCGGAATCCTCCGGATTAACAGATAAATCTTGCAGCGCATTCCAGAATTGGTCAAGCGTCTTAGCTAGTCCAGTATCGGATGGCTCATTCATCACTTCTTCCATACTCGATAAAGCGCTGCTGCGCGTATTCCAATAGCCGAATTTATTGTTTTCATTGCGGTACTGGACGTCTAAATAGTCTTCTCTAATCCGTTGGACAGAGCCGGCTTGTACACCCGTCCCCATTTGTCCGGGAAGAAGAGCTGTATTCATGCCTACTGACGGAAAAGCATTCGTCTGTGTAAAATTAACCCTTTGTCGTGTATACCCTGCTGTATTTGCATTCGCAATATTATGGCCGGTCGTGTAAAGGGCGCTCTGCTGTGTATGAATAGCCCTCCGAGCAGTTTCTAACCCCATAAATGTAGATCTCATTTTATTAATTCCTCCATCTATTCAAGGCTACACCTTAGAATTGAACATCCCGCTGGATTGGCTCTGTTTAGCCGCTTGAGGATGTACATAATTCATATTTTGCGCTGCAGCTTGCGGATTCACTAAGCTAAGTGACATATTAACAAACTGCAGAGAATGGTAAACGAGCTGCTGATTCAGCTTATTCCGTTCCTGTAGCTCATTTACTATCTCCAACAGCTTTTCTTTCTTTTCTGATAGCAGCAGTTTATGCTCCTCAGAGACAACTTGCAGGCAATCACTCAATGTCGGTTCAGATTTATCAGCTACAAGACCTTGTGTAATCTGAGCTCTCGCCTGTTCCATTTTCCCGATTGCCGCAACATACTTCTGCTCATCCTTCATCATTTGATCGAGACTTTCCATGTCCCCTTTTTTAATGATATCTGTTTTTTTGACTGCAAGCTCATGAAGGCTTTTATGGAGCGAAACGAGCTTATCCATAGATGTAATCAATGCTTGAGCGGACATGTGAGCCCTCCTCATTTAGGTTTATTATTATAAAAATTCACGATGCTCTTCGCGATGTCTTGAGGATTGATTTTATACGTCCCGTTTTCGACTTGAATTTTCAACTCATCTACCCGAGCCTGGCGGGCTGGTGTTGATTGGGACATCTGCTGCATTTCTTTGGCAGCTGATGAGATTTCAAGCTTGTCGGCTGTTTTCTTCAGCGACTGTTCTATTGCATGCGCCTTATTTGCTTGCCGCTGATACGGATTCACTTGATTGGATGAACCAAATTGATTAATCTTCATCGTCATTCCCCACTTTCGTCACGTTCGTTCATTCTAACTCTATTATCGGTTATGAATGGAGGATTTTTAAAGCTTTTCTTCTTTTTAGTAAAAATTACTTAGAATCTTTATTGAAAGCAAAATAGGTTTGCTGCTTTTCCTTTATCCTTTTTTCTTCGCGCTCATGAAGCTCAAGATCCTGCTTTAACCCGCTTTTGCAACGCTCACAAAGCCTACCCTCTCTTATAATGTGGCCGCATTGATCACAAGGGTAGCCAAGGTTAGGAAACTGAGCAAGCTTCAGCCGTCCGCTTTTTACAAATTTCAGCAACAAAGGTTCGTCAACATCCGTTGCCTCTACTATCTGATCCATTGTTGCTGCACGATTTTCCCTTTTCTTTAAAAATTGATAAACACGATTAAAAGCTGTTTCTTCTTCATTATAGCAATTCGTACAAAGTTCATTTAACCCACTTTTCACAAAAAGAGCATTGCATTTTGGACAGTTCATAATCTCTGCCATTTCATCACCTCTGTTCGATTTTTCAGCCGCGGGCAATAGTCAGAGAGGTTACTTCCTTTGCCCCGGACTCCTTTAATAGTTTTGCGGCATGCCGCAATGTTGATCCTGTAGTGTATATATCGTCAATTATGACAAGACATTTATCTTGTATAGCTGCCGAATCCGTCAGTTGAAATACTTGAGGTAGTGAAATCCGCTCGTTGCGTGACTTTTTTGATTGTTTTTCAGAATGAATTCTTGTCAATATACTTAGCGGCTGACGGCCAAGTGCATTGATGAGGGCTTCGGATTGATTAAATCCTCTTTCATATTTTCTCTCAGGACTAAGAGGGATTGGAACGAGGAAGTCATAGTTAAGCCTGTCCAATTTCTCTCGCAGCATCTCGGCAAGTGGATAGGATAATTGATAGTCGCCTCGATATTTAAAACGGGCAATGACCTCTTTACAAAATTGATTATAAACAACTAGCGACAAATTTTGTTTTAAACTGCCGAACCACTTCTCATCCTGTTCCCATCTGACACAGTCAAAGCACACCTCTTCCTCCACCTCTGGCCGATCACATAATTTGCAGGTTCTTCCGCTGATGCACTCCCATTTTGATAGGCAGCTGCCGCAAAAATATTGGGGCTTTTCCTGTTGAAAAAGTGCAGCCCATCCAAGAACCGGCATTAATTCTATCTGACACAATAAACATTTAATCGTTAATCAGCCCCTTTTTTCTAGCTTCTGCATTCATATTCATGATCTGCTTTTTTGCCCGTACCATCGCTTTTGTTTTTCCATAATGAAAAAAGGTAATATTCCCTGTTGGTGCATCCGCACTTCTTCCGACTCTGCCAGCTATTTGTACAAGGGCGCTTTCAGTAAAAATTCTGTCCTCTGCACCAAGTACGGCAACATCGATATTAGGAAAAGTTACTCCTCTTTCCAAAATTGTAGTCGTTAGCAAAACGAGCGTTTTTTTCTCCCGCATGTTTTGCACCTTTTCTTTTCTGTCAGGATCTTCGGCATGAACAGCTTGAATATTAGTGTGAAGCCTTTGTACTATTGGCAACACTTTTTCCATCTTTGCGATTTTCGGAAGAAAAAGCAGCGCTTGCCTGCCGGCATCGATTCTTTCTTTGAGCCATCTCGTAACAATGTTTGGCAGCCGCTGTTTTTCGACAAGCTTTTCCCAGTTTCCACACCAGGTAAATTCAGGTACAGGGAGGCTAAAGCGATGGAATCTAGCTGGAATAGTCATGTAATTACGCTTTCCGCTTCGACATTGTGCCTGCCATTTTTTATTTGGGGTTGCAGTGAGGTAAATCATAGAGGATGGTGACTTTCGCGCCTGCTGAACGGCATATTGAAGCGTTTCGTCTTTTGAATATGGAAACGCATCTACTTCATCTACAACTAATGTATCGAAAGCCTGATAAAAACGAAACAATTGGTGCGTGGTCGCTATGATTAGCTGTGCAGGACGATGCCGGTCTTCACTTCCTCCGTATAAGGCGGCAACGGTCGTGTCAGGAAAAACCTTTTTTAGCCTTGGCGCAAGTTCGAGGACAACGTCTGTTCTTGGCGTGGCGATGCAGACGCGCTGTCCAAATAAGAGCGCCTCGTTAATGCCATTAAACAGCACTTCTGTTTTTCCTGCGCCGCAGACAGCCCATACTAATAACTCTTTTTGCTCAATAATCGTTAGTTTGACAGCGTTTGAGGCAGCTTCCTGCCCTTTGGACAGCTGCCCTTCCCATTTGAGCGCGTTTCGCGCTTTAAATAATGGGAATTCAGGACCTGACCAAGTTAACAATGGCGTGCAGGCAGATACTCTGCCCATCATAATACAGTGACGGCAATAGGCGCAGTCTTCTTCATGACATCGTGAACAAGGAAAGTGGGCGAAAAACTGATTGTTCCCGCAGCGCACGCAAAAGGGCTTATTATTTTGATAGCTGATGGGTTTTCGATATTGAATATAGCCGTTCTCGTAATGGGAGTGGATTTCTTCGATGGAATGTTCTAAATCATCGTGGAGTAATTGCTTTCCTGTAAGGAGTTGCTGCAGCTGTTCGTTGAAACTAAAGTTAGGATTAGGCGATGGCTGTGGAATAGAATCGATTTGTGTGACGGGGAGGGAGTGTTGTATTTTCTCAAAGACTGGATGGAGATGGGAGTTTTTTATAATAAATCGCATAGTATCTCCTTTCTATAGAAGAATACCATTCCGGCGGTTGAACGGAATGGCATTTACTTTATTTTTTTACCCAGCCGAGGCCCATTGAGCCTTCGCCAAGATGAGTTCCAATAACCGGACCAAAATAGCTGATGCCAAACTCAACATTCGGGTACAGCTCCTCCAGCTCTGCCTTCCATTTCTTCGCATCTTCTTCGCGGTTGGCATGAATAATAGAGGCTAAATATTGCTCGCCGCCTTTTGCATCTTCACCAAGGAGGTCAACGATTCTCTTCATCGCTTTTTTGCGCGTACGAATTTTCTCAAAAGGCACGATTTTTTTATTTTCAAAATGAAGAACAGGCTTCACTTGCAGCAGGCTTCCGAGAATTGCCTGTGCACTTGTAAGTCTTCCGCCGCGTTGAAGATGGGAAAGGTCATCCGCCATGAAATAGGCGCGAATGGACTTTTTCATCTCCGCCATCTTTGCCATAATTGCTTCAGGACTTTTACCTTCCGCAGCCATCTCGGCTGCTTTCAAAACGTAAAAACCTTGAACCATACAGCTAATCTCAGAATCAAATGGATATACTTCAATCCCCTCTACCATATCGCCAGCAGACACAGCACCTTGAAATGTACCGCTAATGCCGCTTGAAAGATGGATCGAAATCACCGCATCATAATCTTGGGAAAGCTTTTCAAAAAGTGACACAAATTCTCCCACAGACGGTTGAGAGGTTGTTGGCAGCTCTTTATGCTTCACTTCCTCATAAAAGCTTTCAGCTGTAATTTCCACTTCCTCCTGATAGGACTCATTGCCGAAAATGACACTCAAAGGAATCATGTGTATATTAAACTTGTCTCTTACTTCTTTTGTAATATATGCTGTACTATCCGTTACTACGGCCGTTTTCATAAATAGAGTTGCTCCTTCACCTTTTTTCTCTACTATATGTTCTGTAACCATTTTATATGAAAGTGGGGAAAAATGCATTAAGTTTGGTGATAATCTAGTAGTTTCTTTCTAGCTAATAATCAAGCACAGATTTAACCTATCAAGTAGTAGAAAATGCTTTTGGAGAGAGGACATCATTTTCATTTTGTCGAATTATGTAGGTGACAGGTACCCACACCATGTCACCTACCCATTATTGGTTATTTTCTTCTTCGACAAAATTCTTTAATGCAGATAATTTATCGTCCCAATATTCTTCGAAAAAGCTTAGCCAGCCTTTTATTTCCGTTAGCGGCTCGGGGTGGAGTTTGTACCTTGTTTCTCTCCCTACCCTTTGGCTTGTTACGAGGCCTGCATTAGATAAGATTTGCAAATGTTTATTTACTGCAGTTCGTGTAATTGGGAAACATTCTGTTATCGCTGCGATTGGCATTTCCTCGTCAGCAAGGAGTATAAGCATTTTACGGCGCGAAGGGTCAGCGATAGCTTGGAAAACATCATGCTTGGCTGTTGTAGTAGCCAACTTATGCCTCTACATATTTCACTAGCTGATTTTTAACGATGCCTTCCCAGCCGCCGTCCATAATTTCGCGAATGTTAGAATGCGGTTGACCAAACTCTGTTTTCTTGGACTCATCCCAGCCAGAATGGATTAATGTAAATTCAATCTTTGATTCTTCAATTTGTTTTAACTCGAAAGTCAACTGCCAGTCTTTCCCCCAGTCGAAGCGCACACGTTTTAGCGGCTGAATTTCGATAACTTTACAAGGTGAATCTCCAAATTGACCGGCATGAAGAATAAATTCCTTGCCAACAATCGGTTCGAGTGTATTCGGCATCCACCAACCAGCGATGCCCTCTGAAGTGGATACAGCCTTCCATACTTTTTCAATCGGAGCATTCAATATAACCGTCTTTCTAATCTCAGCAATAGCGTTCTGTTCACTCATCATAAAGCCTCCTCAAATAATTGAATTGATTACTCAACCCGAATCATCATAACACTAAAAGGTGTTACTTTCAAGTTCATGTCGAAACGTGTAGGTACCTGTCACCAACAAGCGTCCCCTTCTGACAGAGAAAAACAGAAAACACGCGATTGGGTTCGCGTGTTTTTGTTTCGCATGATATATGCATTTTATTTGGTTAGCGCACTTCAACCCAGCCATTTTTGATGGCTACGACTACGGCTTGTGTACGGTCGTTTACATTCATTTTTTGCAGGATATTGCTTACATGGTTCTTAACTGTTTTTTCGCTAATGTAAAGTGCTTCGCCGATACCACGGTTGCTTTTGCCATCCGCAAGAAGTTGGAGCACTTCGCATTCGCGGCGCGTCAGAAGATGAAGCGGTCTGCGGATTTCTACTTGGCCGTAAGAACCCGTTGTACCAGTTCCTTCAGAAGCTAAGCGGCGATATTCGTTTACTAGGTTATGTGTCACTTTAGGGTGAAGATATGATCCGCCATCAGCAACTACTTTCACGGCTTCAACAAGAGCATCTGCATCCATCTCTTTTAATAGATAACCGCTCGCGCCTGTTTTTAGAGCATGTGTCACGTAGTTTTCATCATCGTGAATAGATAGAATGATAACCTTTGAATCTGGGTATTTCTCAACAAGCTGACGAGTGGCTTCTACACCATTTGTATTCGGCATATTGATGTCCATAATAATGACGTCTGGTTGATATTCTTCAACGATTCCGATTGCTTCGCTGCCATCATCACCTTCTGCAACAACATCGAATGTCTTTTCAAAATCTAAAATACGTTTAACCCCTTCTCTAAATAGCTGGTGGTCGTCAATAATCACTATCTTTGTATTCAAGTCCTTCGCCTCCCAAATCTCTATAAAAATTCTCTCTGTATCATGATGTTGGATCAGCTTTTTATCGGCATCTTAACATTATAAATTCAATGGAATTTGAATGATTACAATTGTGCCCTTTCCAATATGTGAATCGATGGAAAGCTGTCCTTCAAGAAGTTCCACTCTTTCTCTCATCCCAATAATACCAAAGGATTGGGCTTTCTTTTCATTAATATCGAAGCCTTTGCCGTCATCTTTAATGACAACAGCCACCCTCATCTTGTTTATTTCTAATTTAACTGCGATTTCATTCGACTCTGCGTGCTTGATTGCATTTTGTACTGCTTCTTGTATGAGACGGAACAGAGCCACTTCATATTGGCTAGGAAGCCTTATTTCCTTGCCTATATTCATAAAAGAAATCTTCGTCTGTTTGTGGTATTCTTCTGTTGTTTGCAAATATTTCTTTAAGGTTGGAACTAAGCCTAAATCATCAAGAGCCATCGGACGCAAATCATAAATGATGCGGCGCACTTCATAAAGCGCACTTCTCACCATCTTTTTCAAATTCCTGATTTCTATCATCGCTTCGTCTGTACCGCGCTCTTTATATACACGTTCAATTAAATCGGAGCGCATCATTACATTGGCCATCATTTGTGCAGGACCATCATGAATTTCTCTGGAAAGCCGTTTGCGTTCTTCCTCTTGCGCCTCAATAATTTTCAACCCAAACTCCTGCTTCATTTTCGCATCTTCAAGCATTTCGCCCATCTGCTTAATGTCGCTCATTAAATAATTCATGACGACAGTAATTTGCGAAATTAGGTGCTCAGCTCGTTCAATTGTATCGCTAACGCCGACAAGCCGTCTTTCAATATCATCACGGCGATCTCTCAGCTGCTTTTCCAATTGGCGGTTCATGGATAAATCCATTTGGAGCTGGTGTGCCTTTTCATACGCATCGCGAACCTGGGCTTCCGTATAATCCTTAAAATGCATGCTGACTTCAGAAAGACGCTTTCTGGCAAATCGTGTTTGACCTTCAAGACGATCGCCTTCATCAATCACTTTAATGACCATATGCTTGACGTCTTTTAGCTCTTCCGTCAATGTCTCATAGTCTTTGCGGCATTGTTCGCCAATACGAAAGATTTCATCCTTGCTCGTTCCTACTGTCTCAATCATTTTCTCTAAAATTAAATCAAGCGATTTTGTATCAAACTTTTTTATACTCATTCGCATTCCTCCAAGGGAAAATCCCCTTTAGCTGCTATTCCTTATTTTACCTTGAAAAGAGCGGTTATACTATGTTCCAAAGGAGAAAAATATACCAATTACATTAAAATTCGATAAATAGTCTTAGTCTTGAAATCTTCCCCTATGTCTTATATCCTAATTTTATGTCAAAAAAAACTTATTCTAATAGTGGATTTTACATTCTGCTTGAGTATTTATACATTATAACATGTGTGTTATTCGACAATATTAAAGTTTGTTTACAATCTATTAATAATTCTGTTGTTACAATTCATGTCGAATTATAATGAAAGAAGAATAAACGCGAGGGAAGGAGCGGTATGTTTGCTGCCCCAATACTATACAGTAAAAGCATACGGAGAACACGAGATTAACATCCAAAAATCAAGATTCATCGCTTATGTCTCCAGAGCAGAAACAGAAGAGGAAGCTCAGAGCTTCATTCAAAAAATCAAAAAACAAAACTGGGATGCGACTCATAATTGCTCCGCCTATCTTATTGGTGAAAATGATCTTATCCAGAAAGCTAATGACGACGGTGAACCTAGCGGAACAGCAGGTGTCCCTATTCTTGAAGTGCTAAAAAAGAAAAAATTGAAAGACACTGTTGTCGTTGTTACAAGATATTTCGGCGGAATTAAATTAGGTGCTGGTGGCCTCATTCGCGCTTACGGAAAAGCTACATCCGAAGGGCTCCAGGCGACAGGAATCGTAGAAAGACAGCTCATGCGGGTCATGCATACAAAAGTTGACTACACTTTCCTTGGGAAACTGGAAAATGAATTGCGTTCGTCCATCTATCCAATTAAAGAAATCCACTACTCAGATCTTGTCGAAATCGAAACCTTTGCGAAAGAAAATGAAACTGAAGTTTTTAAAGAGTGGATGACTGAGCTGACCAATGGACAAGCCACGATTAGCGAAGGCGACATACTTTACCAAGAAACGACAATAAAATAGTTTACAATTTACGAATTCATTAATTAATTGTAAAATAAATATTAATTATGTAAACGAGCTTTCTATTCACTAATATTAAAGGAGAAATCAGATGTCTTATGATGGACGTACCGTAAAAAAGCATAAGCAACGCAAGTCTAAAAGAAGAAGACGCATATTCACGTTTATATTCCTCCCAATTATGGTCCTCGCATTAAGCGCAGCAGCCTATGGAGCACATTTATACAATAAAGCTGAATCGGTTATGAATAGCACCTATAATCCACTGGACAGGGAATCAAAAAGACCAGTGGCTGTTCAGCCAGAGATGGATAATTTTTCACTTCTCATCATCGGTGTCGATGATAGCAGCAAAAGAGGCTTTAGCACATCATCAAGATCGGATGCACTGATGTTAGCAACCTTTAATAAAGATGAAAAATCTATTAAGTTACTGAGCATTCCAAGAGATTCCTATGTTCATATACCTAAGCTTGGCTATCAGGACAAAATTACTCACGCACACGCAAACGGAGGTCCAATTACTACGATTGAAACAGTTGAAGAATTGCTCGATCTTCCAATTGATTTCTACTTAAAAGTGAACTTTGATGCATTTATTGAAATTATTGATGCCCTTGACGGTATTGATATTGAAGTGCCATATGCTTTTTCAGAGCAAGATTCAAATGATGTTCCAAATGCCATTAATCTAGAAGCTGGCTACCAAACATTAAATGGCGAAGAAGCGCTGGCGTTAGCACGCACACGTAAAATGGACAGCGATGTTTTCCGCGGACAAAGACAGCAAGAAATCGTGAAATCGATCGTGAAAAAAGCCGCTTCATTTGATTCAATCGGAAAATATGGAGACGTTATCGAAGCTGTAGGAAACAATATGGAAACTGACCTTTCTTTCGACCAAATGAAGTCATTACTTTCCTACGCAACTTCAGGCATGTCGCTAAATATTGAAACATTGAATATTGACGGCCAGGACCTATATTTGCCAAACTCCAATGGAAATCAAGTTTATTATTATCAGCTTGATGAACTGAGCCTGCAGGAAATAAGCAATCAGCTAAAAAAACACTTAGATATCGGCACAACCAACCTTGGGCAAAATGAAACCTACCAAGATGAAGCCCAAGGCGAAGATGTTGAGCCAAATACCGATTATTGATATGAAAAATAAGAAATATTAGTTGGATTTGGAGAGGTGCCCGCTCGAATCATGCGAGGGTAGCGAGACTGTCGAGACCATGCGTGGCGCCGAAGCGGATCGACGCACGCCCCGCGGAAAGCGAGTGAAATGCCTCGGAGATTCCGAATCCTTTCATTTTTAAATGAAGTTGCTCTACAATCTGAGAAGCATGCTTGGCATGCTTCTTTTTATTGTGCAAGCAAAATATCTTAAAGTAAAATAAGTCCTATAATTGGAAAATATTAAGGAGAGTTATGCAAATGAAACTTAATCATTTAAATTTAACTGTGACAGATGTGGCTGGTTCAAGGGATTTCTTAGAAACTTATTTCAATCTAAAATGCGTGGGTAGCCGCGGAAATGGATTCGCCGCAATGTTTGATGATGATGGATTTGTACTGACATTGATGAAGGGCAAAAATGTTCAGTATCCGAAAACATTTCATATTGGTTTTCATCAAGAAAGTAAAGAAGAAGTGGATGAAATTAATGAACGGTTGAAAAATGACGGTTATGATGTTGAACCGCCTCGTCAAGAACATGGATATACATTTTATGTTCAAGCACCTGGTGGATTTACAGTCGAAGTTCTATCATAAGCGATCTAGTATAGTATACAAAAGGAGCTGTAACAGCCATCTTTCTCAGCTCCTTTTGCTTATCCTATATAGATAACCCAGTCCAGCTCCAATAAGTAAAGTAAAATAAAATCATCATGATAAAATAAAGTGGCATTAATATCATGTTTATCTTCATCAAAACATTCGCTCGATAGCGCAAGGAATCATCCTCGTAATAGATTAATAGTGCCTTCGAGCTTATCGGGAAAGTTAAACAATAATTCATCCCTACTAAGCTTAAAAACAGTACTGCGGAAGCTTCTAATTCTAGAGTCGCACTTAGCATCAGAATACCAGGGACCAGCACGACAGCTCTTGTCGTATGTGAAGTGATATATATATGGCTAGTAATGGATATTAAGATAATGAGACTCAGTATTGCCCATTGTGGAATATGAGGAAAAGCTCCTAACAGCTTAAATATGCCCTCCTCAATCCATTTGACAGCACCCGTTTCAACAAGATTTATTCCTAAAGCCGTTGCTGCCGCCACAAACAAAACTAAATTCCACGATACAGCTTGCAGACCTTTTTTCCAGGTAATCACACCAAACTTTGGCAGCATAAAAACCAATGCGCCGCAGATCGTTATAAAACCTATTTCATAGCCATGAATCGCTTCTGTCAGCCATAGCAAAATAAGAATGCCTAAATAAACGAGCGTTTGCTTTTCTTTTTTGGAAACTGGCTTTGCTTTACATAGGGTTGTATCCTTTTGCGCATCAAGCGGCTGAGAAGTTAACTCGTTTGAAAAATAAGATTTAAAGACAAAATAGGTGACCAAGCTAATCATTATTGAAAAAGGCAGTCCCCATACTAACCAATTAATATAAGAAATACTCTCTCCTGTATTCTTCTGCAAGATTTCCACTCCAATTAAATGTGATCCTGCTCCTAATAAAGTTGATGAGGTAGTCATTAATATAATGACTGGAACAAATAAGGCGATGACTTCTTTTTGTTTCTTTGTTTTTAGCAGATTAGAAATCTCCCTAACAATCGGCAGCATAAGGGCGGCTCTGCCAGAAGTGGATGGGATAAAAATCGAAAGTGGAAACAAGGATATCATCAGATAGAATAAAATTTGATTAGAGGTTTTTGCCCGAGTAACGATTGCACGCGTCATTCTAGTAGACAAGCCTGATGAACTAAACGCTTCTCCAATAACAAAGGCGCCAATCATAAGCCATATGATTTCGGAAGAAAAAGATTCATATAATAATTCTGTATCCGCGCCTTTTAATAAGATAATCACTGATAAGGCACCGAGAGCAACATAAGCTGCAGGCAGTTTCGTACCTACCCATAATGCTAAAGTAATGATAAAAACAATGATAGAAACCTTTGCATCATATTCTAATTCATCTGTGAGAATAATAAATGAACAAATAAAGGAAAGAAGAATCATGATTATTCGGTTACTATTTGACAGCTTTTCCAAAAATGCCTGGGTGGATGGAATAAAGCGATTTTGCTTCTCTAGCAAACGATTAAACTTCATATGATTCCTTTTCTATATTTTCGTTCCGCAATTCTATATCCAACCTGGATCTGGCGTACAGCTGCTTCTGCACTATCAGCAATCAAATGAGCTGCATCTTCCATCGCCTTTTCTAATGATGTAGGCTTCTGTATGATACTCATATAAGCATCAATTCCACTTGTATAATTCACCCATGCATCTTTCCCAATCGTGCCGGTAATGGCAATAACAGGGATGCCTAACTGTTTTGCAAGTCTAGCCACTTCCGCAGGAATCTTTCCATTAGGCGTTTGTCTATCTAAACAGCCTTCAGCTGTTAAAACAAGATCTGCACCTTGAAGATGTTGTTCAATTTGAATATATTTCATAATGATTTCATAGCGCGGAAATAATTGAGCACCTGTAAAGGCAATTAATCCTGCTCCCAATCCTCCAGATGCTCCGCTGCCTGGCAGCGTTTTCACATCAATGCCTGTAACCTTCTTTATTATGTTTGCATAGTGCTCTAAACCATTAGCTAATAGCTCTACTTCAATTGGCGTGGCTCCTTTTTGAGGTGCAAAAACATGTGCCACCCCATTTGTTCCACAAAGTATATTATGCCAGTTGCATGCTACATTAATTTGCACTTGAGAAAGCCTAGCATCCACATTAGATAGATCCATATGGGCAATGTGATGCAAGTCCCCTCCTCCGTTTATATCAATTACTTGTTGTTCTTGATTTAAAAATCGGACGCCGAGCGCTTGTGCCATACCCGCACCGCCATCTGAAGTACCGGAATCTCCACAGCCAATCAAAATATGATCCGCACCTGAATCTAATGCAGCCTGGATTAATTCACCGACTCCAAATGTGGTTGTCTTTAAAGGATTGCGTTGATTATGCGGAACCATTTTTAAGCCAGCAATAGCGGCCATTTCAATCACTGCCGTCTTTACGCCATTTTCTACATACATTCCAAAATAGGTTTCCACTTTTTCACCTACAGGTCCAGTGGCTTCAATAAATATCAAATTTCCTTTCTTGATTCTTATAATTGTTTTCACAAAACCTTCTCCCCCATCAACCATTGGGATGACGATTGTATTCACGGTGGGATCAAACCTTCTGATTCCTTTATCCATTGCACTTGCCACTTCCTCAGCTTCTAAACATTCCTTAAAACCAGATGGGATAATAATAATTTTCATTTCGCTTCCTCCTAATATAGTTCTTTTTAAGTCAAGAAAATGACTGCTCCAGCGATTATCGAAGGAGCAAGGCGCATCCGCTTTACTTCTTATCCCCTATATTAGTTTTTGAAAATTAGAAATCTATGTAGAAACAATGATAGAAAGATTAGAAATCGATAAGAATTTGTACAATTATTTAGGTTTTCCCATAGGAAAAGGCATGCATCTGGTCAAAAACCAAACACATGCCTTTAAAAAATTAGTCATTTTCCTTTTTTATTACTTCACCAGTCACAGCATTAATCTCAATGTCCACTTCACTCTTTTTAGAAATGACTTCCACTTCATAAACGATTAAACGGTCATCTTCATCTAGTTCAATCTCAGTAACTCTCCCATTTGCTTCCTTCTCAGCAATTGCAATCGCTTCTTTTTCAGATATAATGTCTTGTTTACGTAGTTGAATGTCATCGTCATCATCCAGGTCATCTTCGACCTTCGCATTAACAGGTACTACTTTGCCTGTAGCCGCTTCAATTTGCACATCATATTCACTATCGTCATTTTCTATTTCAACATCATAATATTGCTCTCCAGCTTCAGTCTCTACTTCAATTTCTTCTACTCGGCCAGCTTGTTTATTTAAAGCAATGTCACCCGCTTCTTCCATCGTAATTAAATCTTTGTTTTCTTCAGTTTTCGGATGATCGTCTGCGCTTGTGTCATTATTCGTTGCTCCAACAGCAACTGCCCCGCCAAGAATAACTCCCGCTGTTAATAAACCGATAAAAATTGTATTTTTCATTGATATATTTCCTCCTTAAAATTCGTAGATTATTTATATTTATAATATAATCCGCTCAGATTAAGGAATTAAGAGAAGAAGATTAGAATTTGCTGAGAGTGCTTAATCATCATATGAAATGGTAGCTTTTCCGGTAATCGCATGGACTTGCACAGTTGCTTCCCTATCGTCATCCGTTTCAATTTCGATAAGATAATAAGTTTGACCGCCAATATTTTCTGTTTCAATGTCATCATCTACTGTTCCATTGACGTATTCTAAAGCTATTTTAACTGCTTCTTCTTTAGAAATTGCTTTTTGGGCATTTTCCTCTTTTGGCCGTTCAACTTTATCTTTTGAAACGATTGAGCCTGTTTCTGCATCGACTTTAATCGTGAACTCTTCTTTATTTTCTTTTACCTTCGCAACATAAATTTCATTTTCTTTATCGAGCTTCCTTTCAAGTGACAAGATTTCATCACTTGACTCTAATAAAATCTTTTCAATTTCCTTTTCATTTATAATATTATTATCGTTTTCATTGTTTTCATCGTTTTCCCCGCTATCAGTGCCATTTTTCCCTACTTTTTTTAAGGACAAGATTTCTCCATTCTCTGCATTAAGAGCAACTTCGTACTCCCCGTTATCTTTTGTCATATTTATGCGATAAGCATCCTTTTGCAAATTAATATTTGTTACTTTGCTATTTGAATACCTTTGCTCAATGATGGAACGGGCTTCTTCCTTAGTAATCGCCTCTGCAGAAGTACTTAATCCTTTCCATGATACAACGATAATAACAGCTACAAGAACGATTAAACTAAAAGTTATCCATATCCACTTCTTTCTCATTCTCACGCCCCCAATCAAATTTCTTTCCTTTTAGTATCTAATATCAAGATTAAAAAAGGATGAGAAATCATCATTGATTCAAACTTTTAGCTCAACTTCTTATGGTTCTTATTGAATACCAAAGTAACAGTTGTTCCTATGCCTTCCACACTTTGCAATTGCAAATCTATGTCGAGCGCCTCCGCGATCTCCTTTGCTAAAGAAAGACCAAGGCCTACACCGCCAGTTTTTCGCGACCTTGCTTTATCAATGCGGTAAAAACGGTCAAATACCTTTGGCAATTCAGTTTGGTTAATGCCAATGCCCCTGTCTGAGATATTAATTAACGTTTCTTCTTTGTTGTTTAAACTTAAAGTAATCGTAATTTTTTCATCGCTATATTTCCTTGCATTATCAAGGAATATGAATAACAGTTGCTTTAATTTTTGTTCATCTGAATAAATGAAAGCATTTGTATCCATCTGGCTATCGAATATTATTTTTCTATTGTATGCGTTTTGAAAAGCCTTTGCTGAATCTGTTAAAAACTCGGTAAGATCGATGTCTTTTAACTCTAGATTCCATTGTTCATTATGCTTTGCGAGCAGCAGTAACTGCTCAGTCATATTCTTCATCCTGATGGCTTCTGAATGAATGGCCTCAATCGATTCTTCGAAAATTTTAGGATCCTGCAATCCGCGTCTCTTTAAAAGACTTGCATAGCTTTCAATGACGGTTAATGGTGTTTTCAGCTCATGTGAAGCACTGGATGCAAATTGCTTTTGTTTATCGAAGTTGACTTCAAGTAAATCAATCATGTGATTAAAGGTCGTCCCCATCTCATGCAGCTCGTCATTTGACTCTGATTTCAAAGTAAGCCTTTTAAATTTACCGCTTTCTCTAATGTCACTCATTGTTTTAATCATAGATGTAATTGGTGCAATAATGAGGTTACTTAATAATCTGCTCGATATGATGACTGGAATCATTGCTACTAATGTAACGATGATTAACACAATTCTTAGTGCATGTAAGATTTCGGTCGTTCCTTCAATACTCTTTGCTATTTGCAAGTTCGCCACCTCACCATTGCTTAATATAATCGGTGTTGAACTTAACATATAAGTACTTTCACTTTTAACAATTTCAACATTTGTAGATTGAATGAATTTTTTCTCCACATTTTGTGCCTCTTTATTAAAAGAAGCATCATGTGTACCTCCAAATGTCTCAAGGTTCTCTTGGATAATTCTTATCAAGCCATCAATCGGTGTATATGCCCGCAGCAGCTCATCAGTTGCTACCGTCCCAAGTGATCTTTCAATTGCGGCAGCATTTCTCTCCAACTCCTGTTTTCCACGGTCTAATTCACTATTCATTACCATATTGCTAAATAATAAATAGATGGATATATTCATTAAAATTAGCAAAATGATGAACAATATGGATGTATACAGATTGATCTTATTTTTCAGCTTCATTTCGGCTCCCTTATTACATATCCTACACCGCGGACTGTATGAATAAGCACAGGATGATCTGGTCCGTCGACTTTTTTCCTTATATAGCGAATATAGACATCAACTACATTTGTATCCCCTATAAAATCATATCCCCAAACTGATTCTACAATTTGCTCCCGGTTTAGCACTTGCCGTTTATTAACCATTAAATAAACAAGTAAATCAAACTCTCTCGGCGTTAAATCGATGGATGGCTCCCCGCGAAAGACTTCTCTTGTTTTCTCATTAATTTTTAAATCAGAAAGAATTAGTAAGTCTCCATCATCCTCTATCTCTTCAGCAGCTTTAAATCTTAAGGCCACCCGAACCCTAGCAAGCAATTCTTCAATCTGAAATGGTTTGGTTATATAATCATTTGCACCTAAATCAAGGCCAGAAACTTTATCCTCGACAGAACTTTTGGCAGTTAAAAGGATGACAGGCGTACTTTTATCGTTTGCCCTAATTCTCCTTAATAATTCAATGCCGCTGATGCCTGGCAGCATGATATCTAATAAAATGAGATCCCAGCTATTTTTCTTATATGCTTGAAATCCCTCTAGCCCATCGAGTACTTTTGTTACCTCATAGCCTTCATATTCCAGCTCTAATTCCAATAACCGTGCAATTTTTTCTTCGTCTTCTATGACTAGAATTGATTTCTTATCCATCAAAATACCACCTTTAATTCATGATTAACAATTTTTTAAAGTTCTATCACTCTATGTATATATTGTAATTAAACCTAAATCAACCTCAGTTTCTACTAAAATTCGTGTTTTTTTCTCAGCCAAATGACTCAATTAAATAAATTCTCTACTTTTCTTCCAAAAAAAGCAAATAAAAAAGAAGCTAACCATTGTCAGCTTCTTTTTCTAACCATTCCCTTTTCCTTTCAGCCTTTTAAGCAATGGCTGATAATCTTTGCCGAGCAAGCCGATGATTTCGGCGAAAAGTTCCAGCATTACAAGGACCACTGCAATCAGCAGGATAGCACCCCATATTTTCGCTTGCGAGAAAATGATGGCAATCATCCCAAAGCAGGCTGCCATTGCATAAATAAGAAGTACGGTTTGTTTATGTGTAAAGCCCGCATTCAACAAGCAATGATGCAGATGAAATTTATCTGGAGCCGAAATCGGCTGTTTATTTAATATCCGTCTAAAAATAGCAAATATAGTGTCAGATAGCGGCACGCCAAGAATTAAAACCGGAATGATAAACGAAATCATTGTCACGTTCTTGAATCCTAATAATGAGAGAACCGCAATCATATATCCGAGGAATAGTGCCCCTGTATCACCCATAAAGATCTTTGCCGGATGAAAGTTGAAAATTAAAAACCCTAATGTTGCAACTAATAGCAGCGATGCAATAGCAATAACATAAGTGTTTTGCATGAATACTGCCATCCCCGCAATTGTAAATAAGGCAATGGACGAAACGCCGGCAGCCAATCCATCAAGGCCATCAATTAAGTTAATCGCATTAGTGACCCCGACAATCCAAAGAATCGTTATCGGGATAGCAAAGTAGCCAAAGTCTATTTTACCCTCACCGAATGGACTGTTGATCCATTCAACTTCAACACCACCCCAAAACACTACAACCAATGCGGCAGCTATCTGTCCAATAAACTTTATCTTTGCTGGTAATTCAAATACATCATCCAAGATGCCGATGATGACGATAATCAATCCGCCAATCATAATTGGCAGATGACTTTCCTGGCTTGGTGCAAAGATGAAAATGCCAAGCATAAAGCTCAAGTATATAGCTAATCCGCCAAGGCGCGGCATAACTTTTTCATGGACTTTTCGATTGTTAGGCTTATCAGTTGCTCCTATTTTAAAGGCTAGCCTTTTCACCAGAGGTGTTAAAAGAACGGAGCATATAAAACATAATATTAAGGTCAAGTAAATCATAAAAGACCCTCCCTATGAATAGAATGCCCCTCTCGCGCACGTGGAATCAGGCATATTTTTCAAATTTACGTACATTTACATAATGTCCCTATTATATCACACAAGCAATAAATAAGTTCGGATCTTTTTTGACAAAATCCGCACTTTTTTACACCCAATTTTTGTATGCGTTTATCACGTTTTGTCGAAAATTTTCCACTGTAAACTTTGTAGACGCAAGCGTGTATAATCGTTCGCCCTTTTCCTTCAGGTTTCCTTTCACATGTTGATCCATCGCTTCGATTAAGGCAACAGTTAATGCAAAATGATCCTTAACAGGAATGACCCAGCCATGTTCTTTTGAGGGAATTAAATCTCTCACTCCCCCGACATCGGTTGTAATAATCGGATTCTTCGCTCTGGCCGCTTCAAGTAAAACAAGGGGAAAGCTTTCACTATAGGAAGTAAGAAGAGTTAAGTCTGCTATTTTCAGCAAAGCATCCACATCCTTCCTGTAACCTAGGAAAAAGACATGATTTGTTAATTGAAGCTCCTCTACTTGTTTTTTAAGTTCCCATTCCAGAAATCCATCACCAATAAGCAGGAGTTTAGCGTTCGGGTAATCTGAGATAATCTCCTTCAAGGCACGCAGCGCGGTGATATGGCCTTTTACAGGCGTAAGTCTTGCAACCATTGCAATCACAAAATCATGCTCATTCAGATTTAAATCTCTTCTCGATAGGACTGTCGAAGGCTCATCTTTTGAAAAATCAATTCCGTTAAAGATGGTTGTCACTTTACTTTCCTGTATCCCTTCAGAAATAAGCATATCTTTAAAACGGCTTGAAATGGCGAAATAATAATCTGGCCTTTTCAATGCCCATAGATGCAGGTGAGTAAACAGCTTCCCCTTGAGTCCTTTATTCAAAAAATCATCATACGGGTTGCTATGAACGGTAGTGACCCATGAACAATGCTGATGCTTTTGCTTTACTAAATAGCCAAAGCAATTGGCTCTCGCTCCATGCGTATGCAGCATGGTGACTTGCTCCTTATTAATATATTGAACGATTTGTTGAATAACGGAAAAGTCCCACCGTTTTTTCGTTTTAAATAACTGTACTTTAATTCCCCGTTTTGCTGCTTCTTCAAACATCAGTCCGGATTCAAAAACTCCTAAAATAAATGTGGAGGGGTCGAGCGTTTCAAGCAAATCTAAAATATGAAACATTCCACCGCCCGTTTCGTTTCCCGCATTTAAATGAAGCACCTTCATGGTTTATCCATCCTTTGTTTTGTCATAGTATAAGACGGAGCAGCATCACAAAAGGTTGCAATTACAGCTACATATTTCGCTTTTTCTTTTGCACTTCCATCACGAATTGCGGCAACGCAAGCATTCTTCTCCAGCGAGATGGCTGTTTAATCAACCGATAAAACCATTCTAATTTTAGCTTTTGCCAAAAATCCGGTGCACGCTTTACCTCACCGGCAATGACATCAATGCTTCCCCCCACACCGATGAACACGCCCTTTGAAAAAGAGGAAATATTTTCCGCGATCCATTTTTCCTGACGTGGAAAGCCAAGCGCAACTAAAATTAGATCTGGTTGTAGCGATGATATTTTTTCCTTTAAGCTAGTATCATCCCAATCAAAATACCCATCATGGCGTCCAACTAAATGAATTGATGGAAAATCTTTTGCCATACGATCAGCTGCTCTTTTATTTACTTCTTCCCTTCCGCCGAGCAGATATACATTCCAACCTTTCTCATTTGCCTTTTGCAAAAGAGCAATTGTTAAATCATATCCGGTCACTCTCTCTTTTAGTGGCTGGTTCATCATTTTTGCAGCGAGCAAAATACCATTGCCATCGGGGACAACATAATTTGCTGATTGAACATACTCCATATATTGTTCATCATCCTTTGCATACATGACGATTTCCGGATTCGCCGTCACCACGAAGGTTTTTTCTTCTTTTTCAAGATGATTAACAAGCAGCTGTTCCATATCAGCAAAGCTTGTATTTATAAAATTTACACCTAAAATATTTACGTAATTGTTCATGTTTTTATAACCTCATTTAATACATATTGGTAATTTATATCGAAAATCCATATGATAGAAAGTGTAATCTATATGAAAGTGGAGCGTCCAATGAAAAAAACTATTGTGCAAGCTGCAGGCATGATTACATTGATTGCCATTTTTAGTAAATTATTAGGGTTTGGCCGCGAGCTCCTGATGGCATCCTATTTTGGGACATCACCGACATCAGACGCTTATTTTGTTGCTTCTATTATTCCAGTCCTGCTTTTTACAGCCGTAGGAATGGCTATTACTACTGGTATGGTGCCGCTTTATGCGGAAGCAAAAAAGAAGAGTAAAACTGAAGCAAGTGAAATAATGAGTGTTCTTACAACTTTATTTCTAGTACTTTCTTTCATTGTCACATTGATTTGCTTAGTTTTGACACCTTATATTACGAAAATAATGGCGCCGGGATTTTCAGATCAGCAGCTGGAATTAACAAATATGTTAACTATCATTATGCTCCCGAGCTTCTGCTTTTATGTTTTATCTGCTGTAACAACAGGCATACTGGAATATGAAAAGGTGTTTGCTCCACCTGCACTCGGAGCAATTCCGCAAAATATTTTGATCATACTTGCCATCGTTCTTTTAACAAATGTATATGGTATTTACGGCATTGCTGCTGCAACCTTGCTTGGGGCAGTCAGCCAGTTTCTTGTCCAATATCCATTTATCCGTAAATACAACGTTTTAAAACTCAATTTTAATTTTAAAGCGCACAAAAAATTATTCAGAGATACCTTTTTAGCGCTATCTCCGATGATCATTGCGTCGATTGCTTACCAGCTTAATGCTGTCGTTGACCGGATGATTGCTTCAAGTCTTCAGACAGGCAGTGTGTCTGCGTTAAACTATGCAAATAAGCTGATGTTTTTGCCGCTAGGTATTGTTCTTTTATCATTTATTACAGTATTGTTCCCATCTATTGTCGATGCAGCAGCAGAAAAGAGCAAGCAATTTGTGCATCTTATTTTTCAAGGAATAAATGTGATTAGTTTAATCGGCATTCCCATTATGGCAGTTATGCTCATTGAAAGTGAAACACTTGTCAATATTGCCTATAAACGAGGGGCATTCGATGATGAAGCTTCACTTCTTACGACCACTGCATTCTTTTTTTATAGTTTCGGAATGATTTTCATTGCTCTTAAAGAATTTCTCAATCGCAGCTTTATAGCCATTCACCAACCTAAAATAACAATGATTGCGAGCGTTGCTTCCATTGTAGCAAATATCATTCTAAGTCTCATACTTTCAAGGTATTTCGGTGTTGGCGGCATTGCCCTCGCAACCTCCATTGCGATGATGCTGCAAACCTTATTCTTGTGTATGTATTTGCCGAGAAAAACGGAGGTCGATCCTGCGGAAATGAAGAGCTTCTTGTTCAGTACGCTAAAATTGATGTTGCTTTTCGCATTGGTGTTTGCGCTTCTGTATTTTATTCATCCTTTATATGAGACACTTCATCCGATCCTGTCCTTTTTCGTATCGGCCCTATGTGCTTTTATTTTTACTGCGATAGGCTCATTACTGTTCAGGCTAAAAGAAATGCAGTGGATGGCTGCCTATTTCAAATCAAAGTCAAGGAGGAATAAACATGGATAAAGTCATGATTACCACCTCAGCAGGTGATTGGGAGGGTGTTCAGCACCGTCCCCACCATTTCATGAAACGTGCTGCAAAGTCCGGTAGAACTGTCATCTATATAGAACCACCTGTTAGCTTACTAGGGCCGTTAAAAAATAAACGCTTGTTGGAAAATTGGCGCCGCTGGAGAAGCGGTGTGCAGAAAACAGATGAAAAATTATATGTCCTCAGTCCACCACCTGTTTTGCCGTTTGGCAGTAAAAACAGGATGATTAACCGAATCAATCAAAGATGGATTGCCAGTGCTGTAAAAAATGCAATGAAAATCATCGGCAAAGAAAGAGCTGAGCTTTATTCATTTCTTCCAAATTCAGTTGACATGTTCAAACATATCCCGTTTGAGCGTATTTATTATGATTGTGTAGACGACCATGCATCATTCACTGGGTTAATTAAACCGGAGCTCATTGAGGAAATGGAAAAAGAGCTGATGGAAAAAGCACATGTATGCTTTGCCACAGCCCGCCAGCTACTGGAAGACCGTAAAGACTGGTCTGCCAATTTTCATCTCGTTCAAAACGGAGCAGAATATGACCATTTTGCCAAAGTCCAAACCGAAACCCTGTTAACACCGCACGATATCGCAGGTATCCCCCATCCGATTATTGGCTTTGTCGGTGGAATCAGCGACTGGATTGATTTGGACCTCATTGCCGGAGCTGCCCGCAATCTCGAAAAATGTTCATTCGTAATGATTGGCCCTGTAGACACCAATATTAATCAATTCAAAGGTCTGCACAATGTTCATTTCTTAGGGAGCAAGCCTTATAAAAACCTCCCTAACTATATCCAGTCCTTCGATGCATGCCTGATTCCTTTTCGGATGAACAAATTAACAAAAAGCGTCAACCCAATAAAAATGTACGAATACCTTTCTGCCGGGAAGCCTGTTATCTCTACACCTTTGCCTGAGGTCGTCCATCACAGTGATGTGATTGATATTGTAGAACACGCTGATGAACTAGTGGCGTCAATCAAACGTTTGATTGAACAAAAAGATGCCGCCAGCTCTGTTGAAAAGGTTGCTGCTCGTCAGGTAGTGGGCCGAGAAAATTCATGGGATGCCCGGTGGAAAATAGTTGAAGAGAAACTAGACTAGCGGCACTGATTCGGAGGATTCCATGAATGGTGCAGATTCATCAGGAAACCAAAGGAATCAGTGCTCTTTTGATTCGATTTTCGCAATTATATTTCCAAAGCGGCTGTTTTTCATATTTCTCTTACTTTAAAAGAATTTTTGTTCACTTCTGTTTTAAAGAAACTGATTTTCGTGCTGGGCCAGAAAATGAGACTTGTACAGTGATAAACCCGTTTTATCTTCGTGAAGGGACCAAAAATGTGACTTCACAGAGATAAAACGCTTTTTTCTTCGTGAAGGATCAGAAAATGTGACTGTTCACAGAGATAAAACCAATATATCTCCGTGAAGGTCTCAAAAAAGTCTGTTCACAGAGATACAACACTTTCATCCTCATGAAGAATCAAAAAAGGGCCATCACTTTATTTCTCTATAAAAAAGGATAATCGCACCTTTTCGTGTGAAAAATCCCAATTCGCTTTCTCAATAGATAGCTGACTCCCCAACTATTCAAGCTGCATCATAATTTCCCTTCCACAACGGCTACTTTACTCTCTGCAAGCTTCCGGTTCTCGCTATCAAAAATCTTTATTTGGACCGTTTTTACTTCAGCTGGATCAGACACAAACGCAAGCATTTCCCTTTCATTTATAAAACTATATTCCACAGCTTCGCCATTGAGATAAATTTGAGAACCGACTGTAAAGTAGCCTCCTTTTAACAGCAATGCTTCACGACCTTTGTATTCCGAGCGTTCCACTGTATCAATTCTAGGGTCAGCTAAGCCTAATCTATAATTATTATTTTGAGGCAATCGAACTCCTGCCAGTTTCATTCCTTGGCGATTTCCCGACAAAAGATCATATTGCAGCAGCTCCAATGTTTTCCGCTCATCTTCTGTTAGATCGCTATTTTCTTTATAATCATCACGCAACAGCAGCGCCTTTCCACTGTTTCTTAACTCATTCATAAAGTCTGTTAAATAATAGCCGCTCAAGCCTGCTTTCTCAAGTAAGTATGCACCTAAAAAGGAGCTGCTCATCTGCAAGTTCTCACGAGCGCTTTCTTTTGCATCCCAAACAAGCAAAGGCGTGGAGTACATTTTCATATATTCATCAAAAGTCTTATCTCCTGAAAAATAGCCGGCTTCTTTGTAGACAGCGTAATCATCACCTAATAAAGGCAAATGATCGCCGAAAAAGACAACGATTGCATCTTCTCCCATTTCCTGCAGCTTCATAACAAGACGCTGAAGCTCTTTATCAATTTCAACTAAGTTATCCGCATAAAACTCAAGGATATGTTTGCTATCAGCTTTTAAATTCCCTTCAGCATCCATCGTTGCATAAAACTTTTTTGCATCATTTCGATATGGTCCGTGATTTTGCATCGTTATGGCATAGATGAATTGAGGCTGCTCACTTCCATTTATTTTTTTCAAAATTTCATCGGTGATTTCATTGTCACGGTAATACATCATATCCTGTACTGGATTTGGAAAAAATTCCAAACTAACAAAATGATCAAAGCCTAACCAGCGATACGCTTTATTTCGTTCATAGAACCAGTTATGGTACGTATGATAGGCCGTTGTTTCATAGCCATGGCTTTTTAATAAGTAAGGCAGTGCTGGCAAAGGCTTTTTCACATAGCTTTTATAGGCAATGGCACCTGGCGGCAAAAACAAATGACTCATTCCGACAAGAACTTCAAATTCTGTATTGGCTGTTGAACCGCCGTAGACCGGCACATGAAGTGTTCCAGAAGAAAAGTTCTCGCTCAATTTTCGATAGTTCGGCAGCGGATCTTGATTGAACTTTACTTTGTCTAATACAGCTGGATCCCAAAAAGCCTCGCTCATAACCATAATGATATGCGGCTTTCTATCCGATTCTGGCCTAAATGTCTGCCACTCATCCAACAAAGCATCAAAGCTGTCTTCCGAATAATGCTCAGGCGGCTCCACCTTCAACACACTAATATTACTGAAAAAACCAGCGAGCACCCCATTTCGATTATAATTCTCTTTCTCACTGACAGGATGGCTCGTGCCGATAGAAAGCAGGGCGCAAAAAACTGCCAGTGATAGTGCAGGCAAAATAAAATGCCACTTTGACCGCTCCTCTTTACCTGTTTTTTTAATCACAGCGATAAATAAGCCTACAAAGAGTGCAACGATCATTGCACAGATCAGCCAAATCCACCAAGATAAATCAGAAAAGAACTGCAGCATATTTCTTGCTTCTCCAACCATAAGCAAATCAATTGGCAGCAGCGGATCTCCGCGCAAACGCTCCTTTGTATAGCTGGAGAAGGCTAATAGAGAAAAAAGGAAAATGAAGAGGCTGGCGATGATAAAAAACCCTCTTCGTTTAAAAACAAACAGGGTTCCGAATCCGAATATAAAAAGACAAAGTAAATAAAGGGCTTGTGCAGGACTTTCAAATACCCAGTCCATCATGGCTAAGAGACTTCCTCTATGGATTGACTCAATAAGTATCACAGCAAAAATTGCATAGCCTATCACCCATACAAGCGGTTGTTTGAAGTCTCTCGTGACCATTAAACCCCTTCTTTCTTCACCTTAGCTGTTAAAAAAGCAAGCAGAACTGCAAGAAACAAGCTTACACCCGGTGCTGTTAATACGTGGCCGGCAATATAGGAAATACCGAAACCGAGAATCACTCCGGTTGCTGCAAGTGCATTTTCTAATTCCAGAAAAAAGCTAAATCGCTTAAAGAGCATATGAATCAAATGGAATAACATACATAGTAACGGCAAAAAGTACAGCAGCGTCCCAATCACGCCTAATGAATAAAAAATATCATGAAAATCCATTTCAATCATTTTCGCTTCTTCCTTATAATTCCCAGCATACCCCATTCCAAACAGCTTTTGTGGTAGCGATGCTTCGGAAAAATATAGGCGATAATCTTCCCAATACTTTTCCCGTCCGCTATAAACAATATTCTGCACTTGATCGTCCGTTACTTCCTGCGTACTAGCAGCCTCTTCTTCATAATTGATCCCCAGCCACGATAAGTGCATGTTCATATTATGAGCAAGCGGCGTGAATGGCGTAATGACAACTAGCAATAGCATGAGAACCCCTATAAATATGAGCCTGATTCTTGGAATCCGATAACGACCTATCCTCCCTTGAACAAGGGCCATGACCGCACCAATAATTAAAGTAATCATAATTGCCCCATAACCAACCTTCGTGCCGAGCGCAAGCAGGCCATAAATGACAGAAAGCAGCAGAAGCCAATACCACCTGGACTTATTCAACGCCATATACAGAGCAATCGGCAAGCCAATCGCCATAATCGCGCCAATTTCATTGCCTGCATAAAACCAGCCGACATGCCCCATCTTTCCGCCTTCATAACTGGCAAACCCTGTACCCGTTAATCCTGCTAAAGTCATCAAGCCACCAAGCAAAAACACAGCATAGGCAATATAATTTATTGCCCTCTCCCTCCAAAACGACTCTTTCATAGCAGTAAACACGACATAATATAGGCATAATGCGATATTAAAATATATCACCTTTAATAAGAACTTAACTTCCTCTGCAAGCAAGAAAATAGGTTTATACACAGAACTAAGCGCCAAATTCAAAACAAACAGCAAAGCCACCAGCCCAAAATAAATCAGGTTTTTCTTCTGATATCCATGATTGCGAACGATGATTAAATACAAGCCTGCTGCTGCTAAGAACAGCATGCGGATTACCAAGCCAATTGTAAAATCATTACTTAATAGCCTTATGGACAAAGAAGTGAATAAGTCTAATATCGGTTGAAGCAAAATAAACAATAAGAACGCCTTATTCAATTGATTGATAACAGTACTTTTTTTATTCATGTTTTTACCTCATTATTATGTCTTTAATAATATTTAATCTTTATTAGATAAAATATTAACTTTTCCTATCAAATATGTATATTTGTGACGAAATATCGTTACCCTTTCTTTCTATAAAAAACATGTTAAAATTGATAAGAATAATTAAAAGGAGTTAGTTATGAAGAAAATAACAGTTATAATGCCTGTTTACAATACACCTGAATTTCTCCTAGAATCTGTTCAATCTGTTATTGATCAAACCTATTCCCATTTTGAACTTCTCATCATTAATGATGGTTCAAATAATATTTGTACTGATTTGATTGAACAACTAGCACAAAAGGATGATCGAATTCATCTAGTCCATATTCAAGAAAACAAAGGTGTTGGTCATGCACGTAATCAAGGAATAGAGAATGCCTCAGGCGAATATATATATTTAATTGACAGTGATGATTACTTGCCACCTCAAACGCTTGAATTACTTGTCCAGGAAGCAGAAGGTCATTTAATTATTTCTGGTCCAACTGCCCAATATACTGCAAAAGAAGATAGTATGAAAACTGTTGCAGATCCTATACAAACTCACTTGTCAATCAAAAAGGCCTTTAGCAATAAGTCAGCACTAAACCGCTTAATACAATTAGATTTTATTAAGAAGAACAAAATTCAGTTTTCAGAAACTGTTAAATGTTATTCAGATCTTGCTTTTATTGTAGGGATTATCAGTCATCTAGATTCTCCCAATATCGCATTTGTAGAAGGAGCTATCTACTATAAAAGGGTTCGAAATGATCCAATATCCAATCCCTCTTTATCACAATTGAATCCGTTAAAGAACTCAGTTGATTTCTTAACAACGTATATTGAACTTAAAGAGCTTAATAAAAGCAATGAAGTTATTCAGCAGTTCTTGGATTATTACCTACTTCTACATTATAATAAAAATCATCATATATTATATGAAAACAATGAAATTTGGCTTTTATTAGTCAAAGCTGCTCATGTCTTAGGAACTTCAACAAAGCAACAAATGAATTCCTTCGTCAGAGCGCAATGGAGATCAATAAAAAATTCCAATCGTAAGAAGTATATCTATCAAGTTAAATCTGAATTGATGTTGAAGGATTTAAAAAGAGCACTTTCTGGACGAACTAAATTTAAAACATTTCTTTACAAAAAATTATTTACCAGGTTGCCATTGAAAGAAAAAACGATTGTATTTGAAAGCTTTCTTGGCAAGAATTACTCTGACAGTCCGAAAAACCTCTATGAATACATGATTAAAAATAATCCAGATTATCGTTTTATTTGGATTTTTAATGAAAAAAGAACGATACCTGGTAAAGCTAAACAAATTAAACGTTTTAGTCTTTCCTATTATTATTATTTAGCTACAGCAAAATACTGGGTAAGTAATTCCAGAATGCCCCTTCACTTGAACAAAAGAGAAGGTAACATTTATTTACAAACATGGCACGGGACTCCATTAAAGAAACTTGTGTTCGATATGAATGAAGTGTTTTCCGCAAATCCTAATTATAAAGAACACTTTTACAAACAATCAAGAAGGTGGGATTATTTAATTTCTGCAAATCAATATTCAAGTGAAATCTTCAAAAGAGCTTTTAAATTTGATAAAACAATGCTTGAATTCGGCTATCCTAGAAATGATTCTCTTCATTCTGAAGTTAAGGATAAACAGGCAATGAAAATAAAGCAAAAATTAAATATTCCTTTAGATAAAAAAGTAATTCTCTATGCACCCACTTGGAGAGACGATGATTTTTATGCGCCCGGAAAATATAAATTCAAACTCAAACTCGATCTCGAAGAAATGAAAAGAAAATTAGGTGAAGAGTATGTGATTCTTCTAAGAATGCACTATTTCATTGCTGACCATATAGAAACATCAGGCGTTGACGATTTTGCTTTTAACCTGTCTAAGTATGATGATATCGCTGACCTTTATCTTATATCTGACATTTTAATCACTGACTATTCTTCTGTTTTCTTTGATTTTGCAAATTTACAAAGACCGATACTGTTTTATACCTATGATATGGAGAAATACCGTGATACATTAAGGGGCTTCTATATCGATATGGAGGAAGAGGTGCCTGGTCCCCTATTAAAGACTACAGAGGAAATTATTTCATCCATTATCAATATTAAGCAAACTGAAGAGGAGTATAAGGAAAAATATGCTCAATTTTATGAGAAGTTTTGTAGCTGGGAAAAGGGTCATGCCACTGAGAAAATTGTAAAGACTGTATTTAAAGATTAAAAAGAAGGAGAATCCACTCAATTGGATTCTCCTTCTCACTGTATCATAATGATAACATTGGTTCGCTTTGTCTTTGAAGTGCTTTATCTCTAAAATCCTTCTTCTCTTGTGCAGACATTAATTTATATTCATTTAGGAACTTTTCATATTCTGGAATAACCTCATTGATGCTACCAATCATCCTGATTTGACCGAACTCTAGCCAGACAGCTTTCTCACAAAACTGTTTCATTTGTCCGATAGAATGGCTGATAAAGAACATTGTTTTCCCTCTAGACTTGAATTCGTTCATCTTATCTAGACATTTATCTGCAAATGCTTTATCTCCAACTGAAAGTGCTTCATCAATAATTAATACATCCGGATCTGTATGAACAGAGATGGAAAAACCTAACCTCGACTTCATCCCACTAGAATATGATTTTACCGGTTGGTCGATAAATTTATCCAACTCAGCAAATTCAATAATATCCGATTCAAGTTCTTTAATTTCCTTTTTGCTAAAGCCTAGCATTAAACACTTCAACTCAATATTTTCCCTACCAGTAAGTTGATTATTTAGTCCGGCTGAAACAGCAATCAAGGAAGCTTGTCCTTTGATATCAATAGTTCCCTCTGTTTGTGGAATAACACCTGCAATCACATTGGACAGTGTTGATTTTCCAGAACCATTGACTCCGACAAATCCTATGATATCGCCTTCTTCTGCCTCAAAACTAATATCTCGAAGCGCGTAAAAATCTTCTCCATAGCTTTTAGGCAGGATAATATCCAACAGCTTTTCAGATGTTTTTTTATATAGTTTATATTTTTTTGTAACATTTTTTACAATGACAGATTTTGACACATTATCACTTCCGTTATAAGAAATCAATAAAATGCTTTCTAAATTTCACATGCAGTGCTGAACCTATCCAGAATAGAACCAATACGACTCCCCAGAAATAGAATGTATAGGGAATATCAGCTGTGATATACCAGCCCTGACCAAGTAATGCGTGTCGATACCCTTCTACAAGGTAAAAGATCGGATTTATTTTCATTACTGATTGTACCCACTCAGGTAAGCTAAAAGTGACCCAGAGGACAGGTAAAAGATATATCATAACTCTTAATATCGCTTGTACTATTTGCTGCATATCTCTTACGATCGTCGATAAAGTCGAAGTAATTAAAGATATAGCCAATAATAAAGCCACTGTACCAAATAAAAAGTATGGTATTTGTATTAAATAAATGCTAATTGGAAAGCCGGTAAAGTGCAAAATAATTATTGATATTATTGTTAGCACCAAGTGCGGATATAATTTCGAAAATATCACATAGGTTGGTATTACACTCATTGGAAAGCTCATTTTGGATATCATTTTAATTCTTGAATAAATCGACTTTGACCCTTGAGAAATTGAGGGATTCACAAAAAACCATACAATAATACCCGCGAGCATCCATTGGAAAAAGGGGACTCCATCTACATCTCTTCCTCCTCTTATTCCAAATCCAAACACAAACCAAAAAATAGTAATTTGTATCCCTGGATTTAGAATTTCCCACAGCATACCTAAATAGTTATTGTTATTTGCACTTTTCAATTCATATAATGAAAGCCGTCTGATCAAATAAAAGCTTTCTATTTGTTCTTTTATGACTTTATACATAGAGCTCATAGTTTCTTAATTCCTTCCCCGAAATTAAAGCTGGATTCAAAAATTCCTGAAAGCAGTTATTACTTTAAACCACAATGATTATTATACGTAATACTGATAAGTGATACAACTATAGACTTTTCCCTTCTATTTTCCTTAATTGTGATTTTTTTTGCATCCAAAGAAAACTCGCCTACTGGCGAGCCCCAGGAAATTAGCAAATCAGAAGTGTACCCGTAATGATAAATTCTAGGTAATAAACCTTTCAATAAGCGTTTACACCTCTAATTGAACACTTTTTCTACCACTCTTTTTGTCGCTTCCCCATCTTCTAAATAGCAATAATTTTGATAGAAAGCTTCATAAGATGACGGAAGTATACTTTGCTGTTCATATTTCTTTATTTCTTCAATGACTTCTTCAGTTGTTTGAACAAGTGGACCAGGAGCCTCTTCTTGAAGATCAAAATAAAAGCCTCTTAGTTCATCTCGATATGACTCTATGTCATAGACAAAGAATATGATTGGTCTTCTCAAGTTAGCATAGTCAAAAAAAACAGAAGAATAGTCAGTGATTAATAAATCCGACATAAGAAAGAGTTCTCTTATATCGCCATGCAGTGAAAAATCATAGGCAAAACCTGCAAAATCACTTAAGTCAAAATTCTCTGCGATAAGATAGTGCATTCTTAAGACAATGACGTATTCATTGTCCAAAACTTCCCGCATTTTTTTTAAGTTTAATTGCAAATCAAAACTATATTTACCCACCTCATGATATTGATTATCCCTCCATGTTGGAGCATAAAGAATAACCTTCTTATCAGATGGTAGCTTATATTTTTTCTTAAGGTCAACTGTTAATTCCCTGGCTCTCGGATTATGAAGGATGTCATTCCGAGGGTATCCAGATTCAATCATTTCCTTTTCAAACTTAAACGCAGATTTAAATATTTCTGTTGAATAGCGATTAGGTGATATTAAATAATCCCAATTTCTCGATTCAATAAAAAATTCCTTTTTATACTTTTCCGTATCTGTTCCTGCCATTAAAATTTCATTAAGATCAAAAGCAAGCTTTTTTAATGGAGTGCCATGCCAAGTTTGCAAATACACAGTATGCTTTGGTTTGGGAATCCATACTGGCATCCGGCTATTTGATACCCAATATCCGGCACGGGCAAGCTTGAATAGCCATCCAACTGAAAATCGTTTAATATAAGGAATATTATTTTCTTTAAAAGCATCTACATAGCGCGGATCAATGCTCCAAAGCATTTCATATTCTGGATGATTTGCTTCCATATATTCATAAATCGCGCGCGGATTACAGCTATATTGTTTTCCTAAAAAGCTCTCAAATATTATTAAACGATTATTAACTGGCAACTTGCCCACCAATATAAATAACCATTTATACATAAGGTGTATTATAGGAAGTTTTTTCAATGTTCTTAATAAGCTCATCACATACTCCTAATCCTGTTTAAAGAATAATTCCTTCACGAGGCTCTCACTAGCATGCCCATGTGAGTATTCATTCCACTTACCCTTGAATTCTCTAATTTTCTCATAATCAAACTTATGATTGAGGATCACATCTATGATTTCCTTTGTTTTGTAAACGACTGGGCCAGGCACAAATTCCGAATAATCCTCCCAAAATCCTCGTTCGCTTTTATACGATTCCATATCATATGGATAGAATATCATCGGTTTCTCCAGTATAGAAAATTCAAATGGAATGGATGAATAATCAGTAATTAAAAAATCGGTTATGAACAGTAAGTCGTTTATTTTAAATTGCCCACTGCAATCAATAACTCTACCCGATAATTCTTCGTTCAATTGGTATTGGCCATTAACAGCAGGATGAAGCTTAAGAAGGATTATATACTCGTGCCCTAATTGATTGACCATATCTTTAACATTTAAGTGCAGTTCAAAACAATGCAGGTCAGATTCCCTGTAAGTCGGTGCATATAAGATAACTTTTTTATGCCTTATATTCGGAAGCATATCAAACATTTTTTGTCTTTTTTTCTGTGATTGGACTTCATTATAAAATAGATCGGTACGCGGAATTCCAGTCCTTAGTATTTTTTTATCTGTTGCCGCAAATGCTTTATAATAAATTTCTGCTAACTTCTCAGAACCAACAACAATGTGGTCAAAGCGATTATAAACCTTTAGAAAACGGGCATTCGCCCTTTTTGACCTTGTTTCATTTGTTGGGTCCATTAAACCGAACTTTTTAATTGCTCCTGCTGCATGCCAAAGCTGTGTGCACGTAACACTCTTTTTAAACTTCACTCCTGCAAGGAAACCATAATAATTATCAATAAATATATACTTGGATGTAGCGAGGTGGTAAATTGAGAAAAACGTATCAAGTACATGATACGTTTCAAATTGATATATTTTTACGTTTTTATCATAAGATCCATTCAATGTAACATTTTTATTTTTCAAAAAGACAATATCTCCAGGATAATCTTTCTTTCTTAACTCATTGTATACATACGAACTATTATCACCAAAAGATACAATAAAGGTAGTCTTATCCTTCAGTCGGAATAGCTTAAAAAAATTAAATAGGATCTTAAAAACAAATAAGTAAATCGTAATAATACACTCTCTAGCCATTATTAACTTTTAGAAGATCCTTTTTTATCTTAGTTGTTGATATGCCTACAGTTCTTGGCAGATAAACAACATCACAGTATTCTTTTAGGAAGTCGAACTTACCTTCCCAATCATCTCCCATAACAAAAACATCGATATCATGTTTTTTTACATCTTCAATTTTCTGTTCCCAATTTTCTTCTGCAATCACTTCGTCTACATATCTAATTGACTCAAGAATCATTTTTCTATTCTCGAAGCTGTGGTAAGCTTTTTTATTTTTCAGCTCATTGAATTCATCTGATGATATGGCAACGATTAAATAATCTCCAAGTTCTTTTGCTCTCTTTAAAATATTAATATGACCCCAGTGGAGTAAATCAAATGTTCCATAAGTTATAACTTTACGCATTCTATATCTCCTCCTGATTATCTCTAATTCTAACCGTGCAAAAATATCAAAATAAAACATTCATTCTACAAGTTTATATTTTAATATTTTTCTATTATAGCTTATTAAATTTACATACTATTTACATATTCTTTTCAATATAACAATTATTAGATAATAAAATATTACTATCAATCAACAATAATGATTATACTATTGTTTCTATTGGATTTCCA
>NZ_PISD01000053.1 GCF_002835735.1 Cytobacillus horneckiae | reverse complement strand
TCGAATAAACAAACAAAACAATCACCTGTTGAAGGGTCTACAGAACCACTACAAGCAGAAATTGAACGTTTACGTATGGAAAACGAGTATTTAAAAAAGTTGAATGCCTTAGTTCAAGCCAAGGAAAAATCACCACGAAAGACAAAGTAAAACTCATTTGTGAATTAAGGTATAAATATCCGGTAAAGGCACTTGTGGCTTATGCCGGGATTATAGTATTAAGGCAAAATTAAAAGGCATGAGTCCGATTCAATATCGAACTCATGCCCAAACCGCTGCCTGATGAAATAACCGTGTCTAACTTTTATGGGTCACTTCATTTAGAGTTTCGTAATAGGTCGGTTTATTTATTAACATCGCTTTATTAAATTAGAAGTTATTCGGTTTTAGGAATGGTTCATTTTGTTATGTCCCAGCCTCTTTACTTTTTAAAAATTTTAAAGTATCTAAGTCACCGCTTGTTCCTAGTTGATAATCATCCTTGTATTCTTCCGGTCCCTTGCCGGTGATAAATACCCAATCCCCCTCACGTGCCGCTTCCCAAAGAGTTTGAATAGCAATAGTTCGATCTGGAATCACTTGACTCTTTGGAAAGCTGGCACGATGTTTTTTCAGTTCCAAAATAACATCCTCTTTTGCTTCTCCATTTAAATCATCAAGCGTTAAAATAATCCCATCACTATATTTTGCTGATGCTGCTACCATTTCTTTTCGCTTTGTATGATCTCTTCCCCCACGAAATCCAAAAATATGATAAATATTTTTCGCATGTTGATATTTTGCTGTTTGAAGGCAATATTCAAAAGCATCTTTTGTATGGGCATAGTCGATAACAAACCTAGCGCCTTTATCGTTATAAAATGTTTCAAACCTGCCTGGAACGCCGGGGAATGAACGAAAAGCTGCAGAGATATTATGCGGCGGAATACCCATTTTGTATGCAGTAACAAAAGCCATTGATGCATTATAAACATTATGAATCCCTTGAAGAGGCAATTGAATGGAAAACGCTTCCCCATTGTGATGAATGGTGAATGATGTTTGTCCTTTCAAAGCAACGTCCTTTATTTCGAACTCTGTATCTTTGCCAAATAAAGTGAACGGTATAGCTGTCAGCTCTCCAGATAATACCTTTCCCCATTCGTTATCATAATTAATCACCGCTTCACCAGTCGTTTTTAATAATTGAAATATCTTTTTCTTTTCACTAAAATAATTTTCCATATTGTGATGATAGTCCAAATGATCATGAGAAAGGTTTGTAAATAAAGCAAAGTCAAGTTCCAGTCCCTCTGTTCGAGACTGATTAAGCGCATGGGAAGATATCTCAAGAATGATGAACTCATCTCTGCTTTCATGCAATAGTTTTTGTAAAAGAACTGCATCTGGAGTCGTATTAGATGGTGAAAAGCTTTGCTCATTTATTACATTCTCCACTGTCCCAATCAGTCCGCAAGTTCTCCCTGTTTTCTCAATAATATGTTTTATTAAATAGGAGGTGGTTGTCTTACCATTCGTTCCGGTAATGCCAATCATAATATGTTTTTTTGAAGGATAATGATAAAAGTGGCTTACTAATTTTCCTAATGCTTCACGGGAATTATCTACCTTTATATAAGGGATAGCAAGCCTGCTTGATAAAGATTGTTGACCAATGACAGCAGCTGCCCCTTGCTCAATCGCTTCGGCTATATATTGATGTCCGTCAACGACATTTCCATTAACAGCAACGAAAACATCACCTGGTTTCACTTTTCTAGAATCCGATTGTATACCATTTATAGACAAGTCCGAAATTCCGCCACTTCTATTCCCTAAAATTGCAAATATCTCGGCTAATTTCATATGTAATCTCCTTTGAATAGAAGCATAATATCTATACTTTTTTTATTCCCTGCAACAAAAAAAATATGCCCTCAAAAGGACATATCAAAATCTGGAATTATGATAATATTCGCCTTGCAAACTGCGATAAATATTTATAATTCAGCCGGCTATGCTGGGAGATTAAATATGCATCTCTAGTGGCACCAGGCTTTCTAAGCGTATTTAAAGCTTCAATCATACCCTGCTCTGTTTCCAGTCCAACCCCATGGCCAAAATATTGATTATTTCCTAAATAAACGGCATTTTCACCAGTCCAGATTGGGTGATCAAAATCTGGATTATAAAAATAAACAACATCTCCTGGAATAAAGTCCCTTCCTATCCTTGTATCAATCCCTAAATCCTGATCATAGTTCCAATCCCACACGAGCAAACCTTGAAAAAGAGTATTAAACCGACTGACTGCAATCGAATCAAGCACTGCCTTATAAAACAAAAGCACAATGGCAGTTGAACATTCAAAAGCATATTCTTTGCTGTTATAAAATACATCCAAAATGGCATCCGAGGGCATAATATATGGCTTGAGCACATATCCATACTTTGTTTTTGTCCATATTTCCGGATTGAATTTAGAATGCGTGAAAGGTGCAAATTCAGCCTGGCTGTTATGCATTTGATTTGCTGCTTTTATTAAATTTTCTCTTAAAAGCAACTCGAATAACAATTCATGCAAAGTATTATAATGATGGAGCTGTTCACTGTTTTCCAAAGCATGATATATGTCTCTTTGTATTCCACGAAAACGGCTGACTGGCGGTTTAGGTGAAGACTGTACAATGACTGTCATCTCTTACCTCCTCAAAAACTTTTCCATTTGCATTTGTTTCCATATATTTTGAGATAGATTACATAAAACCTTATAGCACTTTATGTTAAATCGGGAAAGGACGTTCATCATACTCATTTTTATGTAGAAAGATTAATTAAACTGAACAATTATTCAAAAATAGTATTTTTTCTGAAAAGACTATTGATTTACTTGCAATTTACCTATAAAATACTTCCTATATTCACAAGTTTCTGAAATATTTCACAACAGGAGGAATAACATATGATCACATTCTTAGCTTCAATTGCCTTATTAATCTTAGGGTATGTTATTTATTCAAAAATTGTAGAGAAAATTTTCGGTGCGGATGATTCAATTAAAACCCCAGCATATACTCACTCTGACGGAATGGATTTTGTTCCAATGAGCTGGTGGAAAGGAAACTTAATTCAATTACTTAACATCGCTGGAACTGGACCCATCTTTGGTGCACTAATGGGTGCACTGTATGGACCTGTTGCATTCATTTGGATCGTCATTGGCTGTATTTTCGCAGGAGCTGTCCATGATTATTTTTCTGGCATGCTCTCTCTCAGACATAAAGGGGAGCAATTTCCAAATTTAGTTGGCAGATACTTAGGAAATAGCATGAAGGCCTTTATTAATATCTTATCTATCGTTTTAATGATTTTAGTTGCAGCTGCATTTACTGCAAGTCCTGCACAATTAATATCTAGCATAACACCTTTAAACTTTACTGTTTCATTATTAATTGTTTTTGCTTATTTTATCCTTGCTGCTGTTTTACCAATTAATAAAATTATCGGCAGAATCTATCCTGTTTTCGGAGCCATTCTCATTTTTATGGCAGCATCAATTGGAATCGCCTTAATTTTTAGTGGACAGACGCTACCTAATTTGACACTAGATAACCTCCATCCAGGTGAACTTCCAATTTGGCCACTTTTAATGGTAACCATTTCATGTGGAGCTATCTCAGGATTTCATGCCACGCAAAGCCCTATCGTATCAAAAACATTAAAAAAGGAATCTGATGGCCGTAAAGTTTTTTATGGCGCTATGGTTGGTGAAGGAATCATTGCCTTAATTTGGGCAGCAGCTGGGATGACGTTTTTTGGCGGTACAGGAGGTCTTCAAGAAGCATTAGCCACTGGAGGGCCAGCCGGAGTAGTTAACGAAATCTCTACATCTCTATTAGGAACATTAGGTGGACTACTTGCCATTTTGGGTGTAATTATTTTACCGATTACAACTGGAGATACTGCTTTGAGGTCCTCAAGAATGATGTTGTCTGAATTATTAGAAAAAATAATTCACCTTAAAGGAAAAGCGCAAGTTTTATTAGTTACAGCACTAGTTGGTGTACCTACCTTCCTGCTAGCCAATATAGATTATTCATTTCTATGGAGATATGTTGGATGGACAAATCAATTGTCTGCAACAATCATGCTTTGGACTGCTACTATATTTTTATTAAAATATAAAAAGTTCCATTGGATTTGTGGTATTCCAGCACTATTTATGACAGGGGTCTCTGGGACTTACATTTTTTATGCTCCAGAAGGATTTCAAATGTCATATAATCTTTCACTAGCAATTGGAACTGCCATCACAATCATTGTTACATTTTGGTATATTGTGAAAATCATTCAATCTCATAAACGAAAAAATCAATCAAATACAACAGCTGCTTAACTTCAAACATAGCAAAAACATGGATTCTCATGTGTTTTGCTATGTTTTTTTGATTTTATTAAGGGTAAAGATGAATAAACCTGATAAGGATGTGAAAGATGATGAGAAAAGATAAGAAAAATATGGACCATCCTGAACAATACAAAACAAAAGAAGAAAGCTTGTTTGATACCTTTCCAGAGGAAAAAAATGTTGATCCTCTGCCGATGGAAGATTTAAAGCTGGAAAAAAGAGAAGAAAGAAATAAAAAAGAACAAAAAAATCATTCATCAACACAGGAAAAGTATAAAGTAGATTTTGAAACTAGCAAGAAGAAAAGAATGTTTAAATAGCTTTCCAACGTGTAATGACTGCCCTCCATTTTATCGGGCAGTCATTTTTTGATAAATACAAAATTTCCTCATTCAATAATATAACTTTGACAAATAGCTTAGAACAATGCTAATTTTATATAGAAGCATTACGACTAAATGCTATATAGTAGGTGAAGAAAATGAGCAAAAATATGAACAAAGACGTAATAAAGTTTTTAAGGGAAAGCTACAATATGACCCAGCGTGATTTTGCGAGAATCGTCAGCTGCAGCTTCTCACTTATCGCCCTAGTAGAGGTGGGAAAAAGAAGAGTAACAGCAGATTTAGAGAATAAAATAAAAGCGGCATTTGACTTGGATGACCAACAAATTCAGTCAATATCAACAGTAGTTTCAGAATTTAGCAAAGGTCTTCCGCCATTCATGTAATATACCTTTTATATCCACCCTTTTTCTTCTGCTTCAGAGATTGCTTCGATTCTATTTTTTACCTGTAACTTATTGATTATTTCTGACATATAATTGCGCACCGTCCCGGCAGATAAATACAGGTGCGCGGAAACTTCCTTTGATGTCATGCCGCTTGATACCATCCTTAAAACTTCCTGCTCTCGTTCAGTTAACGGGTTTTCCTCCTTTAAACTTCCGAAGATTAGTTCTGGTGCAAACTCTCTTTTCCCTTTCATGACATTTCTAATGCATTGTGCCAAATCCTCACTTGGACCGTCTTTCAATAAATAACCATGGACATTTGCCCTTACAGCTTTTTCAAAATACCCCGGTCTGGCAAAAGTAGTTAAGATAATGATTTTGCATGCTGATTTCTCTATATATAGCTTTTCAGCTACGGCTAAACCGCTCTTCAATGGCATTTCAATATCCAATAAACATACATCAGGTTGAAGCTGCTCAACGAGGCGTTCAACTTCTCTTCCATTTTCAGCCTGCCCAATTACCTCTATATCATCTTCATAATTTAACAGAGTGCCTAATGCCCCTCTTAACATACGCTGATCTTCTCCAATAATCACTTTTATTGTCAAGATACCCCCTTCCTCCCTTCTTTAATAATTACAGGTACTTTCATCTCTAGGATAAACCCTTTATGAGAATCAGTTTGGACACTTAAATTGCCTTCAATTAGCTCCAGCCTTTCTGACATGCCGCATATCCCATTTCCTCTCTCAATCTCATTGCTCATTCCCTTACCATTATCTTTAATTCTGATGAATACTTCTCCTTCATGCTTTTCGCATAATATCGAACACATAGTAGCTTGACTATGCTTCACCACATTTGTTACCCCTTCACGTACACACATTCCTAATATATTTTGTGTCATGCTTGGTATTTCCTCCAACTCATGAGAAATATTAATCCGAGCCTTTATCCCTGCAGCCTCCAAAATCGCTTGCGATTCAAACAATACCTCTGAAATGGTTAATGCTCTCATATCAGAAACGAGCTCTCTTACTTGCTTCAAAGCAATTCGGGAAGTTCGTTCGATTTCCTTAGCTTCTCTTCTGGCACCACCGGTATCTTTATCCACCATTTTTACAACAAGCTGTGACTTTAATGTAATCAATGATAATGTATGACCTAATGTATCATGCAAATCCCTGGAAATTCGCATTCTTTCCTCTCTTTTCACCAAGGATTCTATTCGTTCGTTTGCTACATTCAGCTTTTCTTCGAGCTCTATCTTTGTGTTCATTGATCGAATCCCAAACGGGGAACACAACATAACGATCATCATAATTAACAAATAATACGCACCGCTTGGGAACTCGTCAAATAACGCAAACAGCGTTGTAAATATAGAAATCGAAAATAATATTAATGCGGTCCAAAAAGCTCTTTTACTTTTAAACCAGCCAATGAAATGGGCAGTAAAAAAACCCATAAACAAACTATTTAAATTATAGAAAATTGAAAATATCAATATAATTAAAACTTGAATAACTAACCAACCGATTGATACATTATTTTCTAGATTGCAATAAAGCTGACGGTAAGACATAAAGAATAAGAAGAGCATCCCGTATCCGGCAACCATCTTCCATCCAGATTCTTCAGCAATGTAATAAGCTGGCATTAATAGATAAAGAAGAAACACATACGGAAGAAATCCATATCTTTCTGGAAACAACCTAAACTTGTTTGCCGTACCCATTCCACGTTACACCACCACTTCCTGCTTTCTCCTTATATATATTGATAATACGACAAACACGATAAGATATCCTATTAAAACAGAAATATTTACTAGCGAAGGAGCATTGCCTCTTACCATTTCCCAAGCACCGCTTCCAAAATGAAAGGAAGGAATCCATTGTGCAATCGATTGAATAAATTTAGGCATAATTTCCATCGGCATCCACATACCGCCTAATATGGCTAATCCCATATAGATCACATTACTTACACCTGAAGCAGTATCCACTTTTTTCATCAATCCGACAAGTGTGCCTAAAGCTAAAAACGGGAATGAGCCTAGCAAAATCCACATGCCGCATAATAGCCATTGACTAATTGTTAAAGTAACATTATTAATGAAAGAGCCCACTGTAAAAATAATGATGATTGAAAAGATATGAATCATCGTTTGGCCCACCATTTTCGCAAAGAAATACGCTCCATCAGAAAGTGGCGTCAGCCTCATAAACATGGACCATCCTTTCGTTCGCTCTTCCACTAAGCGAATGCCTAATGTCATAATCGCCGAGCCCATCACACTAAAACATGTTACAGACATTAAAAAATGAGCATGCCATTCATCACCCATGCCTACATTAAAAACATTAGTGAAAAGAAAATAGAATAATATCGGCATAAATAATGACCAGAAAACAAAATAAGGATTGCGAAATATCCGTAATATTTCTGCTTTACACTGCATCCAAACTGGATTCAACAAATTCACCCCCCCTTCTTGTTAATTGCTCAAATGCTTCATCCAATCTACCGTGATGAATATTAATATCCTTTACCTTGATTTTCCTGGCAAATATCTCTTCCAGTACTTCATCGGTATGATCAGTCTCTAAGAAAACTCTTCCATCTTTTTCAACAACCTTCATTACATAAGCGATGGTTGCCAGCATTTCTAAACTTATGAAGTCATTCGCAGCGAAAGAAACCGATGATGCTGTCAGTTTTCTTTTAATATCAATTGGCGCTCCATCTGCTATGATTTTTCCTTGATTAAATAGTATTATACGTTTAGCGACATCATCTGCTTCTTGCAAATAATGAGTTGTAAAAATAACTGTTTTTCCTTTTTTGTTCATTTCCTCAACGGTTCTCCAAAAATTCCTTCTTGCACTCGTATCCATTCCCACAGTTGGTTCATCAAAGAAAATAATTTCCGGATCACCAGCTAACGCCAATGCAAAACTTAGTCTTCGCTTTTGCCCGCCTGATAGCTTATCAGCTCTTTTCTTTAAATCCTCCTCCTGTAAACCCGTTATTGAAATCAACTGTTCAAATGCCATCGGCTGAGGATAATAGCTCCTGAACAGCTGAATGACCTCCATTACAGTAAGCGCATCAATCATACTGACTTCTTGAAGCATCGCCCCAATTCGCTCTCTATTCCGCTTATGTTTCGGATGATCCCCCATTAAAGTAATCTCGCCGTTAGTCGGCTCAATTAAACCGAGCATCATTAATAAGGTAGTCGATTTCCCTGCACCATTCGGTCCTAAAATCGCCACTAATTCACCCTTATGAATAACTGTTGAGATGTTATTTACCGCCGTTTGTTTCTTAAATTGCTTTGTAATTTGATTAAGACTTATAACTATTTCCAAACAATCACCTCCTGATTTACTATTTTAAGTATATTGGAGTAATTGTTGTTAAATTAGTGGATTATGTCATCAATTAAATATGACAAAAGTCATTTCAAACAAAATGACTCAATTCTAATGTTTTGGAGACAAAAAAACACCATAGATTCATCATCTATGGCGTCTTTATGAGAGCTTCGCAATTTTCTCATATACATCCTTCATTGTCTCACATCCAGCATTTCGTACCTTTATGATATAGCACAGCCATAATTCGGCAGTCAGCTTGGCATCTCCTAGCGCGTGATGCCGATCGACAATTTCAATTCCATTTCTTACGCAGAAATCTTCCAGCTTAATTGATATTCCTTGCGGTTCAATTAAGCGATATAAAAAGGATGTATCAAATAATCTATGTTTAAACGATGTTTTAAACATCGTCCATGAAGCATGCTGCATAAATTTTTTTTCATGACTTGAATGATGAGCGATTAAAGGTAGGTCTTGAGCAAACTTAAAAAACTGTATCATTACTTCTGATAAACTCGGTGCAGCCAATAATTCTTTATTATTAATCCCCGTTAACTTTTTAATGCCTTCCGGGAGTTCCTCCTCAAAACGAACTAAAGAATAAAAGGATTCGCTTTCAAGCATTTGTCCATCGATGATTTTTACTGCTCCGATTGAGAGAATCCGGTCTCCTTTTTCAGGGTAAAAACCAGTCGTTTCAATATCAAACACGACCGCACTGATTTTTTCTAGAGGCTCTTCCATCACGTTATAATCTTTCATTTCCCTATGCAATTGCCTCATAAAAGCTAAATGCTGTGAATTTTGAGATTGTAATCCACCAAATCGGTTATTGTTCAGCTTTCGTACAAATTGAAAAAAAGGTTCTAAAGCCATGACTTCACACCCTGTTCAATAAGATTGGCTACATATTGATGAAGTCTTTTGCCATTTTTTAATATTTTTTTAATCTCATTTTTCTTTTCCTTATTTAAATTCTTAATAAACAAGTGATGAGCATCATCATAAGATTCAACATCATTCATTAAAAGTAGTCTGTAAGTTAGCAATTGTTTAAAACTCTCTATATATTTATGCAAATCCTCATTATATGGACTTTTCATTATTAATGCTTCCATCCGGCCATTTGTCGACGTGTCTTCTATTCCTTCCTTTAATGCAAGCAGCCGAACCCCATTCACATATGGTATAAAGGCGGTATATTTCAAATTTATACTTCCTTTATATGTGCCGGTTTCTTCTGTCAGAATTTGTCCTAAAGGACCAATTGAATTTTTAATATGCCTGACATTTTCAAGCAGCCTTTTTAAAAGATTTGGGTTATGCTGAATCGATTGGTGAATATAACATTTTAAATGCCGGATATATTCTTCCTCACCAATTAATGACCTGCCATCATAAAAGATTTGCAGGCTGCGAATCGTTGCCCAGCTCTCTTCCTTCAGCCAATAAGCAAGCTGCTCTTCCCATTTAGCTATAGATTTAGTCCATAGCGGGTTGCTCGCCATTACATTGCCATCGCAATATGGATATCCTGAGATATTTAATCCATCTGCTAATTTTTCACCTAGGCTGGAAAAATAACCTGCACATTCACTATTTTCTATTTCATAAATGATGCCATGATCTTGATCACTTATTAACCCTTGTTCTCTCCTTCCTCCGCTGCCTGTGATAAACCAAGAAAAACGGCATGGAGGCTCTTTGTTCATCTTTTTCAACGCCAATGAAAACACAGCCTTCATTACTTCATCATGAAAGGAATTTAAGGAAACAGTATCTGAAATATGATTTCGTATTTCACTTTCCTTCCAGTTTTTAATGTCCTTGTATGTTTCTATTTGTTTATCCAATCATACACTTCCTTTTAATTAGAAAACTTTACGAATGTCTTTTTGCTAAAAAGCCCCCTTATTAAAGGAGGCTTTTTTCATTAAGATGTTAATTTATTATTGTTGTTTTTTTCAGTTAAAAACTCTTCAGGATACCCGTAGTTACCATGTTCACTTATATCTAGACCCATAATCTCTTCTTCCTCACTAACTCTAAGACCGTTCATTAATTTCTTAAGAATAAAAAGGATAATGAAAGATGCAACGAATGCGTACAATCCAGCAGTAAAAACGCCCATTGCCTGAACGCCTAATTGACCGAACCCTCCACCATAGAATAAACCAGCACTTCCGCCATTGGCTGCCGCTAATTCCGGAGTTGCAAATAGACCGTTTGATAATGTACCCCAAACACCTGCAGCACCATGTACTGATAGCGCAAATATTGGGTCATCTATTTTCATTTTATCAAAGAACTTCGTGCTATAGAATACCAACAGTCCAGCTACAAGACCAATTACTACTGCCGCCCACGGTTCGACGAAGGCACAGGATGCAGTGATTGCTACTAAACCGGCTAATGCGCCATTTAATGTTGTCACAATATCAGACTTTCCGAGAACAACCCATGATATTGCTAGTGCAGCTACCGCACCAACAGCTGCTGCTAAGTTCGTATTTAATGCAACATACCCAAAAAACGCACCATCTACAGACGTCGTACTTCCAGCATTAAAGCCAAACCATCCTACCCAAAGAATCAGCACTGCAAGTGTTGTATAAACTTGGTTATGTCCTGCTAAATTATTTGCCGAGCCATCTTTATTATATTTTCCAATCCTCGGTTTAAGCAGGATCGTTGCTGCAAGTGCAGCCATTGCACCAGTTAAGTGAACAACTGTCGAACCCGCAAAATCTTGTTTTTCATGTGCCGCAAGCCATCCGCCGCCCCAAATCCAATGAGCCACAACTGGATAGACAAAAGCTGAGAAAAGGATAGTAAAGCCAACATAGACAGGAAATTTTGCTCTCTCTGCGAATCCTCCTAGAGCAATACAAACGGCAATTGCAGCGAATGCACTTTGGAAAACAAAGAACACAGCATCAGAGACATCAGAAGCACCACTTTCTGCCCCTGAAACGAAGAAATCTGTCATGCCAACAAAGAAATTCCCATCTCCGCCAAATATAAAGCCATAGCCAACGGCCCAGAACACTAAAAATGTTAAGCCTACAGAAAAAATGGTTTTACCGGCAATATGGCCAGCATTTTTCATTCTTGTTGAACCAGCTTCAAGTAATATAAAGCCGCCTATCATAAAAATAACTAAAATTGCAGCAAGCATCGTCCATAAACTGTTCAAATAGAACATTTCGTCCATCTATATTCCCCCTCATTCATTTCACGTCATACATTTTAACTAACTGATGTTAGATTATATGACATTAATTAAGTTATTTTTTATTTTATCGCAAAATTCCTATAAGTCAATGATATTTTTATATTTTTTAGAAAATTTAGTTACTAATTTTACTAATAAAATTTACCTAGGCGAATGATAACCTTTACATTTGGAAAGGTTAAAAACGAGCGATAGTCCTATTGCTCAAAATCGTTTGTCGGGAGTGATGTATCCGTGGCAAGAAACAAACTTTTAGTACCCGGTGCAAATAACGCATTGGATCAAATGAAGCAAGAAATTGCTCAAGAGTTTGGCGTACAGCTAGGTGCAGAAACAACCGCACGTGCAAATGGCTCTGTCGGCGGGGAAATGACGAAGCGACTCGTCGCATTAGGAGAGCAGCAGCTCCACAACAAAAAGCAATAGACTAAGCCGCTCAAAACCGATAGAGGTGTCAACAATAATTGTTGACACCTCTTTTTTGTTTTTTGTTAATATATTTAACATAATAATGTAAATAAACTGACATTGGTTGTTTTAACTGATTTATTACTTAAATTTGGGCATCTCTTTAAATCGCAGCAAAAATACTGTAAACCAATAGGAAAAATAAGCTATAACAACATCAATAAAAAATATATAAAAATTACTCATTCCTCTATTTAATGAAAGCAAGCCAACATATTCTTCTACATTTGCAAACACAAAAGCATATAATGCACTAAGAACTAAAACATACAAATGAAAATTTTTACCCCTGTTTGTACAGTATTGATACAAAAGAAGAAAGCTTACAGGCAATAGCGAAGTGGTCATATTCGTGGCACTAGGTAAAAATGGCATTAAAAAATAGTGATAAACAAATAAGCCCTCTCTTGTTAAAACGGCCTCAACCATTGTCCAAAGCATATTGACAGTATATCCGAAAAAAAATATTTCAAAGAGTCTGTTTCTATCTATAGTAAAGTACAGCAAAACTAAAGGAGCAATTAAGACAAAAAGAACAAACCAAAATTGCCAATTAGTATAATCAGAATACTGATGCCAATATTCAGCCACTAAATGCGCTAGTTCATCGGTTTTCCAACTAATTTGTTCGAGCAATTCATTACGATCCACTGTACTTACCTCCTTTAAATTACTCTGCTTCATTTTGTTCAAGGAGCAGATTTTTATTCATTATTTGGGAATCTCATTCCCTTCTGCCAAAGAACACATATTTTCTCAAAAAAAATACCCTATTGAAGGGTAACTCATTTATCCTCGTATTTTTTTTAATAATAAGCTATTTTGTGCAGCTGTACCTGTGTAAGCGTTAATACCATATTGGGCGGCAAGTTTTTGCCTGCCAGAAAAAGAGGAATCTCTGCCAATGGATTTAAGATAATCCACTATACTGTTTGTCTCCATATCTCCTTTAACTGGCGCATTAGGCCTTGGTGTGTGCCCTTTCTTCACCTTGTTAAGCAACTGCGTATTTTGCGCGGCTGTACCAGTATAATTTTTAATTCCATACTGTGATGCTAATAATTTCCGATGATTAAACGAAGAATCAACACCTATTGATTTTAAATAATCAACAATGCTGCTTGCACGAGGTTTTGGGTCGCTATCAGGAACTGTCGGCTTAGGCTCGACTGGCTTGGTGGCTGGTGTTTTCTTTGACAAATTGAATGCTTCGACCAAACCATTTACATGTCCTTTCGCGATATTTTCAATAAAGGACGACTGTTTAAGTTTATTGGCATCCGCAGCTGAATCAATAAACCCATTCTCTGTGAGAATGGCTGGCATATTCGATTCCCTTAAAACGTGAAAATTAGCTTGCTTTTTCCCTCTATCTGCAAAATCGACTGCTTTCATTACTTCTCCATGTATAATATTTTGGTAGGATACTGTCGAAGCACCAACATTTGTATAAACATAATCCTCATACCCTGATCCACCGCCAGCATTAATGTGAATGGAAAGATAAAAATCAGCATTCCAACTATTCGCAGCATTTGTTCGCTGATTCAATGAGACCGTTTGATCCCCTGTTCTACTCATCTGAATGGTTACATTATTATATTCACGCAGTAATAAATCTCTAATTTTCGTAGCAATCTGTAAAGTTAATGCTTTCTCTTGCAAGCCATTGCCAGTTGCTCCTGTATCCGTCCCTCCATGACCGGGATCAATAAAAATCTTTACCATTAATTATTCACTCCTTTCTCATAGTTTATGTAACAGGAAAGGCTGCCCGTGTGGACAGCCTCCCTACTATTTCATATTTTTATCCTCAATCATTATATATAAGTTTTTATAGTAAAAAGGCAGGTTTACTTAACAATCCTGTATCAATTTAAGAATAAAATAAAGGCCTGCATCAAATTATATTAAATAGAAAGGCGGGGAAAATGTGACTGCAAATTTATTCAGAATTGGAAACGCTATTTTTTTATGGGTAATCACCATACTCTTTCTACCTAAAGGTTCCTTTAGAAAATATATACCGGTTACAATTTTCACCTCATGTTTATTACTCATTGAAACACTTTTATCAATTGTGTTTAAATGGTGGAAAGTCAAAGGCGGAGTAAAATATTTAGTATTCGATGCCCTCGCTTTTATTTTCGGCCCTTTCTTTACCATTAACCTATGGGTTTTTCACTTTACTTATGGAAAATTCCCGCTTTATTCTATAGTAAATTTATTGATGGATTTAATCTTTGCCTATCCACTAAATGACCTCTTTCAAAAAATCGGCCATTATAAATTGAAAAAATTTAATTCAGCTACACTTTTCCTTACTTCATACATTTTGTCGTTTATTAATTATGGTTTTCAGAAGCTATTATTTGGGCCGAAGGATTAAATTGAAATTTCATTAAGTGCTTTTCGTATTTAAGTCCCTCTCAATTTTTGTGAAGGGCTGTATTAGTATTTATTCTGTAGCAGAGGTACGGCTTTAGAACATAAAACTAAACAGAACCAAAAATCCACTTATTGTTCAGATTCAAACAACCTCTGCTTTTCCTTCGAATTATCCTCTCAAAATGAAGGATCAAAAGTGCCTTAATAGACAGGATTCGAGCAAATCTTGGCAAATCAAAAGCATTTGTCGAGACAAACGAACTTCCGTATTCCTGAAGAAAAATTAGCTTGAAACTTTTTTCCATTTCACTCGTAAAAATAATAAATACTTTTTAAGCAGGTGGGAAATATGTACGATTATAAGTTTGTTGAAATATCTGTTGGCTCATTTACAGGGACCCCTAAAGAGGATTATCAAGAAATTATTCATACACACGCAAAAGAAGGCTGGAGGCTACATCAAATATTAACCCCTCCTTTTGCTGCCGGAGGACAGGCCCTTACAATGGAAATTATATTCGAAAAAAAACTAATGGAATAAACGATTAAAATGAACTAATTGCTTATACATCCGTCATATAATAAATCTACAACTAAGGCTGGTGTATAAATGGAATTTGCCCTTTGGATACCAATTGCAATTTGTGTGTTTATAGCCATTTATTATGATCGTGAAAAAAATTAAATTTTTTCTTCTTAATAAGGTGCCAATTACTGGTGCCTTATTTTTCTGGTTCTTTTTAATCTTTCTAGTTATATTAACTTAAAAATCAGGAGGAATTACTTTAAAAAACCCTCTGTTGCAGTAATCCTCATGGCTATAGGCTTAATTATCGGGTATTAATTCGCTCAATTCTTTTTATAATCCATAACGAATATTGTTCAATAAACCTCCGTATACATCTTTATAGAGTCTATAACCTTACACTATTTTCAATCATTTTACGTTTCTTTTCATTTTCCTCCAAAAGTTTAAATCATCTCTTGTTTACATTTATTTTTCCAGCTGTAAATTTAGTCACATTTCACTTGGAAGGATGAATACATTGAACACTTTAGAATTCGTTTCTGCAATCATAAAAGCGCTCTCATGGCCAATGGTCGTTCTTATTTGTGTTTTCTTACTAAGGAATCCACTAAGCAAAATTCTAACCAATCTAAATAGGTTATCTTATAACAATCTAGAAATGGTATTCGAGCAAAAACTGAATCAACTCGAAACCACTCTTGATGATAACGAACAAATGAACTTTGACATTTATCAAACAAATAACAAAGATTTAGAAATATTAACGATTGCGCAAGTTTCTCCAAATGCCGCAATTATTATGGCATGGGCATTGATAGAGCACGAGCTTAAAAATTTATTAAACAGTAATAATCTCCTTGAAAATAAAAAATCAAACCCTTTAAGCTTAATAAATCTACTTCTTAAAAATGAACTCTTAGATAATGAAACCATTGCAACCTTACACGACTTAAGAGAACTCCGAAACACCGCAGCTCACTCTCATCAAGAAACTCTCTCATATCTCCAAGCCATTAAATACTATGAATTGGTAAAAAAAATCATCTCTATTTTAAAAGGCTGTTGAATTTTCTAATACATGCACCGTTGTTTAATATTAGATTGCTTTCGGGAAATTCTCTATTCAATTTGTTGTAAGGACACGCTGAGAATTAAGCGAACAAATACTCCTAAAAGGCATAGAAAATCTATATGTACAAGTTACCTAATGACTTCTCCATTAGTTGCTTTGGTAATATATTATCATTTTAAATTAATTCGTCTAAGTATTTGTTCAATTAGTCTTTTGCATATATAATGATTTGTTTACAAATAGTATATTAGGGTGTTACAAGAAATTACGCCCTACTAACTAAGATGTGGAGGGATTTTTACATGAATATTCGCGAAGGTTTAATCCCAACTGTATTAGGTTCAGCTGTTACGGCTACTGGATATGCATTGAGGAAAAAGCGTGGTTCAAATAAAATGATTGCAGACACTGTTTTTGAATTTGGTTTAGCCCACGTTGTTTTAGGTGCAATTGATCTTGTAGAGCATCGACGTTAGTATCGGGGGAGCACAATTTCGTGCTCTCCTGTAATAGTATTTCCAAGTGGATTAGCAATTGCCCTTCACCTTGGTCACATCTGTTATATATACGATTTAAAATATCTCCCGCAGGCTTGCCCATCACCAAGAAAATTTCATGTTAAGTTTGTTGGTATGTCCTTTATTTTTTTAATTGGATAAATGGACCTTTATAAAATTTTTCTTCCCTTGTTTAATTATCCAAATTATGTTAATTTCAAATAAACTAATCAAACAAGGGTAGTACTGTAATGATTCGTATAATATTATTATTTGTTGCTACATTAGGTGCAACTTTAACTTCATTCAGACACTTTATTAATGGCGGTTGGTCGCCTGATTCACTTAGTTCAACGAGTCAAATCTTATTCTTTATTATGATGATCTTAGAGTTACTAGCATCAGGCTATGAATTCCGTAAATACTTTTATGAAAGAGAAAAAGATACGAATCATTAACTCCTCCTACCTATAGAATTTTAAATTCCTTACATTTTAGATAGGTAGCTTATACGCCTCTGCAGTTACTTATTTTTGACTATAATCACAACTAAATGACCAGTTTAGGGCAAACCGGTCTTTGGATACTACTGGCATCCCATTTGATTCATAACAGCCATTTGATGCAGCCAAAATTTCTTTATGACCGAAATAAGAATTAACTGATAAAAAGAATAAAATTAAAAATAATAATCCCAGGCCAATGATTGCATAGTTACGTAAGGATACAGACATAATCGCCCCTCCTTCAGGGTCAAAATAGACTTTAACCACTTGCATTTTTTGAATATTCATACCCATGTAGCACATCATTATATACAATTCCTGTAAAAAACGATAGTGACAGAATGAATATACATCTGATCATTAAAAAGCTCTATTTTTCACATGCGAAGTTAAATCCACCAACCTTTTCTGCCTCTTTCTTATCTTGGTTACCTTTAATACTGGACTTATCGCGACTATCCATTTTAGGGTTGCCTTCCTAATCATAACATCTGTTTAGTAAACTTGATTTTAATTTCATAGTCTATATACGTAGTAAAAAATAAATAACTAGAAACTAAGACTACGCCAATACCAGCCATCCAATTCCAACTGAATGGCTGGATTAAATCGTCTCCATCATTTGATCATATTTTTAATATCCTAATGGGCAATTTAATAAATCTATAAAAATAAGACTACCACCGACAATATTCAGTTGGTGGTGGTCTTATTCATATTTTACATGGTGATTTTTATTACGTTGTTTGCTTTTTATCTCTATTCAATATCACTTGTAATTAACCATTTAGAATTTCTTTCTAGTATTCAAAAGAACTCAATATGGCTGTTAGAGTAATTGGGGATGAAAACTGAATTAAACCAGCTACACCATTTTATGGCAGTGCTCAAAACGTTTAAGATCCAGCGAAAAATCTGTAATAAAAACTAACTCCCCTGTCATGTTAGACAGGGGAGTTAGTCTTATTACAAGGAGTTTTTTTAGAAGCCCCAATTCCAATTACAGCAACGTTTACGACGATCATCTCTACGGCGATCATCTCTACGACGATCATCCCTGCGACGATCATCCCTGCGACGATCAAGTAAGTCCTCAATGCAACTATCTACAGCACGACAGAAATCATCTCGGTCAATTTTAATTTTAGCATCAAATTCAAAATCTCTTCTTCTGTCATTGTCTCTACAGCAACCAGACATTCCAATCACCTCCTTTGTTATATCATATGAATAAGGCTGGACAGGCGTTCTAGATATTGACCTATTTTGATTTATATAAATAAAAAATTGGTAAATCTCCTATCTAAGTTCAATTTAATGCAGCTTGCTCGTATTTTTTCATGGACACATATTAGTTGATCTAAATAGTACTGGCAGCGCAATAAAAAAAGCTCTCTCATTGTGGAGTGCTTAGTATATACAGAATATCTATAAACTTAACCTTAATCGTTTCATAGCCACTTTCGACATGCATCAGTTTAAGCTACACTGGAAGAAGCAAAGAATGAGAACTGGTGATGCATGGATAGAAGATACACATGAAAGAAGATGGTACTCACTTCTCCCCCACTACCGCTACCACCTGGTGGCGTAGATACACCATCTTATTAATCCAATCTAACCTACAAATCCTACCCTTAAGCTCCTCCGCACTGTCTCTCCATACCACTTTAGCTTATCTTTAAAAAAGCAATCCTATCACAGAACAAACGTTATTGTTATGTAGGATATTTGAAAATTTTACTATTTTGTAATATACTTCATTCATGCTTATTTAGGATAAGTGAGATTATATCAAAAGATGCATTAGCAAATTTAAATCAAAATTAATTTATGAATATAAAAATAGGTACTTAATCACTCTTTAAGAGTTTTATATATTTTTTGGATTAATTTGGTATATAATTATCATGTAATAAATACCCTATATGAGGATTGATTGGAAATGAAGAGAATTACTGTGATTTAAATGTCTTTGATGTTAGCTTTAGGTATTGCTTTACCTTCTTTTAATCACGTATCTGCAGAATCACCTGATGTTGTTGAAAGGATAAATAACGAAGTTGAACAGATTACAGATGAAGAATTCGATCATGCTGTTCAAGTAATTAAAAATGGACTATTTATCGAGAATGGCGTTTATAAGTTCGATTCATATAGAGTTGGAGAAAATAATCTAACTGATGAACAATTTAATATATTGATGCATTCTATTCAGATTATCTTTCTTTAAAAGAACTAGCAATGATGTATGAATTTATAAAAGTGAGATAAAAGATGAGATTATTCTTTTCTCACCAATAATTTCCGTAGCTCTATTAGCAGCAGTGATGGTAGTAGTAACTTTTGTTGGTGCAACGATCGCTGCTAACATGATTGCTGATATGTATAAACTTGCCGCAGCAGGCTACTGTAAAAAATGAAAAAATATTCCCAGATAAAAAAAGCTTGCAAGCAGTTAAGGGACCTATAAAATGTCTATCAAACGATTTATGAATAATAAAATTTTAGTTGCTTCTGTCTTGGTTGTTTCTTTAATCCTCATAGTACTATTAGGATTTGGGGTTTATAGTTTTTTTGAATCATGAAATAATATACTTTAACAAGGAAAAGCCATCTATTTTTGATGGCTTTTCCTTGTTTTTTCTTTAATCTGTTGTAAAATATTTTTTTAGCAAATAAATTGTGGATTTTTTTAGATATTTGTAGAGATCAACTTAATGATATAAAGAGTCATTTGCTAAAATCATACTATTAAACTTGGATAATGGGATAGTTCTAATATTTAACTGCTTTGCTTTTTCAAGTAATACATAATCACCGTCATCCAAATGGATTATAATGTAAACGTTATCGCCATTTGATCCTTTATTAACGCCTCTAATTTCCATATGCTTCAAAAGTCAAAAAGTCTTTTACCATGATAGCAGAAAACTCCTCTATTCTATACTTTAGTGTTTCTTCTAATTTTACAAATTCTTTTACTATATACTCAAGCTCAAAGACATTAGAGATAGCAATTTCACCTACAAATTTTCCGTGTGTTATTTGGTAAGATAAGCGAGTTAATCGTTACTGGGTTAGTAGTCGGAATGTTGCTAGACTATATTAAAACAAAAAAGAAAAAAATAATTGTTATAATTATACAAATATATTACAATAATATGGTATATTTACAAACTTTTTCTCGGAGGAATAAAAATGAAAACTAAAACTTTAAAGCTAGTGAACAATTGGAATATTACTTTGCATGAGAAATATAGTTTATTTGTAGATGTAGAATCACAAAATAAATTTTCAATTATTGATTCTGAAAATGATGGTTTAGCAATCTTTTCAGTCGAAGAGAATTTTGTTGAATTCCATCAAAGTGCATATAATTTTAATCATAAAATTGATTTCTCTACCCGCACAGTTATTATTGATCACAAGCCTTATGATGAAGAGGAAGAGAATGCATAAGACCCCTAGTGGGTCTTTTTTATTTCAATAAAACTTACCGAAAGATTCTTTAACCTAACAAACATTACCCAAAAGTACAATTTTCTAAAAGTTAGGTAAGCCGATTATACTTTATTTTGTAATTATTTATATATTTTTTAAAAAATTAATTTAAAAAATATTAGCAGTTAATAGTCTATTAATTTGTCATTATATGTTATATACTTCCATTTGTAAGTAAAATATTTACAGAAAAGGAGAGCATCAAACAATGAAAGGGATTTTTAAAGCACTATCGATCTTTATGGTATTTGTATTAATGGTTTCTTCTTTAGGGCCGTTATTCGCCAATGCAGAAACACCAACTAAGGAAGCATCATCTGTTGAGGTTACAGTTCCGTCAACAATTCAAATTCCTGAAAGTACTGAGTCATTAAATGGGGAAGTACAGCCAATGATTTTACCAGCATTAGCATTAAGATTATTAATAACCACTGGTGCTAAAAAGGGGATTGAATATGCAATAAAATATTCAGCTAGTGCATCTCAACTACAAAAGAAATTTAAACATGCAAAAGACTTTGGCGTAACTGGTAATTACAACTTAATCAATCGTGCGAAATTTGAAGATGCATTAAGAGATCACGTTAGAGACTCTACAGAAATTTATCTATCAAAATACAGCGGACAGGATGTTTTTGTGTTTTTTAAAGGTGATAATTTCGTTTATACTAATACACAAGGTGATTTTATCTCAGGATGGAAATACACAGACGCTCAAGGCAGTTATCATAGAAGCAATGGAATGAAGGCTAAGAAGCAATAATATTAAATAAAGGTGGTCATTATATTATGGGTGCAACAATGAATGTGATTTTTGTTAAAAGCGATTTATCTACTTTGAAAAATAATTTTTCCTCACTCTTAAATTATTTTTTAAATAATTCTATTGGTTTTTCTTCTTTACATATTTCTAATGATGAAGAAGGATTTAATGGAATAGATTACAATAATCCTAACCAGACATTTTTGGAGAATATAATGGATAAATCACCTGACTTTTATTATTTGAAGCTTTCATTTAATAATTTTCCATTTGGAAACCTCTTTATAGATGGGCTGCTTAAGATTGAAAAACATGAAAATAGTTATTATAGCTTTGGCTTTGAATTTGAAGAAGTTGATATATTAAGTAATTATGATGTAGATAGTTTAGAATCAGTAGAAAAAAATATCATCAATACTATAGAAAAAATAGGTGAAAATATTAATTGGGATTATGCTTTTGCGAACCAAGAAGCAGAAGTTCAATTTTCACCAGAACAATTTGAAAAAGAGACAAATACTCAATATGCCATTGAAATCACTAATAGTGAATCTGGTTTGAAAATTTCCAAGAGCACATGGTATGTAAACGGTATTACTGAGAGAGCTTAAATATTATTTTTAGATAATCTCTTCATCTTAAATAAAACAAGTCCCCTGCTTTATGCAAAGGACTTGTTTTATTTATCCATAATTATTATTGGCATTTCGGGAGAACTTTTTCTTTTGTAGTATTCCTCTAAATCATTTTGAGATAGAGCATTCCCTTTTTTGTCTTTTGAAAAATTATCAACACTTACATTTGCAACAACATAAATACATTCGACACCTACATCAATTGCAAGTCTCTTAAGTTTATCGATGTAATATCCTGTGATTCCTTTTCGTCTTAAGGATTCATCATGGACATATAATAGCTCCAACTTTATACTGTTTGTATTAATGTCCCTTTTCATTGAAGAGTACAAAGGAAAAAATTCCATCGAAAAAATTGCTTTTTCTTTGGTCTTATTATAGATACAAAATACTTAGTCATATGTACAGAAACAGGTACACCAATTAACCCAAGAAATTTATTAAGATCATTCTATAGTTTAACTGAAAAAGCTAAATTACCTAAAATAACATTTCATGACTTACGACATACTTATGCTACTTTTCTTTTAGAAAATGGAGTAAATATTAAAGTAATAAGTGAAAGACTGGGCATAGTTGGGTGGTTATTACATTAGATATATATTCGCATGTATTAGAAACTATGCAAATTGAAGCAGTTAAAGCAATGGATAACCACCTTATAAAAAATTAGCTTGTTGCCCATAAGTTGCTCAAATAATGAAAAATAAAAAACGTTGCCCATATAACAAAAAAAGAAAATGGCGCTACTCCAGATAATCTAGGAATAGCGCCATTTCAACGTTTATTAGTATGATTCCGACTGGGTTCGAACCAGCGACCTCTACCCTGTCAATGTAACATCCTTATTAAGGTATAGATAGTTCACATACTATAAAGCTATATAAATTAAGCTTCTATAAACCACTTGTAGGATATTTTAGGTTTAGTTTTGAAACAAGATGACGACTTTTGACGACAATTAAAGTTCAGCCGATAAACTTTGATTAAAAAGGTTTGCCGGAAGTTAGAACTGCCATTTTTTAATTTACACAATTATCATTTTCTCGACCAATAATCTTTACTCTAGGAACAATGAGGTCAGGAGTTCGAGCCCTTATTCTCTATACCAAGAAACCTTGATTTATCTTGGCTTCCTTTATTTTTGTCTTATCCAAAATGATTGTTAAAAAATGCCTGTGGCTGAACTGTTGCCGAAAGTTGTTTTTTCAGCATTTTTTAAAGTATTAAATTGCACTCCCTACCTCCTTAAGCACATTTGAGATCAATAACTAATTATTCAACAAACTGGGTAGGTTAGTGAAAGAAGGATATTACATCAAAATGAGCGAATAAGAGCAATAAAAAGAGGGGGCGATTTGGGATTTGATAGAACAGAAACTTGAGAAATTAAAAAGTATATATTAAATGTCTGATAATGTGTTTTTTTGGCTAATAGTTGGTAAGATAATTGATAGAGGAGGAATGTTGAGATGATTACACAAGCATCCCAAGTTTCTATTTTAGTTAAGGATCTTGAAAAAGCAAAACAATTTTATACCCAAAAATTAGGGTTCATTGTTCGTGATGAAATAGAGTTTTCACCGGGGTGGAAGTACCTAACTGTTTCACCGAATTCTGCAAATGAAACGAGACTAGAATTAGTCAAAGCAGACACACCGGGGCAAAAAGCGATTATTGGTAGACAAGCAGCAAACCAGGTGTTAATCATGTTTTTAAGTGACGATATTGAAAAGGACTATCTTGAAATGAAAGACCGTGGCGTGACCTTTCATGGGGAACCGAAAAATGTTCCAGGCGGAAAAGGCGTAGGTTTCGAAGATTTGTATGGTAACGCATTTGACTTATTTCAACCGATTTCAAAAGAATGATAAGGGTTGAATGGTAAAATATTCTGGTTATACGAATTATTATAAACTAAAGGGGGCGAGGACCCCTCCCATGATATAATTTAGTTGGATGAGCCGGGAGAAGTCCTGGCTTTTAATCTTTTTCTAAATCTTTAATCTTTCCATCTAATATTTCATTTATCATACTTATTTTATATATTGAGTTCCTGAATCTATTATCAAAAGATTGAAATAAAAAAATTATCCACATCACGGTTATTACAAACATGATGATGATTGTTAATAATAGTAAAAGTCCATACAAAATAATCATAAATATATCATTGATTTGAGTTGTGAAATCCTCCACACTATTTTTAAACTGAATTAAAAGTGCTTTTTCATTGTCATCTTTAAAAAATACTGATACAAAAATTGGAGTTATAATTCCTACCAAAAATGTCAAGGGCAACAATCTTGCACCTGTATAATTTAATTTTTTTTCTACAGAAACAATATGTTCTTTTATTTGCTTATAAACCTCTATCTCACTACCTATATAATTATCTTTGTAAATCTCTTTTTTCTTTTTTTTGTCTGATATATTTAATCCACTTCACAAAAGTCACCTATCTCCCCATTAAATTTCATGACTATTTTACTATATTAACATCTAATATTCCGGGAAGAATTTTGTTCATTTATTAAATACTGTACTTTATCTATCCTTTGTTTCCTAAAGCTTCTCTTGCTATTTGCTTAACCTTTCCACTTTTATGAATAGGTTCTATTTGATTTAACGCTTGAAAATATCTTAAATTTTCTTTTTCTAGCCTTACTATCTCCTCTTGTTGAAGATGAACTACATGGCAAAGCCACTCTATATCGTTGGTCAAAGTAAATACATTTAATTTTACATATCCATTAACACTGTGCTCCTCTAACCGCTCAATCCTATCTTTGATCTGATTAAATCGTTTTGTAAATTCCAAGTTTACCCCTCGCTTTACTTATAGTTATAAGTAACTATTTTACCAGAAAAATACAAAAATATGTTTAATATTCTTCCAATAACTGCTAATATATTATCGAATAACTATAAGGAGGTGAGATTATGAAAAAGTTATTGATAAGACTAGGCTTAATAACAGTTTTATCCTTTGCTTTGACAACTACTGTTTCCGCTGCAAAGGTTGACCCGCAAGGTTGTTCTATAGGTACAAATTTATGCGAGTTTGACAAATAATTTCTCTCAAGGCTGACTTCAACCTTGTAAATTACTATCCCGTTTGTCAGCCTTCTTCAAATTGACTCCTTCTATCTTTTGTTTACTTGAAACCTTTTTATAAATAAATCGTAACTATTTATTAAGAGGTGATAAAAAATGAATCCAACAGACAAAAAATGCACTCAATGTGGAGGAACATCATTTGCCCGAGGAAGTGACTACATAAATATCCGACCATTAGATAAAAAGTTTACAATTGGTTCTGAAAAAATTTATACTTTCTGCTTAGATTGTGGAGAGGTGCTATCTATTAAAATTTCGAATCCAAGTAAATTAAATTTTCAGCACCTTTAATGGTGCTTTTTTATTCAACGTTTCCTACCTTCCTTTATTAAGAAGTCACTTATTGACAGTTCATCATATCCAAAGAGCTTACCTAATACCCAATGATCTGTAACAGTTTTTGGCTTGTCAGGTATATTTTTAATTATTTCTAACATGTGAGGGTATTTGTAAACCCAGAATGTAACCCAGCCATCGGATAGAGGAGCAACCATGTGAAATAAATTTTCACGAGAAACTATTACTATACACTTCTGTACATATCGTTCTTGAACAGCCATACAAGCAACTGCCTTTCCTCTAGTTACTTGATAACAATAAGCAGAAAGTTCACCTTCAATTCGTTCCAAATTAACTCCTCCTACCTATTGATTTACCTCAATCCATGGATGCTTTCTTATTGCTTCTTTGATGTCAAACCAATGTTCTTCACATGCCACTGTATTTTTATCAACAGTTTTTTCATACTCCTTATACTTGCTTCCTGAAAGGATGACGGCGGTGCCGTCTTTATAATTAATAATCCATCCACTATCCACTGATTAACTCCTCCTACCTTTTGTTTACTAAGCCTTAATCAACTTTTTCCTTGCTACAATGAACGACTCACTATATTTAGGTTTAGGACCTTGAATCATATAAAAGCCCTTTTTGTTCTCACATTTACTCACGGCACGGAAATCCTCAGAGAATGCAGCATCTTCATGTTTTACCGTGTCTCCTACTTTTAACCTCAATCCTTTCCCCTCCTAATTAACTTATCTACCTTACGTCAGCTTGATAGTAAATGATAATCATTTTTCAGAATAGACAAAATTTTATTCAACAACACAAGTTTTTTCTGCTAATATATTTACAGATTCATACAAAAGGAGGTGAAAATATTGAAAAAATGGATAATAAGACTAGGTCTAGTAGCAGTCTTAACTATTGGTTTAGCTGGGAATGTTTCAGCAGCAACTATGGAACCTCAATCATGCGGAGCATGGGGTAAAGCGTGCGAATTAATTAGATAAACAAAGTTACAAATAATAATGGCTGACTATACAAAAATTATAGTTTGCATAGATGCAGTCAGCCTAAACTTTTTAGAATTAACCTCTAATTTAACTCTCCCTACTTTTTGTTTCTTATTTTTTTAAGATTCATGAATACTTTACATATTTCAAACACAAACTATCTATCGTGACCAACATCCTTACATAAGGAGAAAATCATGATACTTAATAGGATAGGGAGTGTAATTATGGGCATTTTAAGCGGAAACCCAAAAGATGAACCTTTACATTATGGTGAGGTTTATGGTCTGTTCACCAACCTTTTAGCAAACACCGGTACAATTTCCGGTTATCAAACATTGATTAATCACGCAGGTGATGAAGACCTAAAAAAACTTATTGAAGAAGCAATCAAAGGTCTACAAGCTGAAAACCAACAATTAGAAGAACTATTGAAAAGTAACGGTGTTGGACTTCCTCCTTCACCACCCGCTCGTCCTAATGCAAATTTAGATGACATTCCTGTTGGAGCAAGATCCACTGATCCGGAAATTAGCGCAGCTATTTCTGCTGATACCGCAGCAGCTTTGGTTGCCTGTAGTCAGGCTATTGGACAATCAATTAGAGAAGATGTAGCAATGATGTATGGTCAGTTCCATATGAATAAAGCTCAGTTTGGTGCAAAAATGTTAAAACTTAATAAGGAAAAAGGGTGGTTAATTCCCCCACCATTGCATATCAGTAAAGGAACAGAATCATAATTATTAGGTGCCTCTTTTGAGGTGCTTTTTTATTTCCTAATTTACACCCCTACCTTTTGTTTCCCATCAAATTTATTTCTAAAAACAATTTTGTTATAATATAAAAACACCTAAATGAAGGGACTGAACTATGCACAGATATCAATATCAAACCCTCAGATAATAAAAACAATACGGAGGTAAAAATATTGATTAAAATACTCAACACACCACGATAATTATTAAAAAAAATGGACGTATTAGACTCAGCCGAGCTTTTTCAGATATGGTCTAATCCTGAAGTAACAAAATTTATGAACATCGAAAGTTTTAATAATGAAAATCAAGTCAAAGAAATGATTTTATTATTTGACAAACTTTCAAAAAATGAAGAAGCAATTCGTTTCACTCTAATCGAATTAAAATCAAACCAAATTATTGGTACATGTGGATTTAATTATATTGATTTTGAGAACGCTAAAGCCGAAATTGGATATGACCTAAATAAAATATATTGGGGACAAGGATTTGCTAAAGAGGCAATCACTTGTTTAATCCAACATGCTTTCAATGATTTAAATCTCAATAGAATAGAAGCTAAAATCGAACCAGAAAATACTAATTCAATACAATTGATTGAAAAGCTAAATTTCACATATGAGGGTACATTAAGACAATCAGCGAAATCTAAGGGTCGATATATTGATCTTAAAATATATTCCAAATTAGCATCAGATTCTTAAGAATACTGTTATTTATTTGAGACGAGACTAGAATTAGTTTACTTATCTATCATTTTGTTTAGTTATTCTAAATATTTTAAAGGTAATCTTATTAATCTATAGAAATATTAAGTGAATCTAATTTTGAGGTGATTTTTTTTATGCAGTCAATATCTAGTCCAATTGAAAGTAAAGTTAACAATGTTTTTATTCATGTAAGTGACTTGAAAAAGTCGGCTGAATGGTACAGCAGTTTAATTGGATTAACTATCAACCTAGACGAAATAAATTCTCCCGTGTTTAATATCCCTGTCACTTCTATGACAGGACTTACTTTAGACGATCATAGCTTTGATCCTGGTTTTAAATTCAATCCTTCTAGCCACGTATTATTTAACTTTTTTGCAAAAGATATAGACGAGGCATATAGCTTTGTAAAAGGAAAAGGAATTACCATTGTAAGAGAAATAGAACGTATTGGCGATTTCGCCTATTTTAATTTTCAAGACTTAGACGGGAACGTTCTAATGATCTGCAATTGTTAAACTTCTGAGCTATAGTTATTATTTTTAACTATAGCTATTTCTTCTTTCCAACGAAACTCGCTGCTTATCGTGTTATCTAAAATTCCATGCATACCGCAATTAATTTATCCAAGCACTTTTTGATAAATTTTCATAAAATATATAGATCTTGTAGCCAAGATTTCCTCCTATAGGATGAGCCCTTTATGGGCTCTTTTGTTTTGGAAATTCCTTTACTCTTTTATTTTGTGAAGTTTTCCGCAGCAGGGACATTTCTTTTCATACTCCACATTGAAAGGATAACCATTTCTTTAATTTTGGAACCTTTACTAGGCATTTATCATAAAATGTTTTGAGTATCCGATTTACCCCTAATAACACCGTTTTGCCAATCATTTTTACATTTGCTTTCATAAATAATAAGGAGTACAATTTCTCCACACTTTGAAAAGTCCCAATAAGACTTTTCTTTTTTTATGAAATTCATTTACTCTTTTGTTAATTAAAATTAAGTTTAAAGTTACAAAAATGTCACTTTAATCACACAAAAACGTTTGCTTATTCCCGCTAATTGTTAGTCGTTTCAAAGGAAAATAAACAACATTACCTTTAGTATGAATTTATACTATCTAGCGTTAGGGGAATGAAAAATGTCATTATTAGAAATGAATACAGATTTGTTTAGATTGATTAACAATTTAGGAAAAGAATATACTCTCTTAAACCCTCCTATGATTTTCATTGCAGAATACTTAGTATATTTCTTAGCTGCTATTGTTTTAGCTTTTTGGCTTACCAGAAAAGAAAGAAATAGAATAATGATTATTTGTGGAACTATTACTTTTGTATTTGCTGAAATCATTGGAAAATTATCCGGGAAACTTTATTCTAATCATCAACCGTTTGCTGAGTTATCAAATGTTAATCAGTTGATTGAAAAAACTGTCGATAATTCCTTTCCGAGTGACCATACGATTTTATTTTTCTCGTTTTGTGTATCCATTTGGCTTTTTAGAAAAGGGTTGTGGTTTTTATTGATTATAATTGCCTGCCTAGTAGGTATATCGCGCATCTGGGTTGGAGTTCATTATCCAGCAGATATCTTTGCTGGTGCTATAATTAGTGTTATATCTGCAACTTTCGTTTTCAATGTTCTCCCCAAACTAAAATTAACTTACCGTTTATTAGATTTTTATGAAAGATTCGAACGATTATTGATTCCAAGCTCAACTAAAACGAAAGGTACAAAATCTAAAGACCTATAAAGAATTGTTTTTATCCCTTGAAGGCAAAATAACACTGTGAAATTAATTGAAGTGGGATAAAAACCACTTCTTTTTTGTGTTTTTTTCCACGAAACATAATAATTCAAGAGTTGACTAACTGATCTTAAATTATTGTTCTTTCGCCTTATTGCGGCACTCCCCACAAATGCGTTTTTTCTCAATTACCACAGTTTGTTTAGGAGGGAGAATATTAAAACATTTACTGCAGCTAACTAATTTCATAAAAATCCCCTTTTTTTAAAATTGCTGAATGGTAATTTCTACTCTCGGATTTTGGCTATAATACTTACTCACTAATAAGTCCACCACTTGGCTGTCATCTTTCCAAATTACTGATTTTAAGGCTAGTAGCTTCACAAAATCGACCTCCCGAATTGTTAACAGGTCCATTGGTGATGTCAGTAATAGTGTATAAGCCAGTATTAAAAAGCTTTAGCAAAAATAAGGTTGCAGCTGCTGAAAGTGGGGAACTGCGACCTGTGACAAAACCTGATGTTGATAATTATGTAAAAGGGATTAAGGATACCTCACATATTCCTTAAAATTTTTAGACTTCGCTGGATCGTACATCCTAACTTGACCATTGATTGTGGTTGCTCTCGGCCTTCCTTGAGCAACAGGCTCCCCAAATACAGTAAATTTAATCATCTAACTCACCTTCTAATATAAGTCTGCAACCTTCTGAGAATCTCTTCCTTGGCTTCAAAACCAAAATGTGTATACCTTGCTATGTAATAAAGCTGGCTTAATGAAGCTTTTCTAACATTAAAATTGCATATAAAATTCCTCATAATAATTGCTTCCTTACCGAATAACAGGGCCTACAAGGACCGTCTACAAAATAGCCATTTGGTTGTTTACAATCCGGACAAATTTTAGAGTGAGTTAACCACATATGAGCGCATTCTTCACATTCCAACATGACAAGATTTTCTCTAGGAGCAATCACAAAACCATCACCCTTACAACGTGGACATTTAGTAACAGGCTTTACGTTTTGAATATTCATAGCAATCGCCCCTCATTTTTTACAGCTGCAAATAAGCATTCACTTTTAAGTTCTTGATACGTCAATTCGCTTATAGGCAACCCTTTCCGAGTAACACAACTGACAGTGACTCCCATAGATGTTAGTTTTTCTAAGAACGCCTCTCTCTTCAAATTTCTTGTGTTTTCAGCAACTCTTCGGCTTCTCTTCATAAAAATCAACTCCCTAATTTATTTTTTCTTCGCATTTCCATAAGCCTTTGGTACTCATCCATCTGATTATTTTTACCGACAATTTTTAATGTAGGCTTGTCCAAATTTTTAGGTTTTTCATCAAACCAATCTGGCAGCAGCTCTTGTCGTATAGCTCCTTTTCTTTTAATCGAACGACTTTGTTGCTTCTTTGCAAGAAAATTTTGATGCTCATATTCTACGTCTTCGATTGTTTTTATGCCTTTTTTGGCCCAATTGTTTAGGATACTTCTTGCATAAGGATACTTTGCTCCAGCTTCAGCAGCTTTTTTAAATGCAGCACAAATGACTTCTTCATTTATTCCGTCACAATCAATATAACTATTAATCTCGTCTCTTTGTATTGCATTCGGGTAGGTTTCAAAACAGAGATAATATTCATCGTAATAATTCACGCTTGTAGTAGCAGATATAATAGTTTCGTTTTGTTTAGTTTCTTTTAGTTTATTTAATGTGGAACTATCTCGGGCACTACCTGCGGAACTACCCGCGGAACGACCTCCGGCACTATCCGCGGAATTTATTTCCGTGGATGATAAAGGCACTGGACCCGTCTAACTTGGGAGGTATTCCTCCTAATACGTTAGTGTTCCAAAAATCAACCTCTGCCTTGATAATCATTTGTATTAATTCATCATCACGCTCAACTTCTTTCCAGACAAAATAATTACCACCTATGAGAACAGCAATATAGCCTTTCTCTTTCCCGGTTACACCGAGATAGTGCTGAACTTGTACAAGATAAGAAGCAGGAATTTCGTCACCTTCCCATTCACCTTTTAAATAAGCACTCGCTGTTTTACATTCTAAAATGGCAGATTCCCTTAATACCTCTCTGTCTAGGTTTGCTTTGATGAAAGGATAATCTGGATGGGAAAACATAAAATTACGGCGACGCACCCTCTTTTCTGTGCGCTTTTCAAACTCCTTCGCGACGACATTCTCCATTTGATTTCCCCAGTAAATTGCTTCATTATCAAGTTCACTAGGCTCCACTTGGCCTGTTTTCTCAAGCCACAGCTCAAATGCTGTCTTATATTTATTTAGTCCAAGGATGATACTTGCATCGCTCCCGCCAATGCCTTTATTACGTTCCTGTAGCCATTCGAAACGTGTCATATCCTTTATAGAAATAGCATTACTAATAGCCAAGTAATCTCCTCCCTTTACCGTAATAATTGATTATGCTAGAATGACAATGACATATTTTTGTTTAGCAATTATTCGACTCCTGTTCCAGCAGGAGTTTTTTCATGCCGTTTTAAACTAAAAGCCCATTTCTTCTACAAGATAACGATTCAAGTTATCTATTAAAATTAACTCATCCTCGTATTCCACAAATTCGTCACCATCAAGGATTTCATCACCGAAAAAATCAATCCCAATATGTTCAGGTTGTTCAATCATGTTCGGATAGCCTGTTCGTTCAATTTGTGTAACTAATGGATGCTCCATTTTATTACCTCCCTTCTAGTCTGTTTTTACAGTGCTTTATTCGCACCGTGATAAGCCACAACGAATGGAAAAGGGGGAGAATCACTCTGACTCATCACGGTGAGAACAAAGGTTCTTGTCTCACCTTTTTTAGTGTGCTACTATTGATATAGTTGTTATTTTCATATTTGTCGTAGAGTAGTGAGTCTGCCAACTTACTGCTCTTTTTCTTGTTTTCTATTGTTATAATCCCCATAAATAACTCCTATAAAGAAAGTCAGTAATGGATATACAATAATAGCGACTATGTAGCCTACATCCATTTAATTACCCCTCCAAAAAATAGTGATAAAAATTGAGCTAATGATGCTACATCCACTCCACAAAGCATAGCTGCCAAGGCATCCGGTGCATTGGAAGCTTGAAACCATCTAATTGCATCTGAAAGCTTCAACTCCATTTTGTTATTCTCCACTTTTGAAATCGTGCTACGAGGCATATACATTTTTTCTGCAAGCTTCTCTTGAGAAAGCCCTGATAATTTTCTTACCTGTTTCAATAGAGAGCCATATTGCATAATTCTCACCTCCTCTCAATGTTCTAAGTTTGAACAAGTTCGTAAGTTGAACAGCTAGATTCATAGATAATTAATAAAATATATTTTAGGAAGGAACTTTTCCGATTCTTTGCTTGGCAGCTTCTTTTCGGAATTTAGTTTTCTTCCAACCTATTTAAATTACTTCCAGACTTTTTTGTTCCTGATCTTTCATCCAAGAGTCAATAGTTTCAATTGAGAAGAAAATACGGCGACGTACTCGAACATGCGGGATTTGTTTTTCTCTAACCATGGTGTAGATTGTGTCGATACTTACGCCGATATAATCAGCCACTTCATGTACAGTTAGTGTTTTACGTTTCATTTTTTACACTCCTTATATTACAGATTGAACTTCGTTACCTTTTGGTAATTTATTTTCATATGAAAATACTAATTCAAAACTTAAATCATGGAAGTTCTTCAATAAACCTCCAATAAATTTGCTTCCAAGGTTTCTTTTACCATTAAGTATTCGGTTAACTGTGCTGTGTGAGACACCGATTGTTTTTGCAAATTCACTTTCAGATAATTGTTTACTGATTAGATATGCTTTTAAGAAATCAGTATTTACTACAATATCAACTGAGTTTTTCAAAATTGACCCCCCTTTTATTACCTTTTGGTAATAATAAAAGGTATTTTTTACCATAAGGCAATACTTTTTTTCAAAATTTCTCTTCTTTTATTGCCTTTTGGTAATAAGTAATCCTAAAATGTAAATATTAAGAAATAAATTGAATGGATGGTTTATTATGACTGATTTTGGTTCTTATATTAAACACCTAAGAGAATCTAGAGATTTAACTTTAAATCAAGTAGCTATGTACTCAGAAATAAGTGCTGCTCAATTATCAAGAATTGAAACTGGGAAGCGTGGTATTCCTAAACCATCTACTATCAGAAAAATTGCGGATGCTCTTAAAGCTGATTATGCACAATTAATGAAAGTGGCTGGCTATATAGAAGATTCAAATGAATCGTTTACGGTAAAGGAAGAAAAAGATATCGCTAAACAAGTGGAAGAAATAAAAAAGAATTTGGAATCACAAGAAGGACTCAGCTTTTACGGTGAACCCTTAAGTGAAGAAGCTATGGAATCACTTCTTGAATCTATGGAACATATGGTAAAGCAAGCTAAGAGAATTAACAGGAAATATACTCCGAAAAAGTATAAGGAAGAGGATTAATTCGGGAGGTAATTAAACTGTCTTGGATTATACCGGAAGCGGAAAAGTTAATAGTCACATATAAAACCAATAATCCATTTGAATTAGCGAGTTACTTAAACATTCATGTTTATGAGTGGGAATTCCCTTCAGAGATAAAATGTGTTTATAAATACTACAAAAGAAATAAGTTTATTTATCTTAACTCCAATCTAGATGAAAAGAAGAAAGCATTTGTCTGTGGACATAAAATTGGCCATTCATTTATTCATCCAAAGGTTAACACGTTCTTCTTAAAATCAAAAACTTGGTATTCTAAAGATCGATTAGAAAGGGAAGCGCATTTATTCTCGCTCTCCCTCCTTCTTCATAATTACAAATTAACTGATTTTTATAATCTGGAACATTTATGTCGGCATTTTGGTATCCCAACAGAATTATCATATTTGGTTAAAAAATTTTACTAATTTTATAGGAAAATAGTTTTAAATCTATAGTTTTATTTATCTTTATATATAGTTATTAACTGTTAGATATCTAATCTATATATCATAAAAAGGAGGAAAATCATGAGAAAAGCACTCTTTTGGATTTTTGCATTTTTACTTTTATTAATTCAATTATCCCTTATAACAATTTCACCAGCTGTATTTATAGGCGTTATAATCACAGCAATTGGTCTATACCAAATAAAGAAGCCAAGAAGTTCTCAAAAAAAAATCATTCTTTTCTAGGCCAGCTGTAAAAATCGCAGGAGGTTTTATTCTAAGTTTTATTATTGCATTAACACTAGTAGAACCTCTGGATGAAGAGGTAGAGAAAGAAAACGAGGTAAAAAGCGAACAAAAAGATGTGGAACAGAAAGTTAAAGCTGAGGCTGAGAAAAAAGCTAAGGAAGAACAAGCAAAAAAAGATGCTGCTAAAAAAGTTGAAGAGGAAAAAATAGCAAAAGCTAACGACTTAGGATTAATAGAAGCTACAGTTTCTAGAATTGTTGACGGAGATACTATTGAGCTCTCCGATGGAAGTAAGGTTCGTTTAGTTGGAGTCAATACTCCTGAATCTACAAACCGAACTGAAGAATACGGTAAAGAAGCTAGTAATTATACCTCTTCTATACTTGAAGGTAAAAAAGTATGGTTACAAAAAGATGTATCTGACTCAGATAGATATAATCGTTTACTTAGAATCGTTTGGCTTGATATCCCATCCGATGATATGAATGAAAATGAAATTAGAGCAAAAATGTTCAATGCTGACTTTGTAATTAACGGATTTGCGGAACCTTCTACATATCCACCAGACGTAAAGTACAGTGATTACTTTGTTAAATTTGCTAAAGTAGCCAGAGAGCAAAACACTGGTTTATGGGCATTTGGAGAAAATGGAACAACAAAAGGTGATTTAGACCCTAAAGAGACTAAAAAAACAGCAAGCTCTTCCAATACTTCAAACAGCAGCAACAATAATAATAACTCGGCCAGCAATAACAATAATTCAAATAGTACATCAACAACGACCACTGAACCAGATAAAACTGAGTATTTTCAAAACTGTACAGAATTAACAAAGGTTTATCCAAACGGAGTAGCTTCTGATCATCCAGCATATCAGCCAAAAATGGATAGAGACAAAGATAATTGGGCTTGTGAGCGTTAATTTAGGGGGGTATCCCCCCTCTTTACTAATGGTTTTCCTTTGAGTTTAATGCACATTATTTTCTGGAATTAATTTTAAAGAATAAATATTATATAGGGGGTTATAAGTTAATGAACCTTGTAGAAACATTAGAAATGTTGAATAAAGTTGTGACCGAAAACAGTGAATTGATAAAAAACGAGGAATCAACCAAGCAATTCCTAATACTTCCTTTATTAAGAGGGTTAGGATACGATACATACAGTCCTAAAGAGGTAACACCTGAATTTACGGCTGACTTTCACAAAAAAAACGAGAAAGTTGATTATGCAATCACATTAAATGGAGAACCGAAGATTTTCCTTGAAGCAAAATCTATTAATCAAAAGATTAATAAGAGTGCTCCACAATTAAGTAGATATTTTAGTACTTTCCCTAGCGTTCGTTTAGGTATTCTAACAAATGGAATTGAATATCATTTTTTCACAGACTTAAATAATACAAATATTATGGATTCAAGCCCATTTTTTGTTTTCAACATAATTGATTATAACGATGAAGATTTCAATAACTTAATAAAATTCTCTAAAAACTTATATGATTATGAAGGAATTAAATCTCTGGCTGAATCCCTAATGTATACTCACTCCTTTAAGTCTGTAATTAAAGAAATATTCGAAAATCCAAGTGATGATTTCATCAGGTTTGTTATTAAAGAACGATTCAAGTTCAAAGTAACTCAGCAATTTATTAACACTTCTAGACCTTTGGTGCAGAAATGTATTCAAGAATCATTAAGTGAAATTATAAGTGAACGATTTGATTTATCTTTGAATCATCATGAATTACAGGAAGTATCAGTTACAACAGAAGTGTCAGTAGTTACTGAGAAGAAAATGTATTATTCACAAGAAGAGATTAATACTTTGGGAACGTTTGAAGAATTTGAAAGTATTAAAGTTGTACTTCCCAATGTCGAATCTTATAAAAATCTGATCAAGATTCCAGATTCAGAGTACTCTGTGGAAAAAGGCAACCCATTAAGTGATTTTTTTGTATCATCTGTACTTGTTCAAGGAAATTCCATTGTAGGATATTTAATTGGTCACTACTATAACAATCGTCAAGATACTACGCTATATACAGTTAAATCGAACGAAATAGAAAAATTCATTAAGGAAAATCCTGTTGTATCAGAGTTAGGATTTATTAATGCTAGACTCGCAACTCGTTTGAATAAAAACACTAATGAAATTAAGTATTTTCTAAAAAGTAGTATACCAAACTTATCTTTTAGAGATATTCCAAATCTCACTTCTAAAGTAGATGATATCGATAGTTTTTTTAATAAATTAAAATAGATATCAAATGATATATTAATAATGGCCTAACCAGATTAGGCTTTTATTATACAAACAAAATCGAACAAATATTCTTATAAGGAGGGTTAACATGGCAAACATTCGTAAAAGAAGTGAAAATTCCTATGTTTTTTCTGTTGATCTTGGCTTCGATGCAAAAGGAAAAAGATTAAGGAGATACAAAACGCACAGAATTAGTGACAAAGCACTTTTAAAGACAAGGAAAAAACTAAAAGACCATCTTGAATCTGAATACCATAAATTTAAAGCAGAAGTACTTTCTGAAGAATATATAAAACCAGAAAAAATGCTTTTCTCAAAGTTTGTTGTTGATTGGGAAAATAAATTTGCAGTAAAAAAACTCTCAGAAACAACATTAAATAAACAATTAAACCATTTACAAACTCATATACTCCCTGTTATCGGTCACCAACAAATAGATAAAATAAAAAAAATACATCTTATAGATTTATTAGATAAAACCAAAAGAGTCGACGGCCTCCCTCTTAAATCATCAACAAAAGAGGATATATACAAAGTACTGAAGTCTGTCTTTGATCGTGCAGTAGAGTGGAAAGTATTAAAAACAACACCTGTTACTGGTGTTCCTAAACCAAAAATTGATGATGTAGAAGAATCTAGCGTTTATGATGAAGAAGAATCTAGCGTTTATGATGAAGAAGAATCTAGCGTTTATGATGAAAGAAGAATCTAGCGTTTATGATGAAGAAGAAGTGGCATCACTTTTTGAAGCAGCAATAAATGAGCCGTTTCATTGGAGGATATACCTAATGCTAAGTCTTGCTGCAGGTTTAAGGAGAAGTGAATGTTTAGGGCTAGAATGGAAACATGTAGACTTAGAAAAAGGAACTTTAGATATAACACAAGTAATTGTTCGCGGAAAAAGTGGTTCTGTAATTAAGACTCCCAAATCAAAAAAGTCAAAACGTCTTGTCTCAATTCCCAGCTCTGTAGTAGAGGAATTGAAGCACTATAAATTACATTGGAAAAAGGAAAAAATGAAATCTAGGGATATGTGGATTGAAAACGAACACGAGTGGTTATTCTGCAATGAAGATGGTACCCACTTCTACCCTACTACTCCTACTACCTGGTGGAGAAGATTTACAAAAAGAGTTAATGTAAGATTTATTCGTCTTCATTATTTACGACACACCTCAGCTACTCTATTAATTAATCAAGGTGTTCACGCAAAAATAATATCCGAGCGATTAGGTCACTCTGATATTAAAGTTACAATGAATACTTACGGTCATGCATTAAGAAAAGCTGATCATGAAGCAGCAAATAAATTAGATACACTTTTCATAAAAAAATCCTAATTCCTCTATTTTGACGACAAAATGACGACAAATTGATTTTTCTATTACTTTTAGAAATTTAGACATAAGAAAAAGCCTTGATATATCAAGGCTTTCAGTATGATTCCGACTGGGTTCGAACCAGCGACCTCTACCCTGTCAAGGTAGGGAGTGCGTATTTTTCATTCTCACCTTTTCCCTTCGATTACTTATATATCAATGTTTTAATTACCTATAATATCATTAAGAATTATCTATTCTTTTATAATCCGTTGCCCAAAAGTTGCTCATTTCACACCAGTTCCTCATCATATACCTCTTCACCCGTCTCAGCATCCACAACTTGTAAATCCATGCTCTCCACACTCTCAATTTCAAGCTCTAGAGTTTCCAAGTCAGCACTTACACTTTTAAAAGTTTGCTGTATATCAAGCATTAACCTTTCTTCAATTTCACTTAAATTTAAATTAGTTAATGCCGCAATGTTTAATGTGATTTGTCCGTTTACGAAATTTTTCACAATATGTATCTCTCCCTTTGTTTTATAGTGAGGAAACGTTGCCACGAGGCAACAAATTGGTGTTAAACTCCGATCCCCTTTATACATGCTTCAAAACTCTAAAATTTTGTTCACTGCTTCTTTTCTATTACATAATACAAATTTAATTTGTTCACATTGCTTTCCAGTTGTCTGATATTTGTAAGCCTAAAATCATCCTCAATGAAATCAACACCAACCCAAATGTATATCTGCATTAGATAACTAAAAATGCTCATATTCTGTATGTGTCTTATAATTCGTGTAGCATAATCCTTATAAGATAAATCGTCACGCATAATATCGCCTAATATAATTGGCTTAGTATTATCTTCATGTTCATATAACCCTGGTGAAACTTCCTTAACTCTCATGAGATATACTTGTTGATGATCAAAGGCTATGCAATTTTCGTGATTAAATAAGAAGGAAATAAAGTACTCACCTTTCGTGTCGTCTACATCATACTGTACTGTGATTTCTTCAAGATTCAGTTTCATGATTCACCCCGATTTCACTTTTCGATATATTTAATTCAACTTCTTGAACTCAATATATACTTTCTTTAATCAAGAGTCAACACTTTTGTGAAAATAAAATTCAACAAGTTGAACTTTATTTATTGTTTATAGAATTAATTATTCATTTGTAATATAATGTACTTAAGGATTTAGTAAGGAGAGAGGATATCATATGGGGCTTAAACCTAGTTACAAACCTTTAGAAATAACATTGATAAAAAGGGATAGAACAAAGACAGATTTAAAAAGAGATTTAAAAATCTCACCAGCAACATTGGCTAAAATGTCAAAAGGTGAAAATGTAGCATTATCCGTTATCATGAGTATTTGCGAATACTTAGATTGTCCAATCGAGGAAGTAGTGGAATTTATACCTACAGAACAAAACCACCAACAATAAATGCTGGTGGTTGTTTTTATTTTAAGAATATTTAATCAATATTTCACGTACAATTTTTTTAAACTCTTCGCTGCTTAATATGTAATCGAGTGTTACTGGATTATTTTTAGGATATGTATGAATTATTTTATAGTCGTGTATTGTTTGCTTTTTCTTTTTCATTTTTATATGGATCCACCCTTGAAATTATAAATACTTAATTATTTTAATTTGATTAATAGATAGGATAATTAATGGGGAAAAAACGAATAAACCACCAACCATAATCTGCTGGTGGTTTTGTTATAAGGATGCTTATACTTTATTACGATTTAATTCTTCTTTAGCTTGCTTATATAATAGTTTTGCTATGACTTTATATAGTTCCTTGGGATTTCCTTTATGGTTTTCTTGTTTCAAAAATACAATACCGTAATTTTCTTTTGCTATGACCTTAAGGATCTTCTTTCTTTAAATGCCTTGAGTGTTCTAGAATTTCTTCTTCAGTCATATAGTTTCCACCTTGATGTTATTTAAATCTATCTACAAACTACTAATAATAAATACCTAAATATTTTAATTTGATTATTTATCAATAGATACAGGAAGTTAATGGAAAGAAACAAATAAGACCACCAATTATATACTGGTGGTTCCGTCCTCCACTTCAATTCCAATTACATCTGCAAAAAAACACTTTCTCTTTACTCTCATTAATGTCTACATAAACCATCTTATTTATCCCATCTAACCTACAAATCCTACCCCTAATCTCCTCCGCTCTGTCTCTCCATACCTTAAGCTTAACTTTAAATGCAAACTCCATTGCATAGTGGATCTTACTTTCAATTTCATCAATTTCATATTGATCTAACATAGGTTTCTTCTCTTGATAATAATCATTTTCGAATCGTTTCAAAGCAGCTAAATGTTCCGGCATCATAAACGCACTTTGCCATTTTACTTTTCCTCTGTCTCGTAAGGCCATAAAAACCAGCTCCTTACGTATATTATAGAACAAATGTTTGGTTTTGTGTATAAATTTCTTAAAAAAAGACCACATAGATGGTCTTAATTTTATATTTGCTTCTCTACTTCACAATCACTATTAAGAGTTTATGCTAATAACTAATCCAGACACTTTAGTAATTCAGGAACAATATTTTCTCTGTTAAAAAAGAGATCTTGAATCGGCATTATATAATAGTATGAGGGTGTATTTGTTGATTTAACTATAGAGTTTTTATCATAAATAAGATCAATATTAAAGCGATTATTTGTAATAGTACACTGATTTGACTGTATAGCTTTCAGAAATTCATTGTAGATATCACTGCCCTCGGTTTCATAAACTCGACTTATAGCCATTTTCCCAAAAACTTCATCCCACCATGACATAAATAATTTTACACTTTCAGAAAAGCCGACTTCTCCTTTTGAATCACTTTCAAAAAGTTGCTTAAATAACTGACTATCATCATATAAAACCCCATTATGCTCATATAGTTGGTCTTTATTATTTTTATGAACTACTTCATTCCAAACTTCATTAAATTTTATACTAAACTTTTTCTGTTCTAGTAACCCCCACTTAGAACTATCTAAATAGGGAAAAAGCCGGTTCGAATTTTCACATTTACTATCGTTATTCAGATATATATTTTGTATGAAAATCAAATAGTTTAATGAATATGGAGCTTCTATAACCAAATTTAATTCTGTATTACTTGGTTCATTTATAATCATGAAATTTTCCTCCTTAAAAATAATAAATGAGTTTAATCTACATATTAAGATTAAACTCATTTATAGAAAAAAATCAAATTATTCTAGTTTTACAGTTATTTAATATCTGAAATTAAGTCCATCTTTTGATGCCAAAGGGTTTGTTTTATAGGTTTTTTTATTTGCAGCAGTAGCTGTTCCTGTAAACTTTGCTTTATAGTTAGTTCCGCTTTTTAATTTAATATTACTTGTAATAGGAGCGACTCCACTCATTCTTCCAGTACCTGCGCCTGTAACATAAACAGTTCCTTTATATGCGCCTGTGCTTTGAGTATAAATTTGAATAACGCCTGCAAACACTAAAGGCATTCCTGCAGCTTCAGGAATTACCATTCCCCAACTAAAAGATTTAGCAGCTGACATGTAATCCAATCTTAAAGATCCTGCAGTTCCCTGCCAGGTTGCAAGTGGTGTGATTCCGCCGGGATTTTCCACAATCATTTCAATCTCAATGCTCTGATCCAAGTCTTGTTCTTCTGCAGAAGCGTCAGTACTAATACCTAATACAATCATAAACAATAAGGTGACTAATAACGCTCCTAAAATACTTTTTGTTTTCTTCATGTAATATCCTCCTTTGTTGTATATATTTTCATACTTTTATAGATTTCGACATTAAATACCATATTCCTGCAAAATATTAAATTTATTGTAATTTATTTTAATACTAATTTCTAACTTGAAACAAAAGAGAACGCAC
>NZ_PISD01000052.1 GCF_002835735.1 Cytobacillus horneckiae | reverse complement strand
CCTCAGTGATTTAAGCGTCACTTTATAAATATTTGCACTAGCCTCAGTGATTTAAGCGTCACCTTAAAGTGCTATCGGCAATTATCACCTGACGAACAAATGCTCATTTTCCTTTTTTGTCTTAAAAACCTGCCATAATCAAACTTTTTTATGTTAAAATCAAGGGCATTAATGATTGTGAAAGAAGGATACTTCATGAAAAACATGTGGACTTTGCTGCTTATGACTGTGCTGATGATGATATGGGGGTTTAATGTACCAACGATCAAAATACTTGTAACAGAATTTCCTCCGATAACGATTACGGCATTGCGCATTTTGACAGCAGGGGTGGTTGTGTTTATTATTCTTGCGTTTATGCGGAAGGTGAGATGGCCGACTAGGCAAGAGGGACTTTATATTTTATTTGGCTGTATGTTTAGTATAGTCGGGCATCATTATTTTTTATCAAATGGTTTGACGGAAACTTCGGCAGCTAATGGCGGTCTGATATTAGGAACGGGCCCGCTATTGACAGCTATTCTCTCAGCGATTGTCCTTAAAGCGATGCCTTCAGTGATCCAAATGATTGGCTTTATCCTTGGCGGGGTTGGCGTTGCCTTTATTGTATTAATTGGAAATCAAGGAGTTTCTGGTTTGTCATTAGGAGATTTATACGTGTTTTTGTCAATCCTGTCTCAGGCGTTTAGCTTTATTATAATTAGCAAGGCAGCAAAAACAATTGATTCGCGGTTATTAACAGGATATATGCTGCTCTGTGGGGGAGCGATTCTCTTTTTAATTAGTTTGGGAACAGAGCCTGGCGGATTAACTAAAATAACCGATGTGCCTATTTATATGTGGGCTATTTTCTTAGCTTCTGCGGTTTTAGCAACGGCTATTGGACAAATGGGCTATAATTTTGCCATTAGTAAAATTGGACCGGCAGAAGCATCGATTTTTCTAAACTTAAATACTTTCTTTGCATTAGTCGGCTCAGCTTTATTTCTAAATGAAACGATAACCCTCTTCCATCTAATCGGCTTGGTGCTTATTATTCCAGGCGTGCTGTTTGGTTCGGGGGCATTTGAGGAGATGCTGAGAAGGCGAAGACGAAAAGCAAGAGAGCAGAGTCAATTAAATCTTTGATTTAAATGAGGAAGGGCCGCAGTCAGAAAAATTGACTGTGGCCCTTCTACTTAATAGCCCTTCTTATAATCAACTAGATTAACAGTTGGTGCCAATCCTTCAATATAGTTTTTAAAGTTAGGAAGAAAAATATGTTCGATTACCCTCTCTTTATAATGTTCGGTTGAACCTGAAGTATGCGGGGTAATAATTGTATTATCTAAGTCCCATAATGGGCTCTCAATTGGCAGCGGCTCTTTTTCAAACACATCAAGACCGGCTCCTGCTATTTTTCCTTTACTTAGTGCATTGTATAAAGCTTGCTCATCAACAATCTCGCCGCGACCGATATTAATAAAGAAAGCAGAATCCTTCATTAATTCAAACTGCTTCTCTCCAAAAAGGTGATACGTGTCTTTCGTAAGAGGAAGAGTCGCTACTACATAATCGCATTTTGGCAGGATCGTATCAATTTCAAGTGAAGTCACCATTTCATCAACATATTCGGCAGGTTTGCCTGAATGGCGGACACCAATCACATTCATATTGAATGCTTTGGCGATGCGAGCGGTTTCCTGACCAATCATCCCTACACCAATAATGCCAATTGTTTTCCCATGGATTTCTAGCTTTATATCACTCTCGTCCCATTTTTTTAAGAGCTGATTTTTTACGTATGTATCAATTTTCCTCGTTAGCGCAAGCATAAGGCCAAAAATCGTTTCCGAGATTGGATAGGCATGTACACCTTTTGCGCTTGTTAGAAGGATATCTTTTTTCTCAAACTGGTCAAGCGGCAAGTAATTCACTCCAGCGCTCCATGCTTGTATCCAGCGAAGATTGTTATTTTGCAAAAAAGTATCGTGTAATCGGTGTTTCCAAGAAACAATAATTTCGGCATCCTTAACATCCTCTTGCCATACGGAAGGATCTTTTCCAACAATTAGTTCCCAATCTGAGGCTACATTCGCGACAGCATCAATGAGGCGTTGTTCTAGATCTTGGGTAATCACGATTTTTCTTTTTGTCATTCTCTTATCCTCCCTATAAATATTCTCTATTTTAATATCATAGCAAATGAATGAGGATGCCGTAATGAAATATGCGTCATAATTTTTTATTAATTTTCATCATTCACATATTTACCATGCTCAGGTATGGCGATTTGCTCAAAGTCTCGGACTAGTGTGAGCAGACTATTTTCAAGTGTGCCGGCTGCCATAGGAATGCCATGTCCGGTAATGGCAATTGAAGGTTTTAAGGCTTCAAGTGTGCGGACGGAATTTAATGCTGAATCCCAGTCAGTAGTCAGATATCTTGGTGGACCGCTAATCTCCTGTTCTTGTGTTAATACTTTATAAAGTGATTCTTGTTTTACTGTGACAAAGGCGTCGCCTGCGATTAAGGCACCATCCTTTTCACGGTACAATGATATATGTCCAGGCGTATGACCTGGCGTATGAATCCATTTCCAGCCTGGCATTTCAATTATGCTACCATCGCTTGGCAGCGGTTGAATATGAGTTTCTAAATTGATTCCTTCATTAGGAAACATTGAAGAAAATTTTGCGATTAATCCGCCTTCGACAGTGGAATCTGGTTCAGGATAATTTTTTGCGCCGGTTAAATAAGGGAGTTCAAGTGAATGGGCATAGACTGGTACGTTCCATTCTTCAATAAGTTCAAAAATCGCGCCAACATGGTCAAAGTGCCCATGTGTTAAAATAATTGCATGAGGTCTTGCACCTTCACCGTAAAGCTCTTCTGCTGCTTCAATAATTTTTTTGGCCGATTTTGGCATGCCGGCATCTACAAGCACCCACTCATCTTGTGAAATCGTTACAAAGCATACATTTACGATTTGAACGGTTAAATAGTGAATTCCTTCTGCTGCGTTCACAAGCATTCCGCTTGTCGAAGATGTGATAGGCATATAGCGCTCAGTGGACTCATGTTCTGTCATTAAACTTTTCCTCCTTCGTCAATCCTATAGTTTGAGTATACCCGCTAACTCAAGGATTAATCGGAAGAGAGAAGGAGCTATTTTTACAAATTGTTCACACTATATTCAAATGCTTCTTGTAAAATAGTGATATATTCCAGAAAAGGGAGTGATGTCTAGAATGATTTTTGCTCATCGAGGTCTAAGCGGACGTTATCCGGAAAACACAATGGCTGCTTTTGAAGCAGCTTTGCAAACTGGTGCACATGGGATTGAGTTGGATGTGCAATTATCGAAGGATGGTCAGCTTGTGATCATTCATGATGAAGAAGTCAATCGTACAACCGATGGAACTGGATACATTAGAGATTTTAAATATGAGGATATTAAACAGCTAGATGCCGGGAGCTGGTTCAATAAAGCGTCTTATGGAATCGCTATTCCTACACTTGATGAAGTTTTCGAATGGGCGACAAAGCAGAATAATCATCTGATGATTAATGTGGAGTTGAAAAATGATGTCATTCGCTATGAAGGAATGGAAGAAAAGGTGCTGGCATTGATCAATCGTTACGGTATTAGTGACCGCATTATTCTATCATCATTTAATCCGGAAAGCTTAAGGAAAATCCGCATGCTTGATTCGGATATACAAATCGGCTATTTGATTTTAGGGATGCAAAAGAATGCAGTAACAGTTGCTGAAAATATAGGGGCGAATGCCATTCATTGTGAAGCGGTTTTTGCTTTATCCGAGTATGGACAAAAGGCGATTGAAAGAGGCTTACCATTAAGGGTTTACACGATTAACACTTTGAGTGAGGGGGAGAAATTGCTCGCAGCAGGGACGGAAGTCATTATGACTGATTATCCTGATTTATTTATGCAGAAATAATTCGTTTTAAATGGTTCATCTAAGAATTTATTAGATGAACCATTTTTTATGAATGACAGCGCTTAATCAAAGTGGGAGGCAATTGCGCTTATCTTCTAATCGGGCGCTCCAATGTAAGAATCTCATCTTCAATGGCAGAGAATTGCTCTCCGACCATCGTTTTAACATCATTTACACCTGCGTTATAAAAATGAGGTGCAAGTGATTCCTTAACAAAATCCAATACTCTTTCCGCAGCAAACTCAGATAAATCCTCATCTCTTTCTTGGGAAAAGTAAGCTTGGATTTCTTCAATCATCATTTGCTGCTGTTCTTTAGAAATTTTATAGAACAAGTGATAACACTCCTTTCTTCATGAAGCCACTATACAGTAAAAAAAATATAAAAAACATCCTTTTAATATTGGAAGTTTACTGCTACAGCCGCTTCAATTGTTATCTCGCCAGGCTCAATCGGAGGGAGAGCGGCTGCTTCTGCAGTAGCAAAGGTTCTAACGACAGGGTTAAATCGGTTTTGCTCTTCTATCACTTTTACAGGAATCGAATCGACATTGACATTTAAAGTGTCAGCTATTGTGTTTGCTTTCAAAATTGCATTTTGGATCGCTGCACTCAATGCCTTTTGATACCATTCCTCCTCATTACTTATAGAGAATTGTAAATTTGACACTGTATTTGCTCCATTTTGCAAGGCAAGGGCGATGACCTGTCCAGTCTGTTCCAAATTTTTCAATTTGACAGTTACATCATTTGTTACCCGATATCCTTTAAATATTTGTTTTCCATCCTCAAATTCATAGCGGGGATGAATATTAAAAGTAGACGTTTGAATCGCCGATCTCGGAATTCCTGCCTGTAAAAGTGATTGAATGACGAGATTCATTTTTTCTGCATTCTCCTGTTGTGCTTGACTGAGCTGTTCGTCCTCAGTAATCAAGCCTAGTTGTATCGTTGCTGTATCTGGTTTAACATCAAGTGTCGCATTGCCATGAACTTTCATTATGCGCCTAGGGTTTTGCCTGTAGCTCTCTGCATATGGATAGTACATCTTTAGCCTCACGCCTTTCATTTTTTTATCAATTATATGTGGGAAGGTTGGTGATGAGCACAAGTAGAGGCGAGTAGGTTGGTAGTAAGGTGACAAAAAAGGGAGAACCATCATGATTCTCCCTTTTCAATCAACTATTTATTAATTTTAAATGAGCTTTTCAGTGAAACGATACGATTGAACACAGGCTTTTCTGAGGTTGAGTATTTAGGGTCAACATTGAAATAGCCATGGCGGAAAAATTGGAATTTGTCGTGAGGCTTGACATCCTTCATATTAGGTTCAATAAAACCTTGAACAATTTCTAGCGAGTTAGGATTAATATGGTCAAGGAAGTCTTTTTCCTCTGAATCATCTTCTGCCATTTGTTCATCTAATACTAGCGGTTCGTAAAGACGGAATTCGGCTGGAATCGCGCTTTTGGCGTCAACCCAGTGCAATGTACCTTTTACTTTACGGCCGGTAAAGCCAGAGCCGCTTTTTGTTTCAATATCGTAAGTGCAGTGCAGCTCAATAACGTTTCCTTCTTCATCTTTGATTACATCATTGCATTTAATAAAATAGGCATGCTTTAGACGAACTTCGTTGTCAGGGAAGAGACGGAAATATTTCTTCGGAGGATTCTCCATGAAATCGTCTTGTTCCACATAAATTTCTCGTGAAAATGGGATTTTTCTTGTGCCCATTTCTTCGTTTTCAGGGTTATTTTCCGCGTCAAGAAGTTCAGATTGATCTTCAGGATAGTTCGTAATAACGACCTTTAACGGACGAAGGATTCCCATTGTACGTGGAGAAGTTAATTTTAAGTCCTCTCGCACATAATGCTCAAGCATTGCTTCGTCTACAGCGCCGCTCCCTTTAGAAACGCCTGTTTCCTGAACAAATTCACGAATGGCTCCAGGTGTGAAGCCTTTTCTTCTTAAGCCTGATATTGTTGGCATTCTTGGGTCGTCCCAGCCATCGACTATCTTTTCGTCAACTAGCTGTTTAAGCTTGCGTTTGCTCATGACTGTATTTGTAATGTTTAAGCGGCCGAATTCAATTTGCTGCGGTTTGCTTTCCATTTCACATTCTTCCACAATCCAGTTGTATAGTGGACGTTGGTCTTCAAACTCTGTTGTACATAAAGAGTGTGTGACATCTTCAATGGCATCCTCAAGTGGATGTGCAAAAGCATACATAGGATAGATGCACCAAGTATCACCAGTATTATGGTGAGTAGCATGAGAAATACGGTAAATAACAGGATCGCGCAAGTTTAAGTTTGGCGAAGACATATCAATTTTAGCGCGCAGCACCTTGCTGCCGTTTTCAAATTCGCCGTTGCGCATGCGTTCAAATAGATCAAGATTTTCCTCAACAGAACGATTGCGGTACGGGCTTTCTTTGCCGGGTTCAGTAAGTGTTCCGCGATATTCGCGAATTTCTTCCTGTGATAGATCATCTACATAAGCTTTTCCTTTTTTTATTAAAAGAACAGCGCGCTCATACATCTCATCAAAATAGTTGGATGCAAAGCGAAGCTCCTCCCAGTCATAGCCAAGCCATTTTACATCTTCTTTAATGGCATCCACATACTCTTGATCCTCTTTTAATGGATTTGTATCATCAAAGCGGAGGTGAGTTTTGCCGTTAAAGTCGTCAGCTAAACCAAAGTTGATAATAATCGATTTGGCATGACCGATGTGTAGGTAGCCGTTCGGTTCAGGAGGGAAGCGTGTAATGACTTTATCGCGTTTGCCTGTTTCTAAATCCTCTTTAATTATCGTCCGAATAAAATTTGATTGTTCCAATCCGATATCAGCCTTTCTAAACATGTTATTATTCCTATTTTAAAGATAAATGGAAGATTAGTAAATCTTGGCGTTCGCAGGAGGTTTTCGGCGAATGCCTTAGTTTTTCTTATGCGGTATTTAAATGATATCTTTCTTATGTATAAATTTCAGGAATAAAAAAATTTATACATTCCTACCAGCTAAATAAAGTGACTGTTGATTTTATCTATTATATACAAAAAAATCACGGTTAAAAAGCCTTTCTGTCGGGTAATTATAAGAAAGCCAGGTTCTTTAGACGAAACCTTCGTTTTTTCAATGGTATTCATATAAAAATCCAGCATTAATATGATAATTTATGATGAATGAGCAAAATAAAAAGCACTAAAGCCAGTAAGTGGCTCCAGTGCTTATGAATTATGAAAAGATTCCTTTAATAGAATCAATCAAATTTGAGAAGAAATCTGATACTGCTTCCAGAAACCCTTTGTCACCAACGGCATCAGAAATTTTACTTTGAACATCTTTTGCCAAAGATTCCAATTGTGATTTCACATTTTCAAAATTAATGTTCAGCTCGCGCATTCTTTCAAATAGATCGTAAAGAAGCTTGCGGTCTTCTTCACTTAATTGCAGCTCTAATGTTTTAATTTGCTCATCAACAATTTGCTGAATATCCTCTTTTGTAGCCGGGTTCTGATCCGCTATTTCTTTTTTGATTTCTGTTAGCAGTTCAGTTACTTTTTCCTGATCCATGCCTTCTTTTTTTGCCAGGCTAGTGGCGATGTTTAATTCTTCATTAGCGACTTCAGTACGGTCTTTATCAAGCTCTGTGCCTTCGCCTTGGTCATAAGCTTTGTAAATGCCGACAAGTGCCGAATGTCCGCTTACTTTCACTGGTGAAGCGATGTCAACAATTGCTTCTTCAATTCCAGCTGTTAAAAGCGCATTTGCATACATTTCATCTGTAACTTCTGTAATATTTTCCGGTGTTACTTGATTGATGATGACGCCCTGGCCAGTATCTGTTCTAGTGATCTTGGCAGAGGAATACATATTAGAGCGGGGATCGCCTTTAATATAGTTAACAATATCATCTGCAGTTGAAGTCATTTCCTCTACTACACTATTAGCCTTTACACCTAGCAATTTCTTCGTTTCTTCTTTTTGAGCAGGGGTAAGGGCTTCACCATAAACAACTATAGGTGAACCGTATTTCTCATTAATGCTGTCTTCATTATTTTTATCGCCAGAGGATGCTTGTGCGATCGTTTGCACACTAAGTACAAGAGCAACCACTGTTAAAGCAGCCAGCCATTTTTTAAACGTATTTTTCATTAGGATTCTCCTTTCACTATGTGTATAGACGTTTAACAACAGGAAAAGTTTCATTTAATAATACTAATATACCAGCAAAAAATATGTGAGTGGAACGAAAATTATAAAGAAGCTTATTAAAAATATTACATTCTTCAACATTTATGTATCAAAAATGATAGGTAAATGAAATTGTTTGCAGAAGAATTTTTGATAGAATAGACAGGATAGAAGCAGCAAGAGTGTGCTTGCATCCTAAATGCAAAGCGAGGGAAACGATAATGACATTAGAAAATCAATTAATAAATAAAAACTTTTTTGAAACATATATGGTAGAAAAAGAGAATTTACATCCAATCAGAGTGCTGGGCGAGGCTTATGTAGCAGAAAATCAAAAAGAATCATCTGACTTAACGATGATACGCTTTGCCCAAGGCGAAGTATATTACCATCATAAAGACTATGAAGCAGCTATTTTTAAATGGGAGAATATCAATAATGAATTTTTGCCATGGGCTCGAAAAAATGTGGCTGATGCTTACTTTGAACTCGATTTACTTTCTACAGCAGAGGATATTTATAAATCGATTGAAACAGATTCAGATGTGTTAAAAATAGAAGTTCTTCTACAATTATTTTCTTTATACATAGAGAAAGGAAAACTGGAGAAAGCGGTTGAATCGATTAAAAATGCCGTTTATTTAGATCCGGATTATCCAGATGTGACCAATATCGCACGGGCCTTTTTCGAGGAGCATCAAGACTGGCAGAATGCAGTTGAGCTAGCGGTAAACGAATCGATTCGCACAGAATCACTTTCATGGTTCCATACATTGAAATCATATGTGCTGGATGGAAAAACAGCGAAAATAGAGCCAGCCTATTTTAGTGAAGCTTTAACAGTCCTTTATAAAAATGATTTAAGGCAGTTTGAAAATTTGGCAGCTGCTCTGTGGAAAAGCTATCAAGGAAGAGATTTATACTTTGCCTGGCTAAAAGAATTTAACCAATTAATGAAAAAATTTGGCGGCGATCATACACATACATGGAATGACTTATCAGCGCTTTATCATGAGACATATTTTGATTTGATAAACGGCAAGCGGCTTATTCGTGATTTATCACATTTGATTCCGCTTCATTTAAAAAACTGGGTGACCATTACATCACCGAGCTACGCCTTAGTTGCATCTGCATCTGTTCTGGCATGGAGTGAAATTTTCCCTTCAAATATAGAAGCCGAAGCAATTAATGAGGCTGAACAAATTATTAGTCAGTCAGGCACATTGGAAAATGGTCTTGAAGAATGCTTCATGCTATTTCAATCAATCATGAAATGGGCAGAAGAGCACGATGTATTAATGGGCGAGCGTTTTGAATGGATGGTAAAAGAGCTGCTTGATTTAAATGCTCAGCATGTACTTATTGCAGGGATGTCCAGCAGTGGCAAATCCGAGTTCGTTCAAGAGCTCCTTGGCGACAGTGTAAGAGTGGAGAACTTGTCTGCTTCTGTCATGTATAAAGACTATGATGCAGTTGAGATGACAGAAGTGACAGATGAATCCATCCGCATCATTAATGATTTTTCAGAAATAAGAACGGGTTCCGATCGCAGAGAACAAATATTTGTAGATTATAAAATGCCTTTTGCTTATTTAGCGGAAAATCAATTAGCAGTGATAGACACACCAGGACTATCAAGCAGCAATAAGTTTAGAAATGATGTGTTCCAATACCTTCATTTTGCTGACAGCCTGCTCTTCGTATTAAATGCGAACCATCCGTTATCTGACAGAGAGCTTGATATTGTCGTGAAGGTGCGTGAACAAGCGCCATCTCTTCCAGTGCATTTCCTTCTGAATCATTTAGATGTGGCTGGCAGCGAACAGGAAGCAGTTGAGCTAATGGATGATACGATTTCACGAGTATCTACTTATTTTCCTAAAGCAAAGATCTTTGCTTATTCGCCGCAATATGATCGCAATGAGCAGCTAAGTGACTTTTCAGTGTTTATAAAGTCAATGATGGAAGAGCGCCATTTAGAATCGGAACGAACGGAAAAAATGCTTCATTATATTCGTAAGTCCATCAAGTTTTTACTTGATAAGCGTGTAGAAAAAGAAAATGGCTTGATTGATGACATCAATTGGAATGAGGAAATGCTGACGAAGCTTAACGGTGCGATTCACCAGCTGGAGGATATGGAAGAGGATAAAATTAAGTCGATTAAACATTCTTACCGAGATATTAAAAAAACAATGGAAGATAAATTATCCGCCTCCATACCTGAAATTTTACGAAACTGTGCCGAAACGATACATGAAGATAGCGACTTCAGCAAGCTTCATGTCCAGTTAAATGAAGAAATGAACCAGCGTATACGCGATCATATCGAAGAAAACGTATTGCCTGAATTCCGTCTCTCTATTCAAGACTGGATTGCCGCGAGTGAACAGGAATTCAATGAAAGCCAAGCCTTCTTGCATGAAATGGGCGACAGCTTTAATGAACTGTATGGCTTTAATAAACTGACATTAAGCTGCGACTTTAGAATACTGGAAGATTGGAAGCGCGATGCTGACCGCCTAACTCATGGAGGCATTCAGCTGGAAAAAGCCAATATACTGTTACGCTATACGCCTACGCAAATACTGCTGAAAAGTGCAGGAAAAATATTTGGCCTTATTCCGCAAAACAAAGCGATGCTCCACAATAAATATAAGCAATTCGTTGAAAATGAAGACTATCGAGAAATCGCCGATAATATTACAGCTAGCTTTATCCAGCAATTTGAGCTATTTGAAAAAGCATTGGATCGAGACATTAAGATGTTCTTCCAGGATCCTTATGCTATTTTAAATACGACAGTAGAGGAATCTCATACAATCATTGCAAATAACAACCAGGCGCTAGAAGATATGAGGAAAAACCCTGAAGTGTACAAAAATCCTTTAACATTATTTGAATTAAAACTGAAGCAATATGTTTGGATGACCAATATTGATGAACGAGTGAAGCAATATAATTAATAAGTGAAGGAAGGCCTTGTTTAAGTGGCCTTCCTTTTTCATTATATAGCGAGACAATGCAGTTAAAACGGTTTGCTGGAATAGCTGGAATCATAATCAAGAGGGTGTAAGGAAAAATGGTCACAGAGTGCC
>NZ_PISD01000051.1 GCF_002835735.1 Cytobacillus horneckiae | reverse complement strand
AAAGAAACTAAAGAAACGCGCGCCGATTGAATATCGACACGCACTCACTGCTTAGCTTTTTATGTTGTCTACTTGACAGGGGCAAGACCGCCTGCAAAGTACAGACAGCAGCTTTTTTAAAATGTCCTTACAAAGGGTACAGTTTATGAAGGTAGTAGCCTTTTTTATTTCGCAATCAAATTACCTTTATGTTTATTTTTTCTATAATTAAATTTAATTTATCATTTAATTCTTTATAAGAATTTGAATTAAGTATAAAATAGCCCAAGCGATCAGACGAGTTTTTAGCTTTTCTCACATTTGCACCTGACTTTGCATTAATTGAGGCTAAGTGAAATTCAGGTAATTTTTTTATTTCTTCAATTCCATTTATCTGTTCTAATATACCATCAGAAGGTGCTGTAATAAATTGTATGCCAGAAAAGCTCTTGATATGAATATTTTCAATTTCCCTTTTGTTTAGGATTGAAAGAATATGTTGCTCTAGAATATCTATCCCTGCTGACTCTTTCACTAGTTCTGGAATCATCCCACCAGCCAACCTAGGGTTAATCTCTATAATATAACAATCCCCTTTATAAATCTTAATTTCAGCATGAAGTGCTCCTCTTAGATAACCTAACTCATCCGTTGCATTTGAAACAGTTTTAAGGATAAGCTCTTTTATATCCTGACTAATGAGAGCCGGGAATATATGTCTGTATTCGACGAAGAATGGTGTACCCATAGTAGTCTTTTCAGTAATACCTATTAAGTTGAGTTCTTCTTTATTTACAAAGAACTCAACACTATATTCACTGCCTTCAATATACTCTTCAATTAAGACCTTTGGGTGCATCTTCTGATTTCGCATATTTGTATCTTTCTCCAGAATTACTTTGACGTGATTATATACTTCCTCAGTATTAAAACATAATTTAACGTCGTTTGACCCACTATCCATAGAAGGCTTTACAATGCATGGAAAATTAATGTTATCATTATAATTCTTTAAATCTGTATGTTTTTCGATTATTTTGTATTTTGGTTGTTTTATTTGTTTTTTCTTTGAAAGTTTAGTTCGGAGAAGTGCTTTATCTCTATAATTTTTTATGAAAGTTGGATTATTAATATCGTAGCCATATTGTTTTGCAAGTTCAGCTGATATTTCAATATAATATTCGCTTGTACTCAAAATGCCAACGATAGATTCTATTCCAATATATTCAATTGTAGCACTTAATTCCTTAATATTGTTAGTATCACATATTACATATTCTATACCCTCAAAATCATTATATTGAGAAAAATCATTAGTTAACAGAAGCCCTTTATACCCAAGTTTTTTAGCAACATCAAAAGCTTTTTTTCCTGTACCAGTTGTATTAGACTCTATGAATAGAAGTATGTTTGCTTTCTTTGTCTTCAATACTATCCCCCCGTAAAGTTAAGTATGACCAACTTTCCACTGCCTCGCCTTCTATAACCTTAGTGGGATTATTAGGAATTGTCCCTAATTTTAAATTATTCTCATCCCAAAATTGCTTGTTATATATTGAATCCTGATACCGGTCTCCTCTATCAGGAAAAATCGCTACAATTACCTTATTACTACCAACCTGTTTACCAATCCAGGATGCAACTGTATATACTGATCCAGAGCTATTACCTGCGAATATTTTCTCTTTTTTTCCTAACCTTAAGGTCGATTCGAAAGCCTCGTTATCATTTAACCAATGTACCTCATCAATTATTTCATAATTTACATTTTTAGGTTTTATACTATTTCCTAATCCGCCTTGAAGTCTGCTGCTCTTTAAAGGCTGATTAAAAATGATACTTCCGATACTATCAACGGCGATAACTTTTAGATCTTTATTATATAATTTAAGTTGACTTGCAATTCCACATAATGAACCTCCGCTACCAACGGCACCTACCAAGTAATCGATAGATTTTAACTCTTTCATAAGCTCGTTAGCCAGTGGCCTGTATGCTCCTGGGTTATTAGGATTTTCATATTGTTTTGGCCAAAAATGATTTGGGTGAATTTTAAAAAGCTCATATAAATATTCAAGTCGAGCACCTTGCCAACCATGCTCATTCATCTTATCAACGATATGCACATTCGCACCCAATGTTTTTAATTTTACTAAGGTCAATGAATCAATTCTTGGATCAGTAACAATAATAACTTCATGACCAAGTGCCGTACCAACCATTGCTACTCCTAGTGCCATAGTTCCTGAAGAGCTCTCTATAATTGTAGCATTCGGTTTAAGGCTACCATCTTTTTTTGCTTGCAAGAGAATATTTTTAGCCACTCGATCCTTCATACCGTAGTGATTTAATAATTCTAATTTGGCATAGACATTTGATTCACTTAACTTAACCAAAGGTGTATTTCCAACGGAGTCAATTAAGCTATTTTCCATATCAATTCTCTCCTTGGTTAATAGTATGCATTATCTGAACATGATCTGATAGTTTACTAATAAGTTTTTTGGCCATACCTAGCTTTGTATAATACTCTTCATCATTTTGAGAAATTAAAATACCTATATAAGTACCACTATGAGCGACCACAACACCTAGCCCATTTATTTCATTATTGATATCTATCATTTGATTTAAAGTTCTTTTTGGAGAAACATTTTGATGTAAAATAGCACTTCTTGTTGTAACTTCACCAATCCCTTTATAATCGCTTTTGTTTATCGCAGTTACTAATTTCTCTAGTAATAATTCATATTCTTGTTTTATATCGATTTCATACTTATAATACCTTCTATTAAATTCAATAGTATTAATTTCTCCGCCTTCATCATGTGAGATTATTGTTAATGCTGGAACATTGCCAATGCACTCTCTTAATTTTGCCTCTCTATGATAATAAGAAACAATGGATGAATACATTACTCCATCCGTTGGTTCTATTTTGGCAAGATACTGTTGTAGTTTAATAATATCTAATGTAAAGTCATAAGCTGATTCAATGGCCCTTGACACAGCTACTAAGTCTGCAGATGAACTAGCTAAGCCCTTTCCTATAGGGATTGTACTCTCTATTTCTAATGAACCGCCTAATGGAAGTTTGTTATCTCTTAATATCATTTCACATAGGTATTTCGCTTTCACTTTAAAATTAGGCTTTATATCGATTGATTCTTTAGCAAGGTCAGGTTTGAAAATTGCTTTAGAATACCTATTAATAGGCAGCGTTACTAAAAATGGCTTATTATTAGTAAGTACTCCCTGCAACAATTCCCCGAAAGTTCCACTAGAAAATCCGGTTCCTTCTTGTTTTACATGAATGTTGTTAGGAGTATTCAGAATGTCAGTACGCAAATTTACAACCTCCTAAATCTTGATAATTTAGTTATTTCTACTACCCCAAACTTCATCAAATTCTTCATTTATTATTTTATAGTCCCTCAACATGGATTTTACTGAACAGGGACTAGTCGATCCTAAGGTCTGTTTATTCAAGTTTTGTTTTGTAGAGAACAGATTTTGGATTAGATGATCCTCTATATACACACTAAATCCATGCTTATCACTAACTTCTCGTATTATTTTTGAGTTTAAATTCATTGGCGTTAGATGATTCTCAATAGCTGTTCGAATGACCTCACCTACAATGGATTGAGCTTTTCTATTCGGAATTCCACACTCCTTTGATAGGTAGTTTGCAAGCGTAAAACCTCCAAAAAATTCATTTGAACAGTCTTCTAGCATTTTATCTTCATTAAAATCTATATTTTCGATAACTATTTTTAATAAGCTTAGATTTACGTTTGTTGTCTTAAATAATTCCAATATATATTTACTTCCCTCTTTAGAAGTCTCAATTAAATTTGTAAATGGTGTATTTTTTTGAGACAAAGTTAGTCCATTATAAAAAGATATCATGTGGGAGTTCTGACCCCTAATTCTTTCTAAAATAGGATAATTTTTCTTTTGAGGCATAGCCGAAGAAATACCAGATAACTCATCTGGTAAGTCAATATAACTGTTTATCAGCCAATCAATAAGATCCGTTGCAAATCTACTAATTAATACTCCTAAATTTGCTTGAATCGCTGCAATCTCAAGATGGCCCTGCTTAGATGCTATGGAAGATAGTGCAGTATTTTTAGGCTTTATAAAACCTAGTTCATTAGCAATCCACTTTCTGTCCCATTCATATTCTAACCCTGCCATAGCACCAGACCCTAAAGGACATTGATTAATGTAATCATAACTATTTGAAAGTAAATTCCTTATATGAGTTAGCTCTTCGACAATTGATAGAAAGTAAAAGGCTGGTGTAATAATTTGAGCTGGTTGAAAATGGGTTCTTCCTGGAATCGGCATATTAACAGAGTCACATGACTTATCAATTAAACTTTTTATTAATTCTGATACTTGACTTTCTAAGTTCAATAATTGATCTCTTAATAACATGATTTGTGCACAACTTTGTATATCGTTTCTACTTCTGTCACTGTGCCATTTAACTGGTAATTCATCTCCTAATATCTTTTCAACGTATTTTTCTATTGCAAAAGATATATCCGACATGTTTTCTAGTGGATTTGCCTTTATAATTGAGCTATCTAAAGTGGTTAGCGCCTGGTCTATTTTAGTTCTTTCTTCGGTATTAATTAAACCTAACCTTTCATATTCTCTATTCATGACGAGCTCCATTTTAATATAATAATTCATTAAGTTTTCTACTTCGTAATTAAAATGTGGTTCTAAAATGTAAGTATTAACAAAATCGTTTGGTTCTTGTGTTATTCTACCCGTTAAATGTATCAACGATAAATTCTCCCCTCTTGTTTCGAAAGAGGTATCGCTCTTTTTATAATTTCTATTGTGTCTAATATATCTTCATCACTAATATTTCTATGCAAAACAGCCCTAATGACGCCAGGTTCTAACTCATCAATATTTAGTCCAAACATTGCACATGTAGTAATAAACTTATCTGTTGAATATTCAGGTTTTAAGGTGAAGAATACCATATTAATTTCTATACTTGCATTAATTTCAATCTCATCAATTAAACTTAAGTAACGTGCTAAGTTTTTGGCTTTAGTATGATCTTTTTTCAAGGTTTGAGCCATATTATCTAACGCTACAATTCCAGGTGCTGCAATTATCCCTGCTTGCCTCATACCTCCACCTAACATTTTTCTAATCCTTCTAACCTTATTGATAAACTGTTCGGTACCTGCCACGATTGATCCAATAGGAGCTGATAAACCTTTCGATAAACAAAACTGTACTGAATCAGCATACATAGCAATCCTGTCTGCTGGTATTTGTAATGCGATTGCAGCATTAAAAATTCTTGCACCATCCATATGCAAAGCTATTTCTTTTTCTCTAGTATAATAGAACAATTCCTCTAAATAGCCTAAAGGTAGAATGTTTCCTCCAGTACGGTTACTAGGGTTTTCAATACAAAGTAAGGAAGGTAACGCAAATTGTGGATCATGAATATCAATAGGAAACGCTTTTTCTACATTACTTATTTTTAAAATACCATCTGCTTCAGTTTTAATTGGTTCATAAATAACTCCTCCGCATACAGATGCACCCCCGGCTTCATAAATATAAATGTCAGATTTATCTCCGACTAAAACTTTGGAACCTCTTGGGCAATGAGCTAGTATCGATGCTAAATTAGCCATAGTACCAGAAGGCATAAGTATTGCAGCTTCCTTACCTAGCATATTTGCAGCCTTTTTCTCTAATTCTTTGACAGTTAAATCTAAACCGTATACATCATCACCTAATATAGCCTTACTAATAGAATTCAGCATATCAACACTCGGTAATGAAAAGGTATCGCTTCTTAATTCAATCATTTTGAACCACCTATTCTTTCAATAAAGTTTTAAAAATCTTAGCAAGTTTATTTACTTTAGATTTATCCATTAAATTATGATGGTTCCCATCTATTTCATAGATAAATAAATTCTTGGTTGTTCTCTCTCTCCATACATCAGCATCTACTAATGGTATTGGGTTTATTTCTGATAGTTCATTCACATTAAATAAATGTATATTATGATTTAAATAATAATCACAGTGGAATTCTTCTGCAGCCACATTATTACAGTACATTATTTCTAAAATTCTATTTGTCTCATTAATAGTTGATTCTAGTGGAATCATTTTTCTGTTCTTAACCTCTGAATGGATTATTTTTATTTTTTCTTCTTGAGTTATATCCTTATCGAATGAAATATTTAATCTTGAAGCCCATGCCTCAACGGGAGATTTACGAGATTGTGCTACTTTAAGATAATCGTCCTTACTATCTATAGGATATGTATCTATTAACCCAATAAAATCCACAGTTTTATGCAACTTTTCTAATTGATGCGCAATTTCAAACGCAATTGTACCGCCTAATGACCAACCAGCTAAAAGATATGGCCCAGCGGGTTGCATCTTTACTATTTCTTTAACATACTCTTGGGCCATATGCTTTATAGATTTCAAAGGTTCTCTATTGTCATCGTATCCTAAAGATTGTATCCCATATATTGGATTTTCAATATTCATTTTTCTCACAAACTCGTAATAACATATAATTCCTCCTCCCCCTGGATGTATTAAAAATAAGGGAACCTTATTTACATCTCCGTTTTGTAACGGAATTATATTTGAGTTTTCTGATTCACTGCTTTGACTAGTTTCAATAACTTTACACATCTGTTCGATTGTTGAATGTTTAAAAATAATACTTAAAGGGAGCTTTACATTAAATTCTTTGTTGATAATATTAAGTAATTTAAAGGCATTTAAGGAATGTCCTCCGATATCAAAAAAATTACTATTAATACCTATTTGATCGTGTCCTAGAAGTTCACTCATTATTCGACATATAGTAAGTTCCTTGTTTGTTCTTGGTAAAACTAATTTAACCTGCGAGTTAATACTTAAATCTGGTATCGGTAGTGATTTTCTATCAATTTTACCGTTGGGCAAAAGCGGTAAAGAGTTCATTTTCTCAAAATGATTTGGCATCATGTATAATGGTAGTTTAGAAGTCAGTTCTTCTTTAATCTCCTCCATTGCAGCACCACTCTCAGATAACAATGAAATATAGGCTATAAGTTTGTAATCATTATTATTATTAATTACTTTCACAACACCCTGTTTGACTAATTTACAATTATTTATTACTCGCTCAATTTCATCTAGCTCAACTCTGATTCCTCTAAGCTTAATTTGATTATCTTCACGTCCAACAAACTTTATATTTCCATCTTCAAGGAAATATCCTTTATCACCAGTTCGATACATAATTTTATTTTCTTTAAACGGATTATTTACAAATGATGAAATCGTCTTTTCTGGATCATTTACGTATCCCTTACTTAATCCAATACCAGATACATATATATCACCAGTTACATATGTAGGTACGGGGTTTAAGTTTTCGTCTAATATATATACTTCATTATTCATCACAGGCTTACCTATTGAAATAATTTCACCACTAAATTGATCTTCTTCCCTACACAAGTATTGCGTAACATCAATTGAGGCTTCAGTTGGTCCCCATGTATTATAAACAGGGCAATCTATTTTCTTTATTAAATTGTTGTATAAAGCAGATGTTAACGGCTCACCAGCACTTGCTATAAATTTCAAATGTTGACTTAGGTAGGAGATGTCTTCTTTATTTAGTTCTCCCACTATTTCATTTAACATACTTGGTACAACTTGAAGAAAAATAACTCTATGTTTTATCATTGCATCAATAATAGATCTAGGATTTCTATGTTCTCCGGGGTCTAACAAACATACATTTCCACCAAACAATAATGGCCAAAACACTTCTAAACCAAATGCATCAAAGGTATATAAAGTCTTCTGAAGCACAGGATCTCCAATCTGCAGGTTATGAGTCTGTTGCATACAGTTCATTCGATTAATCCAGCCAATATGATGATTTATTACACCCTTAGGCTCACCAGTAGAGCCAGAAGTAAAGTAAATTGACAGCATACTTTCAGGTGTTGTTTTGGTTAAAGGATTATTAGTGAATTTATCTATAGATAAATCTGATTCATTAACACTATAAGATTCTACATTAATACATTTTCTCAATTTAGCTTTACTTTCATTATTTGTTAAAACAAATGCTACTTTTGCTTTTTTTATAATATTTATTGTCCTACTTGGTGGATCCTCAATATTAAGTGGTACGTATACTCCCCCCATTTTTAAAATAGCTATAATAGAAATAATCATTTCCATTGACCGGTCCATATATATACCAATTGGAGAACCACTATCGATTTTATTTTTAACCTCTTCTACTAACTTATTGCACTTCTGATTAAGTTCGAAGTATGTTAACGTCTGTTCTTCAAATGTTAAAGCTATCGCATGTGGATTTGCTTCAACTCTATCTTCAAATAATTCATGTATACATTTTTGGGGAGAACTCTCGTTTTGGGTATTCTTTAAAAACATACTATTTTGGTACTCTTCGGTCACAATTTTTATATGCTTTAAAGGCTTATTAACATTATTAGATAAATTAGATAGTAATGTCTTAAAGTGATGACCAAACATCTGATTTATATAACTTTCATTGAAAAGTTTTGTATTATATTCTACCTCCAACTCCATTTGATCATTTCCTACAATTATAGACAGAGATAAATCAAGTTTACTTGTACTGTTATCTAATTGAATCTCATCATATTTTATACCCTCTAATGTAGGTTTATCGGAAGTGTAATGTAAGGCAAACATTATATTAAATAACGAGTTATTAATATCTTCTCTACTAGGGCTAATCTCTTTTACTATTGAATCATAAGGAATATATTTATTTTTAAAACATTCATAGACATTGGCCTGAATGTGCTTTAAGTTATCCGCGAACGAAGTGTTTGAATCAATCTTAGAATTAATGACAATTGTATTAATAAAAAGGCCCATTACATTCTCAAGCTGTTTATTCTCTTTCAAACTTACAGGGGAGCCAATACTGATTTCACTCTGTGATGTGTACTTATTAATCAATACTTTGAACGCGGTTAGTAAGGTAGTAAATAAAGTTGTCCTATTGGATTTTGAAATTTTTTTAATAGATTGCTGTAATTCACTTGATAGGATGAATCTATTGGTTTTTCCGTTTAAACCGAGTGTAGCTCCATGCTTGTTAAATTCCACCTTAACTGGTGAATTTTTTAATCTTTTTTTCCAGAAATCAAGAGATTCCATATAATTAGTTTTTTCTTGCAACGATCTTTCCCATTCTGCAAAATCTGCAAATTGAATATCTAATTCTGGTAATGTTATGACTGTCTTACAAACTTCATGGTTATATAAACTAAATAAATCTTTAAGTAAAATACCTAATGACGGTCCATCACAAAGAATATGATGAATATTGAATACAAAATAATAAACGTTAAATTCTGTTTTAATTATTTTTGATTTGAATAGTGAGTCTTCACATTCAATATCAAATGGCTGATGAATAAAATCGTTTATGACTTTGCATGCTTCATCCTTTGATCGTTCTAAGTATTCAAATGAGTATTCCATATTACTGGTAACTAGTTGAGATAATTCTTCTTCAAATATAAAGCTTGTTCTTAAAATTTCATGACGATCTAGTAGTTTACCTAAGCTTTTCTTCCATGCCTCCAAATTTAAATCCCCTTGAAAACGGAAAACTTTTGAGATATTATATGTAGGTTTATGAGGTTCTAAATTATGAAGAACCCAAAACCTTTCTTGAGAAAACGACGGCTTTAATTTGTAGTATGTTATGGGTTTACTTTTTATTTCAGTAGTCATACTTTGCCACTCCTTAAACATTATGGATGTTTAGCTTTAGCAAAGTATAATTTTTTTCAATAGAATAATCATTAGTAAATTACGCAAAGTGAGCAAGAATAGAGAAATAATCTTTCAAAATAAAAAAACTGTACTATAAAGTACAGTTAGAAAAGAAACATTCTCATCTTCCAAGTGCTAGACCACCATCTACCACTAAAGAATGGCCAATGATATAACTTGCGCTATCTGAGGCTATCCAATAAACTGCCTCAGCAATCTCTTTCGTGCTAGCCATTCGTCCCGCAGGAATATATTTATTGCATAACTCATCAGTACTATCTTCACTAACTCCTAAAACTCTAGTTGCCATTGGTGTTTGCACTAAACCAGGAGTAACATTGTTTACTCTTATTCCAAATCTTGCAAATTCATGGGCAGCTGTCTTAGTTAAACCCTCTAATGCGTGTTTACTGGCTGAATAGATTGCTCCATTCGGTGTAGTCTTTAATCCACTAACTGAGGATATATTAATGATTGAACCACCACTTCTTTGACGCATCATTTGTTTTATTTGATATTTCATACATAACCAAGTACCCTTTAAATTCACATTAATTACTTTATCGAATTCATCTTCTTCCAATTCAATCATTGAAGCAAAGCGATGTTCAATCCCCGCACAATTACAGGATATATCGATTCTACCGTATTTTTGTACTATCATTTTGATCATATTATTTATATCTTGGGCATGATTAATATCTAGATGATAGAATTCAATTTTCTTAGATATTTGTGATAACTCTTCTTGTGCATTAAGTCCTTTTTCAACATTCCTACCTGTAATGATAACTATATTATTACTATTTTCAAGGAATTTCCTCGCAATGCCTTTTCCTATACCTGAATTGCCGCCTATTATTAAAACGACTTTATCAATGTTATTTTCATTTTTATTCATGCTATTCAATTCTCCATTTTATATTTTTTAATATTAAGAAGTATGAAACAATAGTGAAAACAACTAATATTACTGAGTTAATTATGACACCCTTAGTAAGCCCATTAGATAATAACTCTCTCAATGCTTCAGCAACGTAAGTTGTAGGGAAAATTAAGGATAGCCAATATAAGATTTTAGGTAATTGCGAACTGTCAATTAATACAGGCGTTAAAAAACCTAAAAACATCATTAAACTAGGTAATACAATATTAGTTACTTGTGGGCTTGGTGACCAAAATCCAATAAAAACACCAAATCCTACTATACTCAAAATACTCAGTAAAATCAGCGGAATTATAAACCAATGAAAGCTCCAGTTTAAGTCATAAATGATTTCACCTATGATCGCTAATATTAAGAATGACGGGAAACTTGTGATTATACCCTTGATCAGATTTGCATAAATAAAAGAAACCTTACTAATAGGTAAAGTAGCATAAAAAACAAAATGCCCCCGGTGTTTTTGCCATGATAAATCTTGTGCAAGTAGATTAATACCTGTTATTATCAAGGCAAAAACCATATTCCCAGTTACAATCCTGAGTATCATTTCGTTTGTTGGATTCTCCACAAAAAAATGAAGTAACATTAAGGTTGTTAATGGAAATAGAGATGCTAACACAATGATTAGTATCCATTGTTCTCTTACATTTGCATACTGTATTCTAACTAAAATCCATAAATCAATGAACCATTGGCCTACACTCATTTTTTTTTGTTTATATTCCAATTGATTCACTAGTTTGTACACCTCCTTCCAAACGAAGATAAACATCTTCCAAAGTTGGAGGAACAAGTGAAAAATCAAAATCAAATTTCTCGTTTAAATTAGTGAGTTTATTAATAACATTAACTATTTCATCTTTTTGAATCAGTAATCTCAATTTATGATCAGTTAGTCTCTGCGGTCTCTTTTCGCTAAATGAAGTAAATAACTTGTTAGTAATTAAATTATCTGAAGTTGATAAATCTAATCTCATTCGCTGATCTATCCTATGCTTGAGCTGTTTTATCCCATCTAAAGCTACAATTTTTCCTTCGTTAATAATTGCTACTCTATCTACTACCTGTTCTGCTTCTAAAACATTATGTGTAACTAAAATGATAGTAGCTCCTTCTTTATTTTTATTAGTTATAATTTCCCATACTTTTTTCCTTTTCACTGGATCTAATTCATTTGTTGGTTCATCAAAAATAAGAACTTTTGGATTACCTGTTAACGTTAGAGCAACACTTATTAAACGCTTTTGTCCTCCTGATAGACTCTTAATATAGTCATTTTTATATTTTTCTAAGCCAATTTGTCTGATAAGCATATCTGCCTCTAAAATTGCAGAAGTTTTATTTAATCCTTTTAATCTACTAGAAAAATAAACTGATTCCCATACTCGCAAAGAAGTTATTGCATGTGGATCCTGAGCATAGTATGAAACATTTTCAGTGATAAACTTACTGTTAACTTGAATGTCTTCACCAAATAAATGTATATTCCCACTAGTAGGTTTAATTAATCCCATCATCTGTTTTATAAGTGTCGACTTACCTGCACCATTTGGTCCTAATAGTGCAATGATCTCTCCCTTATAAATCTCTAGATTAATATCCTTATTAGCAATAATATTTCGTGAAGGATATTTTTTCGTTATATTTTTTATATCGTAAATAATCTCCATAATATCTCCTTACTTTGAAGTTATATTAATAATCATATAAAGTAAGTAAGGATAAAACATCTGTAAATTACGCAATGTAACCCATTTATATGTAAATCAATAAAAAGCCCTCTTATTATTAAAGAGGGCTTTACAAAATAATTTAGTTTTCTTTCAACGCACTTAAAAGATTAATCTTTGCTGCAATATAAGATGGAATGATTGATGCAATTAATGATAGGAATATCCCTGCAGTTATTGCTAAAACTATGTTACTCCAAGGGATGATAAATGGCATATGCATTGCAGATGCATTAGATATAGAGTTTAGATATATTACAAATATGCCTAATAAAACGCCCATAATTATACCCGCAATACCTACAATTAAACCTTCTCCTATTATCATAGTTCTGACTTGTTTTGTGGTAAATCCAATTGCACGAATGGTACCGATTTCTCCTATTCGTTCCATTGTATTCATCAATAATGTATTACTTATACCTATACTGGAAAGCGCAATTACAATGATTAATAAAAACTGCATAACTTCATTCATTCCATCAAAGGAACTTTGAGAAGATTCAATTTGGTCTTCTACTAATGTAATCGTAGAAATGTATGTTGCAAAATCAGAGTTTAATTTCTCACGTAATTCATAAGGATTCCCTGAGTCACTTACACTTATCATAATTGTATTAATATCGTTCCAGTTAAAACTCTCTTTAAATTCATTTTCTGATATAAAACCCACATATCCTCCGTCTTGGGAAGTGTTAACTTTCCCCGATACCTGATATTCTCTTGTACCAGAAGGTGTATTTATAGTAATGCTATCATTAACTTCCCCACCCCATTCATCAAACGCTCTTTCACCTAATAGTATGGAGTTGGATGTAACATTGTCTTGACCTTCGAAAAGTTGATATTCTTCAGTATTTTTAGATGGTGTGCTCATAAGGTAGAATTCTTTAAATTCATTTTCAATTGTTTTCCAGGTCACCATTGTTTCTCTGAACCACTCAACACTTTCTACTTCAGTGTAACTATTTATTTTATTAATCGTTTCTTCATTTACAGGTTCTTCAAACTGTACTTGAATGTCCCCTCCAAAAGTCTGTCGAATCTCCTTTTCGAATCCGGAAGGAATTGATTCTAGAGCTGATCCGAGGAAAATTACTACAGCAATGCTTATTGCTAACATCGCTGATGTATTAGCATTGCGATTCGTATTAACTTTTATGTTACTAACAGATAACCTTCCTGGGTAACCAAGTATTTTTTCTATTAATGCAGCAAGCACTTTTGCAAGTGCCTTTATTACGGCTGGATATATTAATACAACTCCAAATAATAAGAATATATATCCTAAATAATTATCAACAAAACTTAATAAAATGAATGTAATTCCCAATAAATATCTGAGAATCCTTACTCTAAACCTAGAATTTTTATTTGAATTCCGCATTGCGTATATGATAGGCGTTTTAAAAGCAATGTACATTGGTATTCCAGAAATAATTATTGGGAATAACAAACCGATTAACCCTGATAAAATTGTTGCACTTTTCCAGTTTAGTGTGTAAACCATGGTATCTTGAAAAATTCCTAAGAGCATCTCTACAAACAAATCTGCAAATAAGACACCAATTGGTAATGCAATGGCAGTACCTAAAAGGGAGAGTAAAAAGACTTCAATAAAGACCAGTTTAAATACATTAAAATTTGTATATCCAAGGCTCTTCATAATAGAAAATTCTTTTTTTCGCTCAATAACACTAGAATAGATCATATTAAATATGATAAAACCACTTATAAAGAGAGATAGAATGGATACTAGATAAAAAACAGAATATAAACCTTCTACGTCATTATTTCTTAAATCATCAATAACAACAGGTTGAACATATAGTGGTGTCCCTTGTAATAATTCTTGATAATTTGATAACCAATTTTCATTATCACGATCTTTATGCTGCAATCGTATATAACTTATTTGGTTATCTCGGTTAGTCCAATCTTGAAGAGTAGCTAAGTCCATCATCACTCTAAAGGATCTGCCTTCTGCATCCTCCCAATTATTAGGACTAGCAAGCCAAGATGTAAAGCCAACAATCCCTGTTACTTCTATTTCACCTAACCCTTTAAATGTAACAGTATCTCCTATATCTTTATCCCATAGTTTAGCTGCATTCTCAGGTATAATTAACCCATTGCCTTTCAAACTACCTTTTGTTAATGGGAGTTTTAAAAGGTTGCTTTCTAAATCACTGACACCAGTTACCCTAACTGAAGTTTCAGCAGGAGCTTCAGGTTGATCTATTTCCACCAGTGTTTGTTTATCAAGGACACTTAAGCTATCCGATACGATAGATTGCTGCTTTATTTCTTCTACCTCATCTTCTGAAAAAGAATAATTTTTGCTTAATATCCAATAGTCAGCATCGCCTGCATAGATTTCTTCATAATACCTAAATGTATCTTTAACAGTATTATTAGCAACTAACATACTAGTTGTTAACAGGATGCCAAGTATTACTGCAATGAGTGTAAAGAAAAACCTTCTTTTATTTTTTGTTAAGTTACGCCAAGAAACTAGCCAAATATTCAGCATAGCCATGATCCTCCCTAGTTACTTCCTTTTCAATTAATCCGTCTTTGAACAAGATAATTTTATCTGCATAACCAGCTGCGAAGATATCATGAGTGACCATAATAATTGACTGCTTTCTTTGTTTATTGAATTTAGATAATAGATCCAGTATTTCCTCAGCACGTTTCCTATCTAAGTTTCCTGTTGGCTCATCAGCTAATAATATTTTGGGTTCGTGGATCAATCCTCTTGCTATAGATACCCTTTGCTGCTGTCCTCCACTTAAGAGGTTGGGCGATTTCTTTTCAAGACCTTCTAAACCAACTTCTTTTATAATGTTGATTATTTTCTCTTTATTGTTTTTGTCTTTCCTCCCGTCTGCATGAAGTGGAAAACCGATATTTTCTTCTACAGTTAACGTAGGTAATAATTGATAATTTTGAAAAATGAAGCCGATATCTTTTCTTCGTACAATCGTTCTTTGCTTTTCAGTTAATCCGGAAAAATCTTTTCCTTGTATTTTTACTTGGCCAGATGATGGTGTATCTAAACCACCTAACAGTTGCAATAGTGTACTTTTGCCCGAACCACTAGGTCCCATTATTGCTATAAATTCACCTTCCTTTATTGAAAGGTCAACTCCCTTGAGTACTTCTATCTTTTGATTACCTTGTTCAAAATGTTTAAATAATTGATTAACTGAAATCATAAATGTATCGCTCCTCTAAACTCAGATAATAAAAAAAGGATTTTTTTCAAATTTTTACTAAAAATATATACTCAGTATATATACTGAGTATATATATGTCAATAAAAAGAAATGTTAACTACATTTTTACATTTCTTCTTTTATATATTCCAGCCATTTCAAATCAGCTTCAAGGTGGAGCAGGCCTCCATATATAATTTTTTTAAAGTTTTTATTATCAATATTCTTCTTAAAGTCAGTAAGAATTAAAATTTGTTTAATTATTAACTCTTTCTGAGAATTAATCAACTCTTCTAAGCCTGTAAGCTGCTTATTTCCGGCCAATAAAAACTTCATGTATAGTTCTTCCCTTAGAAGGGGCCTCTTAATAGGAGTAGTTATCCAGTCTGACAATGCTTCTTTACCCTTTTCGGTAATTCTGTAAGCTATTCTTCCTTTATTGTTTTCACCCAAAGATTCTACTAGCCCATCCCTTTCTAATCGCTCCAGGGTTGAATAAACTTGACCAGGGTTTAACGGCCATTGATTTTGCACAAGATTGTTAAATTCAGTAATAATCTCATAGCCATGCATATCTTTATAATATAAGAAACCTAATATTGTAAATTTAACTGTCATGTAATTCCCTACTTTTCTATCCTTTATTTACTCTTTATATACTGAGTAAATATATTATTAGCTAAAAATGTTGGATATAGCAAGTGTTACTTTAAAAATAAAAAGTATTGGAATATATATGATACATTTAAAGTGATTTATTAATTTAAATTTATATTTCCTGATTTAGTTTCAATTTTCAACTTATTCTCTCCATTACCTGATGAACCTCGCAAGCCTTTTTTTGTTTGTGAATTTTCGTCTAGAGATAGGTTGATTGATTGTCTCCCACTGTTTGTACTGATATCTAAATCTAAATTTGGTTGTTCTTCATCAAAAAGTACTGATGCATTTCCGCTTGTCGTTACTAATTCTACATCACTATTTAATTCTATAAAATGAAGTTCAACATTACCACTGCTTGAATGTACCTCAAGTTCATTTTGAACAAGATCCTTTCCAGAAACATTGCCAGAAGATCCATCCAGAATTATTTTCCCTTTAAATTGGTCAGGTATTCTAACCTCTAAAGTTGGTTTTTTTCTAAGGTTAAATAAGCGTGTAATATCATTACCTAAATCAACTGATAACCGGTTTGAAGACTTATCTAATATTACACCTGGTCCATTATCATAAACGGTTAGATAGGTTTCAAGTTCACTTGTCTCGCTTGGTAGGAAATCAACATCGGTACTTGCATAATTTATCACGATTTCCTCAACATCTTCTATTGATTCTTTATTAACGACTACCTCCTCCTCTCCTGCTGAACAGCCAGTAAGAACAATTAATACTAAAAAAACACTTAAAATAAATTGTTTTAACATAAACTAACCTCCTTACATTCATTATATAAGGTGACGCAAGGTCACTTTCAAACTTTACGCAGTACAATGTTTAAATTAGTTGAAAGTGACCTTACGTCATCTTTTATACTATTATTATATCTTTGGCTTTATTACAAATTAGAAGGAGGAAATTTCTTTTGAAAAAAGAAGATATTATTATCTATGCGTGCGTGATTATCGGAGCAGGAATAGGTTTACTTTTTGATAATGCTCTTCCTGGGGTACTAGTTGGTTTAGGAGTAGGCTACTTATTTAAGACTCTATTTTTTAATAATACTAATAAAGAATAAGGAAGTAGGAATTAAATTGCTACATATTAACGAAGTGAAAAAGATGAGTGGTGTATCAGTTAGAACCTTAAGATATTATGACAAAATAGAGCTACTAAAGCCTGCATCAAAAACACAAGGAGGCCATAGATTATATTCAAATACTGAGTTAAAAAAATTACAGCAAATACAATTTTTAAAAACAATAGGATTTCAATTAAGTGAGATCAAAATTATGTTAGAGTCTGAGGAATGGGATTGGTCCATTAGTCTAATGAAGCAGCTATCTTATGTAATGAGTGAAAAGGACCGGCTCTCAAAGATAGAATTTAATTTAAGGGAACTAATAAATGGGATAGCCATTGAGGGAGAAGAATTTAGGATTAAAAAAATTATGAGTTTATATACTAGGGATTCAAAAGATGTTCTAACTTATGATAGAGAGGAATTAAATATTAAAAACTCGGAAGTACTAGAAAAACTTCCAAATATGACTAGTAGTGATCCAGATTCTTTAGAGTGGATTGCTCTACTAGGTCAATTAAAAAAACATATGCACCTTGGTTATAATGATACACGTATACAAAATATTATTAAGAGAATGGATGAAAAAAAGGGGGAAGATTTTAATGATGAAGATGCATTTTTAGATAAGCTTTGGGATATTAGAATGTCACCTGAGGAGTCAAAAAAACATAACCTTTATCCTATTGATCAAGAGGTCCTCAATTTTATGGAGAAAGCTTATATACATTACATCGCTAAAAAGGGATAGTCTTTTTAACACAATCTATCAAGGTGGAGGAATAAATGGGAACAGATCTTTTGGTTTATTTGGGTGGCCTTGCGCTTTTAGATACATTAAGCCCTACAATAATTGGTGTTACGCTATTTCTAATTTTAACAGATAATAAAAATTTAACTTCAAGATTATTTTCATATTTGTTTACGGTTGTGATTTTGTATTTCTCATTAGGTATAGTAATGATGTTAGGATTAAATTATATTATTGAAACATTCTCAAATATATTTCAAAACAAAATATTCAGTTGGATTATTTTTATTATAGGGATGTTTTTATTTGTGGCTAGCTTTTTTATCCCTACAAATAAAAAAAGTAATATTCCAAAGCCTAAAACTCACAGTATATTTTCAATTGTATTCATTGGTATTACAACTTTTTTAATTGAGGCAGGCACAGCTTTACCGTACTTTGCTGCTATTGGTTTATTAACAACAAATGATATACCTTTTTATCAATGGTTACCAATTATAGCCATATATAATATTATTATGATTCTACCAGCTATATTAATCTTTTTAGGTTATAAGTTATTTGGAAAGTGGATAAATTCAACCTTAGTTAACCTTCGTAATAAAATATCAAATAGTTCAAATTCAGCCCTATCTTGGATAATGTGCATAGTTGGATTAATATTAATTTTTAACACCATAGATTATCTATAATCTAATAAAGCCCTCTCAATTTAATGGGGGGCTCTTTAACAGATTAATTGTAGTTTTTTATTTTAGATCATCAATACTATCTATCTCAACATATTCTGGTACAACTAAACCTATTTTTGTCCCTTCAAGGTTTGCACCTAAATCAATAAATTCACCCTCAAATTTTTCATAGTAATCAGCATGAGTCAGTGGCAGCCAACCAGCTACATGGGCATCTAGACTACCATCTGCGATCCCTGCCCACATAGGACCGGCTTCAACTTGTTTTAACGTAACATCATAACCAATGTCAGAAAGCACCGCTGCTATTACATTCGTACTAGCTATCTCAGTATCCCAGGCAACATATCCTAAAATTAATTTATCATTGTCAACTTTCCTAATGCCTTCCTTCCATCTTGATACCAATTCTCCATTTTGATTAATCCATTCAGTAGCAACTTTTTCTGGTTCCCCACCGTTAATGATCTCCATCATTACTTCATTCATGGAATCTTCGGTCCAACTAAATTGTTCCAATAATTTAAATGCTGACGGGTGTTCAGCCTCTAGATTGACTTTTGTTATTGTATGTATGTTTTCCTTTTCTCCAAAAGAGCCTTTAGGATCTTCTAAATATTTTAGGTCATATTTAGAGAACTTCCAATGTGGGCTCCACCCAGTTACAATAATAGGTTCTTTCTTATCATATGCTCTTTTTAATTCTGCCGTCATTGCAGCACTGGATCCTTCTATTAATTTCCATTCAGATAACTCATAATCAGCAATAGCTTTCTCAGTAGCTTTCATGATACCGGCCCCAGGGTCAATTCCAATTATTTTATAATCCATATTCTCTCCAAGAGATTTATCGTTATTGGATACTTCTTCTGATGAACCACAAGCAGATAATCCTACTAATGTAAGCATTAATATAAAAGCAACTATTTTTCTTTTCATAACCTTCCTCCATCTTTCCATTTTATTATAGATAACTTTTGGGTTATCCTATCCAAAAAGATTGCAAGAATAACTATTACTATTCCAGCTTCAAATCCCTTGCCTATTTCAATTTGAGTCACCGCACGATATACCTCAGCCCCTAGACCCGGTGCTCCTACCATGGAAGCTATTACAACCATAGATAAGGACAGCATTATACATTGGTTAATACCAGCCATTATTGTAGGCATTGCTAAAGGAATTTGTATTTTAAACAGCAACTGATGTGTTTTTGTACCGAAAGAATGTCCTACTTCAATAATTTCTTTAGGTACTTGTTTTATACCTAAAATAGTTAATTTAATAACGGAGGGTAAGGAGAAAATTATTGAGGCAACTATGCCAGGTACAACTCCAATACTAAAGAAAAAAATAGCAGGAATTAAATAAACAAAGGCTGGCATAGTTTGCATAAAATCAAGGATCGGTAATGTAAATTTAGATAATTGTTTATGTTGAGATGATATAATACCAATCGGTATTCCGAGTAAAATTGATATTATTACTGATACAAAAACCAAGCTAAATGTTTCTATCATGGGAAGCCAATACCCTAAATTCAATATTATAGAGAAACCTATCAATGTGAATATGCTCATGTATACACTTACTAAAATATAAGCAATTATTGATAATATTATTATTAGGACTATAGGATTAATCAGTGTTAGAACATAAATAATTAAATTAATACAATTATCAATAAGTAAAGAGAATCTATCAAATATACTTGAGAAATTTATTGTAATCCATTCTACTGTTTGATCGATTGTGTCTGCAATAGATATTTTAAAATGTCCTTTTTCCATTACTTTACCGTCTCTAATAATTTTTCTATTTGCGTATTATATTTTTTTATTAACTTTTCTTTAGCTTCAGAAGTTAATGAATGAAAAAAACTAGCGCTTATTAATTTCTGAAGGTTTATATCATTAGTTAATTTTTTAACATATTCATTAATTGGTTCTAACAATATTTCTTCAGGCTTACCTACTTGAATCACCTTTCCTTGCGACATTACTCCAATTCTATCCCCAATTTTTAATGCTTCATCAATATCGTGCGTAATAAAAACTATTGTTTTTGATAATTTAGATTGTAAATCTAGCAATTGATTTTGAAGATCCCTTTTAATAATTGGATCTAATGCACTGAAAGCTTCGTCCATTAAAATGATGTCAGTGTCATTTGCTATTGCTCTAGCTAGCCCTACTCTTTGTTGCATACCACCACTAAGCTGGTGAGGATAATGGTATTCATAACCATTTAACCCTACTAATCGCAGACTTTCCTTTGCCTTTTTTATCCGTAATGATTTTTTGACACCTTGTACTTCTAAACCGAATTCAATATTACTAATGACAGTTCTATGAGGTAATAATGATATGCTTTGAAAAACCATACTAATCTTTTTTTGGCGTATAGTTAGCATTTCATTATGACTCATCTTTTGTGTATTACGACCTTCAATCAATACTTCTCCTTCTGTTGGTATAACTAAATTGTTTATCATACGTAGTAAAGTCGATTTTCCACTTCCTGAAGAGCCAATTAATACAAAAATTTCACCCTTATATATATTCAAATTTACATCACTTACTGCAAGATCCTCATGATTCTCCTTTAAGTTTGTATTTTTTTTTCTATTAGCAATTGAAAAATCCTTAGTCACATTTTTTAATCCTATGATACAAGATTCATACTTCATGCCGTTACACCGTCTGATTTTAATAAATATTCCGAATTATAAATAGATAATTTATTATAGTCTTTGTTACAGTTTAAAAGCGTTATACTGCCAATCATATCTTCAATTTGAAAATCTAACATTTGATGTCGAATTTGAGGTTTATCCGGATATTTAATAATGTAAGGTCTTTTAGCCCAATCGGAAACTTCTAATCGGGATAAGTCAATATTCAATCCAATACCCAATGCTTTAACAATTGATTCTTTTCGTGTCCAATACTTCAAAAGAGCCAAAGTCTTATTTTCTTCTTTAATGGTCTTCTTTTCATTTTCCGACAAAGTACTAAACAAGAAATCTAAGTCTTTATTTTGATTTAAGTTTTCTATATCAATTCCAATCTCATATAGACTTAATCCAATGACTACGTGTTTGCTTGTATGTGATATATTGAACTTTATCATTTGATTTTCCCCAGTTAGATAGGGTTTGCCATGAGGCTCACCACACGTCTTACAATCCCTATTAATTTTTATACTTTTTGGGGAGTCTTCCGTATATAGAGCTAGTACGTCTCTCAAGAAAGTAAAAGTTACTGCTGCGTTTTCTTTATCTTTTTTAAAACTAAGGCTACCTATTCTTTGTAGCTCCACTTCACTCAAGTTATCGATATTCTTTTTATATGTATCTAATTTAGCCCACCAAATATGACAATCATTTTTAGATAGTAAACCTATATTAATCTTCCCCTTCCAAATATTTTCCCTATATCTATATGATATATCTTTGATGGTACTTTCGCTATTGCGTTAATTACTAGTTTTTTCTTAAAAAAATATAATATATGCTCAAACCACTTCGGTGAACTAAAAATCTTTCGAGATAATAGCTGATTTTATGTTAAAAATAATTTCAATGTAAGCCAAGTTTCATTAAAAATACAATATATAATTACTCCCCCTATGGTTGACGTCCTACATAATGGGGTAGTAAAAAAAAAGGCGGTTCAACGGAGGTGTCCCCTCTTGCAAATAATAAAATATGGCTATAAAAAGAATGGCCGGATGGAATTCCTTTATGATAAGTTCCCTCAATCGAAAGTACTGCTCTCTCCTATTAAGGGCTACCTGTTTGTAAAAAGCGTTCGCTGGAATCGGGATGATCCCATAGTCACAAGAGAGGATTTGGAGGAGATGGAATGGCTGGCGAACGATATCATGGGAACGTTGGAATTTTATGAATCAAGGAAGAATGCTCGGAAGCAAATCAGGTGAGTGATTGAGCTCACCTGATTAAATTTAGCATTGGGCTTTCTACCAACTTAAACAATCTCGCCTTTTTTACTTGGTGTTAAGAATATTCCTAAAGTTGCCACTAATCCAGCAATGACAAATGTGTAGAAGCTCCAAATTAAATCAACATTCATACTTAATAAGAAGCCAACTAGCACTGGTCCAGATATCGCTCCTATTCTTCCTATACCAAGTCCCCAGCCTAATGCAGTCGCTCTTGACTGTGCGGGATAGTACTTCGTCACAAAAGCATTCAGGATTTGTGTGCTCCCAACAGCACCGAAGCCGGCAATCCCTACTAATAAATATGTTACTCCAATTGGAGGCGCTCCTAATGTTAACAGGAATGCACAAACCGCTGCCAAAGAGTAAGAAACTCCAATGACCCTTTTCGAACCCCAGCGATCAGCTATCGCACTTGCCAGCAATGCTCCAATTCCTGCAGTTAAGTTCATTACAAGCAGGAAAGATAAGCTGGAATGCAATGAGTAGCCTAATTCCTTCATGATTTGGGGGAGCCAAGTGTTTAATCCGTACACTAAATAAAACCCCATGATATACGTTAACCAAATAAAGATTGTTGGTCTAATATATTCCTTCGAAAAAAGACCTTTTATAGACTTCTTTTCTGATACTGTGTCTTTTTTTCCATTTTGCAGTTGTTCTTCAAAAAATGAAATATTCATTTGATAACGCTTACAAATTACTTCTGCCTCTTTATGACGATTTTTTGATAAGAGGAAGCTTACTGATTCTGGCAGATATTTAATCATTATCGGGACAATTAATAGTGGCAGAGCTCCAATCCAAAACATAAATCTCCACCCTAATGAATCAAGAAGAAGAATGGCTAATATTGCTCCTAATACTGTTCCAAACGAATAGCCAGAGAACATGAGAGAATAATTAAGTGTCCGTCGATGTGGAGGAGAGTATTCGATGGCAAGAGCAGATGCAGTGGGAATGACCCCGCCTAATCCAATGCCACCAATGAAACGAAAAAACCCGAACATTGCCGGTGATGTAGCCATCGCACAAGCTACCATTGTAAGAGAGAATAATATGATACAAAATATTAATGTCCACTTTCTACCTAATAAATCTGTGACCGTGCCTACAAGGATGGCTCCAAACAGCATGCCAAAAAGGGCATAGCTTCCAATCGTACCTGCTTGAGCAGGTGTAAGATTCCATGGCTGATATTCTAATAAACTTGGCAGTACAGCACCATAAATCCCTAAGTCATAACCATCTGCCAGAATGCTAAAAAAACATATACCTAAAATAAAATACATTAACTTGCTAGGAACTCCGTTTTTCCCGTGATGCGCGACATCTGCTTGTCCATTTTTAGATATGCTTTTGATTGCCTGACTCATTCCACTTCACTCCCTTGAATTGTAATTTAGGCTGTTACCTACTTAACCAGATAGTAACAGCCTAGAAAAAATCACTATATTTATGAAGCTATTTATTCTCTACCCAGCTATATTTATAATTTTCGTCCTCGAGCTTTTGTGCTTTCTCCACTACTTTTAAAGGCCTGAAGGTGTCTATCATTACCGCAAGTTCCAATGTTTCTTTTTTTCCGATGCTTGCTTCTACTTTTCCTGGATGAGGTCCATGTGGAATGCCTGATGGATGCAAAGTAATCGATTCTTCCTTTACTCCTTTACGACTCATAAAATTCCCTTCCACATAATACAATACTTCATCACTATCAACGTTACTATGGTAGTAAGGAGCAGGAATGGCCTCTGGATGGTAATCATAAAGCCTTGGTACAAATGAGCAAACGACAAAATTGTGGCCTTCAAACATCTGATGAACCGGAGGCGGCTGATGTATTCTACCTGTAATCGGCTCAAAGTCGTCAATATTGATGATCCATGGATATAAAAAGCCGTCCCATCCAACTACATCAAGAGGATGGTGCGCGAAATAATGGGAATGAAGAAAGCCTCTCGATTTTGTCCGAACTTCGTATTCACCTTCTTCAACGTTGGTAGCTAACTTCTCCGGTCCTTTCATATCCCGTTCACAAAAAGGACTGTGTTCCAGCAGTTGGCCAAATTCATTCCGATATCGTTTTGGAGTAGTAATCCAACTGTTCGTTTCTATGACCAATAATTTTGAAGGCCCTGCATGAGGTTCAATCCGATAGATGGTGCCGACCGGAATGATAATATAATCACCTTGCTTATACTCAAGTACACCAAAAGTTGTTTCTATTTTCCCTGTTCCATGATGGACAAAGAGCAATTCATCACCATCACTATTGCGATAAAAATAATCCATATTTACTGAAGGATTAGCAATACCAATTAACAAATCATCATTGCCGAGAATGTATTCTCTTCCCAATACCGCATCACTCGCTGTATTGGCTGCATTGTCTGTATAAAAGTGACGCGGGCGCAAAGCTCCTTGATTTTCATAGTGAATTTGACTATTACTATGCAACTCGGTTTTATAAAATTGAGTGGGTGGGTTATGGTGGTAGAGAATAGATTGAATACCTGAAAATCCTTTTGTTCCCATCACTTGTTCTCTAAATAAAGATCCATCCTCTTTTCTGAAGATTGTATGCCTTTTTCTTGGAATCTCTCCTAAATGCATATACCGTGCCATACCGGATAACCTCCTCCTTTTTTAAAAATAAGATAAATGATTTTTCTTTAAGACTTTATCTTTATCCAATGCCGGTTCTATAACCGCCTTCACTTCTCCAAATCCGACTCTGTAATTTTCTCCCTGACACCATCCGATCATTGTAAGCTCATCGCCATCCTGCAGCCATTCTCTGCTCTCTTCTTCATTTAATTGAATCGGGTCTGTGCCTCTCCAAGCTAACTCCAGTAAGCTTCCTCTTGATTGTTTATCAGCACCGCTGATTGTACCCGAAGCTAATAAATCGCCGCTGTTTAAATTGCAACCAGCAATTGTGTGATGGGCAACCTGCTGAGCAATGCTCCAATATAAATGTCGATAATTGCTCGAGCAGATTTTTTTGGCTTCACTCATTTTATTGCTGCGCAAATACACCTCGAGATTAATATCAAACGATCCCTTTCCATTCTGTTCTAAGTATTGCAGAGGCTTGGGCTTTTGGTCAGGTCCTTTAGTCCGAAACGGCTCCAAAGCTTCCATTGTTACCACCCATGGTGATATGGATGTTGCAAAGCTTTTCGCTAAAAAAGGCCCTAGCGGCTGATATTCCCATGCTTGAATATCGCGCGCACTCCAATCATTTACCAATACCATTCCAAACACATGTTGTTCTGCTTCATCTACTGAAATCGGATTGCCACGATCATTTCCTGTTCCGATAAAGCAGCCCATTTCCAGCTCAAAGTCCAGTTGTCTACACTGCTCAAAAATCGGCGCACTATCAGGCGGTTTAATTTGGCCAAGCGGGCGTCTAACCGCTTCGCCAGATAATACCACTGAGCTTGCCCTGCCGTGATATCCTACTGGTAAATGCGTCCAATTGGGCATTAAAGCATTCTCCTTGCCGCGAAACATGACCCCAACATTTGTTGCATGTTCTTTGGAAGCATAGAAATCTGTGTAATCTCCAATTTCAACTGGCAAATGTAGCTGTACTTTGCTGGAAGGAATGAACACAAGCTTGCGTAATTGTTCATCATCTCTCAGCTCAGGCTCACTCTCTGACAACAGCGATTGGAGCTTTTTTCGAATGCCACTCCAAGCTTTATCGCCTAATTTCATCAAATCATTAAGAGATGTCTTATTGAAAACGGTTGTTTCTGTCGCTATTACACCCTTAAAAAACCCTTTGTTTTCTAATATCGATAAATCCAGAACATACTCGCCAATCGCCGTACCCACTCGTAAATTTTGATTTTCCTCTGTGCTAAAAATGCCATAAGGTAAGTTTTGTATTGGAAAATGGGAAGTTTCATGTACTTCAATAAAAGACTTCATTTGATGACCTCCTGTCGGTTGCTTAATTCTAATAATTCCATTCTTGGTTCATCAAAGCTGCAGCTGCCAAATGAACATAACAAATTTTCCCTCATCCATTTTATTTCTGTATGTTGTAGAACGATGTCTTTCCATCCTATGCCGTGATTCGCAAGGATAAAATTTGCGCTGTTCTCGTCAACAATCACTTCCTCGATACCATTAACCCCCAATCCTTTTTTATAAGCAATCATTCCAGCCATAAATATGTTTAAAAAACCATGCATTTTCGTGTTTACTTCCTCTCGATACATTCGAATAGGATGATGCAAACCAGCAGTAAATTTCAAAGGTATTTTTCTTTTCACACATACGGATACAACAGAAGCTACTTTTTCCGTACTCGGAAACATTTTCGCTTCAATGCCACCAGTACGAAGCTTTACTCCTAATTTGTTCCGACCCTGCTGATTAAATTCTGATATCGCATCTACTTGCTTTCGCCAATCCTCATTGTTTAATAACGTCAACTCACAGTATGCTTTTGCATTTATTCTCTTTGCTCCATTAGCAATTTGCTGTAATAAGCTCTTTGTAGGTATAGCTGAAGGAAAGGGGATTTCAATCGCAGCTACTCGCGCCCAGTCACGATATTTATTTTGGTAAAAGAAAATTTGCTTTAATTCTTCATCTAGTTGGGAAACACATTCCTCTTCTGTCGCTGACTTTTTTCCGGTAAGAGACAAGGTTAACTTTTTTTGATTCATAAATAAATTTGAGTGAGCTTGAAGTTCGCATAATTTAGCTATAGGTAGAATAAACGTTTTAAGTATCCATGCGTCATCACTTTGAATATCTTTTGCATAGATTGCTATTGCGTCTTTTAATGCAAGATTTGCAGGTGGAAACAAACCTGCATAATCAATTAAACCTTCCATTAAAGCGTAGAGATTAGGGTTTTCTTTCATTCTCTCACTTCCTCTGTTGTTTAATCGTTTATATAAATGGCTACACTTTTCCTCTGTGAAGAGGTCGTAAATGAGACCGGTCACGAAGATAACATGCATTTATCTCTGTGAACGGGCCCGAAAACATCTCGGTCTCGGAGATAAAACGCATAAATCTACGTGAAGCGGTCCAAAAAGAGACCGGCCACGAAGATAATATGGATAGTGTCATATCTGGGCAGACTTCGTTTATTTTTTATACTTTTACGAGTTTTCTCCCAAGACCGTACTGCATGTGAACAAGCTCATCTGCTAATTCTCGAATCCGCAGAATGATTTCTTCGTTTTGTATTTCATTTTCAGGACTGAAATGAGTTGTATGAGCATACACATAGCTTGGTGCGACAAAAGCACGCAAGTACCCAGCTATTGGTTTTAACTGATTTTCAATCATTAAATAATGCTGATAAGTCCCTCCGTTGGCTGTAAACCCCATGACTTTATGACGGAATACATCTGGTGGAATTAAATCGATTAAATTTTTTAATGGAGCTGGAATGGAACTATTAAAAATAGGCGAGCCGATTACATAAAAATCTGCCTGAGTTACTTTTGCTATCGCGCTCCTTGTATCTTCGTTATAATCATCCATTCTTCTGCCATCACAAAATTCAATTTGATAATCTCTTAAATCCAACATGTCTATTTCAACATCAGGATGCCTTTGCTTTACTTCTTCCAATATAGCTTTAACAAGCACTGACGTTTTAGCACCTAGTATTGTGCCTGATATCCCTAGTAACTTCATGAGCAACTCCTCACTTTCCAAGTTATTTTAGATAGGATGGTCATTCGACTATCATGCCTTTTGAGGAGTTTTCAATATTTCTTGTTGAAATGCCGGCATCACTTCTTTTGCGATTAACTCTAGTGATTTCAGCACTCTTTCATGAGGCAAGCCTCCAAAATTCATCAGCATCATAATATGATCACAGCCGGCTTCCTGGTATTTCCTCAGCATGTCAATAACATCTGTCGGCGAGCCAATCAACACCTGCTCCCTGTCTCTTAAATCTTCATATTTCGCACTCTTTCCGTACATGCGCGTATCCAAATACAAATCAAGATGCGGTTTCGCTATCGCCACAGCTTCTTCTGTCGTTTCCGCCACATACGTATGAAGTGCGAGAGGAATTTTTACTTTTGCTTCGTCATGTCCTGCATTTCGATAGGTTTCTTTATAGCTGTCAATTATGTCCTTAAGTTCAGAAATTGAATTACATGCTACATATGGGACACCGCTAATGTTATAGCCCATTTGCCCTACATGCTTCGCGCCATTATGAGTTAAAGTGCCGATCCAAAGCGGAACCTTCTTCTGTTTTGGAAGAATCTCAAGCTTTACATCATTAAATTGGTAATAGTCCCCCTTATGTGAGAACTTTTCACCTTTCCAAGCTTTTTCAATCACAGCAAGTGAATCGTTAAATCTTAATGCTTTGTCTTTTCCCTGTACGTTAAAGCCAATAAATTCATGAGGAAGATAGCCGCTTCCCAAGCCTAAATTTAGCCGTCCATTGCTCAATACATCTACTAATGCATAGTCCTCTGCAACTTGAATAGGATTCTTAAACGGCAAAGTCACAATAGCTGTGCCTAAGCGAATGTCTTTCGTGCGTTCTGCTGCAATGGCTAGGAATGTTTGCGGCGATGTTAGAATGCCATACTCGCTGAAATGATGCTCCGCAAACCAAGCAGCATGAAAACCTAGTTGATCAGCAACCACCGTTTGATCCAGCACCTCGTTTATTAATTGCGCTGGTGTCCTTTCAAAGGATGAATCGTGATTTTGATAATTGTCGAAAACAGTAAATAGACCAAATTCCATCTTGCAAAACCTCCAATAGTTTATTTTTTACAAGCAAAAAGCCAGCAGCAATAGGAAATAAAACAAGGTAAAAATACCTTCTTAATTACTTCCTTATTGCCACTGGCTAATTATCCACTTTGTGAGGTTCGGTCCATGCCCTTGCCTAGGTAGATATCCCAGTTACACACTAGCTTTATGTTGTTAAGATGATTATATTACTAATTTTCTGTTAATTGCAAGCGTTTTCCTTCATGAGATAAATCTTTTGCTCTTGATAGCTTTTTCTCGCTGCTAAAAGTGCTTGTATAACGGCTTTCTTTGGTGGGACAACAAACCTTTTTTCTATATCATCAATAATCACATCAATTAGTTCTATCGACTTCCCCACCAATAATGCACTGACAAAATCATTCGTTAATTCTTTTATAAATGTAAAAGTAGCCTTTTCGATGATATCGGTCTCTACATCAATCATAAGTATACATCCGATGGTCTTTTGCACTTCAAATACGGGTGTACCCTTAGGTAGCTGTGCAAAGCCTGTAACTAATATATGACTGTCTTTAATCCCATTCATTTTAGCCAACTCCTTATTACTTGCATTAATAGAATATATCTTTATTAGTATATTATTAGAAACAATCAGACAATACAACGAATAAATCATAATCATCTATTCCGAAGTCGTTATCATTATTCCTCATTGCATGAGGAATGCGAACGAATTGGTAGATTAGGTGCAGAATGTGACTTAAGCCTTTTCAGGGAAAATAAAAGCCGATCCCCGCAAATGAAGTGACCCCTAAAAGT
>NZ_PISD01000050.1 GCF_002835735.1 Cytobacillus horneckiae | reverse complement strand
AGGGGTCACTTCATCATTGGCATTCGGCTTTTTTATAGTCCATTAAATGCTTACTCTTTTTCTGCTAATTGATCCACTAATTTCTCAGCCGTTCTGCGATAGTAGTTGCTCATATTTACTAGTGATGCAATTAATAGAATCTGCTCCAGTTCATCATCTTTCCCTGAACTCATCGTTTGAACCGCTTGTTCCACCACTTCTTCTTTTCGGAGAACGTCCTCTTTAAACCCTTCAGCATTTTTACCAATAATTTGTAAGAAGCGATTATAAAACTCATCTATATCTAATTGGTCTTCCATAATACGATGGTTTATACCGTCCAAAGTCTTTTTAATATCGTTAATTGACAGTGCTCCCTTTAATTGGTAGATCAAACTAATGAGTATGATATGCTCTTTTGAATACTTCTTATTTTTGATTGGATAAAACAACTTACCTTTCGCATAGTTGTTAATCATTGTTTTTGTCAGTATTTTTTCGTCCTCATTACGCTTTGCATCATCATATTTTTTTTCAAACAGCTGAATAACCTGGTCCATATACAAGTCTAGTTCTGGTATATCATCCAAGGTAATTTGTTGGTCTAGTGATAATTTATCCATAATATCTTTCATATTAAAAACCTCATATTTTTCATAGATTATTTCCAATTTTACTGTATAAACGTTTTTATGTAAATGTTGACTACGTGATAAAATAAGTATATCATTACAAGTAGTTATAAAAACTACATATCAGAACATTGAGGAGGAACACTATTGACAGCATATATTCGTGAACCTATTAACAGTTTGACACATCTTGCTGGCGCCATTCTTTCTTTCATTGCTTTACTGGCAATGGTTATAAAAGCTTCACTGACAACTGCTTCACCTATGGACATTGCCGCAGTCATCATTTTCGGAATAAGTATGATGCTGTTGTATAGCGCTTCAGCCGCCTACCATATGATAATTGCTAAAGGTAAAGTCATTGCTTTTTTTCGGAAAATTGACCACTCTATGATCTTTGTATTAATCGCTGGATCTTATGCGCCCTTTTGTCTGATTTCACTGGATGGTGCACTTGGCTCTGGAATCTTCACATTTGTAGCAGTTACAGCTATTTTAGGCGTCGTATTTAAAATGGTTTGGTTTAATTGTCCGAGATGGCTTTCTACTTGTCTGTATATTGCCTTAGGCTGGGTGATTGTCTTTGCTTTTGCACCATTAAGCAAGACATTAAGCATTGGTGGCCTTTTGCTGCTGCTTCAAGGTGGTATTTTTTACACAATCGGCGGAGTCATATATGCAGTAAAACCTAAATTCATGGAATTTAAACATTTGGGCTTTCACGAGATTTTCCATATCTTTATCATGCTTGGTACCACTTGCCATTTTCTAAGTGTATATATTTATGTTCTTTAATTTACTAGGTTAGCACGTACTTGCGGCACTGCTGAGGGAAGTAGTGCCCATATTGCAGAAAACTGCGGTCTTATAGGCACTACTTCACAAATGCAGTACCCCGAGAATGACAAAAATAGTGGATCTATGGATACTACTTGGTTACAATAACCTTCAAAATGAGGAGAATTGCAGCCTTTCTTTAGCTTAAAATGACAGGTCGGGTTCCACTCCACCTTCGTCCGTTTATTTCTACTTTTAAAATGACGTTTCGGCTTTCACACCTCACTTTTGTCACTTTATTTCCACTTTAAAATGACAGGTTAACTTTCTCACTCCACTTTCGTCCGTTTATTCTTATTTAACTTTTTATAAAAACAACTACGAACAAAACTGACGCAACCGAAAACGGGCTGAACATTTTTCAGCCCACCTGCTTATTTTATTAATTTTTTAATTGTGTTAAGTGCCTTTTCGGATGGGTATCTGAACGGCAGGTCGAATTTTGTTGATTGTTTTAACATGCTTTTTTCATGGGAAAAGATATCAAAGCTTCCTTTGCCATGATAGGCGCCCATGCCGCTGTCTCCTACCCCGCCGAATGGAAGATGCGGGGAGCTCAGATGGAGGACTGTGTCATTAATACAGCCTCCGCCAAAAGAAATATGCTTTAATACAGCCTCCTGAACTTTATCGCTTTCAGTGAATAAGTAGAGAGCAAGCGGCTTTGGTCTATCTTTAATTTTCATAATGATAGAGTCAAGATCGCTATATTCCAAAATTGGCAAGATTGGTCCAAAAATTTCATCTTCCATTATTGGATCTGACCATGATATATCATTTAAGATTGTCGGTTCAATCATTCTTTTTTCTGTATCTGTTCGTCCGCCATATTCTAGTTGTCCATTATTAAGGAAAGCTGTTAGGCGGTGGAAATGCTTGTCGCTCACTATTTTTGTGAAGTTTCCGGTTTCCATTGGATCAGAAGTATAAATATCCTTTATCGCTTTTTTTACCTCAGCTATAAACAGCTCCTTAATATTGCTATGAACATATGTGTAGTCTGGTGCTACACATGTTTGGCCTGCATTGACAAACTTACCCCATACTAGTCTTTTAGCTGCATGTGTTAAGTGTGCATCCTCGTGAACAATGGCAGGGCTTTTGCCGCCAAGTTCCAAAGTCACTGGGGTTAAATGTTTAGCGGCTGCCTGCATGATGATTCTGCCTACAGGTACACTGCCTGTAAAAAAGATATAATCCCATTTTTCGGCTAGCAGCCTATCACTTATCTCGATGCCTCCTTCTACCACTGAAATATATTCTTCAGGGAAGTATTCTCCAATTAAGTTTGCCATGAGTGCGGATGTATGCGGCGTTAATTCAGACGGTTTTATGATAGCCGTATTGCCAGCGGCTATGCTGCCGATAAGTGGTGCCATTGCTAATTGAAAAGGATAATTCCAAGGTGAAATAATCAAAGTTACGCCATATGGCTCAGGATAGATGAAGCTTTTTGAGCCGAAGGTTGATAAAGATGATTTGACTTTACGCGGCTTTGCCCACTTTTGAATATTTTTTAACGTGAATTTTATTTCTTCTATTAGAACCGCTATTTCAGTTAAATATGAATCAAATTCAGTTTTATTTAAGTCTTCTTTTAGTGCAACCATGATGTCTTGTTCATGTGTTTTTATTAGTTTTTGCAGTTTTTCCAACGCAGAGATTCGAAAAGACAGCTCCTTTGTTTCTCCTTTTGAGAAGTATAACCGCTGTTTTTGAATTACATCTTTGTATTTTTCCATATTGATTGGCCTCCATAAAAAGAGTCTGTTGCCTAATAATAGCATTTAAAATCGGGTGATGGCACCATTTTGCTTACAAATAATCTAATATATCCTTGCAGGAATTTGCTGAACTTAAAGGGAATAAGTTATTCGGAGGAGATGATAAATATGATAAAGAAATGGCTGCCTTTTCTCATTTTAATTATGGGATTTATTTATATATTTTTAATTCCAGATGAGCCAACTGGAATTAAAATATTATTTAAACTAATTCCGATGATACTCATTATTTATTTTGCCTATTTAATCAAACCAGTAAATAAGAAAAAGCTGTCTACCATTATGTTGTTAGGTCTGTTTTTTTGTATGCTTGGAGATGGCTTATTGATTTGGTTTGTTGTTGGCTTGACAGCTTTCCTGATCGGACATATTTTCTATACTATTGGCTTTTTCACTCAGTGGAATTTTTCCCGGAGTCGAGCGCTTTCCATTCTCCCTATTGCAGTTTATGCTTTCGTTATGGGCGGACAGCTCGTTGATTCACTCCAGTCAAGCAATCAGACAAGCTTAATACTCCCTGTTATTATTTATATAGTTGCTATTTCTGCCATGTTTTGGTCGGCAATAATGAGCGGGAATTTATTTGCTATGTTTGGGAGTGGTCTTTTTGTCATATCCGATTCCATTCTGGCTTGGAATAAATTTGTAGCACCGATTACGTTTTCCGGAGAGCTGATTATGATTACATACTATAGCGCTCAATTTTTAATTGCTTTCAGCATAAATAAGTTTGGCAGTAGCTTTTCACCTTCGATAACAAATAAAGCATCAATCTAATGACACCTTCAGACTTTGTTATATTTAGTAAGCATTATAAAGCCACATGTTAAGTATTACCCGGGGCGAGGTCACTTCGCGCAAACTCCAGCGAGTGGCCCCACTTCTTCTTCCTCAGGATAAATAATGTATTCAATGTCTGCTAACACCCTACCCTGACTTGTTTACCTATTCCATCATTTTCCCTACCACATTTCGGCCAATTCTAAACAGAATGGATAAAGTGAAGCTTCTATCAGTGGGGGTTTTCCTTCATCACCCACCTATGCTTGTTCGATTCCTCTAAACTTTGAAGTGAGTCTTAGTGCCCATTAATCTGCGATAAAGATTAAAAAACCACAAATTCCTAAATATCGGATAAAAAAGAAGAACCTAACTGAGTAGGTTCTTCATCTGCAAATAAGTATAGTTACGATAAACAATACTGCCGAGCAATGTTTTGATGTTATATCTTTTATTAGATGTATAATTTAACGGTTTAGCAAAAAAATCCACGGTGATAACGATGTGTATACCACCCTCACTATTATGAAATATAACAAATTTTCATTCGATTGGATATTTTTAGAAAATTGTGTTAATATAAAGAAATCATCTTATGGCAGTCAAAACCATTTTTCTCCTTCTGCATATAATTAAAATAGGCTTAGATCTCAATGGAGTAAAATCAATACATTTGGGGAATTATGTTAAATAACAAAAATTAAAGGAGATGGGCACATGATTAAACCAAGTATGTTCAATGAAGGTGAAGACAATCAAGTTAGCGCTCAGCAAGAGGAGCAGGCAAAAGCAAAATCCGTTGCCGACACGGCTGCAGAAATATCTGATAAACAGCCAGAGTTTGATATTTTTGGAACAGGCTTAAATGGGTATAGAAGATAATGGAGAGACTGTTTTTGTTAGAATGATTGCTTCGATTATTTTTAGCAAAGAAGCAATCATTTTTCAATGCAGAAAAATGTTCAGACGAGCAAAGATTCGCCCCATCTGAACATCCATATCATCTAAACTGTAGCTTTCTCTAATTCCTCTGTAGTACCCTTCTTCTTTTTCACAGGGAGGAGCTTTCTTTCAATCCAGCCCATCACAACATCTGCAATGACTGCCATTAACGCTGTTGGTATGGCACCTGCAAGAATAATGGCTGTTCCGTCCTCAGCATTTGTCCCGCGAAGAATGATATCGCCCAAACCTCCGGCACCAAAAAAGGTACCGATCGTCGCTACACCGATTGTTATCACAAGTGCAGTCCGTAATCCCGCCATGATTACTGATAATGATAAAGGCAGCTCAACCATCCGGAGCACTTGAAATTTTGTCATGCCCATTGCTTTTCCTGATTCTAATAGCGCCGAATCCACATTTCGTATCCCTGTGTAAGTATTTTTAATAATTGGCAATAAGGAATATAGGAATAGTGCGAACACTACTGTATTTGTGCCCAGTCCCATAACGAGCATGAGGACGGCAAGCATTGCCAGTGCTGGAATCGTTTGAATAATATTAGCCAACGAAATAACCCAGCCGCTTAGTTTGTGATAGCGGGCAATAAGTATGCCGATTGGGATCCCTACAATGGCTGCGAATAAGACACCATAAGCTGACATGAGAAAATGTCTAAAGAATTGTTCCCAAACATATGAACCGTTTTCTGTAAAATAATAAATTAAGTCTTTTAATACTTCCATTCAGGTCACCCCCTGCTACTCTTCGTCTCTGAAGTAGTTATTTTCTTCTAAAAATTCTTTGGCAATGATGGCAGGCTCACGCATTTCTCCATCTGCTTCATAATTGAGCTCCTGCATCATTTCCGTATCTATTTTGCCTACGAGTCTCTCCAGTAATTCATCAATTTCTGGGTGTTCTTCCAAAATATCATTACTTGCTACTGCTGAAGTTTCATATGGAGGGAAGAAGTTGTGATCATCCTCAAGTACTTTTAAATCGAAGGCTTTAATGCGGCCATCTGTCGTATAAGCTAAAACAACATCCATATCACCAGAGGCAGCCGCTTGGTATACTAGCCCTATCTGCATAGGAAAAGCATTGCCAAATTCAAACCCGTATTCTTCTACGAAGCCTTCATAGCCATCTCCTTTTCGATTAAGCCATGAATTGTCAACGCCAAAAGCAAGGTCACCAGCGAGAGATTTTAAATCTGATACTTTTTCAATATTTTCTTTTTCTGCAAGCTCAGCAGTTATTGTAAAAGCATATGAATTTTCAAAACCATATGAATCATACCATTTCTGATTAAATTGTTTTTGAAATTCTGTTTGCACGATTTCCATTGCTTTTTCCGCATCCATCACTGGCTCCATTTTCAATGCACCAGCAAGGTCTGTCCCTGTATACCGTGTAGCAGATATATCTACATCTCCATTCACCATTGCCTGATGTACCACGATGGATGAACCAAGATTATTGACCATCTCTACAGTTAAATCTGTTTCTTCCTCAATCAATTGACGAATAATCTGCCCGACAATTTGCGATTCTGAAGTAGAAATGGTTCCCACAGAAATTGAGTTTTTATCAGAACCACTTAATCCAGGCAGTGAACATCCGGTCAGAACAATAGAAAAAATGATTAAGATACTTATGACAAATTTGTTTTTCTTCATTTTCAGCCACCCCCTATGCTGTTTTATTCTTTTCTCTTATCGCCTTTGGCGTCACTTTGTTTTCTACTTTTCCTAGAATCAGATCCACAATTAATGCGAGGATTGTAACAGGTATAGCACCGGCAATGATATATTCAGGCTGATAAAGATTTAAGCCGCTAAAAATATAATCACCTAAGCCTCCTGCGCCAATATAGGAAGCGAGCGTAGCCCAGCCGATTAAATAAACAGTTGATACTCTGACCCCTGCCATAATAACGGGAATACTCAAGGGCAATTCGACATAACGGATTCGTTCCCATCCAGTCATCCCCATCCCACGGCCAGCTTCTAATAAACTGGTGTTGACACCTTTAATTCCTGTATAGGTATTTCTTAAAATAGGTAGAACCGAGTAGAAAAATAATGCAATAATCGCGGGGATTTTCCCAATTCCGAAGAGTGGAATAAAAAATGCGAGGATCGCAAAGCTTGGAATCGTTTGAATCATACCTAATAAAGACATCACTGGCCCTGCAGCTTTCTCAAACCTTGTTAAAATTACGCCAAGCGGTACTGCCACAATTACCCCTAGCCCGGCAGCAAGCAATGAAATATATAAATGCTCCCACGTTTTACCTAATAACTCCATGCCATTTTGGCTTAAAAAATCGATAACGGCACTCATCCCTATTACCTCCCTTCTTTATTCTGCTGCCGCTTCATCGCCCCAGATAGAATCATAAACAATATCTACAAGACTTGTTCTAGTAACAATTCCGACAAGACGATTATTTTCATCTGTAACAGGTACATATTTCATTCCTTTTTTAAGGATTTGTCTTATCGTATCTCGTACGAGGGCATTCTTTTCTACGGCAAAAGTATCCGGAAGGATAACATCGCCGACAAGACGGGCCTTTTTGCGATTTTGATCGATTGTTTCTACATCTATATATCCTTCTAAAACATGGTTTTCATCTACAACAAGCAATGAATCGACCCGATGCTGCTTCATTAAGGTAATGGCCTCTGTTAATGACTGGCCGCTCATGATTGTAATCGGGCGGGGATTCATAATTTGTTCAACTGTAGTGATATTAGGCTTTGCCTGAACAAGTCTTTCTTTGCCAATAAATTCTTCTACAAACTCATTTGCTGGCTCACGTAATATTTCATCAGGAGTTCCACACTGGACAAGCTGCCCACCGCGCAAAATCACAATCTTGTCTGCAAGCTTTAACGCTTCATCCATATCATGTGTAACAAACACAATGGTTTTCCCGAGCTTTTTTTGCAGCTTCTTAAATTCATCCTGAAGGGAATCTCTTGTTATCGGGTCAAGTGCGCCAAAAGGTTCATCCATTAAAATAAGCGGCTGATCAGCCGCTAGTGCACGAAGCACACCGATACGCTGCTGTTGTCCTCCACTTAGCTCATGAGGATATCTATCTAGATAGTCTGGTGTCATATCTACCAATGATAATAATTCTTTCGCACGTGCTTTTCGTTTCTCCTCTGGCCATTTTAATAATTTGAGAACTAAAGAAATATTCTCCTGTATCGTCATATGCGGAAATAAGCCAATTTGCTGAATAACATAGCCAATTTCCCTTCTTAATTTAACAGGATCTTTTTTCATAATATCTTCATTATTAATGTAAATCGTTCCTTCTGACGGTTCGATCAGACGGTTAATCATCTTCATCGTGGTTGTTTTTCCACAGCCACTCGGCCCAATGAAAACTATAAACTCTCCTTTATTGAACTCCAAATTTAAGTCGTTTACTGCTTTTTTGCCGCCTTTGTACACTTTCGATACGTGGTCAAATTTAAGCAATTATGGCACCCCCATATTTTTTTCTATAAAGTCTTCTACCCTTTTTCCTATAAAAAGAATCCTTATTGAAAGACTTTTTTCTTATAAATGAAATAATTTTGTTATATAAATAGTATAGTTTAAACTTTGTGAAATAAAAAGTTTACAAACTGCATAAATTTTATTATATTTACGTAAAATTATTGTTGTATAAAACAATATAGAAGTATATCTTATAAATACTCGCATTTTTTTCATTATGCTAAAGAATGCTCATTTTAATATTATTAATATCTATGGTACATTTTCTTTGAATGAAGAGATGATCCTTAATTGGAAGGGTGATTTTTATTGAATGCAAAATTAAATCAAACAGAAGAGTTTTTTGTTGATAAGATAGCAGAAAACATGAGCACTTACGGTGTTTCAACTACCGTTGGCCGCGTATTAGGCATCATTTATATGAATAGAAAGCCAATGACATTAAATGAATTATCTGAAGCAACTGGTATGAGCAAAACCCGTATGAGTCAGGCTGTTCGGGAGATGCTTGAATTAAACATTGCAGAAAAGGTGTTTGAAAAAGGTGTACGCAGAGATCTTTATAATGTAGAGCAAGACTATTATCAAACATTCGTTTCTTTATTTACTTCAAATTGGCAAAAAGCGATTAATAAAAATAAACTGTTTGAAAAGAAAGTAAAAGCAGAGCTGTTATTATTACTTGAGCAGGAAACACTCAGTGCAGACGACGAACAAAAAGTGAATGATTTATTAAAGGAAGCAAAAGAATGGGTCGAATATTATCAATGGTTAGCCCGTTTAGTAGAATTCTTCGAAAGCGGAGAAATCTTTAATCATGTTCCAAAAACATAAACAAATAGTGGACCTGAAAACTCTTTCAGGTCTTTTTTTGATGTCAATATACTGAAATTCTATATTTATGGAAAGTTTGTCCTATCCTCTCATATATATGTATTAATTCTGTTTTTACAAACAGGATAATAAGATGTAATGGAGACAATTACCAATGATTCTAGGACTTATCATCATCTTTTTATTTGTGCTATTTCTTCCTTTTTCCGTAAGAGCGATAGAGGAAAACCTGGAAATGTTTTTATTCTTTATGGGATTGCTTGCAGTGTTTGTAAGCGGAGTTTATTCAGAAGCATTATTTTTAAAAGCTGCCTCTGATCCTATAAATATTGCTTTTGCCGTTTTTATTGCTGGTCTTTTTTTTAAATGGTTTCAAAACCAGCTTGAAAATAGCATTACTAAAATAAGCAGAATGATTCCCTTTCGTTTGTTTTGTGCACTTGTTGTCATTACCCTTGGACTCATCTCAAGTGTAATTACGGCAATCATTGCTGCGCTTGTGCTTGTATTAATTACATCTTCTCTACAGCTTGAACGCACGTCACAAATTAAGCTTGTTGTTCTTGCCTGTTTTTCAATCGGGCTTGGGGCGTCATTAACGCCAATCGGGGAGCCTTTATCAACCATTGCCATTAGTAAATTAAATGAAGATTTCTTCTTTCTCGTCCGCCTTGTTGGTGGTGAAATTTTCGCAGCTATCCTATTGTTTGGCATTTTAGCAGCACTATTAGTTTCTCCTCCTAAACCGCAAAGCAAGGCCACCGATGGATTACATACCCAAAATGAAAACTATGGTGAAATTTTTATTCGCTCATTAAAGATTTATTTTTTTGTTATGGGATTAACCTTTTTAGGAGCAGGATTTGAACCGATTATTAATAAATATATTGTCGGCTTAGACCCTTCTACACTATATTGGATCAATATTTTATCTGCAGTATTAGATAATGCTACACTGGCAGCTGCTGAAATTAGCCCTGCAATGAGCCATGATACTGTACAGGCGATTCTGCTCGGCCTGCTCATCAGCGGCGGTATGCTTGTACCAGGAAATATCCCGAATATTATCTCTGCTGGAAAACTGCAAATATCCAGCAAAGAATGGGCGAAGTTTGGCTTACCGATTGGATTTGTTTTTATGCTAGGCTATTTCGTCGTTTTAATGTTGATTCAATAGCACTCGACGTTGTCTCTCTTAAGAGGATTTGAGACTAAAGTAAGCTCGCTTTTTAGCAGTGCGAGCGTCAAGCCAACACTTCACCTATTAAAGCTGCAGTATACCAAGGCGGAATCCTCTTGCGTTAAGAGGGTTTTTTTTATGAAAATAACGAGTAAACCGTTCTGCCTTTCCTCCCGGTTGTCGTTTCCGCTTGTGAAAGCGAATTAAGAATAGCCTCTTCTGTTACTTCTGCAGCTGCAGAGAAAATTTCATTCATGATCGGATGATTTTCTCTAATTACTGTTTGCTGTGAGAAATCCTCTTTATAATGATGAGGTATTTTTAAACCATTGGAAAATGCAATGACGATATCTCCACTGCCATGACTATAATTGCTGCCCGTTCTACCAAGACCAATTCCGCACCTCTTTGCAATCCGTTTTAATTGACGATCTGTTAAGGGAATATCTGTGCCTAATATAATCATAATTGATCCATCAGGTGTTTCTTTTACATCCTTATCCTTCACAGAAGAACCCATATACTTATCAAATGGAAATTCAACCTTGCCACCAAAATTGCTTAATACGAGACAGCCAAGATGGTAGGAACGCTGATTATTATCTGCAACGATTCTTGAAGAAGTGCCGATGCCGCCTTTATAGCCAAAGCAAACCATCCCTTTCCCTGCTCCAACTGCACCTTCTTCACATGGTGTATGGACCGCATTTTCTATTGCTTCAATGGCATGTTCCGGCTTTATCGGAAGTTCTCTAATTGAATTTAAATAGCCATCGTTACATTCACCTGTCACGATATTTATCGTACCCGTCGTATCGCCGATTTCTCTATTATTTTTTAACATATATTCAATCGTTCCGTGTGTAACTGCTGGAACAGCAAACGTATTTGATAACATGATAGGCGATTCGAGTAGACCAAGCTCGTCTAATTGAACTAGCCCTGTTGTCTTGCCAAAACCATTGATCACATATGAAGCGGCTACAACCTTTTCCAGAAAGAGATTGCCTTCATGAGGAAGAATAGCTGTTACTCCCGTACAAGCATGCTCTTCTTCACTTATTTTCTTATGTAAAGTAATGTGGCCAACTTTTACACCTGGTACATCTGTAAGGCAATTATGCTTCCCGGTCGGATATTGGCCTATAATTAATCCTCTCTCACGGATTTTCATTTTTCTCAGCTCCACTTTCTTTTTCCATTAGTTTATCATTTATTTATACATGCAAAAAGACAGCCTTCAGTTAAGAAGACTGCCTTTTTCATATAAGTTAAGTTAGGTTATTTAATTCTTTGGTTAATTCCATAAACTTTTCTTTGTTTCTTTCTTGAAGGGTCTTATCAATCTCTTGTCGGAGCTTTTCTTTTCTGAATGCAAGCAAGGCTTCATTTAACACTTGTTCCGCTACGAGTGACATTTGATTTTCATCGGATTGGACTGTTGAGTTAAGCGTGTACTTTTCCATTTTGAAATCAACCCCTTGACCTTTTTTCTATTATAACAAAAGATTTCTGATAATTCAAATCCAATATATATTTTTTGAGCTGTTTTTCGTTGCTCTTTGATCAGAAGCCTTGCTGCCTGCATTTTGCTTTTTTCGTGGTGACCGGTGATCTTTTTTAATTTTTCCTCGCTAGAATTTCTTCTCACCTTAAAACGAACACTCTTAAAAAAATTGCCTATCTTAATAAGTGCCTGATCAAGCCATTCAAATCATGCTGATATTTCTTTATTTCCACATCTTAAGCTATATTAAACCTCTTTTGCTATTATTGTGCCATTCTCTTTCCAAATACAGGTTTGTCATCTATAATTGGTATTTAGGAACTCAAAATATTTCGCAATAAACAATCATCACGACAGGGGGTGGGTTTCATGGAAGGCTCAACCGAGAATTTGAAAAAGGAAAAAATCTGGACTAGAGATTTCACTTTAATATGTCTTGCAAATTTCTTTGTCTTTTTAGGATTTCAGATGACTTTGCCTACCTTGCCATTATTTGTAGAAGAGCTTGGCGGAAATGATCAATTAATTGGAATGGTTATTGGGATTTTTACTTTTTCATCCTTACTAATGAGGCCATATGCAGGACATGCGCTCGAAACAAGAGGAAGACGCTTTATTTTCTTAACTGGCTTAGGTATATTTGTTATTTCAATCGGATTAATCGGACTTATACATAGCATTGCTTTTTTATTTCTTCTTAGATTAATTCAAGGAGTAGGATGGGGATTTTCAACAACTGCATCAGGAACAATTGCGACAGATCTTATTCCGCCAAAAAGGCGCGGTGAAGGCATGGGCTATTACGGATTATCTGGTAACCTTGCCTTGGCATTCGGCCCGACACTCGGTCTCGCATTAGTAGGAAAAATTAGCTTTACACAATTATTTCTTATTTGTGCATTGCTCGGCTTAGCTGCGTTTACGCTTTCTGCCTTTATTAAATATAAAGAAGTTGAACCAGTTACAGTGGAAGTGCCGAAAAGAAAATGGGATATTTATGAAAAGTCTGCCATCCCTCCATCCATTCTTATCTTTTTTATAACAGTTACATTTGGCGGAATTGCAACATTTCTTCCGATCTATTCACTGCAAAAAGGCTTGGATGGCATTGAGTGGTACTTCTTCTTATATGCATTGGCTTTATTGATTAGCCGAACTTTTGCCGGGAGAATTTATGATCGCCGCGGGCATCAGGCTGTGTTTATTCCTGGAACAGTCATGATTATCATTGCCATGTGTTTACTTGCATGGCTGCCGAACAATTATATGCTGTATCTTGCGGCTATTTTTTACGGTTTAGGATTTGGAACCATTCAGCCTGCACTTCAAGCGTGGTCTGTGAAGGAAGCACCGATCAACCGTAGAGGAATGGCAAACGCCACCTTTTTCTCCTTTTTTGATTTAGGAATCGGCATCGGTTCCATCATGTTTGGCCAAATCGCCTATTTCTTTGGATACAGTTCCATTTATGTAGTTGCGGCATTTTCAGTACTTCTTTCGATTTTTATTTATATTAGCATGTTAATGAAAAATAAAGCGGCATAGAAAAACCGGGTCTGAGAATTTCAGCCCGGTTTTTTCGCATTCACTTTACATTGCCTGTTTCTTCACAATCATATTTTGGCGATAGAAACGGTCAATGATCGAGCCAAATATTGCAGCAAGTATTTGTTGAAATAGCATGCCAATGACAACAGGTACAGCAACTGGCGGCGGAAAATAAGAAACGGCAAGTACAGAGCCTGCACTAATATTTCTCATCCCTCCATTAAAAGTAATTGCAATAATGGCTTCGCGGTCATCTCCCATTAAGTATCTTCCGATGATAAACGCAAACATATATCCTGTAAAAGCGACAAAAAAGACGGTCAAGATTAAACCTGCTAGTTTAAGATCCAGATTTTTAAGGAAAGGCGAGACAACCGCACTATTTATCATCACAACGAATGCCATACCAATTTTTGAAAACGGAGCAAGCCTGGCACTTAATAATGTGGAGACCTTATCCTTTGTTAAATGATTAACTGCCATGGCAAGTAATGATGGGATAACGATCATCATGATTAGCCCTTTCATCATGCTGAAGACATCCATATCTACCTGAGCGCCTACTAAAAGCGTCAATGTCAATGGGACAATAACTGGCGACAGCAGCGTATCAATTAAAATAATCGTTAACGTTAAAGGGATGCTGCCCTTATAAATGGATACCCATATCAAACTGGATATACCCGTAGGAATAGCCATCATGAGGATTAAACCTGTAATGGTAAATGTGTCTCCAGCAAATGTAATATGTCCGACTCCCCATGCCCATAGCGGCATCATAATATGAAGGACAAATAAGACGATGAAAAGCGGAAGCGGATGCGCGATTGCTTTCTTCATTGAGGAAAAATTAGCTTTCAAACTTCCGGCAAAGGTCATAAAAGCAAAAATCCATGGAATTAAGAAAGCGAGATTTTCCAAAAAAGCTGCGAGAAGAACACCAATAACAACACTTGTCGGAGTGATCAATGGCATTTTCTTTTCCAGCTGACTATTTAAGCGCGCCAGCATAATACATCACTCCTTTTAAACTATTATTCTGTTTATTAAGTTATCTACGTTATATATTATAACGCTTTTTCTCAATTGTGTTAGGGGGGTGAAGCATTTTACAGGTCATAAATCCTCGAAGTGTCAAACAATAAAGAAACCTTCCGGCACATCCGAAAGGTTTCTCTCATGATTCAATTTTCCAGTGAAACTTCCATTAAAGTTACATGATAATCACCAATTTCGCCCTCTTTATATAAATTCGTTACGGATGTGTAGTATTGAGTGATTGTCCCGTTAAAATTGAGGTTTTTATCAGGAACATCGACATTAAAAGTGCCTTCATATAATAGAACAGCTATTTCATGATAATTTTCACTTGTCACTTTAAAGTCAACCGAAACTTGTGTGAGTCCGTTTATGTTTTGCTCTTCATAGTTCTCTACATTAATAATATGATCATTTAGTTTAATACTTTGAGCCAATGGTATCGTCTCCTTTTTTTCTTTCAAATATTATATTATCAAAGTAGATTAGAATTAATGAAGAAATTTGCTTATCCTCCTTTAGTAGATGAAAGCACCCGCAACCTCTTCCTGAAAGATTGCGAGTGCTTTTTATTTACTATAAAGACTTCATTTCTTCAGTCAGTGTTTCAACAATCAACTGAATATCTTCTTCCCTAATATTGAGCGGCGGTGCAATCGTTAATACATTGTTAAAACCAGCTACTGTCGCCCCGTTTTTCCCAATAAGGATTCCTTTTTGTTTACAGCCAGCAATTATTTTATTTACTTTGTCGGCACTAAGCGGTTCTTTTGAATCTTTGTTTTTCACAAGTTCTATTCCAATGAGCAACCCTTTTCCTCTTATATCGCCTACATATGGATGGTCGCTCAACTTGTCGGCTAAGTTTTGCTTGAACAGTGCTCCTAGCGTTTTAGAACGGAGATAAAGCTGTTCATCCTCCATAATTTCAAGGTTCTTTAATGCTAGTGCACAAGCTGCAGGATTACCGCCAAATGTATTGACGTGCCGCAAATAGTCATACTCCTCAGACCCTTTAAAGGCTTCATAAATTTCCTTTTTAACCGCAGTCGCGGATAAAGGGAGATAAGCGCTAGTAATTCCTTTTGCCATCGTTATAATGTCAGGCTGCACACCATAATTCATAAAGCCAAAAGCTTCGCCTGTTCGGCCAAAGCCATTGATTACTTCATCACATATTAACAACGCTCCATGTTTTTCACATACTTCTTTGACACCAGTCATATACCCTTCAGGAGGCATGATAATGCCTCCGCCTGTAATAATTGGCTCCATTATGACCGCTGCAATCGTTTCACTCAGCTCCCATGTCATCACGCGATCAATCTCTTTGACAGAAGACAGCTCGCTTGGCTGTGTGCGATCATCTTCTGGGTTTCGATAAACATCAGGTGGAGCTACGTGAATGAATCCGGGTGCAAGCGGCTCATATTTAAATTTGCGCTGCGCTTGCCCAGTTGCAGCGAGCGTTCCCATAGTATTTCCATGGTAGCCGCGGTAGCGCGATATGATTTTGTACCTTTCCGGCTCCCCTTTTTGTTGATGATATTGCCTAACAATTTTAAATGCCGTCTCATTTGCTTCCGACCCGCTATTTGAGAAGAAGAATACATAATCTCCGCCAAGTATTTCATTGAGTTTTTCGGCAAGTTGAATTGCTGGCGTATGACTTTGTGACAGCGGGAAATAAGCCATCTGCTTTAACTGCTCATATGCAGCCTCAGCCAGCTCCGTTCTCCCATAGCCGGCATTCACACACCATAATCCAGCCATCGCGTCAAGATAGCGCTTCCCAGTATGGTCTGTAATCCATGCGCCTTCAGCCTTTTCAGCTATCAAAGTAGACTCTGGACTGTACGGCTTCATTGAGTGCCATAATAAATTCTTATCTTTTGTAAGCCAATCCGTTCCTTGTTTTACGTCTGCCATATCATTCCCTCCCATTTAATAATCAAATCTTGAAGTGATCATCTTTTTACGAGTATAGAAGTTCACACCATCTTTTCCATTCACATGGAGATCGCCATAAAATGAATCCTTCCATCCAGAGAATGGGAAGAAAGCCATTGTCGCCGGTACACCGATATTAATTCCGAGCATGCCTGCATCTGCTTCTTCTCTAAACTGCCTCACCGCTCTTGCATCCTTCGTGTAAATCGTTGCTCCATTTCCGTAGCGCGACTTACGGATATAATCAAGCCCTTCATCCAAATCCTCTGCGCGCAGCAAACTTAACACCGGTGCAAATATTTCATCTTTTGCAATCGTCATATCCGGTTTTACATGATCAAAAATCGTTGGTCCCAAAAATGTCCCTTTTTCGATTTCATCCATTTCTTTGCGACCATCGCGCAGCAAAGTGGCACCTTCTTCAATACCTGCATCGATATAGCCTAATACTTTTTGACGATGGGAATCTCTAATGACAGGTGTAAGAAGTACTTCTTCATTCATACCGCTGCCAATGATTAATTCATCCGCCTTTTCTTTCAATTTGCTTACAAATGCTTTTCCGTCTCCAACTACTACTACTGCACTGCATGCCATACAACGCTGGCCAGCGCTGCCAAAAGTTGAGCTGATTATATTGGCAATTGCTTTATCTAGGTCCGCATCAGGCATAACAATATGATGATTTTTCGCTCCTGACAATGCTTGCACGCGCTTGCCTTTGCCTGCGGCTCTCTCATATACATATTTTGCGACCGGCTGTGATCCGACAAAGGAAATGGCCTTCACATCCTCATGATCTAAAAGACCATTTACTACATCATGTGCGCCATGAACAACATTTAGTACACCTTTTGGCGCCCCTGCTTCTGTAAATAATTTTACAAGCTCATTTGATAAGATCGGTGTTCGTTCCGATGGCTTTAATACAAATGTATTTCCGCATGCGATAGCGAGCGGGAACATCCAGAGAGGAACCATCATCGGAAAGTTAAATGGCGTGATACCGCCAACCACTCCATGAGGATAGCGAAACATTTGTGAATCGATGTCCTCTGCTATATTTGATAGTGTTTCACCCATCATTAATGTAGGGGCACCAGCAGCAAACTCTACACATTCAATTCCACGCTGCACTTCTCCATAAGCTTCTTTATATGCTTTTCCATTTTCCTCAACAATTAATTTTGCTAGTTTTTCATGATTTTCTGTCAGCAAATAATGATATTTATAAAGAATGCGTGCTCTCTTTGGAACAGGTGTTTTTTTCCAAGTTTTAAAAGCTTCATTCGCCGCTTTAACTGCGAGATTTACATCTTCAATAGAGGAAATGGGCACCTTGACAATTGTTTCACCAGTTGCAGGGTTCGGAACGTCCATCGTATCAGTGCCTTTTGCATCTACCCATTCACCATTAATATAGTTTTTCAGTACTGCTGTTTCTTCTTTAATTAATGCCATTAGTCGAATCCTCCTTGATATTAGATTATTCAGAAAATAACTTATGTATTATTATCTCTTACTTTTTTGTCGCTATCATTAGACATAATGTAAGAAGATAATGTTCATATGCTGAACAATCGGTAAAGAACCGGACAACCTGCAGCGCTACCATAAATCAGAATACATTCGAAAGGAATGACAAAAAGCAGCTAAACTAGCTGCCTTTTTTACATCTTATATCTTCCCTACTCCAATAATTTCCTGTTTTGAAGCCACCAAATATTCGTGAGCCTTTACCATGAATTCAAGTGCCAATCGCTTCTCATGCTCCATAAAATCAGGTCCTAGCAATTGTTCAAGCTTTTCTAAGCGATGATACAATGTTTGCCGGACAATAAATAATATTTTTGCTGTCTCCTTCTTAGAGCCACTGCAGGCTAAATAGGTTTTTAATGTATCTAATAATTTCCCATTATGCTCTTGATCATATGTTACGACCGGTTCTAAATACTCCATTACGATCTCTTGCAAATCCAACTGCCTATTTAAAATAGAAATAACGCGAAAAATATGGAGGTCATCATAAAAATAGCTATTCGATGTTGCTAACTGTTTATTAATCCTAACCGTTTCAACTGCTGTCTCTAAGCTTTCTGAAATCCTCTCTAATTGACTTACATATTTACCAACACCAATTTGCGGTTTTGAGTTTAACTTTCCAATCTCTAAATCCGACTCTAGCAATCTTTGAATAGCCTCTGTCATCCTTTTCTTCCAATCGCTCTCTCGCCTTTCATTTATAATAATTAGGATGACAGAATGATATTTTTCTATTGCAAGAAAAGAGAACCCCTTTTGTTCTAAAATGGAGCGAAAATAAAGCTTAAAATAGGTCAGATTGATATTTTGGCTCCGTTCTTCCTGCTGATAGATGCATACAACAGCCCCTTGCGGACTTACTCTTGGCATATAATAGGATAAGTTCTCGAGGATGGATGCTTTTGTTTCCCTCCCATCCAGCCAAGCGTTTACCCATTCGGTTTCTTCAACTCTTCGCTTTTCCTCTACAAATAATTCCCTGACAAAGAATTGCGCTAGTGCATTTGCTGTGCGATCTAAAATGAGCTGATCATATTCTGTTAAGGCCCGGCTTTCAGAAACAATTAATATTTCCGCATAACTTTCTCCCAGCAATTCTATTGGCGTTGATAATATAGAGTATTTTGATAGCTCTTCACATCTTTCAGTCTCTATCGCTTTCATTAAAATACTTTTCTTTAAGTCACCTATATCAGGAAAGAACCTAGTTTCATAGTTTTTAAATAACAAAACGATCTGCGCTTGTAAATCATCATAAATCACTCGTAAAATTTCATCATAGTGATTAATTGACAACAGTTTTTTGTTTAATATTTTTGAATGCTCTTCTAAGCTTGCTAGCATATCATATTGCCGATTAATAAGGAGTGTATGGATATCTTGGGTGATTTCAACAAAGGGAACTTCTTTCATAATTAAAATGATGGGAAACTCGGCTTTATTTGCCATGGCAATAATCTCATGCGGTATTGCTTTTGTATATGTACCGATTTCTATACAAAGACCTGCAGCATTAGATTTAATCAATTGCTGCAGAATAGAAATAAATAGTTCTTTCCTTTCTCTCCACGCCACAGCAGTTGAAAGAATCAGTTCATTGCCTCGCAGTAGATTGCCAATCTTCGTAACTTCCACTATATGGACCCATTTAACAAGGCGTTTGAGCCCTTCTTTACCAGCAGCTATCTCAATTCTTTCAAAATGCCTTCTTTGCAGAATATCCTCTACAGTTAAATATGATTTCACTCATTCCCCTCCTTATATTTTCTGAATATATAAAATATTAATAAAGAATAGACATTTTGTCAAAAAAAATACGGCTTCTCTTTACCTTAAGTAAAAAGAAACCGTTCTTCTTATTGACATTGAAGAATTTCTTCAAATGTGTATTTGTGTATTTGTTGATCAAAACGAGACTGATTTCCTAACGAGCATACAGATAATTTATAATCCGTACATAGCTGATAGAGCTTGCATTCACCAGGCAAGAATTTTTCTTGTTGGTGAAAAACATGATACATTCCATCTATGCAAGGATAGATTTCTACCGATTCCAAAGAGGTTGATAATCCTGTTCCTATTGCTTTTAAATAGCTTTCTTTTAATGTCCATTTTTCGAAAAAACGGGATTCCAACTCACAGTACTCTTCCATTTCATCATTTGATAGTACAATATGTAGCAAATCTCTTGGAATTTCCTCAGCTTTTTCCACATCGATGCCTACTCTTTCGCCATTTACTGCACATACACACCAATTTCCAGAGTGGGACAAATTAAAATACACATCAGATTGATTTTGTAAAAATGGTTTTCCAAATGGAGTATAGCTAATATTTAAGTTCTTTGGGATTTGATATTCTTTATACAAAACTGCCTGTAGCAAAAGCTGACACATGACTGTCCGATAGGCATCATCCACCTTCTTAAATTTGATTGCGGCTTCTTGCTTTTCTTTTGATATAAATTTACTAAGATCCTTGAGCTGCTGCCAGCTTCTTTGATTGGGCAATTCACATGCAAATACTTTAATCATAGCTTACGTCTTTTTCTCCTCTTTTATTTAACTAGCCTTTCGCTGTGCTTGTTCCGTCTCCTGTATCACATTACGGCTGAAGACCGTGAGTACAAGAGCTATAAGAAGGAATATAGCTGCTCCAAAAATTGAGATTTGATAAGGAGCTGGGTTTGTCAAACTGCTCATTGTTCGATTTTGTAAAAAAACTAGCAAGCTTGCATTCACAGAGATGCCAATTGCCGCACCTAGCCTGTTTTGAACATTGAATAGTGTTGTTGCTTTCCCCATATTTACTGACGAAATTTTTGTAAATGTTGTATATTGCATAGCTATTACTGAGTGGCCAAGCGTCAGCCCAATGCCAAATAAGAGCAGCCGCAGGAGCCATGGATCGGCAAATGGGCCAAATAAGCTCATTAATAAGAAAAAGATTGCTGAACCTAGAAATCCTAATAGGATAACATAATACACGCCCATTTTTTTAAAGTCCAAGGCATCAGCTTAGATGCAGCCATTAATCCAATCGCTTCTATAAAAACTGTCAATCCGCTTTCAAATGCAGTTGCGCCTACAGCCTGCTGGTACATCACAGGAAATAAGAACAGCAGTCCCTGCAACCCTCCGACTGCAAAAAAAGAAAGAATGCTTAACTTGCGAAAAGTCGGCTCATACAGCAGCTGTAAATCCATGATCGGCTTGTTTTTATTCAGTGCATATTTAATGAATGATATAACAAGTACTAATCCCGTCATTCCACAAATGAGGATTTCAGGTGCATCCCAACCTCTTGAAGACACTTGGGTTAACGAAAACATAAGCAATGGAAAGCCCGCAACAATGAGGATAAATCCTGTCCAATCCATTTTGGCAGGCTCCGCCTCCTTATGTTCAGTAAGATATTTAACACCAATTAACAAGGCAGCAATGCCAATCGGAATATTTATAAAAAATATCCATTGCCAGGAAATATATTCTACAATTATTCCGCCAACGATTGGACCTAAAGCAGGAGCTACGGCAATCGGCAACACTAATGAGCGTGAAACTCTCGGACGTTCTTCTACAGAAAACGTTCTAAAAATCATTGCCATCCCAATGGGGGCAAGCAAACCTCCCCCCAACCCTTGAATGAATCTGGCAACGCTGAGCATGAACACTGTTTGAGACAATCCGCATACTATCGAAGCGATGGTAAACAAGGTTAATGCAGAAAGAAAGATGCGCTTGCCGCCAAAGCGGCCAGCGAGCCAGCCTGCTATAGGCAGGATGGCTGCAACACCGACAAGATACCATACAGTAATGCCGCTTAAATCTGCTGAAGAAACGCCAAATTCTTGTCCAATAGTAGGTAAAGCCACATACACAATTGTTCCATCTAGCGACGCCATGAACATAGCTAATACATATACGAAACAAACTGCTTTTCTTGAGGTAAATAAGCCCGTCCCGCTCATTACATAGGGGCCTCAATCACTTCTTTTTTCACGCTGTTTGGAATGAGATCCTTCCAGTTTGTTTCGATATAGTCTTGGCAGGCAAGTAAATCAGCCTGCCCAAAAACGATTTCCCATCCGTTAGGAATATCAATAAAATGCGGCCAAAGAGAATATTGTCCCTCATCATTTTTCAGCACATAATACAGTCCATCTTTATTTTCAAATGGATTTGTCACAATCATTCAATCCCTTCTACTAACACTTTTTCGTTTTTTTGCAGTTCTTGTGAAATAATTTTACCTATTTGTGCAAGCGGTACCGGCTGACACATGTCTTTATGGCGGCATTCGATATCAAATTGTTTCATCTTTCCGCACAAGAAAGGAAGCCATCTCGCTGGATCTGCTTCTTTAAACCAGTCAGGCACAATCGTTGATTTAAAGAAAAGCATGTCTCCGTTATATTGCTTCGGTTTATACTCTGACATTATTTTAATAGAGTTTTTATACGTATCTTTTAAATTTATAATTGTCTTTTCATCAAGACTAGCTAATGCGCTTCCATGATCCTTCAATAGTTCAATCACGCCTTCAATCGTTACCTGCTCATCCTTTAATTGATCTGGATCATATCCGCCTAATGTAAGCAAAGCAATTAAGGCATCTTGCTCTCCCTCTTCTCCTGATAATGGAATAAAATGACTAGGGTACGAATCTAATATAACCATGAACTCTACTTCTTCACCTTGCTCCTGCAGTTCGACCGCCATGGCATGCACAACATTTCCGCCTAGCGACCAGCCAAGAAGCCGGTATGGGCCATAAGGCTGCACTGATTTCAGCTCATCAATATAATCCCTTGCCATTTCTACGAGAGAGCCTGGCTTTGTTTCTTTTTTACGTATCCCTTTTGCCTGAAGTCCGTAAAGCGGATACTCTGGACCTAATGAGGACATGAACCCCGCATAGCACCAGCTTAGTCCTCCGGCAGGATGAACGCAAAATAACGGCGTCTCTGTTCCGCTTTTTCGTAATGGCAGCAGCGTATTTAAAGAGTTGGCTGAATGGCTTTCGCCATCTATTATCTTTATTAGCTCAGATACTGTTGCTGCCTCAAATAAAACACCGATTCCTAGCTCTTTGCCGAACACTTCTCGAACGCGGTTCATTAATCTAACAGCTAATAATGAATGTCCGCCTAAATCGAAGAAGCTGTCATTTACTCCTACTTCCTCTAAATGAAGAATTTCTGCATATAAATCACAAAGCATTTCTTCACCTGGTGTACTAGGCCCATTTCCTTTTACGTTCACTTCATATTCGGGCGATGGAAGCGCCTTAACATCCAATTTCCCATGCGAAGTTAATGGGATTGCCTCAACTTGGACAAATGCTGAAGGAATCATGTAATTTGGTAGAAACGACGACATAAATTCTCTTAATTCGATATTCTTTATTTCTCTAGATGCAACAATAAAGCCTACCAGATGCTTATCTCCGTGTTGATCGCTGACGATCGTTGCGGCTTCTTTAACTGCTTCATGTTGCATTAAAATTGAATTAATTTCTCCGAGTTCTATGCGATATCCACGCAATTTTACTTGATGGTCAGACCGGCCGATATAATCGAGGGTTCCATCCTCCTGCCATTTAGCAAGATCGCCTGTTTTATACATTCTGCTCCCAGGTGTTCCGAAAGGATTTGCAACAAACCTGGAGGCAGTTAACACATTTCTGTTCAAATATCCTCTTGCAAGCCCTCCTCCAGCAACATACATTTCACCTGTCACACCAATTGGTACCGGCTGCAAATAATCATCTAAAATATAGACTTGTAAATCAGGAATACTTTCGCCTATTAAACTATTTCCTTTTCTCTCGATAATTTCGGGCTGAATTTCCAAGTAACTCACATGTACTGTCGTCTCAGTAATACCGTACATATTTACCAGTTTTGTTCTCGTATTTTTGTGGATGTTGTACCATTCTTTCAATCTAGCAAGCTCTAGTGATTCACCGCCAAAAATAATATATTTCAGACACAGCATATCAGCTAGTTCAATTCTCTCTTTTTCAGCATTAATTAGCTGATAAAAGGCAGATGGAGTTTGATTAAGCACTGTCACTCTTTCTCGCACGATCAGCTGCAAAAATTCTACCGGTGTCCTGCTCACTGTATAAGGAACAATGACTAATTTGCCGCCATATAAAAGCGCGCCCCATATTTCCCACACGGAAAAGTCAAAGGCATATGAATGGAACATCGTCCAAATATCATGATGATCAAAATGGTACCAATTCTCCGTCTCGCTTAATAGACGAAGCACATTTGAATGAGGAATCACCACTCCTTTAGGTACGCCTGTAGACCCTGAAGTATAAATAATATAGGTAGCATTCCCAGGAGCCACACTTACTTCACGCTCATTGTCTTGGATATTGTCTGTCGTATACTTCAATAGATCTCTAGCTGGTTTACCGCCAATATCGAGTATGCGTTCATCTGGGAATTCATCTAATTGCCTGATTCCATTATGATCAGTGATTAATAATGAAGGCTCTGAATCTGACAAAATAAAACCGATACGTTCAGCTGGATAATCCGGATCAATAGGAACATAAGCTGCACCAGACTTGATGACAGCCAAAATACTTACCATCATCTCTATCGATCTTGGCAGCATAATAGCGATAAATTTTTCAGGTCCAGCCCCAAGGTCAATTAAGTAACGAGCCAGTTGGTTTGCTTTTTGATTTAATTGTTCATAGGTTAATTTTTCATCATTATATGATACAGCAGCTTTATCAGGATAGCGTGCTACCTGCTCTTCAAATAGCTCAACAATTGTTTTCTTTTGTTTATTTTTGTTCCTTAATCGTGGCTTCTTATGCACAGCTTGGATTTCTTCCTTACTTGCAATGGGGATGAACCCAATAGGAATGTCCGGATTTTCTACTGTTTTTTCTAGAAATGCCAGCCATAGACTAAGCAGTCTTGCGACGATTCGTTCATTAAATAGGTCTGTTCTATATTCAATTAATCCGTCCATTCCGCCATGTTTATTTGACCTTTCCCATAATTCAAAGGTTAAATCAAATTTTGCCGTCCCCGTCCCTCTTAACTTCACTTTAGAAGCCATTTTCGGAAAATCAATAGACGGTTCAGGTGTACTTTGAAGAATCAGCATAATCTGGAAAAGCGGATGTCTTGCTGCAGACCGTTCAGGATTAACTGCCTCTACAATCTTTTCAAAAGGGATTTCTTGATGATCGTATGCCTCCAAATTGGTCTCTTTCACTCTATCCAAAAGCTCACTGAATGTCGGGTTCCCGGCCACATTTGTTCTAAGGACTAAAGTATTGACAAAAAATCCGATTATTGAGTCAAGCTTTTGGTCATTTCTTCCGGCTATTGGCGTGCCTAGCGGGATATCTGTTCCTGCACCTAGTCGGAAAAGTAATGAGGACAGGGCTGCCTGTAGAACCATAAACAACGTCACATTTTTTCTCTTTGCCAAACTGTTGAGCTCAGTTAATAAATGCTCTTTTATTTCAAATGGAAAATGCTTTCCTTGATCACTTCTTTTATTAGGTCTTTGAATATCAAAAGGCAATGGAATTTCATCTGGAAGATGATTCAATTGTTTTTTCCAATATGCCATATCTTTATCGTTTGTTCCATCCTCCATCATTTTCCTCTGCCATAAAGTGTAATCCTTATACTGTAAATCCAATGACGGCTGCTCCATCATCGAATCTCCTTCTATTTTGGCTTTATATGCTTCTGATAAATCCTTAGTTAACGGTGATAATGACCAGCCATCAGCAATTATATGATGGAGAAGCAATAATAGTACATATTCACCCTCTCCTATTTCGTACAAGGCTGCTTTAAATGGTGGTTCTGCTTTAAGTTTAAACTCTTCACTAACTGCCTGATTAAGTACATTTTCGATTTCATCTTTGTTTAGTTTTATTGTTTGCAATAACACTGGCGTTTTCTTTACGGGTACAATCTTCTGTACTGGTAAATCGTTTTCCACTGCAAATACTGTCCTTAATGAGTCATGTCGGTCTACTACCTCTTGTAATGCCTCGTTTAGCGCTTTTACATCTAATGGACCATTTAATTCAATAACTAAAGGTATATTATAAGCTGCACTAGGGCCTTCCATTTGGTCAATAATCCAAAGCCTATTCTGGGCATAGGATAACGGGACGCTTCCTTTATTCTCAATTGATATCATTTCGTGTCCCACAGCTTGTCCTGCTTTTATTTGTTGTGACAATTCTTTAATTGTCGGGTATTTGAAAATTGTTGTGAACGGAATTTCTTTTTTAAATGTTCTTCTTATTTTTGCAATTAAATTAGATGCAAGCAGAGAATGACCGCCTAAATCAAAGAATGATTGATTTAAAGCAATTGCAGGGATATTTAATAACTCTGTAAACATATCATGCAAGATTCTTTCGTCCTCGTTCATTGAGCTATAATCCACATTCATTTGCTCAACTTCCGGCCTTGGCAATTTTCTTTTATCCAATTTCCCATTCAAAGTTAGCGGGAATTTATCTAAAAATACAAATGCCCCAGGTACCATATAATCCGGCAATGTCCTTTTGACATGTTCTGTAAGCTTTTCTTGCTTTGGCTGTATTCCATCTGCTACCACATAAGCTGCAAGCCGTTGATCACCAGGTGTATCTTCTCTCACAATTACTCTTGCTTTCAATTCATCTGAGAATGAGCAAAGTACTTTTTCTATTTCTCCCAATTCGATGCGATGGCCTCTAATTTTCACCTGATCATCAGCACGTTTAATATATTTGAGCTGGCCATTTTTATTCCATTTAACGATATCGCCTGTGCGATACATTCTGCTGCCCTCTTTATCAAAGGGGTTGGCGACAAAACGTTCAGCTGTTAAAACCATCCTTCCGTGATAGCCTCTTGCCAAGCCTTTACCTGCAATATAAAGCTCGCCTTCAATACCAGGCGCAACTGGCTGCAAACTCTCATCAAGCACATATACTTTTGTATGATCGATAGGCTTGCCAATGGTTGAAACAGGGTGATCACTTTTCACCGAATATATAGTAGACCAAATAGTCGTTTCTGTTGGGCCATACAAATTTGTTACTGAATGACAGGCAGCTGATAATTCTTTTGCTAAATATGCTGGCAGCGCCTCTCCTCCTACTAACGCCTTGACTCCTTGTAACGATGAATGATGATGTGAGAGAATCATTTGCCAATGAGTTGGCGTTGCTTGCATAATCGTAATGGCTTTATTCTTGATTGTATTGTTTAAGCTGATTGGATCTTGTACAGTTTCACGTCTAGTTAAAACACAAGCTGCACCGCTAATTAAAGGCATAAACATTTCTAAAATTGATATATCAAAAGATATGGTCGTTAAAGTTAATAACCTATCACTCTCCTTGAGTGCAAAATGCTTTTTCATATATTGAAGAAAGTGAACAAGCCCTTCAGCCGATACGAGAACGCCCTTTGGTTTTCCGGTCGATCCTGAAGTATAAATGATATAAGCGGCGTGCAATAAAGACTGATGCTTAAAGAAATTAATATTTTTCTCAGATGATTCATTAATTTCTGACATCACATGCTTATCTTCGAGATTAAACTTTAAATGGGTGAATTCTGTCGGAATACAACCACTAGATGGAGAGTCGGTTATGATCAACTCAGGTTTTGCATCAGCTAGCATATAATGGATGCGATCTTCGGGATACGATGGGTCAAGCGGCAAATAAGCACCTCCTGTTTTCCATATGGCTAGTATGCTAACGAGCAGGTTTTCTGACCTTTCTAACGCAATAGCGGCAAACTTCTCAGGGCCAACACCTCTTTTCCTTAATACATGGGCAAGCCGGTTGGATTGCTCATCAAGCTGTTTATATGATAAAACAGTATCATTACACATGACCGCTACCCGTTCTGGCGATGATAAGACTTGATGACGAAAAAGACTGACTGGATCATGTTTCTCAATTGGCGCAGCATGATTATTCCATGTGTTTAATACCTTTTCACTTTCTTCAGGCAATAATATACTGATCTTTCCAATAGGTTCATCTACAGACATCTGTGCTAGTTTTTGCAGCAAGTGGAGGAATCTATCACAATGCAGCTTTAATTCTTCTCTCGTATACTTTGCTGCATTTCCCTCTAAATCGATTGCAATGCCATTATGATTGCCTTGATCATATATATTTAATGTTAAATCTTCTACTGGACCAGTAGATAGCTTAAAAGTAGCAGCTTTTGTTGCACCAAACACAGGATTATATGAAAATGGCATAACATTCACTTGAGGCCCGAATAATTGCTTGCCATTGCCTATTTTTCGCAAATCTCTTTGCAGCTGTTCTTGGCGATATCTTTGATGCCAGCTATTTTCACGTAGCTCTCTAGATACATGCCTCACAATATCAATAAAAGCGGTCTCTGGTTTGATCTGTACATAGAGCGGCAATATATTCATTTTCGTGCAAGGAATATTAATAGAAGCTGATTGAAGCCGATTCATCATTGGAATGCCTAAAGTAATATCCCGAGAGCCAGTCATGCGATATATATACAATGCCATCGCAGCAAACATGATATCAGGCCAACCAGCCTTCATTTTCCCTGCTGCGGCTTTTAGCATTTGCAAATGCTGAGTATCAAGTATTCGTTGTTCCTTTAATATGTCAATACTCGATGCAGTAATTTTATCTGTAAGACTAATTGGTTCTGGCAGATTTTTATATTTCCCCATCCAATATTGCTGATCGTTTGTAATATCCTCTGATTCCTTATAAGCTTCATCTTCTTCTAATACTTCCGAAAAGCGGGAAAAGAGTTTTCGGTTATTGTTCTTCTCTTCAATTTTGTCGGTATATAAATTAGCTACACGATTAGTAAGCAGCGAAAAGGCGTATGCATCCGTTGCAATATGATGTATTTTTTGGTACCAAAGATAGTGTGATGAATCGACTTTGAAAAGCATTTGTTTAAATAGCTGATCCTGAGTTAAATCAATTCTTTCTCGTAAATCTGATCTCATTAATTGGATGGCCGTTTCTTTAGGTGATTCCATTTGGCTAATATCAATGAATTGCACACATGCTTTATGCTTTTCTATTTGCTGCCAAGGTCCGTTATCATCCTCACCAAATCTCATATGTAAGCTATCCGCTTCATAAACAGCTTCCTTTATTGCTTCAATAAATACAGCTACATTCATCGAATCCTTTATTTCAACAAATTCTCCGGTATTATAAAGAGGACTAGTAGGCTCAAGCTGGTGAGCAAACCAAATTCCAGCCTGAGCATCTGTTAATGGATATCGTTTATTTTCAATCATCAATGACTGACCCCCATTCTATTGCTGTACCTGTTCATATTTTGGGATTAATCGGCTATACCATTCTTCTAAAGTTGGCGCCTCCGCCAATTCCATAAAATTGATATCAATTCCTTGTGAGCGCCAATCTTCAACGAGCATCATCATTCGGATTGAATCAAGTCCGCTATCGACTAAATTTTCTTTATCGCTTAATAGCTGAGGTGAAACATCAAGCAAGTCTGCTACTTTATTCTTAATAGATTTTGCACTCAATTTTTGTTCCAATGATAATTCATCCAGCAATTGGGACATCATCAACGGCCGTGCACAACGTTCAGCGCCATAGATTAGTGCCTCGTGATGATGAGCCTGTGAAAAATCAGCCATTGCATCTGCAACAATAAACGGCTGAATATCATTCATGAAAGCCTCCACTGCTGTAACAATGCAGCCGATATGTGCATATACCCCACATATGATGATTTGATCCTTGCCATTCTCTTTCATCCATTCCAGCAAATTTGATTTTTTAAACGCACTATAACGCCATTTTGTTTGTACGATATCTTGATCGGTTGGAGTTAGGCGAGCAATAATCTTTGTCTGCTCTGTATTATCGTCAAGACCAGGTCCCCAAAAATCTGTTAACAATGCGCGATCCTCAGCTTTCTGATTTCCCGGCTGAGCAGTATAAATAACTGGCATTCCTTGCTCCGTACACTTTTGCTTGATGGTTGAAATATTATCGACAAGCTGAGTAATTAATTGAGAATCATTCTCATAGAAATCTAAAAAATATTGCTGCATATCATGAATTAATAAAACAGCTCGATTCGGATCAGCCTTCCAAGACACTTTACCTGCAGGCAGCTCATTTTTAGTTGGCATTGGATAACTTAAAATTTTTGGTATAGACATTTAAACCCTCTCCTTTAATAATGAACTTTTTTTTCATCGTTTAATTTTTCGATAATGATTTCTCTCAAATTTTTTTTGCTGACCTTACCTAATGCTGTATAGGGAAATCTATCAACAAATTCAAATCTGTCAGGGATTTTAAAACTGGCAATCCCCCTATCTTGTAAAAAGCGCTTTAAGTCCTTTGCACTCAATTCATCGTGTTTTTGTATAATGAACGCACAAGACCTCTCGCCGAGAAATTTATCAGGCATGCTCACAATTGCTGCATCAAGAATGTTGTTATGGGCAAGCAAATAGTTTTCAACCTCTTCAGCTGCGATCTTTTCTCCACCGCGATTAATTTGATCCTTATCCCTGCCTTCAACGATCACATATCCTTCTTTTGTTAGTTTCACTAAATCACCTGTTCGATAGTATCCGTCTGTCGTAAATGCTTTTCCATTATGCTCCTCTGCATTAAAATAGCCGATTATTGTGTATGGGCCTTTCGCTTGCAGTTGTCCAGTCGAACCGATTGGCAGTTCTCTATCCTCTTCGTCTACGATGCGAATATCATCATATTTTGACATTGGCTTACCCTGTGTATGAATGACTAATTCGTCACAATCATCCAATCTTGTATAATTGACAAGGCCCTCTGCCATTCCAAATACTTGCTGAAGCTTGCAATTAAATGCCGGACCGATCTGTTTCGCAATCTCCGCACTGCATTTTGCTCCCCCCACTTGAATCACCTTTAGGCTTGATAAATCTTCACTTCTTCTTTTTCTTGCTTCCAGCCATACAATTGCGAGCGGCGGAACAAGCGAAGTAAAATCGACACTCTCCCTCTCTATTAAAGGGAAGGCAAGATCAGGACTCGGATACTTGCTTAATACAATTTTTCCTCCTGCATAAAGAACACCAAATACGCCAGGCGAACTCATTGTAAAGTTATGTGCAACCGGCAAGACTGCCAAGTAATTTGTTTTATGATCTAATTCACATACTTCTACACTTCTGCGCAAACTATAAATATATTCATTATGTGTTCGAGGAATCAGCTTCGGCAATCCTGTACTGCCACCCGATAATTGGAAGAAGGCAAGATCATCCGCCTGAACTTCAGGTAAAGGCTGAATGGCTGATACATATAAATTTGATAAAGCGGTAAAATCTTTGTTATCTCCAACTACGATGATGTGTTCCAAGCTTGGAACCGCTTCCTTCACTTCTCTTGCCATCTCTCGATAATCGAAGCGATCATAAATATCCGGGATAATATATGCTTTTGCTTCCGTAAACGCGCAGAAATAAGAAATTTCCGTTTTTCTGTGTAATGGCAGCGAAAATACTGGTAAAGCACCAATTTTAAATAAAGCAAAGCATACTTCAAAAAATTCAAATATATTGGGAAGCTGCAAAACAATGCGATCACCTTTAACGATGCCCATCTGCATAAATCCAGCAGCTAACTGATCAACGCGGTTATTTAACTCACGATAGCTTAATACTTCACTGCCATCAGTTATCGCGATATGATCATTCATTTCTCTTCCCTGCTTTTCAAGAAAACCACCAAATGTTTCGCCGTTCCAGCAGCCAGTTTGTTTATAATATCTTTTCAAATCCTCAGGCCATGGCTTGTAACCTCTTAACATTGTTTATGACCTTCTTCCTCAATATTTTTAATGCCTAATGCGCTTAACATCGTTCTAAACTTTGCCGCTGTTTCAGCTGTTTCCTCTTGCGGTACTGAATCTTCTACAATTCCAGCACCTGCAAATAGGCTTATTAAATTGTTTTCTATCTCTGCACATCGAATAGTAATTGCCCATTCTCCGTCTCCATTTCGATTACTCCACCCAATTAACCCTGTAAAATAATCCCTCTCAAACGGTTCCAACATTTCTATTTTTTTGTAAGCTGTATCTGCCGGCGTTCCGCATATTGCCGGTGTCGGATGCAAGCATTCCGCTAACTGTATTGATTGTGTAGATGAATCCTTTAATTCACCAACGATTTTTGTTGAGAGATGCCACATTGTATTTGTAGAAATAACTGATGGCTTTTTCGGTACATATAAACTTTTGCAAAACGGCCTGAGAGCTTCCTCAATTGAATGAACGACAAACTGATGTTCATGAAGGTCCTTTTTAGAATGACGCAATTCATTTTCCATTTGACGATCTTCTAACGGGTCAGCTTTTCTTGGTCTCGAACCAGCAAGCGGATTTGTAACCACGGTTTTTCCGTATTTGGAAATTAGAAGTTCAGGACTTGCTCCTATTAAAGTTTTTTTCCTCTCGGTCCCATCAGAAATATTTAATGCAAAGTTAAACTTGTTCTCATTTTCAGCAATTAATTGCTTTATTAGTTGTGGAATATTCAACTCCTCTTTTGCAGCTACTTGCAATATCCTGCCTAGTACAGCTTTCTCAAGCTCTCCATTTTGAATGGATGAAACAATTTTCTCTACAGCCTTTTCATAATCAGCCGCAAATGGTATAGATTGAATGTTCTTAATGGATAATGAACTGGCTGTGTATCCAGCTTGTTTGCTATCCATATCTACTTGCTGTTCAACGCTTTCAGGAACAATGAGCATTCCTCTATTGCCCTTGTTAAATGGAAGAGCGCCGATGATAATTGGCTCGTCTTTACCCAATACTTCTGCTTTTCTAAAAAGTGTATGTATTCTTTCACTAAAACTTAATCCGGATTGTTCTTCAGCACTTAGGCTAACCGCTTCTCCTTTTCCTAAAATACATTTGCTCGGAAAATAAAGTAAATTATCACCAGCGTTAAATTTGTCTAATAATTGATATTCTTTATTTTTAATTGAAACAGCCATGCTCACTACCTCCTTTTTTATTGGACACCCAATGTTGCACCGCCATCGACAACGATGTTATTCATTGTGATATGATGCGCACGATCCGAGATTAAAAATAGAATAGCGTCTGCTATGTCAGATGTGTTGGCAATTTTTCTTAATGGAATACCAACACGGTACTCTTCAGGCATGCCACGAATACCTTGCTCAATGCTTCCACCGCTTTCCCAGAACGCTTTTTGCATTTCTGTATCAGTCGCTCCAGGTGAGACGATGTTGCACCGAATATTATATTTGGCCATTTCGAGCCCAAGGCATTTAGTGAACATAAGTGAAGCAGCTTTTGATGAACAGTAAGCAGCCATGGAAGTTCTCGGAACTGTTGCTGCATTTGAGCTGACAGTGATGATAACACCGGCTTGTTTTTCCTTCATCCTTTTACAAACTGCTTTTGATAAGTTAAAGACACCGGTAGTATTAATTGCAAATGTTCTTTCCCATTCATGTTCATCTATGGCAGTAATCTCCCCAACAGAAAGAACGCCTGCGACATTCACTAAAACATCGATTTTCTTATATTTTTTTTCTACATAATCAACAACCGTTTCGATGCCTAAACTGTCTGTCACATCTGCATAAAAGGTTTCTACTTCAATCCCTTTCTTCTGAAGATCCGATTTGACAATTTGCAGCTTTTCTTCCTGTTTGTCAATGCCGATTACTATATGTCCTTCGCAAGCTAAAGCACGCATCACTTCATAACCCATCCCTTGCGCCGCTCCAGAAACAATTGCTATTTTTTGGTTATCCACTGTTTCTAAGTCTCCTTTCAATTGATATTCATTCTCAATAAGATGTAAAATAAAGAAGGAAACATTTAAAGATTTCCCTCATTGCAGAAGATGCTACTTATAAATGATAATGATTATCATTATCAATTTATATTCTAACAATAAACCATTTCCATTTTTTTCGTCAAGAAGGAAGAAAATACTAGATTGTCTTTCGACTTTCTCTTTAAACTTAAGCAGGCTGAAAATAAAAGAAGGAAAAGCCCTTTATATAGCTGTTTTTACTGCTTATTATTTTATTATTTGCCAAGTGGAATTTAAAAATTAAATTTCCTTTTTAAGTAAATTTAGTGCAAAGTATCTATTTAGTGATAATAGCCTCAAATCTGCTATTCAAGAGATTTGAGGCCTTCTTCTTTTTATTATTTTGATTTTCATTTGGGCAGTTGGTTGGATTTTAACTTTATTTCTCATTTTTCATTCTTAAGTCCTGTGTAAAGAAAAAGAAAGTAAAGCAAGATTGACTGAGGCTATCAATAAAATGGGGAAAATTGTAGTTTCACAAAACTTACCGCCCGCCTCTTCTGCGGTTTGAGCGCCGGTTCGCGAAAGAAGCAAGTGCTATATCAGTGATGTAGATGGGTATGATTTTAAGAAAAGACCTTTTTTGCTTAAGTACACGCAATTTCAGTCCAGTTGCACAAACAAGGAAGTATTTTCTTACGATAACAACAAACGGATAAGCAAAAATGAAAAGGACTGAGTTCAGTACAAAACTGAACTCAGTCCAAGGTTGCAATAAATATTTCTAGCCTTTTGGGGTCACTACACCGCCTGCAGGAGTCGAGCGGACACGTCTCTAAATCGAATGACTAAGGCACTCTGAGTAAAGCAAGCCTTTACTCGGTTATAAATTTTGTAATTCCAAAACTACATCTAAAATTACATTAATGCCTTTTTCGCAATCTTCATATGGAGTGAATTCGTCCTCGCTATGACTCTTGCCATTTATACTTGGCACAAAGAGCATAGCTGTTGGGATATAGCTTGCGATAAATTGGGCATCATGGCCAGCTCCGCTCGCCATTTTTTTATGACTATAACCAAGTTCTTTCGCTGATTGTTCCAGCTGATCAACTAGGCTTTCATTAAACATCACAGTCGACCGATCCCATAGTTTTTCCGCTTCTATTTGACAGCCTTCATTCTCGCAATTTCTTGTTAATGCTTCAACAATGTCTTCCACTTTCTTAATTATATTCGGATTTTTATGCCGGGCCTCTAGAGTAAAAACAACTTGATTAGGGATGACTGTGTGGATATTAGGTGATACGTTCATCCGTCCCATTGTAAAAACTAGCTCTTCATCAACTGTATCAAGTTGTCTTCTTGCCTCAGCAATGAAATTATTTGCCGCAAATAAAGCATCTTTTCTCATCGTCATTGGTGTCGTCCCTGCGTGATCTGATTCGCCATTAATTGTTATTTCATAGCAGACCATGCCAACAACACAATCAACGACACCAATATTTAGAGATTCATGCTCAAGTACAGGTCCTTGTTCAATATGCAATTCTAAAAAGGCAGCCGCTTCTTTCAAACGATTGCTTTCTTCTCCTGTAAAGCCGATTTCACGGAGCGCATCCGCAAAGATGATGCCATCTTTATCCTTTTTTTGCATCATCGTTTCTTTATCAAATTTTCCGCTTAACACACCAGATGCCATCATGGACGGTTCGAACCTCGCACCCTCTTCATTTGTAAAATTCACAAGAGTAATTGGAATACGCGGCTTTATTTCATTCTCAACAAGCGTTCTAACGATTTCAAGTCCTGCGATTACACCGAGGACGCCATCAAATCGTCCGCCTTTTTTTACTGAATCCAGATGAGAGCCAATTGCGATAGGCGGTTTATCTTCAATGCCTGGCAGTGTGGCATACATATTGCCCATATCGTCTACAACTACTGACATTTTTAATGCCTCACAGCAAGTTTGAAAGTATTCTCTTGCTAATCTATCCTCTTCAGATAGAGAGAGTCTCGTTACACCATTATTTTTAGTTCCTCCGAAATTAGCGAACGTTTCAATCGTTGCTTTCAATCTTTCACCGTCAATTAACAGCTTTTGTTTTTCCATATGTGTAAGGCTCCTCTCAATAGAATGCGTATTATTGATGAATTAATTTTACAGAAAAGTATTTTCTAGCATCAGCTGTTAGAATATGCAATGTTTCTGAAGTGATTGTAGAGCCTGTAATTCTTTCAAATTCAACAAAAGCTCCGCTTAAATTTTCTGTTATACTTTTGATGCTGTATCCTTGATTTAAAAGGACATCGATTTTATCTTTTTCCTGCAAGTATTGTGTGTATTCAGACATGTTTATCCCCCTCTATTAAACTCTTTCATTAGCAACTTCAGGAAGAACAATTAACTGTTCCTCATCTACTATTTCCCAATCTCGGCCAACCGTTAAACCTAAGTATTTTTCATCGCTTGGGTCAATAATTTCAGCTTGCTCATACTTGGTAAACCACCAGTATTTTGCTAATACATAGTAAACACCTGCTCCTACTGCAAAACCGACAAGTGATGAATACATCGGAAGCAGGTTTGCAGCAATCCCGCCAATTATCCATGCGAGTAAACCAGCTACATTGAATCCGAATAAATATTTAAACTGCCCATCATTTTCATATAAAGCTTTGACATTCACTCTTCTTTTTCTAAGTAAATAGTAATCAGCAAATAAGATTCCAACGATGGAAGTCAATATCCCGCCAATAATTAATAGAGCCTGATTTAGAACATCAAATAGACTCCACGGCTGGGCCAATGTGCCAATAATACCTGCGATAAGGACACCTACCCAAAATGGAACTTTTGGACCGCCGACATTGGAGAAAACAGTTGCGGCGGGAATAATATTTGCGGAAGTGTTAGTAGACCATTGCGCTAGTACAATCATAAGCAAGAGAATGCCTAATACAAACCCGCTAGCAGCTTCCTGCAGTGCCATTATCGGGTCGGATGTGCCAACCGCCATATAAGAAACAGCACCAATTGCAATCATGAACGTATTAAAGACCGGCATAACAATGAGATTACCAACTAGTTGAGACTTATTGCGTTTAAACCAATTTCTTTCGTTCTTTGGCGCTTTAAAAAACCTTGATAATGTTGGCATATCAGCTGCCAACGTTGCCCAGAAGCCCATATTTGCCATAACAACAACCATGAATGCTGTAAATGCAGCCATTCCAGTTGCAGGGCTTTCCACCCATGCAAATATTTCTTTGCCCCCAGCTGAAGCACTGTCTGACAGGGTAATATACATCCAGCAAGAAATGAGGATAATAATCGGAGCAGCAAGATCTGCAAATCTTTCAATTGATTTGATGCCAAGAGCAGTGTTGATTAACTGAGCAGCCGCGAATAAAAGGAAACAAATAAACCATTGATCGAAACCGAATAATAAAAATAGAATTCCATTAATGGCAGAAGCGCCAAAATACGTGTTAATACCAAACCAGCAGGCAGCAGTAACTCCTCTAGTAATCGATGGAAAATGTGTACCGATTGTTCCAAATGGCGCCCTCATATAAACAGGAAAAGAAAGCCCATGCTCAATACCGATATCGCCAATAATAGACATGAAAATTCCAATTGCTACCGATCCGATAATGGTCGCCAGCAATACCATTGGCAGGGACAAGCTTTGAATGCCGCCGCCTCCAATCGCAAAAGCAGCCAGTACTATCGCCATACCTACCCAGATTACCGCAAAGCCGAATGTCCCGATATTTCGCTCGCCATATCCAATCGGCAATAAATCTGGAGACTTTAAATAATTTGATTTCTTTTCCATTTTGGACACCTCCTTATATTCACAGCCAAACAATTATATGCTCGTGATGATTGATACCCTGCTACAAAAATTTTGCAGCAGGGTAGGAATGAATGAAAGTTGTTAAATCATAGTTTTATCTTTTTGAAGTGACGTGCCATACTTAGCGCGTTTAATGAATTGTCCATCACCGGCTTTGCCAGTGTATTCCTTATCACGAATAACAAAGTTTCCTCGGGATAAAACCGAAACTGGCTCGCCTGTTACCTTTATGCCTTCGAACGCATTGTAATCAACTGCCATATGATGTGTCTCAGCAGAAATAGTTCTTTCTATATTCGGATCAAAGATAACAATGTCCGCATCGGCGCCTACAGCAATGGTTCCTTTTTTAGGATATAGTCCAAATAGCTTTGCAGCTTTCGTAGATGTGATATCCACAAATTGATTCAGACTGATTCGTCCCTTCTTCACCCCCTCAGAAAAGAGAATGCTTACGCGGTCTTCAATAATCGGACCGCCATTCGGTATTTTAGAGAAATCTTCTTTACCTAAATCCTTTTGACCAGCAAAGTCAAATGAACATTGGTCTGACCCTAATGTTTGCAGCTGTCCAGATTTAAGAGCATTCCACAAAAATTCTTGATTCCATTTTTCACGCAGCGGCGGAGACCAGACATACTTGGCACCTTCAAAATTTTCTTTTTCTAAATAGCTTTGATCGAGCACCAAATATTGTGGACATGTCTCACCCCATATATCAATGCCTTGATTTCTTGCTTCAGCAATCTTCTTAGCAGCATCGGCACAAGAAACATGGACAACATAAAGCTGAGATTCAGATAACCCAGTTAATGTAGCCGCCCTTCCAGTCGCTTCTGCCTCAGCTTCTGGTGGTCTTGTTAATGCATGATAGATAGGGTCCGTATTCCCTTCCTTCAATGCTTTTTTTACTAAATAATCAATTACATCACCATTCTCTGCATGAACCATCACTAGGGCGCCAAGCTCTTTTCCGGCGATAAGTGTTTTATATAATGTTTCATCATCTGCCTGGAATTGATTTTTATATGCCATAAAAACTTTGAGTGAAGTTATGCCCTCTTCCTCCACCATTTTCGGTAATTCTTCTAATATTTTGTCACTGCTCTCAACGATTTGCAGGTGAAAGCCGTAATCTATAACCGCTTTATTCTTAGACTTTTCATGCCACGTGTCGACTGCGCTCTTTAAGGTCTCTCCCTTTTTTGTTAAGCAGAAATCGATAATGGTAGTAGTTCCGCCAAATGCCGCAGCTCTTGTTCCAGTTTCAAAATCATCCTTTGTAACGGTTCCTCCAAAGGGCATATCTAAATGTGTATGAGGATCAATGCCGCCTGGAAAAACATAATTCCCTTTTGCGTCAATGACCTCTGCCCCTGGAATATTTATATCCTCACCTATTTGGACGATGGTTTCGTTTTCTATTAATATATCTGCTTGAAAAGTGTCTGTTGCCGTAACGATAACGCCATTTTTTATCACTTTATTCATTTGTCATGCTCCTCCTTATTGGTGTAATTATTTCGCAGCTATATCAACTTCACATGCTACTTTACCAAGTGCAGCTTGCCTTTCATTCCAAGTCATCGGCGGCAATTCATGAGTCATTTCCACCATATCAATAGCTCCATCTTCCGGACATACGATCGAACATAAATTACATCCAACGCAGTCCTCTTCACGAACACGCAACCCTTTCGTACCATCTGCTTCCGTATACATATCAATACATTGGTGCGAAGTATCCTCACATGCAATATGACACTTATTACAGTTGATGCAAACATCATTGTTAATTCTTGCAACAATCTTATAATTTAAATCCAAATCGCCCCAGTCTGAATATTTAGGAACTGATTTGCCAATGATCTCGGTAACAGATTGAATTCCCTTTCCATCAAGGTAATTACTCAATCCATCAATCATGTCTTCTACAATTCTAAATCCGTGATGCATTGCCGCAGTACACACTTGAACACTAGTGGACCCCATTAACATAAATTCCACTGCATCCTGCCAATTAGATATGCCGCCGATTCCGGAAATAGGAACATTAATATGCGAATGACGAGCACATTCTCCTACCATATTCAATGCTATTGGCTTAACAGCAGGACCGCAATAGCCTCCGTGTGCACCTTTTCCGCCAACATGCGGAATTGTATTCCACGTATCTATATCTACCCCTGCTAAACTATTGATCGTGTTAATCATACTTATTGCATCAGCTCCGCCATTTACAGCCGCTTCAGCTGTGGCGGTTATATCAGTGATATTCGGCGTCAGCTTGACAATTACAGGCGTTTTTGCGACTTCTTTCACCCAGTAGGTCTGCTGTTCCACCAATGATGGAACTTGACCCGAAGCAGCGCCCATTCCCCTCTCAGCCATGCCGTGCGGACAGCCAAAATTCAGCTCTAAACCATCTACACCAGCCTCTTCCACACGCTTTACTATTTCATGCCATTTTTCCTGTTTTGGCTCAACCATTAATGATGCGATGATCGCATGGTTTGGAAATTTCTTTTTTGTTTCATAAATTTCCTTTAAATTCACCTCTAATGGCCTGTCTGTAATTAATTCGATGTTATTAAAGCCCGCTACTTTCTGGCCGTTAAAGCTGACCGCCGCAAATCTCGAGGAAACATTCAATATTGGATCTCCGAGTGTTTTCCAAACGGCGCCTCCCCAGCCTGCTTCGAAGGCTCGCTGTACCTGGTAACCTGAATTTGTTGGTGGCGCTGAAGCCAGCCAAAATGGATTTGGAGATTCTATTCCTGCAATATTCGTTCGTAAATCTGCCATCATTCCACCTCCTAATAGAATATCGCGCAGTAACAGGCAGTAAGCCCCTCGCTTCAAGGCTTCTGTGGAAATCAACCACCAGTTAAAGCCCGATTTGTTCAACTTACCATCCGTTGTTGAGTTTCTTCCACAACTGATGGAAATTTCACCTAAGCTGTTTCTATCGCTCTCTTAGATAATGTACGGTGAATGGCATAGGCACTATCCTTTCCTTGCTGTGCTGCCGAAACAACCATTGCTTCTCCCTGGCCTTTTCCAAATATCACATCACCGCAAGCAAATACTTTTTTATTTGAAGTTTGATAGCTTTCCGGATGAATTTTGACCACGCCGTCCTCATGGCTAATGTTAAATTGTTCAATTAAATCGATATATCTGCTTTGTCCAATCGCTTTGATAACCGCATCAGCCTCTAAAATAAACTCCGACCCTTCGATAGGAATTGGACGTTTTCTGCCGTCAGCACCCGCTTCTGAAAGCTTCATTTTTATACACTCAATTCCTGTTACTTTTCCACGTTCATCGCCAATAATCCGCTTCGGTGCAGTTAACCACCTAAATTCGACTCCATCCTGCTTAGCAAATTCGTATTCAAAATCATAAGCAGTCATTTCATCTAATGTTCTGCGATATAAAATTTTTACATTTTCTGCACCTAATCTGACAGAGCATGTTGCTGCATCTATCGCAGTGTTTCCGGCACCTATTACGACCGCTTTTTTACCTACATACTCGTCGGTAATATCATTTATCTTCGTATTTTTTACAAATTCAATGGCATCATGGACACCATCAAATTCCTCTCCCTCAATGCCAAGGCTCGGGACAGATGACATACCGATGGCCAAAAGGACAGAATCAAAGTTTTTTAATATTTCGCTTGGCAATATGTCTTTTCCTACTTTTGTATTTGTTTTAATTTCTACATTTAAGCTTTTCACTTGATCTACTTCCCAATAGGATATCTTTTGTGGCAATCTAAACGACACAATGCCATAAGTATTTAAACCGCCAGCTTCTTTCTCCGCTTCAAAAATGGTGACGGAATAGCCCATTCTGGCAAGCTCTCTAGCGGCAGATAATCCTGCTGGCCCGCCTCCAACAATCGCCACTTTTTTCCCGTTCGGTTTTCCCGCTTCAAATAATACCGCTTCATTATTAATTGCCCAATCAGTTGCATATCTCTGCAAATTGCCTATCAGGATTGGTTTAGTGGATGAATTAAGTACACATGCTCCTTCACAAAGCTCCTCAGTTGGACAAACTCTGGCGCAGCTTGCACCTACTGGGTTAGCTGACATAATCGTTTTACTTGCGCCCAGCATATTGCCCGATGCAATCTTTTTAATAAATCCTGGAATGTCTATTCCTGTTGGACATGCTTGGATACATGGAGCGTCATAGCAAAACAAGCATCGATTTGATTCATCATGCGCTTCATGTTTCGAAAAAGGCGGCTCTGCTTCTTCAAAGTTGCTGTTAAGTTTTTCTATTAATTCGCTTGAACAATTAGTCAAAACTTATACCTCCTTTTTATCATTCATTTTTACTTACATATGTAATAAACAATAAAAGCCTGACAGTAAATAATTTATCTAACAGTTAACCATCACATATGTAAGTTTATCTAACATTCATTAAACAGAATTATTAGAATCTTATAACTATTTTACTGTGTTCAAGCCTATTAATCACTATACATATCGTAAAATAAATTGTTATGAATGTTTGTCAAAGTGTTAAGTTAAGTAAATGTAAGCGTTTTAATTTTAGTAATAATAAAAATACACACTAACGCATAAAAATACAATGTGACTTTTAATAACATTTAAAGTCAATATATGTGCATGATAAATATATGTTAAGAAGGATACGCAAATCTAAATGGAGATGGGATATAATTTGTTATTCCTATAGATAGGAAACAGACTAGGTATTTGCATAGTTATACTATCCGAAAAAAGATAAAAAGCAGCAGAAATAAAACGGTGTTTTACTTCTGCTGCTTTTTGTTATTTTCCCTCTGTTACTAGGAAAAGCCGATTTTTTTTATATCATTACTTTGCAAATATCATTTGTAAATTCTACAGGGTCTTCAATCGTTAAACCTTCGATAAGCAATGCTTGATTATATAGCAAGTTTGTAAATAAGCTCAATTTTTCTTTATCACCATGATATGCCGATTGTAAAGACTGGAAGACATTATGATTCATGTTAATTTCTAACACTTTGTCAGCTTTGACATTTTGGTTGTCAGGCATCATGCTTAACACCTTTTCCATTTCTATCGTTACCTCTCCATCAGCTGTTAAACATACTGGATGGGACTTCAATCGTTTCGAAGCTCTTACATCCTTCACTTTTCCAGAAAGGATTTCTTTCATAGCAGAGAAAATTTCTTTTTCCTCTTCCGTTGATTCATCGTCGGCATTGTCTTTTTCATCTGCTTCAATGCCTAAATCTCCGCTGGAAACAGATTTAAACTCTTTATCTTCATAGTTCATAAGCATTTTAATCGCAAATTCATCAATATCTTCTGTAAAGTAGAGAATCTCATAGCCTTTGTCTGCTACAAGCTCTGTTTGCGGGAGCTTATCTATGCGATCTATAGAATCACCAGTTGCATAATAGATATATTTTTGATCCTCAGGCATTCTAGAAATATATTCATCAAGTGTTACTAGCTTTTTCTCTTTTGATGAGTAAAACATCACTAAATCTTTTAGTGTATCTTTATGTGCGCCGAATTCATTATAAACGCCGAATTTTAATTGGCGGCCAAACGCTTGGTAGAATGATTCGTATTTTTCGCGATCATTTTTCAGCAAGCTTTTTAGTTCGCTTTTAATTTTCTTGCTGATGTTCTTCGCAATCAACTTAAGCTGGCGATCCTGCTGCAGAATTTCCCTTGAGATGTTTAATGATAGGTCTTCAGAGTCGACCATTCCTTTAACAAAGCTAAAATGATCAGGGAGCAAGTCTCCGCATTTCTCCATAATAAGGACACCGTTAGAGTATAGCTCAAGCCCTTTTTCAAACTCTTGAGAATAATAGTCAAAAGGCTTGTTTTCCGGGATAAAAAGGATTGCATTGTAGCGAATTGTGCCATCTACGCTCACATGAATATGTTTTAACGGTTTATCAAAGCCGTAGCGTTTTTCAGCATAAAAATGATGATAATCTTCATCAGTTAATTCACTTTTATTTTTGCGCCAAATCGGCACCATGCTGTTGATGATTTGTTCTTCAGTAAATTCCTCAAATTCATTTTCGCTGTCTGCCTTTGGACGGCTTGAAGTGATGTCCATTTTAATAGGATAACGAATAAAATCCGAGTATTTTTTTATGATAGACTTCAATTGATATTCTTCTAAGAACTCATCATAGCTTTCTTCTTCTTCGTTTTCTTTAATTTTTAAGGTAATTTCAGTGCCTACAGATTCTTTGCTGCTAGGAACTATCGTATACCCGTCTGCCCCTTCTGATTCCCATTTATATGCTTCATCGCTGCCAAGCGCTCTCGTTTCTACAGTTACTAAATCCGCAACCATAAAAGCAGCATAGAAACCTACGCCAAACTGGCCGATGATATCATGTCCATCTTTGGATTCATTTTCTGTTTTAAACGCTAAAGATCCGCTTTTAGCAATGACTCCAAGGTTGTTTTCCAGCTCTTCCTTCGTCATTCCTATGCCTGTATCTACTATTTTCAACGTACGATTCTCTTTATTTGGCACCACTTTTATGTAGTAATTGTCTTTTGCAAAAACTAAGTTTTCATCTGATAAGGTTTTGTAATAGATTTTATCAATCGCATCACTTGCGTTTGAAATAAGCTCTCTTAAAAACACTTCCTTTTGAGAGTAAATAGAGTTGACCATCATTTCTAGCAATCTTTTTGATTCTGCTTGGAATTGTACTTTCTCCACCATACTTCCTCCTCCTTGTTAAAATATCGATGGAACTAAAATTAGCACTCAACTCTTATGAGTGCTAATAATATTTTAATATTGAACTTTTTGCCAGTCAATAGATTACTATTAATTCTTATAATGATCTGACCATCCCGCCGTCAACGAGAATCGAGCTTCCTGTCACATAGCTATTAACATCAGATGCAAGGAAAGTGACGATATTGGCAAACTCCTCAGGCGTTCCATAGCGGCCAAGCGGAATCTTTTTCAGCGATTCTTCTTTTACCTGTTCCTTTGAAACATTTCTCTTATCTGCGCTTAATTGGTCAAGATAATCTACGCGGTCAGTGGCAATTCTGCCGGGAGCAACCGTATTAATAAGAATATTGTACTGTGCCAGTTCATCTGCTAGTGTTTTAGTTAACCCTACAATTCCTAGGCGGAATGTATTGGATAATAATAATCCGGGGATTGGCTGTTTTATAGATGTAGAAGCTACATTGATAATTTTCCCGCCGCTTTTTTTCAGCTCTGGAAGCACCGCACGGATATTTCTTACATAGCTGAGCAAGTTTAATTGGAACGCATGCTCCCAATCCTCATCAGATAATTCTTCAAAAGTTCCTCCAGGAGGACCTCCGGCATTATTTACTAAAATGTCAATCGTTCCATACATTTCTACAGTCTTTGCAGCTAGAGCTTTAAGATCGCTTGCACTTGTGACATCAGCTACGTGATAAAGCACCTCAAGTCCATGCTCAATTTTAAATTCCTGTTGCACAGCTTGGAGCTTTTCTTCATTGCGGCTTGAAATCATCACTTTTACGCCTTCTTTTGCAAGCTGCAAGGCGATGGCCTTACCGAGCCCTTGACTGGATGCTTGTACTAAAGCGACTTTTCCTCGAAGATTTAAATCCATTCCAACCCCTCCAAAGTATGTATCATTTACTTTTTATAAAAAATGTCAAACCTTTCCCATAATTCCTCCAGCTTCTCTAACCGCTCCTCTACAATATCCATCCGTTCTTTCCCTACATAAGCAATCAATGCATTAATGAGACTCATTGGTGCTGTAAATGAATCGATGAACGTTGGCAGCTTGCTGGATGCAGTTAAAACAGCATCAGAGTATGGAATTAACGGCGACATTAAATTATCTGTAATGGCAATCGTTGTTGCTCCTTGTTCTTTCGCATATTCAACTAACTCAATTGTATTCATTGAGTAACGGGCGAAGCTGATGCCTATTACTACATCATTTTCACGCAATTTAAATAATTGCTCAGATACAGTATCTGCAGAGCCGATCAATTCTGAGTGACCGATAATAATATTTAAATAATAATGCAGAAACACGCCTAATGCCTTCGCGCTGCGGTTCGCACATATATAAATCCTTCTGCCTTCTAAAATATGATGTGCTGCTTTCATAAATTGTTTTTCGTCCAAGCCTTCAAGCGTTGTTTCTATATTGGATACATCATCCTGGAACAATTCAAAAATTCCCTGTCCTTGGTCACTGTATATATTTGATGACAATTTCAATCGCTCAGTTGTCGTTAATTGCTTTTGTACCGAATTTTGCATAAGCTGCTGAAGCTCTGAATAACCATTATATCCTAGAAACACAGCAAATCTAATGATTGTTGCTTCACTCACCTCAGCATTTTTTGCCAATTTTGCAACTGTCAAAAATGGTACCGTATTTATATTCTCTAATATATATGCAGCTACCTTCTGCTGCGACTTACTCATTTCAGGGTACTTCTCAGCAATACGATGATATATATTTTGCATGTTTATCCATTCCTAACTATTTCTTCATATAGGACATTATACGATACTAAAGTAAAAAAGCCTATCGTTTAGTTCGCACAGAAGTAAATATTTCATTATTGTTAAATTAAGAAATATTTACTTCACAAAACTTTTTATCTGTCGTAATATGGTCTATATATTTCATAATTGAATATTTATGAAATATATATTTCTTAAATAAGAGGTGCTAGTGATGAAAGTTCGTTATTCGGACGAAATAACTGATGGATTCAAAGAAAAAACAAACATATCTTATGAGCTATCTAAAGAAGCAGAAAAGTACATGCCTGGCGGAGTAACAGCAAACATAAAATATTTTGATCCTTACCCTATTTTTATGAAAAAGGGCGATGGCGCGTATCTATATGATGCTGATGATAATAAGTATATAGATTATTTATTATCCTATGGCTCACTTATGCTCGGACATGGTCATCCAGAAATAATAAATGCGCTAGAAACTCAAATGAAGGAACATGGCACCGTATTATTCGGCACACCTCATCAGCTTGAAATCGAGATGGCGAAAAAGTTAGTTAACTTATATCCTTCAATGGATAAAATACGCTATACCAATTCCGGCACAGAAGCAACGCTCCTTGCCATCAGGTTATCCTACGCCTATACGGGCAAACATAAGCTTGCTAAATTTGAAGGCCATTATCACGGCGGCTATGACCAAATGTTAATTAGCGTGAACCCGCCTGTTCACGAAGCTGGTCCAGAGTCGACACCATTGTCATTAATCGAATCAAAGGGAGTTGATCCATACCATCAGGAACATACAATCACGCTTCCATTTAACAATTTGGAGGCGACGGCAGAAATATTAACTAAGCATCAGCACGAACTAGCCGCTGTTATCTTAGAACCTGTTCAAAGCGGATATATTCCTACAAGCGAGCAGTTTATGACTGGACTAAGAGAGATTACGCAGCAGCTCGGAATTTTATTAATATTTGATGAGGTGAAAACCGGATTCAGAATCGGATTAGGTGGCGCACAATCCTTCTATAGTGTAAACCCTGACTTAACTACGTTAGGAAAAGTAGTTGGCGGCGGGTTTCCAATTGGCATCGTTGGCGGCAAAGAAGATATTATGATGATCAGCGCCCCTTCCGCTTTTTCAGATGTATTTGATAACAGTCACAGCAGTCAATCAGCAGCTAAAGAGGTGCTTTTTCATAGCGGTACATATAACGGCCATCCAACAATTCTCGCTGCTGGCATGACAACCATTGCCGTTCTGGAGCAAGAGATGCATCATGTGATGGGAAAAACCGCAGCATTAAAAAAAGGCATCCATGAACTGTTTTCAAGAAAAGGGATTCCACTACAAACAGTTGGAATCGGATCGATATTTAATATCGTGATAACTGATCAAGAGAGGATAAGCAATTACAGGGAGCTGCAAACTGCAGATTTTGCTTGGAGAAAAAAGTTGGACTTTGCTCTTTTAAATGAAGGAATTTACACAAAGCCTTTAAATCGATGCAGCATGTCTACAGTACATGGTGATAAAGAAATTGCTCTCACTTTGGAGGCATTTGAGGCAGCGCTAAATAAGTTAACATAGGGATGAATGAAAAAGACACCATATTTTTAGGCGTCCTTTTCTGTTTTATGATATGACTTTATTTGGATTTAATGGTGATGGCGACGTTGGAAACGGCGGTGTGAAATCACGTAAAATATAGTTGTAAATCGCCTGTTTAGCTGAGACGCCCATAAAATTTAACCCTTGATTGCCAAAAAGGACATTAAATTCTAAAATAAAATATTTCCCACCGCTACCCATTACATCGAAGCCAGCATGATTAATATTCAACTCTCTTGCAATAGAAAAATATTAAATCACAGGCTTCTTGGGGGATAAAATCATCACATAGCTCTCCACCTTGTACCAGATTATGAAGGAACTCTCCTTTTAAACTGACTCTCCAATAAGAAGTCAAAATTTGGTCCCCAACAACACAAATACGAAATTTTTTCCATCATTTTCTATATATTCCTGAACATACAGAATATCAACCTTTTTTGTGTAACAAGAAAATCCTGTTGTGACTGGATATGATAAACCCCATTACCCATTGAGCTTCTTACTTCCTTCACAACAAATGGAAAAGGAAAGGTCTCCAAGATAAATTCTCTATTACGTACTGTATTCGCGTGAATTTATATGGTTCATTTTGCGGCGCAACTGTCCACAGTTCCCTAGTCATTTCCACCTTGCTGAATCCTAACTGTAACGTTTCAATACTAGGAAAGATTTTTTTCTTTAATCCATAAACGAGTGCAGGAACCTGCCAAGTTTCTAGAAATAACTATATCCGCCTGTCTAATTACTTCAAGTCCTTAAACATGTACTCTGGCTTAATATAATACACACCAGGCATTCCGATTGTACGGAAAGCATTAAAAGATACGATTTTCATCATTATTCACCTTCACTCTTGATCTATAAACATAAGTATGCTTAATGTATTTCATTATATGAAAAATTCTAAATATTCTATTGCCTTAATTATTATTTTAATATACAATCTAAAAAACGAAAAAGGAGCTATCCAATGGCAAAATTAGCAGACAGCAACACGAAAAAAACTGAAATAAACACCTCAGGAAAAGGAATAAAAAATATTAACGCATTTGTGCTTATTTTTTCCATTATCGTCATTTCCGCTATATTAACTTATTTTGTGCCTGCTGGTGAATACGAAAGAGTTGAGCAAGACGGACGAACGATGGTAATTCCAGATTCCTTTCAAAAAACTGAGTCAGCCCCAGTAGGTTTTTTTGATATTTTTACAAGTATACATAAAGGAATGGTGAATGGCGGCGGAATCATCTTCTTCGTGCTCATGGTTGGCGGCGCTTTTGGTATTTTAAAAGCGACTGGAGCACTAGATGCATTAATTGTCACCATGTCAAGAAAGCTCGCAAATAAAGAAATGTTTTTAATCCCTGTGCTGATGCTCTTCTTCGCAGCTGGAGGAACATTGATGGGATTAGCTGAAGAAACGATTATTTATATTGCCATTGTCACCCCGCTAGCAATCGCACTTGGATTTGACGCATTTGTCGGTTTTGCCATCGTTTCTATTGGTGCAAACATTGGCTTTATGGCTGCTGTAATGAATCCATTTAACATCGGTGTTGCCCAAAGCATCGCTGAACTCCCAACGTTTTCCGGTATGGGTTTGCGGCTGGCACTATTGGCAGTGTTTTATGCTGCAGGCGTCATTTTTGTTTATAGATATGCGAAAAAAGTAAAAAAGCATCCCCAAATAAAGTATTTTGGCAATTTTGACCCTGCAAATACTAAAAATATTGCGCCGGATGCTAAGTTAGAGACCCGCCATAAATGGGTGCTCGCTGTTTTTTTAATTAATTTTGTTGTTCTCATTTTTGGTGTTATGAAATATGGCTGGTATATCACAGAAATTGCTGGATTATTCCTACTATTCGGTGTCATAATTGGGATAATTGGAAAGCTTCATTCAAATAAGATAGCTGACAGCTTTATTATTGGAGCGATGGAAGTTTTAAGCGGTGCACTGATTATCGGTTTTGCGCAAGCCATTCTCGTGATTTTTCAGGACGGAAAAATGATGGATCCCATTCTTTATTATGCATCTGAAATGCTTAATAACATTGCGCCTGCACTCACAGCTATCGGCATGTTCTTTGTGCAATTATGCATCAATTTCCTCGTTCCTTCTGGAAGCGGACAGGCTGCACTGACAATGCCGATAATGGCCCCGCTTGCTGATCTTGTCGGCGTTACTAGACAAACAGCAGTGCTGGCATTCCAGCTTGGCGATGGTGTAACTAACTCCATCTTCCCTACCTCTGGTGTTCTCATTGCCGGATTGGCCGTCGCTGGCATTCCTTATACTAAATGGGTGAAGTGGGTATGGCCGCTTGTTCTCATTCAAGTAGGAATCGGCATCATCTTTTTGCTTATCGCCCATGCAATTGGGTATGGACCATTTTAAAAGAAAGACGGAGGAAAAAGCATGTTAAAAACGAATATAGTAGACTTAGAATTACAAAACTGGACGATTGAACAGCGCCGCCACTTTCATATGTACCCAGAGTTATCAGGGCAAGAATATAAAACGGCAGAATATGTAATTGAAAGATTAAAAGAATTTGGCCTTTCTCCAGACATGCATTTCTCAGCACCTAATGTTGTCGCTCGTTTTCAAGGAACAGAAGGTAAAAGGACGATCGCTTTGCGGGCGGATATGGATGCTCTTCCTCTTCAGGAGGATGAAGATAAACCATGTGTTTCAACAATACCCGGTGTGATGCACGGCTGTGGCCATGACGGCCACACCGCCATATTATTAGCAGCTGCAAAATGGATGACAGCAAACGCGAAAATGATAAAAAATAATATTGTGTTTATATTTCAAAGCTCAGAAGAGGAATCGCCAAGCGGTGCTAAAAAACTGGTGGAAGAAGGCGTGCTGAATGGCGTTGATGCGATTTACGGCATTCACCTCATGTCAGACGTTCCTCTCGGAAAAATCGGTTTTGCTGAAGGTTTTGCAATGGCTTCTAGTGATGACTTTGATATTATCATTGAAGGTGTTGGCGGACATGGCGGACAGCCGCAGGATGCCATTGACCCTGTATATATCTCAACTCACCTCATCCAGGCATTTCAATCAGTCGTCAGCAGAAGTCTTCATCCTTTACATGCAGGTGTCATTTCTATTGGCGGAATGCAGGCAGGTCATTCCTATAATGTCATCCCCCATGAAGTTAAAATTCAAGGGACAATCAGAGCAATGACATTTGATGCTGCACAAATGATGTATGAGAAAACAGAGCAATTGACAAAGTCCATCTGTGCAAGCTTTGGTGCAATCGGCCATTATCAGTATACGCCTGGAACTCCACCGGTGTATAATCATCCAGAAGCTTGCGAGGTCGCTAAAAAAGTGATTATTGAAACCTTTGGTGAAGACGCATTTACAGAGCTTCAGCCATCAATGGGCGCTGAGGATTTCGGGTTTTACGTAAAAGAAAAAATCGGAGCGTTTATTAATGTCGGGATGAAAAGCGAAATCAGCCAATATCCACATCACCATCCAAAATTTGATATTGATGAAGCTGCCTTGCCTGCTGGCATAAAATTGATGATTCAATTTGCATTAAAAGGCTAGTTTTTAGTGGAAAAAGGTTTGAAATACAAAAATAAGCATGGAAAGTTCCGTACAGGTAATGAGATTTGAAATGCGATGATGAAGCCAAATTTATCCATTCATCTAGAAGCGCAATGGCTCCATTAATAATACTCAGGCGGCGGCCATGAAGAGTGGCTGTATTGGCAGCAGGAGGAAATAAAGAAGTCAGACATGAGGAATTATTTATGCCAGCTTACCTCTGCTCTATTGAAAATCGATGCCGTAAACCTAGCCTGCAATTTAAATAAGCACGGTGAAGATTTATGGAAGGCTATTATTCTACTAGAAAATAATGAAATTATCGAGGAGGAGTTTTATAAGCTTGTACCACTTGTTGACTCACTCTATGCGAAAGAACAGGAAAGATTTCAACACCAGTTGGAAAACTATTTTGTTCAAATTCATAATGAAATACTGGAGCTTATATAAAGCAGGGAGCACAGGATTCGAATTCTTTCTCAAAGACATTTCTTTTGAAAAGTAGTAGATACCGGTGCTCCTTTTTTCTGCTTGATGGGTACTGCATTGCTAAAAAACTCTACGTATGCTTTTTTACTTTTATAATGCACCCATTTTAGTTACTGCTTTTGCACCTACACCATTCGCATATGTTAGCAGCTCTTCTAAATCCGTCTTGGATTGCGGCAGCCCTTTGTCATGAAAAGTTTCAATTACAGCTGCCATAAAAGCATCGCCTGCACCGGTTGAATCCACAACAGTCACATTCAGTCCTTCAGTCGAAATGTATTGCTGGTTATGCAATGCAATGGCCCCTTCTTTTCCTCTTGTGACAAACAAATAAGGGATAGCCCATTTAACAGCAACGGCTAATCCTTCCTTTACAGAATTTGTATTAGTTAAGAATAACAATTCATCTTCAGCCATTTTCACAATATGCGCCCGGCTAATAAAGGCTGCAATCGTTTTTTTGCAAAGCTCGGCACTTTCCCATCTCTTTAGACGAATATTTGTATCAAAAGCAATGATTTGATGAAAATTTTCTGCCAGTTCAAGAATTGTTTCTGTCGTCCTTCTTGATTTTTCATGAAACAATGTGCCAGAACCAAAATAGGTCACTTTTGTATCTATAAATATGTGTGAATTTATCTCTGAATCCAGTAGCCATTCATTAGGAGTAGGATTTTGATATGAATGGAAAATTCGATCTCCATTCTCATTTTGATGAACATACACTTTGCACACTTTCTTTGTCGTCGTCATACTACATTCGTTCATGTTGACGGCTTCATTCACCAATTCTTCTTTTACGAAAACCCCATCCTCATCATCGCCCAGCTTTGTTAAATATGTTGATGAAATTCCCTTTCTGGCAAGTCTTACTGCGACATTGACAGTCGCACCGCCAATAAACTGTTTAAAGCTTGTATTATCTTTATTATTACTAATATAGTCAACGATGACCTCTCCAAAAGAGACTACACCCTGTTTGTTCAAATCAGCCAAACTCCTCATTTGTTTAGTAATCTTTCTTAGTTAACTTTTTAAAAACAAAAAGAAAGCATCGAAAATTTCCGATGCTTTTCTATTATACTATATTCATTCCGCTGCTTCTTCGTCTTTTTCATCATTTGACGGTTCATCGTTAGCCCTTTTTTCTTTTAAATCAAAATAGGCCTTGAATACATCATCGGCAATATCTAAGTTGATATGCGTTTTGTCTGTCGAAGACCAAGGCACAACAACAGAAAGTGCAATTTCCGGATTATCATATGGCGCATATCCAGCGAAGGTTAAATTCCAAAGCATCGGCTTTGGCTTAACTTGGATTGGACCATCATACAGTGCTTGCGCAGTACCTGTCTTGCCGGCGATTTTGTATTGTTTGTTTTTGATGGAGGAGTAGGCTGTACCTTGCGAATCATTTACTACTTGTCTAAATCCTTCTTTAACACGATCAATCCATTCGTCTTTCATATTAACTTTATTTAAAACTTTCGTATTCATATCTTGATAGACTGGTCCTAATTGTCCTTCATTCATACTTGGTTCTCTTATTTCTTTCACCATTTGAGGTTGAATTCGGTAGCCTCCATTTGCAATCGTAGATACATATTGTACGAGCTGCAGCGGCGTATAAGTATCAAATTGGCCGATTGCAAAGTCGAGCGTATTACCGCCAGCAGGCGGTTCTTGTCCCGGCCCAAATCCGACCTGCTCTCCAGGCAAATCGATTCCTGTTCTGACCCCTAAGCCAAATTGGTTGAAATTATTCCTTAGCTTAGTTATTGCAACGTTTTTATCAACGCTTAATGGACCATTTGGAACATAATACTGCTGCCCGCCCATTTTCATTGCAATTAAAAACATATATACATTGGAGGATCTTTTAAGTGCAAAAAGGTCATTAATAGGACCAAAACCATGAGTATTCCAAGATCTTTTTGTAGGTGTACCTTTAAATTCCAATGGTCTATCTACAAGGACATCGCGTGGAGAGATTACCCCTTCCTGATAACCCGCTAGCACCGTCGCGCCCTTCACAGCAGACCCCATCGAATAAGATGTCGTCATATTGCCTAAAGCGAAATCCTGTACTTGTGTTTGATACGTGTCCTTATCTTTCACATATTGCTTTCCGGCCATTGCCAGCATCTCACCTGTATTCGGATCCATTACTGACACAAAAGCACGGTCCATATATCCGCCTCTCATGGCACCTAGTCTTCTCTCAATAATTTTTTCAACTTCCTGCTGGAATTCGAGATCAGTGGCTAAAACTAGGTCTTTGCCTGCCTTGCCTTCTCTGACAACCTCTGTCTCGGTTACATTTCCAGCTTTATCTGTATAATTTTTTACAATTTGCTTTTGTCCTTGAAGAACGTCTTCATATTGCAGTTCGAGGTAGCTCTTTCCCACACGGTCATTCCTACTGTAGCCGCGCGCTTCGTAATATTGCAGCATATCTTGCGGCAGCCCCTCTTTTGACGTCGTGATTTTTCCCAAAACAGAACTTAAAGTCGCATTGCCATCCTCATCCGTATAGGCATTGTAGCGATCCCAGTCTACCGTTGTATTGATTCCGGGCAATAGATGTAGGTTTTCACTTACGACAGCAAATTCTTCCTCACCGACATCTTTATTCTTTATGATATGAGGGGTGAGTGCAATGCTGCTGGCCATTTCACGAAAAATAGTCAAAACTTCTAATTCCTCTTTCGAAAAAGAATGAAGCTCTTCTTCTGTAATTCTTTTCCTTGTTAAATCATACACTTTTTTATTATATTCTTCTTGACTTAGTTCTTGCTCCTTAAAACGCTTTTCATCTTCCTTCGTTATCTTTTCTTTTGCTTCATTGGGATTCTCGATAATCCAGAAATCTTCACGATCCCTTTGTGTAATTGCTTTAAAATCTTCCTCTGAATCCTTATTTATCATCACCGCAAGAAGCTTTGCCGTCTTTAGCATCTCATCCTGAGAAACAGCATGTGACCTCGTATATGTTATTGCCTTTTGCGGAACATTGCCGACAACTAAATTTCCATTTCTATCATAGATTTGCCCTCTTGGAACAGAAGTATTTACCGGGACTTCTACCTTTCTTTCTATTTCTCTTTTAAAATCGTCCCCGAATACAATTTGAACCATCCCCAGTCTAAAAATCAATACCGAAAACAATAAAAATACGACAAAAAACATGATATTGATTCTTAGTGAAATCACATTCTTTTTTTTCTTTTTCTCTCTTTTTTTCACCCAGAATCCCCCCCTTTTATCATTATAGTTATATATTCATAGTTTCTAAAGACTATATAATTACCAAATCTAATATTTTAAATTAATCTATGGAATTAAACAAGAAAATTTTAGAAATATATATAATAATTTTACGTTATTATCCAATATTTTTCAATTACTACTCTACTATTATAGTAAAAAAGCATTAAAAAAGAAGAAACCACAGTACAGTGATTTCTTCTGCTTACATTGCTTGTTCTTTTACTTCTGACAAGCTCACACTCGGCTCGCGAAGGAGGATGCCGCCCAGTAGACCTACTGCTGCAAAGAGGACAGGAATAATAAAACCATAATGATAGCCTGCTAAACTTCCGCCTGCATTAAAGTAGTCTAATATTTTCCCAAAGATACTCGGCAATAATACCGCGCTTAAAAAGCCACCTGTATTCGCAAACCCTGACACTAAACCAACTTCTTTAATATTGAAAGATTGTCTGACTACAGCAAATGTTAGCGTACTTGCACCATTTGCATAGCCAATGATAAAAAAGAGGATGATTAGTACTGGATAACTCGGTCTGCCTTCGAATAGTAAGAAAATGGACCAGCATGCTAGAACAATGACATGTATGATTAAGTATGGCCGTTTGATCGATTGAATTTTATTGGAAATCCAGCTTGTAAGCGGTGCCCCTATTATTGCGCCAATTAAGCCGTACATAATCAGCTGGCTTGCATTAGATCGTGAAAGACTGTACATATCCATGCCATATGGAACAGCCCAAGATCCGATAAACCCTATATACGTACCAACCACCCCAAAGTGACAAAGAAAAGTAGCCCACGCCTGACGGCTAGATATTAAGCGCCTCAATACTACAGACGTTTTTTCATATTTCTCCTTTGATTTATTATTCGCTTTTTCAATTGGAAATCTTCGTTCAGGCTGTTTTACAAGGACGAAGTAAAGTAACATTCCTAATAAAACAAGCACAATTCCTACAACAAAAAAAGGAGCTCTCCAGCCAAATGAAGCAATCCATGTTGAGAAAGGAACGGTGGCAAGCAAAAAGCCAAAGCTACCTGTCATTCCGGCTAGACCGACCAACATAGAAAACTCCTGCACTTTAAACCACTGGCTTAAGATCAAAACTAGATTCACCCATATAGTTGCATCTCCGATACCGCATAGCAGTCTTGCCAGAACAAGAATCCAGCCGTTATCTGCGACACTATAAACAAGTGTGCCTACCCCGCTTAATAAAGTGCCTATAATTAAAAATAAATTCGGTCCAAATCGATCGGACAATAAACCTATCGGTATTTGCAAACCTGCATAAGCAAAAAATTGAATGCTCGTCATCAATCCAATGACAACCGCTGTTAGCTGAAATTCTGCCATAAGCTGATCAGTAATTAACCCCGGTGCTGTCCGCTGACTGACGATAAACAGATAGGCAGCCAGGACGGAACCGAAAACAACCCATCTGTATTTGCTGTTTTGTTTATTCACTTGAAATATCTCCTAAATTGTTATTCTTTCTCATTATACTCCTTTGCTGCTTTATTTTATATATTTGTAGATATTCAATTCATTTTTCATTATTATGATTGAATTGCCGCTGAGAAAAGACGAGGATTCTGACGCATAAAGTGCTGTAGCTGACACATAAAAGCGAAAACTGACGCATAAACGAAAATGCTAACGGATAAAATGAACCTGTTAACACAAAGCATCGATGAAAAAAAGCACCTGAAATTTCAGGTGCTCTCATTTTACTACTCTGCTTCATCTTCCAAATCATCAGGGAAAATGATTTCACTGAATACCTTGCCTGATGCTTCATCTTTAACATCAATATTGACCTTATAATTTTCAGGGCTGGCTCCGTCAAACAGCTGGTAATACATGCCTGATATGCCAAGCCCATAGATTGCTATACTGTCAAAGCTGTTTTCATATGCCTCTTGATCCACAACTAAAGTAAATTCCGAGAAGTCTTTGTTGTGTGTAATATCTTTAATTGAAGCGATTTCCTTGTCATTTTTAATTTCGTCCATGCTTTCAGTCATGGTTGTTTGCAATTCTTTGAGCATTTTTTTATGCTCAGATTTGCTCATTTTGTATGTGATGGAACCGTCTTCATTTTTTGTAACCTCTTTAATGCCGTTGGCTTTTGCTTCTTCGATTGCTGTATCCGTATTTTCACCTTCCATAAATGAAGCGGGAATGGTAATTTGTACATTTAACAGACCTTTATCAACTTCAAGCCCTTTTTCTTCATTCGCTGCGTCTGACTTTTCCTCAGTCGCCGCTTTCGGTTCTTCCTTCTTCGTCTCTCCGCCAGACTCTTCTGCAGATGAGCAAGCTGCGAGCAGTGCGACTAATAATAGACTGAATAATTTTTTCATCAAGACTTCCCCCTATGTTAAATCTATACAACTGTTTAAGCTTACCATATTTTCAAAAAATGTGATAAGAGGGGATGAAATTTTCAACAATGTTTTATATGCTACCTGTTTTTTCAATTTTTTCCTTCTCTTCTAACCAATCAAGGATAGCAAGAACGACTTCTTTTAAAGCTTCACCACTTGGTGTTAGCTCATATTCAACTTTCTTGCTGGAAGCGTCAAGATAGCGTTTAGTCACTAGTCCTTCACTTACTAAATCATTTAATCTTTCCGTTAACAGACGATCGGATATTCCATCTATTTTTTGAACAATCTCATGAAATCTTTTCGGTCCGTCGAGAAGAGAATAGATCACCATTCCCATCCATCGCCGACCGATAAATTCAATTGTTTTATGAAAGTTTTTACATACATGCTGAGACTTAATGTTTGATTGGGCTGGGCGGGTCATATGTATTCTCCTTTCATTCCATCTAATTTTAAAACTATCATAGCATGAAATGAAAAAATTGACACATCAACTTACTAATGGTAAGTTGATAATTGTAAAACTTACTATTAATAAGTTCAGGAGGGAAATGTAATGAGTGAGCTAGAAAAAATTATGAATGACCGCAAATCAGTACGTAGCTATGACCCTGATTATAAAATCAAAGAAAGTGAGCTTGAGGATCTTTTATCTCTTGCGACTAGTGCACCTTCATCAAGCAACCTGCAATCATGGAGATTTATTGTTATTCAAGATCAAGAAATGAAGAAGGAATTAAGAAGCATTGCCAACAATCAAGCGCAAATTGAAGATTCTTCGGCTGTTATTGCTGTTTTAGGAGATATGACTGCATATAAAAATGTCGAAGAAATATATAAGCTTAATGTTGAGGCTGGCTATATGGATCAGTCCATTGCTGACCGCACAATTGAAAATACTTTCAAACTCTATCCAAATGCTCCTAAAGAAGCGTTAATGAATATTGCCAGCTATGATGCTGGGCTTATTTCCATGCAAATCTTATTGCTGGCTAAAGAGCGCGGATTAGACACAGTGGTTATGGGCGGATTTAATAAAGCTGCATTTGCAGAAAAGTATAATTTAGAAGAAAATATCTTCCCAATTACTTTAATTGCAATCGGGAAAGCTGCTGCACCAGCATTTAATTCAACTCGCTTGCCGTTAAATCGAATTGCCAAATTTTATTAATTTGAACTGATTTCATCAGAAAATCTTTTAAAAATGACGTAAGAAAAGCTGAGCAACAGTTGCTCAGCTCTTTTATTATTTTAATAAAGCTTTAAACTTTAAAATACTTTTCATAAAGTCTTCATAAGTTTGATTGCTGCTTCTCTGATTATAGCTTTCTCTTAATAAATCCACCAGCCAAACAGGGACTTTTTTGCCATCTATTATTGAATAATATTCCTCATAAGCCTTTTTTAAATGCTCCCATCGAAAGTCATTTCCTGGCTTATTATATTCAGAAACATCGATCAGCTTTGCTCTCCCATTTTGCATGATAATATTTTTCAAATGAATATCTCGAGGATTCAAACCTTTTTCAATTGCATGGTTTCTAGCTTGATCAACATCGATAATGACCTGTTCTGAGATATGTGTACCTTTAACAATACAATCATATAGTGTATCACCATCTTCATATGATAATACGAGCACATTATGATGAGTACCAAAACATGACGCAAATCTAGGTGAATTGCCAAGCATGCTGTATACACGCTCTTCTTCATGTAATTTATGCAATTTATCCTCTGCAAAAACCTTAAATGCAAAACGAGGTACCAGATTAGATCGAAAAACAGCCGCGTCTGTTCCTATGCCAATACAGTCTAAACTACTGTTATATTTTTCAATAGAAACTGGTTTATTGTTGGGATTTGAAAAAACGGCTATTTCAGAAAGAGAATCTTTCAATATATCCCATTGATTGTTCATTTTTTCCACCTTTCATGTAATCACGCTTCCATTATTTATAAAATGTGACGTACAAACCATTGATGTGAAGAAAAAAAAGATATTTTTAAAATCCTAACATAAAATGGGGATGAATTAAATTAAAGTGACTTCTCACTGAATGATGATTTTGGTTATTGCTCAATCCATAGCTTTGTAAAATCCAGATGTCCGAATGAATGAGGAATAACATCTCTTATTATTGAATCTAAAGGCCGATTCACAATCGGGTGATACAAAAACAAGGAAATATAATTGGCTCTAATATAGGCTTCGATTTTCTCCATCATTTTCTCCCTTTCATCGAGTTGATTTGAATGCTCGAATTTAAACAATTCTGCCTCAATGAACTGTTCTGCTTCTTCGGGAAAAACTTGATTAAAAATTAATGCCTTATTTCTAAATCCACTTAAGAAAGCTAGATGTTTGTCTGAAAACAGTGACAGTCCCATAAATAATAAGTCAGCTTCTTCCAACACATCACTTTCATAAAACGCTTCATATGATGCTTCATATAATTTTATGTTCACCCCAAAATGATTTGCCTCCTTTTTTAGCCAGCATGCAGCATTGATGGCATAATCGTTGGCAAAATGAAAAAGAACTAATTCCTCCCCAGTGTATTCTGATTGATTTAGCAGTTGTGGAATCTTTGTTACATCTCTTATCTGCTGTTTTGACCTTCCAATATTAAAGCTCGAGGATTCCTTTGCCTCTAAATGAAGCTCTACTATCATCTTCTGAACATCAAAAACATGGAACAAAGCTTCTCTGAATGCTATTTTTTGCAGTAAAGGTCGGTTGAAATTAAATGATAAAAATTGAAAGCCAGAATCATCAATACTATGATAGCTTGTTTTAGTTGTTTGCTCGTTTTTATCTACAGTGAAATATATTGTTTCTGCAGCATCTTTAGATATATGGTGAATATGAATTTCGTCTATTAATGGTCGCTCTTTAAAGTAATGATTATTTGCTTTTAAAATTAATTTATTTTGAGTTTTTTCTCCAAGCATAAATGGACCGGTACCAATCCATTCCTGTTCTGTAAAATTCAGATGAGCAGGTAATATACAAAAAGTTGGCGCTGCTAAATAGCGAATAAAAAAAGGGTTCGACCGTTTTAAATGAATGGTTATTTTATATGGGCCGAGACAATTTACCCGCTCAATATCATCCACTAGCCATGAGTAATTTTGTGAGTCACCTTTTATTCTATTAATCGTAAAGAAAATATCTTTACTTGTCATCTCACTTTGATCGTGAAAAACAACTCCTTTTCTAATAAAAAATGTCCATGCACGATAATCATGATCTGCCTTATAGTGATGTGCTAAATGGGGAATAATTCTGTCTGATTTTTCGTCATATCTGATTAGGGTGTCGCCTAAATGCTGAATAAGATGGGTTTCAAAAGCAATCTTAACTCTTAAAGGATCAAGTGTTGTGATTTCCCTTGTTTTTAATGCATGGAGAATATCCTTCTCATTGGTGTCGGTATGGAGTCCGAGCATTTTGTGAATCTTTCCTGTTGCGTCCACTAACCAGCTCTTTGGTATTGGTGAACGCATCATTTGAACCACTTCTTCCAAATTTCCTTGATTGATACACTGCTGTAAATACTCATCTATTTCTTCCTTAAACGGTCGAGAAAATATGATTTTTGAGATGTTTCCTCTTCCTCTGCCTGGTATGTAGATTAAACATTTTCGATTCATCAACTGATGCAGTATTCTTTTTACATTTTTCTTTGTGCAAAACCAAATTGGTTCTAGCTCTTCTATTTTACATTCACATTCGAGATTTCGTTCGCGTTCATAAAGAAATGTGCGCAAGCTGATATATCGTTCATTCATCATAGAACACCTCATTAAAGGGGACAAAATTTTCTTAATTTTAACCTTTTTACCACTTTTGGAAAAGTAAATAATAGCAATAGGGAGGAGGATTCACTTGAAAAATTCTATATGGGTGGAAAGAAATACGATCTTATATCTTACTGGTACATTCACTTATAAACTTGGAGATAAAATATTTGTTCTTGCTATTCCTTGGCTGATTTACGAGATTACACAATCATCAGTCAGTATGGGAACAATGTTTTTATTACAAACCTTGCCGTATATCTTTATTTCTCCGCTAGCAGGGCGGTTGGCTGATCACTTCTCACAAAAAACTTTATTAATATTATGTGCAATCATACAAGGATGGTTGGTAAGCTTAATACCTGTTCTGTCAATAACTAATGCTCTGCAAATTTGGAATATTTACTTGATAGGCTTTCTAATTGCCTGCTTTAATGCTTCGTTTTCAGTAGTGAATAGCACGATGATTCCACTTTTATTTAGAAAAGATAAACTACTAAAAATCAACTCCTTTTATCAATTTATAGACACTTCTTCAGTCTTGTTTGGTAGTATTTTAGGGGGATTTCTTATTAGTAAAATAGGTGTTTACTATGTGCTACTTTTGGCAGGTTCAGCTTTTATCCCTATTATTTTTTCCACTATATTTTTAAGAATTTATGATGAGATTGTGCTTAACAGAAAGAAAAAAGCCTTATCCCTTAACCATTTTTTTGAAGGAGTTTCCTTTCTATTTCAGCACCCCCTATTACGTGCGCTTACACTATTAATTTTAATGGTCAATATCGCAAACGGTGCATTAATCAGTATGCTCGTGTATTTTTCGCGGGACAAGCTTTTGTTAAATTCCGAACAACTAGGCTTAGTATACGGCGTGGCAGCTGCGGCACAAATTGCTGCAATTTTTTTAGTGAATTTTCTTAGTAATGGGAAAAACACTTTACAATTAATGATGATTAATTTAGTTATCAGCTCACTCGGATTTATTTGGATTTCTATAAGCTGGAATGTTTTCACCTTATTGATCGGAGTAGCCATTCAAAGTGCACCTGTAATTATGTTCAACGTATTAAACCGAACTTTAAGGCAAAAGATTATTCCTTTATATATGTTCGGGAGAGTGAATGGCATCATGATTATGCTGATGCAATGCGCTTTGCCACTGTCAGGATTTATGACTGGGATGCTCTCCGCTATCATTGATATTAGATATATTTTCGCCTTGCTTGGTGCATTATCTTTCATTGTCATTTACTTGTTTCGTAGCCTTCCTGCAAAGCAGCAGGAAAGTTACAAAATATTATCCAGCTAAATTATATATTATCCAGAAACTGTAATACCCCTCAGAAGAAGGCACACGCTTCTGAGGGGCATTATATTTCATGCATGTCTACCCTAAATATCGGTGGTAAATCGATTTCGCCTGCGCAATGTCAGAGACTCCATGGACAAGGACTCGGCCATCTTTAAAAATAACTAGGCGGCAATTGTCCATTGAAACGGAAAGCAAAAATGGGTTTTGCTCCACTTTCAATCCTTGTCCGCTAATCATTTGGGCTAAATGATTAAGATTCATATTCTTAGGTTCTGGTGGCCTTATTTGAACGGTATCTCTTCCGCAAAGAATTGCTGCTTTTGTTTGTTGATTGTATGACAGATTAGGATATGTTTTATTTATGCCGCAAGATAGGCATTCTTGTTTTTTCATGGAAGAAACATCGATTGAGCTGTAATGGTTTTTCCAAAGATCAAACGACACAAGTGTTTTTCTTAACGATTGTAAGTCCTCCGATAATATTTTTAGCGCTTCTGATGATTGATGTGAGACCACCATTTGAATAGCAGGCTGTATCACCCCAACCGTATCACATGTCATTCCTTCTAGCGGAAATGCCTCCATCAAGCACGCCAAACACGGTGAAACGCCTGGAATGACGGTGAAGCTTAAACCGTAACTGCCGACACAGCCTCCATAAATCCACGGAATGTCTCGTTTTTGGGCAACATCATTGATGATTCGCCGGATGTCAAAGTTGTCTGTAGCGTCGATGATGAGATCAATTCCTATCGTTAATTCTTCTAATTCTTGTACCCCAACATCGATAATAACCGGGTGAATCTTCACTTCTGAATTTATCGCATTTATCCGATTGGCAGCAGCAATAGCTTTAGGCACTCTCTTCATTGCATCCTCTTCACTATAAAGCTGCTGACGCTGAAGATTGCTCCATTCTACATAATCTCGATCAGCGATTGTTAGATTGCCGACTCCAGCCCTCGCAAGGATTTCCGCGTTGGCTGCTCCCAAAGCTCCTGCACCGACAATGAGGACATGCTTCAGCATCAGTTTTTTTTGCCCTGCGCTGCCTATAGGTGCAAACAGCACCTGCCTGGAATAGCGATTATTCAACTAGATATCATTCCTTCCGATGGACTGCTGGCTGTCGCAAAATATTTCTTCTCTATTCTCCCTGCTTCATAGCCGAGCCTTCCTGCTTCTACTGCCTGCTTCATTGCTATTGCCATTTTCACAGGATCTTTTGCTGCAGAAACAGCAGTATTTAATAATACACCATCCGCTCCCATTTCCATTGCTAATGCAGCATCTGCCGGACCTCCCACACCTGCATCAACTATGATTGGTACAGAAGCTTGGTCAATGATAAATTGCAAATTCAATGGATTTATTATCCCCTGGCCAGAACCTATTGGAGAGGCGCAGGGCATCACAGCATGGCAGCCCAGCTCCTCAAGCTTCCTTGCTAGAACTACATCATCTGAAGTATATGGAAGAACAATAAACCCTTCACCTAATAATGTTTCCGACGCCTTCAGTGTTTCAATCGGGTCCGGAAGAAGCGTTTTGTCACAGCCAATCACTTCTACCTTGACCATATCACAAAGCCCAGAAGCCCTCGAAAGCCTAGCAATCCTAACCGCCTCATCGGCTGTTTTAGCTCCAGCAGTATTAGGGAGCAGCTTATATTTTGTCAAATCAATATTTTCCAGAAAGTTTGGCTGGTCATCAGCAAAAATATTCATGCGTCGGACGGCAAATGTCAGCACTTCAGCAGCAGAAGCCTCAACTGCATGTTGTTGAATTTCCATGTTCGGATATTTGCCTGTACCAAGCAGCAAACGGGAATTGAATTCATATGGACCTATTGTTAACATTTTATCCTCCTCCTACAAAGTGAACAATTTCAATGCGGTCACCATCAGCTAATTTTGTTACTTCATAACTTGATTTATTAATAATAGATTCATTGATTTCGACAATGGCCATCTTATCTTCCAATTGTAAATGGGTTAATAATTCCGTGACTGATATTGAATCTGGAGTGTGCATTTCTTTCCCATTGATGATTAGATGCATTTACTTTCTCCTTTAAACAAATGATTAGGATCTAATCGGGACAGGCCAAAAGGCATGAAGGGCTCTCTTCTTCCATCTAAGTAGTCTGCCATTAGTTCACCTGTTGCCGGTGCCAAAAGAATCCCGTTTCTGTAATGTCCTGTGGCAATGTACAATTGCTTAACATAAGGATGCTCACCTAAAAAAGGAAGGCCGTCACCGCTTATTGGCCTTATACCTGCCCACGCTTTCTCCCACTCTGCATTAGCTATTTCTGGCAAGAGTGCTGTCGCTTGATTCATTAATGAAGAGATTCCGCCAACAGTTACTTTTTCGTCAAATGTATTCGCCCGCATTGTCGCACCGATAATGTATCTTCCAGACTTCTTTGGCACAATATAGCAATCTTCCGTAAAGATTGTGCTGTTCAACAGCTTCCTATTAGAGACAACTGAATAGCACTCCCCCTTAACTGGAAAAACAGGTAGAGTGATTCCCGTTTTTTCTAGAAGCAAACCGCTCCAAGCACCAGCAGCTACAACTACTGAATCGGATAGTAAATCTCCTTGACTCGTTTGAACGCCTGTTACTTTCCCATCTTTAATGATAAAATCATGTATTGTCGTAAAATCATGATATTCCACACCTAAAGAGATGGCTGCCTTTGCAAATGCAAGTGACAGCTCATATGCTTGAACTTGCCCATCCTCCGGAATGAACATTGCACCTAGCATGCTTTTAGCCAACCCAGGTTCACGCTTGATTAATTCATCATTAGACAGCCATTCTGCTTTTTCACCAGCCGTGTTATGCAGCTTTATTAACGCTTTAAGATCCTGCTCATGTTTTTCTGAAACAGCTACCTTATAAATTCCTTTCGTTTCATAACCGATTTGTATTCCTGATCGTTCCTCCAGTTCTGCTATAATGGCTGGAAACATCGCGCGGCTTTTTAGCGCCAATCGAAACAGCGGGCCGTTCCCGATCAATTCGGTTTGTGCACCTAACATTCCAGCAGCAGCTCCAGATGCTTTGGCTGCAATTTTTGATTGTTCAATTACCGTGACTTTATATCCTCTTTTCGCCAGCTGAAAGGCAATTGAACTGCCATTAATTCCTCCACCAACGACAATCACATCACTAGCATTACTCAGTCGTCTCTCCTCCTTAATTCAGTTGTTTCGCATAGCATTGTGCTGCTTGAACTGGGTTATCCGCATAAAGGATTCCCGACATGACTGCAATCCCATCTGTTCCGCTTTGAATGACTTCTGCAACATTTGCCGGGGTGATGCCGCCAATTGCAATGACTGGAATATCTGATTTTTCCTTTATGCATCGTAAATCATTTAATCCTTTCGGCGGAAGATTTCGTTTTGAATCAGTCATATATACATGTCCATAGATAACAAAATCTGCTCCTTCCTTTTCTGCAGCAATTGCTTCCTCAATGGAATGAATAGAGCGGCCGATTAGCATTCCTGGGAAATGACTTTTAACTATCCTTACAGGCAAGCTATGAAAAGCAAGCTGAATACCGATGCTAAAGACAGAAGCAACATCGACCCGATCATTAACGATAATTTTCCGCAAAGGAATCCCTTTGTTCACCAATAATTGGACTCCATTGTATAATTCCAGCGAAGACCGCTTTTTTTCCCGCAAATGAAAAAAATCAACAAATGGTTCTACTTTACTGGCTATATTTGCAAATTCTGAAAGGGTGAGCCTCCCATCAGAAATAAGATGCAATTGCTTCCCCATTAGATCACGATTGACTTATTTGTTTTTACTGACCAGTCTTCCAGTTTATATGCCATTTCCCAAAATTGCAGTTCATACTGACAGCTGATTAAAAAATGCTGCCTCATTTTGTTTTTTTCTTGGTCTGTTGCTTTTTCTGCCAATTCATTTAATCTATCAATCTGCTCCACGACCAATTTTCCAAACCATTCGCCTCCATAGGCCGCAATCCATTCTTGATAAATGGGTTCAGTAGGTGCCGCTCCTTTAAAGCTTTGGCCAATATCATAATAAATCCAGTAGCATGGCAAGAGCGCAGCTATTATTTCTCCGATGGTGCCTGAATCTGCCACTCTATATAAATGAGATGTATATGCATAGGCCGTTGGCGCGGGCTCAAAGGCATCAAGTTCAGCATTAGTTATATTGAGAAGCTTCATGAACTTCTCATGCAGGCCAAGCTCAGCTTCATATGTTCCTTGTGCGTGCGCCGCCATTCTTGCTGTCGTATGTAATTCATCTGCTCTCGCTGCCCCAATAGCCTGAACTCTTGCGAAGTGAGAAAGATAATAGGAGTCTTGCATAACATAAAACCGAAAGTTTTCTAAAGGCAAATTCCCTTCAGCAATACCTTTAACAAAAGGATGGCGAAAATTTTCTTCCCAAATCACATTTGCATGCATTCTTAGTTCTTCAGTAAAAGTTTTTGTCATTTTTATCCTCTCCTTTGTTGAAATATAGGAAATCACCTGTTCAAGACAAAATAAAAACCACTCTTCAATGAGAAAAGTGGTGTAAAAAGCAATGATTTTAAGTTTATTAAAATCTATATGCGTACACCACTTCCCTACGCTGGTATGAGCCAGATCAGGTTCCAAGGGTCTTAAAGTTTCACTCTAATCTCAGCCTTCATAAAAGGCTCCCCTAGTGGATTGTTTCCTATTTAGTTTACATGGATTATATTAACATGGTTCATTGAATTGTCAACATCCAAATTTGTAATTCAATCTTATATAGGGTGAATGGCCTCCGGCTTCTCGCTACTTATATTAGCCTAAACCATTATAAAGACTGATTTGCAAGCTGAATTTTTATTGCAATTGTGGATGAAGTTTGTTGTTTCGCTATTATCCTCCAATTAGAGGAAATCATTTCTTGAAGTTCTCTATGACTTTCAAAAGATAGCTTCATATTTTCTAAAGTTTCTCCCGTATCGATGAAGTCCTCCCCTTCATGGAGGTTAAATTTAATTTTTAATAGCATCTTTAATGCACCTTTTGTTAAAAAAGTGACTTTAAATCCATGATATATAGCGTTTTTCATTTTTATAGGGTTGCTTTCATAATACTGAATAAAGGTTTCCCAATCAGGAATCCCTTCCCCGAATGGCTGGAAGGACTCCGCGTTTCCTTCCATTAATACGTTAATAATCTCATCATTTGACTTTCCGCATTTTCTTATCATTTCAATCATTAGGCTGTGATTTAATGCTAGTAATTCTCTAGTCAATCTTCTTCTCCTCCATATCGTTTCAATGGCTCGACACTTGCCGTTAATTTCCTTTGTCCATTGTTAAAAGCATCTTTTTCTAAATTTGCAGCGTGTTTGGCATCCGACTGAGCAGGAAACTCATGACACGGCATGTATGTAACTCTTTCTTAGCTTTCTGCCATATTTCCGCGCTATATTACACCTATAAAATCTGCCGGAAAACGCATAAACGCAATGCTTACCCTTTGTATTTGGTCAATCACTGAACTCGTGGGTGATGGGGACAGGTTCGTTGTTATATGCTGTTTATTGTGACAATTGATAGCATGGAGGCTTCGTTTATCATTTTAAATGCTTTTTAATGTGACAATTAGGGCACTCACCACAACGTTTGTTGTTTCAAACCAACCACAGTTCGTTCATTTTATACGCTAATTAAATGGTAAGCAAGGTAAAAATTATATATCACCACCTAAAAAAAAGTGCCGAATGGTCACAAACGATGTGATCGTTTAGGCACTTTTATCATTCAATCCTTGTTTAATTGAAAGGCATCTGCTAATAATTCATATGAACGATGTCGTGATGATTTTTCAGTAAGCATATTTAGTATCATGATTTCATCGACCATAGCAGCATTTGCAAGGTCTTGCAGTTTATTTTTAACTGATTCAATATTGCCGATTACAAACTTGCCCTTATTATCCTTGCGTGCTAATTCTTCTTGAGGTGAGTATACATGGTTGCTCGCTTCCTCTAAAGTCGGTGGTGCGTATTGAAATTGTCCTATAGCCCATCTTGCCCATTGAAGCTCTGCAGGACCAGCCAAATAATTAGCTTCTTCGTCTGTTTCTGCTGCAACAACAATAATGGCTAGGATACTTTTTGGTTCTGCTAAGTAGGCGGATGGTCTAAAATTCTTTTTATATGCACGAAGCATAGGTATCGCTAATTGCGGCGATATATGCGCAGCAAAGACAAACCCTAGTCCATTCTGTGATGCGAAATGCATACCGCCATCGCTCGACCCAAGCATAAACATATCTGGAATTAGCTGTTCCGGTGCAGGACTGATGTCTTTAAACGGATGATTGCCTTCAAAATTCCTGGAAAAATACGATAGAAGCTCGCTTAACTGTTCAGGAAAATCATAACGAGTAACAGCATCTCTTGACCGCCTTAACGCAAGCGCAGTTAAACTATCCGTTCCAGGCGCGCGTCCAATTCCGAGATCCACCCTTCCTGGAAATAATCCTTCAAGCAGCGAAAAATTTTCAGCTACCTTTAGCGGACTATGATTCGGAAGCATAACCCCTCCAGATCCGATGCGAATATTTTTTGTAATGGAACCAGCATGCGCACTTAATAGGTCTGGAGAAGTACTCATTTGATGCTTTGTATTATGATGCTCCGCAAACCAATATCTTGTATAGCCTAATCGATCCGCTAATATCACAAGATCAGTTGAATTCTTTAACCCTTTTACCGCATTTTCTCCATTATTTAATGTCGCCAAATCCAATATTGAAAGTTTCAGTTTTTCATTCGTCATTCGGTTTATCCCCCTTGCTCCAAATCAATTAGCAGACTAATTAATTATTTAAATTAAGCATATTCTTTAACCTGCAAGTGGTCAAACGACTTGCTTATCAAAAAAATATCTTTTACCTTTAATATGTACTAAAATTAAAGTTATGCTTAACATTAGAATGCGAAAGATGGCTTATGACACTTGGAAGGAATGATTCAATTGGAAACACATATATTTTCCAAGGGAGAAGAAATCGCAAATGCGATTATACATGGAATTGGCTTTTTATTAAGTATTGCTGCACTGGTTATCTTGACCGTCTTTTCTTCGTTATACGGGAACGCCTGGCATGTAGTGAGCTTCGTTCTGTTCGGAACAACGATGGTACTGCTGTATACATCCTCCACACTATTGCACAGCTTTCCTGCTGGCAGAGCGAAAGATGTTTTTGAGATTTTAGATCATTCATCCATCTACTTTTTCATTGCTGGTACATATACTCCCTTTTTATTTATTGCAGTAAATGGAGCTTTAGCATGGACGCTTTTCGGTGTTGTTTGGGGACTTGCAATTGCCGGGACTGTATTTAAATCTTTTTATGTAAAAAAATATGTTGGTATGTCGACATTACTTTATGTTTTAATGGGCTGGCTTATTGTATTCGTATGGGGAGATTTAATGGCTAATGTACCTCGGGAAGGAATCATCTTTTTAGCGATTGGCGGTGTGCTTTATACTGTTGGCGCTATATTTTATGTATGGAGAGCTTTCAAATATCATCATGCGGTCTGGCATGTTTTTGTGCTGGCAGGCTCAATTATGCACTTCTTTGCTGTATTGACTTTGCTGCCATCATAACACGTAAGAAGAGAATATCTATTCTCTTCTTACATTAAAGTAATTAATGGTTTCCGATTAGTCTCGCTGTTTAGGAATATTGGCAATGTTGCTTACGACTATTTAATCAGCTTCATCGCTTCATATCTAACCCCCAGATAATCATAGCCTTGTTTCATATACATGTCTCTTGGTGTATCGTTCCCATCTGCAACAAGGATAAAAGTTTTTTCAGTAAATCTCCGCATCACTGCTTGCTGAAGTCTGCTTGCAATCTTCTTATTTCTAAACTTTTCTAGAACACTTAAACTATCTATTTCTGCAGTCTCCTCCGAAAGATAGACATTGACAGAACCAGCAGCCTCTCCTTTATAAAAGGCAACAGCCATAGCAACTGAGGGGTCATCGTAATTCTTCAAGTGAATCTTTTGATTTGCCTCTGCATACTCCTCGCCAAACTGCCTATCCAGCTCCTTTTGCAAAGTAAGAAAGGCATTTAAGTTTGCATCTGAAACCATTTCAATAACAGTATCAGGATGATGTGAAATTCGCGGAAAATTGTTCGGCTGAATGCTAAACAGCTCTAGAAATCCAACAACATAAAAGTTTTGCTTTAAATATAATAATAGCCCGTCACTTAAATTCTTATCCGCCGGAAAATAAAACTTCACATGCTCCATCTTATTTTGCACATGAAACTGCATTAACTTTTCTTCTGCTATGATGAATTCTTCAATGGAAGGCATTTTCTTAAATTGGATAAAGTTTGCATCATATTTTGATAGCATTTCTGGATAATGAATATGTCTTAATTGATTGTTTTCTTCAATTGTTCTTCCTAAATAATATATATCATTAAATGTTGCTCTTTTCATGAATGACTTCTCCTTCTAATAGTTCTTCCAATATATGACCCACTCCATCTTTGTTTTTTGTGAAAGTCACTCTTTTGGATAGCTGTATTGCTTTATTCATTACAACCGGAAAACTGCAATATTCAAACAATGTGAGGTCATCGCTTTTTGTATCGACAGCGCGCAAAGCACATCTTCAAGTGCTTTAGAAACCAATTAACCTAATTAAAGTATACTTGCTAACTCACCGTATTTTTAGTGTAAATATAATTGAGCTCATCAGGAACATTTCACAACTCTTGGCATTCCCGCTGTTACAATGATGATTTCCAGCCCTATTTACCTGCATGAACAAGTGCATTCATCGACCGTTGAGATACCTGTTTAGAATCATGTCATCATGCGCCATCCAAAACCTTTACAATTGCTTCAATATTCTCTATTTTTATACACATCCTTTCTTTAATCTTATCAAAAAAAACAATCCCCAACCTATCAAAAATAGATTGGGGGTTGTTTTTTTTATAGGTACATTTCGATTCCTGGTCCAAGCGGAATACCGAGCAAGCCAAAAATAAATAATAATACAACCCAAAAAACAAGAAAAATAATTGAATACGGAATCATCATCGATATGAGCGTCCCTAATCCTGCCTTTTTATCATATTCGCGCATAAAGGCGAGTACGACTAAAATATATGGGTTTAGCGGTGTAATAATATTGGTAGTTGAATCTGCAATTCTGTAAGCAGCCTGTATAAATGCCGGATTATAATCAAGCAGCATGAACAGCGGAATAAAAATAGGCGCCAATAATGCCCATTGTGCAGAACCACTAAAGATTAATAGATTTAAAACAGATACGAATAAGATAAATCCAATAATAACCGGAAGCCCAGTTAGATTAATAGATGCTAAAAATTCAGCGCCATTTACTGCAATCCAAGTTCCTAGATTAGACCAGTTGAAGTAGGCAATAAATTGTGAAGCAGCAAAGATTAATACGATATAGCCTGCCATATCCTTCATTGACTCGCCCATAAATTTAGGGATATCAGCCAATTTAGTAATTTTCTTAACAGTCACCCCATAGGCGGTGCCCATAACAATAAAGAATAGTAATACTATTGGGATAATTCCATCTAAAAATGGGGATGGAATCATGCCGCCATCTTCATTTCTGAGCGGCGAATTCGGCCAGAAGATGATAAGCAATAGTAAACCGACGTAAATGGACCCTGCGATGATACTATTCCGTAAACCTCTTACTTCAATTGCTGATACAGGTTCAAAATTTTTCTTAAGATCCCCTTCATACTTGCCTAACCGAGGTTCAATGATTTTTTCAGTAATAAAACCGCCAATTAATGTTAAGAACACTGTGGATACAGACATGAAATACCAGTTGTCTACCGGCGTAACCACAAAACTAGAGTCAATTGCTTTCGCTGCCTCAGTTGTAATTCCCGCTAGCAAAGCGTCAGTACCAGCAATTAATATATTGGCAGAAAAACCAGCACCTACACCAGCGAATCCAGCTGCTAAGCCAGCTAACGGATGGCGGCCAACAGTGTAGAAAACCATGGCAGCTAAAGGTGGAACAAGGACAAACGCTGCATCAGAAGCGATATTTCCTAAAATACCTACAAAGAAAACCGCATATGTAACAAGTGATTTTGGTGTGCTTAGGATGGACTTTTTAATGGCCGTTTCTAATAACCCTACTTTATCGGCAAGACCAACGCCTAGCATCATTGCCAAAACAAGACCTAACGGTGCAAAACCAGTAAAGTTGGCCAGCATTTCTCCTAAAATAAATTGCAGACCTTCACCAGAAATCAAACTTTTGATTGGCAGTGTTTCTCCTGTGCCTGGATGCTCAACAGTCACATCAAACATGTTTACTATGAATGTAAGTACCATGACAAAAGCTGCTAAATAAACAAATATAAAGAAAGGATCTGGCAGTTTATTTCCTATCTTCTCAATACCAGTCAGGAATTTGGACATTAAGCCTTTTTCTTGTTTATTGACTTCTACTTGCAAATGATTCACTCTCCTTAATAACGGAATTAGTCCATAACATTTCCGTTATTATATCATCCTATTAAAAAAGAGAATAGGCTTTTTTTGAAAAAATTTAATTTTTTATTAACTTTCTAATAATTTTCATTCAAAATAATCACATAATTGCATAAACAAAGGTGTTCATTTACATATAAACATATAGATAGTTATTTTTATGCAAAAAAACTGCGTATAGATTCACTTCTATACACAGTTTTTTAAGCTATTTTTCAAAAGACTCTAACTGAAGTTCATATATTTTACGCGGTCTTCCCCTATGTCCTGATTCCTCACCGACCACTTTTGCTAACCCGATTTTTTCCATCTCCATGAGGATTCTGCGAGCATTTCGATCTGTGCTCTTTAACCAATGAGCCAAATCCTGTGAGGTAATCGCTGTTTTTTGATAATGCGCCGATAAGGAATCTATTTTGGAAACTATTTTTAAACTAATACCAGCATCTTTAAAGAATTTTTCCCATTCATTTCCGATATTTCTTGTGTGATAGCTAATTTCATCTCCGTCTTCCATGAGCACCTTTACATCTTTTTCTTCATTAACTGTAATCACGACAGGACCTTTATATTCTCTGGCATGTTCAAAGGCAATACCAACGCTTTCCTCGGCATCCAGCACGGTTAACCCATATCCTACACCAATTCTTACATACAGTTTACTATGTATATATATTTCATCACGCATGGAAAGAATTGACTGACTGCTCATATATAAATCAAGCTCACCACGAGTAGTATATATATAATGGAGGCCATCTCCTATTTGTACGATAGATGCGTTCATTTTTTCAGCGACTTGTAAAAGCACTTTTTTAAGTTCCAGTTCTTGGTGTTTAAGCTTATAAGACAGATGCCTTTCTTCATTGGAAAGAGATGAGCGGATTATGTCTATCCCAATAATGACTAACTGCGATTTTTTATACCAATTGACATGCCCTTTTTCTCTTATATGCTCCAAAGATCTCCTTAATGTTAATTCGGATTGCACTAAACGGTATACTGGTATTTTCATGGCAGTCAGCTCTTGGTATACATTGTTTAAGCAAGTGATTGCTGCTTCAATCTTTCCTGCTTCATATAGTTTTTTATGAAAGTGGATAATTTCATTTGATGGCATATATCCTTCATAAGCATTAAGATGAAAAATAATATTATGGTTGACGAGAGAATCCAATCCTTTTTCAATTTCTTCTTCCTGAATGGTATCCAGGCTAAAACGTTTCAAAATGTGACCTTCATCTAAAAATGCCTGCAATAGGACAGCGAGCAAACTTGCACCGTTCAGTGGTGTAAATGTTGCCTCATCCTCACATATTAGCTCTTTTGACAAAGCAAAATAATAGGGTGCCTGACCAGAGAACAGCCATTGATCGACCCATTCCTTATTTTTTAAGATAATTTGCTCTGTTTCCTCTGTATTTTCATAAACAAAAGGGATGAAATTCAGGTCTGGATAGGACTCCCCCACCTTCATCATCTGTTTGACTGAATCTGAAGGTCCCACCACACCTACTCTTATTTTCATCTTCTAACACCTGCTTCCAGCGTAAAATAGATTTGTACCTTTATTTTAACACGGCAGCGTGTATCGAATATACCTATTGCTGCAGCTTTAACACAGCGCGTCCAATTGTTTCTACCGCAATCGGAAGTACAGCTTCATCATAGTCAAATCGCGGGTGATGATGACCCGCTGATAATGGCGTTCCAAAAATCATATATGTTGCAGATCCGCCCTGTTGTTTTACACGCTGCATCATATATGTCGCATCCTCAGAGGCTCCCATTGTTAATTCAGGTATAACCCGGTGGATGGCTGTGCTTTCATCTACTGACTCTTGTATTCGTTCTACCCATTCTTTGCTGCACTCCTCGCTTGGGGCTGTGCCAACCATTTCTATTTCCGCTTTTACATCATAAAGTGCCGCACTTGCCTCGATGATTCTCCTTGCTTCAGGAACCATATAATTTTCGTTTAACTCGGTTGATTCACCTCGGGTTTCAATTTCCATTCGTGCAAAATCAGCTACGATATTTCTACCGCTTCCCGCTTCAAGCTTGCCAACATTAATTCTTGTATGACCGTCTGCATGGCGGGTAATTCCATTTAAATGAAGCGATGCAGCGGCGGCCGCTAGCAGCGCGTTTCTGCCTTCATTAGGGGAAAGGCCCGCATGTGCAGACTTCCCATAGAAAGAGGCATTTATTTTTGTGCTAGCTAAAAATTTCGTAGCTGTAGCAGCAATTTCTCCCACTTTCAAGGAATGTATTCCAATATGTCCGCCTATAAAATAATCCGCGCTATCGAGCAGGCCTTGTTCAACCATCGGCTTAGCTCCTCTGCCGCCCTCTTCCCCCGGCTGAAATAGCAATGTGAACCGTCCGTATAATCGTTGCTTAAATTCATGAATAAAGCGGGCAACTCCCAATCCAATTGCAGCATGGCCATCGTGACCACACGCATGCATAAAGCCTTCACGCTTAGAAATAAACCCTTCATCTGCCGGAAAATGTCCAGCTTCAGCCGATTCCTTAATCGGCAATGCGTCGATATCAAAACGTATCGCTATATGGCTGCCTGGCCTGCCTGTATCATACGCGGCCACGATGCCGGTGAATGCACCTGCCATCTTCTCCATCCATTCAGCTGAAACACCTTCTGCAATCGCACGCTTTTCATTGTCAGCGATTTCTTGATTTGACGGCATTCCCATTCGCGCTTCTGCTTTTAATATTTCCTTTCCCATATAAAGATTAAAGTCCAGCTGTTTTAATTCTTCAGCAATAGAAGCTGTCGTGACATATTCTGTCCATGCAGCTTCCGGGTATTGATGAAAGTGTCTGCGCATTTTTATTAAATATGGTGTCAGCTTCTTGATGAATTCATTCATTTCCATGTTAATCGTTCATGCCTCCAGTCTTTATTTGAGATAAAGCATCCATTGCTAGCTGCGACATCAGTTCAATGCCATCCGAAAAAATAGCCTCATCCAGCATAAAGGAAGGGTTATGAAGCGGCTTCTGACCTTCGCCTATAGAGCAGCCGAGCCAATAATACACACCTGGATATGCTTGAAGAAACCTTCCGAAGTCCTCTCCCGCCATAGAAGGAGCGACCTCTGGTACTCGATTTTGACCAAACATGCTAATGGCTGTTTCCTTCACTCTCCTTGCCCACTTTTCAGAGTTAACTGTTGCTGGATAACCGTCCAAATAATCAATTTCAACGGTTCCGCTCATAGATGATACTGTGCCTTCAACAACTTCAATAAAGCGATTCTTCACTTGCGCTTTTACTTCATCTGAAAGCGTGCGGATGGTTCCTTCTATCACAACCTCATCGGCAATTACGTTATGTGCGACTCCACCAGTTATTTTTCCGACTGTAACTACCGCTGACTTGATCGGATCGATATTTCTGCTGACAATCGTTTGCAGCATCGTAATCACTTGATTTGCTACTACTATGGCATCGACAGTCGTATGAGGCATACTAGCATGACCGCCTGAGCCTTTAATAATCAATTTAAACCGATCTGAGTTCCCCATCATTGATCCAGGTCGTACACCAACCATTCCCGGTTCCAAATCAGGCCATACGTGCTGGCCAATGATGACATCAGGCTTTATTTCATCAAAAACGCCATCAGCCATCATCGCACTAGCCCCGCCTACAGGAGATTTTTCTTCTGCTGGTTGAAATACTAATAGAATGGTGCCTTCCAATTCTTCCTTCATTTCATTTAACAGCATTCCTGCACCGAGAAGCATGGCAGTATGGCTATCATGACCACATGCGTGCATTATCCCTTCACTTTTTGAAGCAAATTCCAACCCGGTTTGTTCGGTAATTGGCAAAGCATCAATATCAGCCCGTAATGCGACTGTTCCACCTCGTTTGCTTCCTCTAATGATTCCCAATATGCCTGTTTTGGCATAGCCTGCTTTAAACGGAATAGCATGCATTTGTAATTTCTCTTGGATTCTTAAGGATGTTTCAAACTCTTCCCCACTTAATTCGGGATTTTGATGAAGCTCTCTACGAAATGCAATAATCTCTTCTAAGATTTTGTTTGCTTTTCCTTTTAATGTGAATGACATAGATAGACTCTCCCCTATCAACGGATTATTTAAGGAAAAAATCCTTATTAATTCCGATAATACACTAATTTCGATGACAATTGAGAGAATTCCTCCATTTTTTAAAAAATTCTTCATTTTTTTAGGATATAAAGCATGCTTAACTATTATTTTTCTAAATGATCAACTTGATTATAGTTCTGAATCATCCATTTATTTTCCGTAAATTGAAGATTGCTGATGCAAGCATTTAATAATCGTGTTTTACCAGAACCGATTTCTCCATTGGATAAATGTGAAAGAATGCTGCTAATAACAGCGCCATGGGCCACTAGCAACACTTTCTTCTTTGGGTATTGCTCGTTTATTTTTTCTATTCCTGACATGATTCGCAAGATTAATGTTTCAGTAGATTCATAACCAGGAATCACACCATCTGGAAATCTCTCTTGCCGTTCAGAAAAAGTTAACCCTTCTCCATCTCCAAAACATCTCTCGATAAAATCATCCATTATTGTTATCGGAAGATTTGTATTTTCATTTATCAACTCTGCGGTTTGCCTCGCTCTTTTTAACGGGCTCGATATGATGACATCCCAATCGTTTAGCGCTAAATATTTTCCGCATTGAATGGCCTGTTGTTTGCCTTTTTCATTTAATGGGATATCCGTTCTTCCTTGAATTCTGTTTTGTGCGTTCCAATCTGTCTCTCCGTGCCTAATTAGACAAATCATTGTCATATGCATTCTCTTCCTTTCCTTTTCATCACCATAATTCCATTTTATTTAATCATTTAGTCATCTCATGTTCATATGTTCTTAACATTTGTTGTCTATACTATAATTACAGCTAGGACATAAACAAGATCCCCCCCTTTTTATATAGGGACTGAGCCCAATGGTTCAGTCCCTTTATAATTAGACATTAGGCCACTAAAAATTATATTTTCATTATATATAGCACAGCCTTGTCCTGAGCGCATATGATAACAATGTATTAAATTATTTTCGCTGACTTTACCAGTTTGCTTTTTTGAGCCTTAATGGCTCTTTTTTTTATTAAAAATATATATCCTCTATAACAGCGATTGAATTGGCACAGTCAGCTTGGATAAAATATTCAGGAATAATTCCTTTCCGGCTGACTTAGTCGGAGCTGGTTGCTTCATAATACCATTTTCAGAAACAAGGTGGCTTTCTTTAATAATATCATCAAATGCCAGCTGTAACATTTCGGCAAACTCTTTTCCCTCTATAATTACAATTGATTCAGTATTAATAAAGGTTGACCTTGAATCAAAATTGAAGGAACCAATCACACTTGTATAGTCATCAATCAAAATGGATTTGCCATGTACTGAGAAAGCCCCCTCATATTCATATACTCTATTTGCTTCCTTTATAAGCTCACCCTTTTTATTTAAATAACCTGAGAACGCAAGCATGTTAGGAGTAGAGTTGAGAGAGTTTGTAATGATGTCTGTTTCTACCTCTGAATTAGGTAATATAGCGGTATGGCTTTTCATTTCCTTTGTCGGGATCACATAAGGTGTTTGAATTTGGATAGATGATTGAGCTTGTTTAAAAAGTTCGTTTAAGCCAGTAAATATTATCGGCTCTTTCTTTCCTCTTTCAATTGGATTTGCTAGAAATCTCGTCTGATCTACTTTTATTGTATATTTGTCCCAATCAAACTCCGGATTGGAAAAAACGGTCTGAAATGTGTTCATTTCATCATAATAAGTCATATACTCTCTCTTTGGTTCTTTCGTTTTATCATTCTCTGACAATTTTGGTTTATATTGTTTAGAAAATGGACTATCCCATAATGTAAGAAAGTATTGATCAATATGCTGAATCACACTGCTATCTTCAATATTAGGACGATATAAAAGAACATCCCGGTCAAGAACGAAATTATCCATTTTACTTTCAGCTAAATATTTATCACCCAAGTTTCTTCCGCCTGTAATCACAAATTGCTCGTCAACAATGAGAAGTTTATCATGCAGCCGATTTTGCCATGTGCCAGGTCTGAGAGGTTGAAATGGTTCATACACTTTTAGTTCAATATTAGGATGCGCAGCGAGCGCTCTCTTCAAGTCTCTATTTAAATAATTTGTCATTGCATCTAACATAAACCTTACATTCACACCACGGTCGGCAGCTTTAAACATTGCGCCTATCATTAAATCAGTTGTTTCCTCTTCATAGAATTTATAGTAAGCTATATGGATGGTTTTCTTTGCTTCTTCGATGATTTTTAATCTTGCCTGTCCGGAAGTAAAACCATCTTCTAGCAATTGCGCCTGATCAAAATGTTGCTCTTTTATTGCATAGGAGGGGATTTGGTTTAAATTCACTTCATTCTTGACGGGCGATTTAATAAGAAGCGTGGTCGCAATCAATATAAAAATGAAATATAGGAAGAGAATAGCAAGAGGGATTTTTAACAGCTTAGCGCGCATATGATCATCTACCCTTCAAAAAATAAGTCTCTTTAGTCTACGTTGTTTCTAGGTGAATTAGTCATTCAAAGAAAAAAAACCTTTGTAGAGGGTTGGAGACTGTAGACAAACGCATTCTTATAAAGAGAGGTGTGATTTTGAGAGGTTTACCGCTCTCTTCCTGAGTGGTTCGAACTTTGAGTGCACTACTTCGCTAAAGCCGGAAAAAGAGTCAACATCGCAATTGTGCCTATAATGTCTGTACCACCTACCTTCTTCTTCATGAACCGAACGGTCCAAATCCATCTTAAGGTTCACTTTGGCTGCACTCTTGTTGAATAATAAGTTTACTCCATAAAATGATTTTTGTTGCCACGATAAAAATCTACTGCCGCCTCACTTACATTATTAATCATTTTATTTAATTCAATAGCAAACTCAACATATGCATGACCTTGTGCTGTTAAAATATATGGAGATGATCTTACTATCGGTTCATATGTAAAATACGCTTCTTTAAATACGCCGAGAAACTTCCTTTGCTCCTTCGATAAAGTTACTGTATATGGAATGCTTTCTAATAGATTCGACCTTGCAAGCACATAAGGACCACTGCATATCGCAGCAATCACCCTTTTCTTTCCACAAAAATCATGTACCCATTGATAGTATTTTTCATCGTTTACTATCGGCAGCATATCCCCGCCAGGTATAATCAACAGCTCATAGTCTTCAACATTCGCTTCAGAAAACGTGATCGTCGGCACTGTCAGCAGTCCAGCCTCAGACCTTACAGCTTCCCTGTTATTTGATATTGTAAAAAGTTCATAACGATTGCTGATCATAGAGATTGCTGGAGCTATTTCAAATTCACAATACCCTTCAAACACAAGCAAAAGTGCTCTTTTTTTGTCCAAAAAATACACCTCTTTTTTAAATGGGCATTTCCTACATTATTCGTTGCGCATTTTTCAAAGCGCTCACCTTGATCTCAACAGTCTTTAGAAACTGCCCTAGTCAAAGATTTTATTCTTATAGATTTCTAATACCTCATTCAAAAATACAGTATTATACCCAGTTTTCTTATTGATTCTGGCAGTCCATTCCTGGACGGAGTGTAAATCTGGATCATCAATTAAACCTTCTGTCGTACTCAAAAAGCTCTTCCAGCCATAAAATTCCCAATGTGCAATTTCATTTTTGTAAGGACATCTGCATTCCAATAGCGGGATAGGATGAATACTCTGCTGCAGAATAAAAAGAAGATTCTTCCATCCTACTTGCGTCATAAATCTGCCGCGACACTTTCCCGCTAGGTCTAAAATACTCAATCTGTAAGTTATTTTCTACTTGAGAGACTCTAATATCAGCAGCTGGAAAAAATCCGCCCAACTTTTCATTGGTGTATTCTTGATCCTTTACATCTATTAATATCGGCTTTAACCATTGATCTCCTAAATCACATAAAAACCGGCGCCCCCGTTCATCCTCGGCGATGATAGCTGCATGAGCATGCTTTGAATGTAAATGATGACCAATCGGATACGCTTTGATGCCTTTTTCTTTAAATTCATTCAATAACCAAATGGATAAGTCAAAGCAATTACCTGTTATACCGTAGTGGATTTGATCTTCGCGCATTTGCGATACACTTCTTTGTTTTTTTGCCCATACCTTTGTTAAAGTTTCCATTGGAAAACCATCGAACCTTTTCCATACATTTAATAAATAGTCCGGCGCATTCATTGCATGAACTCCTATCTCAGTACTTCTTCTAATATTTCACATGCTAAGTTTGCTCTTTTCTCTATTTGATTCGTTTCATGATAATAGCTTAATAGTTGCCGCGAATATTTCTTCATTAACAGTAAATGTTGATTCTCGCGAAAGTAAGGATAAGCTTTTTCTTCCAAATACATAAAATAGGCTTTAGTCTCCTTAGATAAAACAAAAATATAAAGTTGAAAAAGATGAACAAACAAATAGTTTTTCTCTTTTTTTGCAATCGTATAGCCATCCTCAACCTTTTTTATCAATATTTTCCTTTGGTTCAAATTCCCCTCTATACAAATTTCAATATAATTTGCTAACCGGTTAATATATGTTGCACCTTGCTTTACTGTCAGCTTTAATGATTCATTTAAGCAATCGTAAGCCTCATTGAATTGTTTTCGTTTTAGAAAAGAAATCCCTAGATTATTAAGGAGCATCCCTTTCTTGTCTATTGCTCCTATTAAATCACAGGCATGTATGAGTCTTTTGTATTTTTCTTCAACCTCGATAAACTCATCGTCTGACATTTGTAACAGGATTAATGATTCCGCTTTGATAGCTTGCAAATAATTATTCGTTTCCTTGAAATAGGAGAGAGCTTTCTCCGCATAAAAATAGGAAATTACTCTGGAGCCTACATATTCGTATGCCAAAGCTAAATGATAATAGTATTCTGGATTTGGATAATATTTGATGTTTATTTTATTTAGTACAGCAATTGCTTTGAAATGATCGCTCTTTCTCGTTGAATATTTGATATAATATATACCTTTTAAATGAAGGAAAAGGTTCTGTTCATATGGATAAATCGTTGCCAATACGGGTTCGATTTTCTTTAACAAATAATCCACCTTATCCTTGTCCAGCTTCATCAGCCAATACCTTCCCATTAACAGCTGGAAAAAATACGAATATTTAGTTGACGTGATATATGGAATAGCCTCCAGGCTTTTGCGGTAATTCTCCATTTGCTTTGTTTGATTCATAATCATCGCTTCATGGAAACAATGGAGCATGAATTCTATTTTATCAAAGGCTTCAATTTCTTTATGTATATTAATATTGAGACGTTGTGAAAATAATGAGATGATTTCCGGAGAATAATCTGTCTTACCATTTTCAATTTTACTTATATGGGTAGCTGTGCAAATCCCTTCCCCTAACTGCGCCTGAGTCATGCCTTCTCTTTCTCGATAAAATTTAATGATTTGTCCAACAGACAATTGCACTCCCCCCAGGTCTGCTCTTCTTAGTTGTTTAATGTAACATGTCATATTAATCATTATTTTATCGATTATTCTGAAAATGTACAGATATTATTTATAAATGTTTTGTGAATGATTGACCTATAGATGGAAAAGGGAAAAGCATGAACTTTATTGTTCATGCTTTCGAGTGATTTTGTTTATTCTCCCTCAGTGACACCTACTGCTTCGTATGCTGCCATCACTGCTTGTGTTTCAGCTGAAGGTTGACTGTTTATATCAGGGTGTAAGTCCCTGGCGGCTTGAACCATTGCATCCCTTGTTTCAGCAAATCCGGATGAGGCAACTAAATAGACAGTTAACGCACGATATAAAATTTTTCCTAGTTTCGCTTCACCAATTCCATTAACCTCAACACCGTAGTGTTCGCCACCTTGAGAAATTAGATAGGCTGCTTTGTTATTAATACTGCTATTAATATGAACGCCGCCATTATCCAGTTCACCGATATAGCGATCATCATAATGATCAGGGTAACGATTATCCTTTAAACCATATGCTGGTGATAATGATCTTGTTTTAGGATCCTCCAGTGAACGAAGACCACCATCTCCAGGAATGTTAGGTGTATATACATCCTCCCCTATATCCCAATTCTTTTGATCAGCAGGTTTAAAATGGTTCTCTGCCAAAACGCCTAAAATATCTGCGATTGATTCATTAATCGCTCCAGATTCACCAGAATAAGTTAAGTTCGCTGTATTTGTTATCACACCATGTGTCATTTCATGACCAGCAACATCAAGTGCACCTGCCAATGAACTAAAATAAGCTCCATCACCATCGCCATATAACATTTGCTTGCCATTCCAGCCGGCATTATTCCACTTGTCACCAATGTGAACTGTGCTTATAATCTTCATTCCATTGCCATCTAAACTATTTCGGCTATGGACATTTTGATAATAGTTGTTAATTTTCAATGAGTTTGACTGAGCAGAAATTGCTGCAGGATCATAGAAAAAGCTTGAATTTGTTTCAACTTCAAAACCAGTAAAACCTAGTAGAGCAGATAATAATATAAAAGATGTTTCAGGCATCCTTCTAGCATCATAAGTATGAATGTTGACAGCGTTGCCTTTTATCGTTTCTACCGAATGTAAATGCGTTTTATTAGTTTCTAAATTTTTGGTTGCTTTAAAGGTTTGCATTTTACCAAATAAATCAAGCCCGCGTGCGTTAACGACTTCTGTGTCCGCTCCATGCATAGCGTTAAAGCGATGAACAACTTCACCGGAATTTGCATCGATAAAATAGTGGAAATATCCTGGTGAAGGCTGTGAAGTAGAAGCTTTTACTAAATAAGTTAAATAGTATTTTCCATCTAATGGAAGGATTGTTAATTCTGATTCTATCCCATCATAATCTTTCACTTCACCAATTTCTGTCTCTACTTCTGATTTAGTTATCGTAATTGCTTCATCTTCTGATAACGATGCTTTCGTCGTAATATTGGCACCAGCTAATTTCTGCGATACTTCACCAAAAGAAGCGATAACGTTAAATTCATCATCTAATGCAACAGACTGGCCTGTCCCATACACCGGAATTCCCTTTACTTGTTCAACTGTTTTCAGATGATATGTACCGGTTGATTTGTCAGTCATTTCATCGATTACTTTAAATTGTTCATTCGATGATGAAGCACCGAATGATTTTGGCGCTGCAACTTGTGATTTTAAATAAGCTTTTACTACTTCCTCCTTACTTAATCCAGCAGGTGCATTCCAAATAATTTGGTTCGTTTCCTCTTGGATGGCTGCATAAGTAGATAAAGGTGCAAATCCCGTAAATGTAACTGATAATGCAAGCGCTGCAGGAATGACAACCTTTTTGGCAAATTTATTTCCTTTTTGTTTTTTGTTCGCTTTCTTCACTCAACTCACCTCTTCAATTTTCTATATTCATAAAACAATTATAATTATTCTGAATATTATTTGATTCGTCAATAGTTTCCGATTGGGTTATTTTCAAAGGACTTTTTGCCCTGCAATCGCATAGAAATGTTCTTCTGCTGGATAAAAGCAGTCCTTTTATCGGATAAAATTAACCCAATTTATTTTTTCGAAAATTCAGTTATAGTAATGTTATGGATTGATAGAAACGCCATGCTTAAGCAAGGAGCTGATGAAAATTGAGGAAAATAGGCAAATTGATCATGACCACATTCAGCAATCTTTTGTTTGTACTGCTATGCATCTTTCTCTTTATCGTTGTATCTTCAAGACTATCCGGTAGCGAGCCTGCATTGTTTGGCTATCAAATGAAAACGGTTTTATCCGGTTCGATGGAGCCAACCTTTAAAACAGGTTCTGTTATTACTATAAACACTCAAAAGGATGCTGATAGCTACCAAACTGGTGACATTATTACTTTTAAAATAGACAACTATTTGGTGACTCATAGAATTGAAGAAGTTTCTACCCAAAATGGTACAACGGTTTATAAAACAAAGGGTGATAATAACAATGGTGCTGATTTATGGACTGTGCCCGCCTTTGACATTGTTGGAGAATATACCGGGTTTTCCATTCCCTACTTAGGGTACCTGCTTAGCGCTGCACAATCCAAAGAAGGCACCGCATTAATAATGATTATTCCAGGACTGTATTTTTTAGTAACAAGCTTTAGAAGTACTCCGTTGCCACAAACAAAAGAAGTTTTGAATTAAGCTATTTCTCCCATTGTGGAGTGAATACATATTTTTATTAGGAGGGTTTATATATGAAATGGAAATTTAAATTTACAAAAAGAAACTTAATGACTGCTGCTCTTGGTATTTCATTAATTAGTGGAGGTACATACGCTTACTTTAGCGATAGCTTTGCCACCCAAAATACGTTCGCAGCAGGAACTTTGGATTTGGCAGTGAATCCTGATTTTGTCGTTAATATTGATAACATCAAACCCGGTGATGAAATTTACCGTGAATTCACATTAGAAAATAACGGTACACTTGATATTCACAAGGTTCTTCTTCATACTCAATATGTTATAGAGGATGCAAAAGGCGATAATTCAGACGACTTTGCTGAGCATATTAAAGTGACCATCATGTATAACACCAGCAGTGCAACTGTTCCTGTTGTTGAAACGACATTAGCTGAATTGCAATCACAACAGCCGGATATTACAGCAATTGATACATTTGTAGGAAATGAGCAAATTCCAGACGGCATTCCTGCTGGCGGAAAGGAAAAGATGTTTGTCCTATTCGAATTTGTTGATAATGGGCAGGATCAAAACCAATTTCAAGGAGACAAGCTTAGGGTGAACTGGACATTTAATGCTGAACAAACAGCTGGAAATTATTACGATAATAAATAAATCCTTATAGATTCATGCCTGCTTCCTATCTTTGGAGCAGGTTTTTTGATTATAATGAAGAAAAAAGGAAAAGCGAGTGATTGCAATGCTTCAAGATTGGTTAGCAGCTTCAAATTATACAGTCATTTTTACAGGCGCAGGCATGTCTACAGAGAGCGGACTTCCTGATTTTCGTTCCGCTAATGGTCTGTGGAGAAAAAAAGATCCTAGTCAACTCGCGACTACAGAAGCATTAAATCATAATGTTCATGAGTTTGTTGAGTTTTATCGTGACAGAGTGCTTGGCATTAAAAAGTATGGTCCGCACAAAGGGCATAAAATCTTAGCAGACTGGGAGAAGAAACAGCTTATACATTCAATCATTACGCAAAATGTTGATGGTTTTCACACTGAAGCAGGCTCTATACGCGTAGCTGAACTGCATGGAACTTTACAGACTCTACATTGTCAATTATGCAACAAAAAATACAGCAGTGAAAAATATGTTGACGAAGACTTTATTTGTGAATGCGGAGGAATGTTACGTCCTTCTATCATACTTTTTGGAGAATCACTTCCTGAAGATGCATTTAATATGGCTTTTGAAGAAGCACAAAAGGCTGAACTTTTTATCGTTCTTGGTTCTTCACTTTCAGTATCACCCGCAAATCAGTTTCCTCTTATCGCGAAGGAAAGCGGTGCAAAGCTTGTAATCATTAATGAAGAACAGACAGATTATGATATTTATGCAGATTTAGTCATACATAAGCGAAAAATAGGTGAAGTATTGAAGGAGATCGATTCAATGTTACGTGAATCTTAATTTTGCTGTTTTTTGAGGAGGGGAATTTTTCCTTCTCTTTATTTTTATACAAAAAAAGCCCAGTGATGAATTTTCATCCATACTGGAGCTACTTCCAAGTGGGGCTTAGGATTCTATCTATAATATACACGGCTTATATAGTTTACGCATTTACTTTGTAAAGAGATCTTACACAGTATTTAGCAGATTTTATTATCTATTATCGCCTCTGCTTCTATTTCAATTAATAATTGAGGATGAATGAGAGATTTTACTTCAACCATTGTCGATACAGGCTGAACAGCATGAAAAAATTCACCGTGCGCCTGGCCAATTTCTTCCCATTTAGAAATATCAGTGACAAACATGCGTGTCCGGACAACATCGCTTAAATCTGCTCCGAGTTCAGCGAGTGCCTCTTTTATCCGTTCTATTATAAATTTTGTTTGGTCATATGAACTGCCTACACCCACAACCTTTCCATCTTTCATTGCTGTTGTCCCAGCAATTTCAATTTTATCGCCTATTTTAATCGCTCTGCAATAGCCAACCGTTGATTCCCAAGGTGAACCTGTAAATATTTTTTCTCTTTTTATACGCATCTCATTTTCCCCTTTTATAGCGTTAAGTTTGATCAATTAGCTGAATCGTGAGCCAACATTCATCACGTATCGCTTTATTTGTTAGCTTTCAATAATTCACAACAATGATAACTCCCGCCTCGCAAGACAATCTGCAGCAGTAGCAATATTGCTTCAGATGCCGAGAGAGTCATCGATCATATTTACTTCGAATTTTGCAAGCTCTTCCTTTACAGTTGGATAGGTTGTTGCGTTTTTTCCTGATATATTCCTTTGGCTCTTAATAGGAGAGAACCTGCACTATACGGATGTAACAACCTGCACACTTTATAATTGTCTTGTACCTGGTCTGTTTGAGTATAAGACAGCATCTGCATTCTCAATTCGTCGATTGGCATATGCACTGAACATTCATGCCTGTTACTTATGATGGTTCCTTATATTTGAACCATTCCATCCTTGAAGCTTCCCACGTCATGAAAACAGCTTTATCAGTAAAATCATCGAAAGCCACAATGGCAATCTCCATTAACTTATATCCAATCTAAATTCGAGATTTAAAAATAGAAAATTGCAACAATAAAAGATTAACATAATAAAAAGTCTTTGTTAAAGCTAATTTTTGTTTGGTAAGTCGAACATGAGGCACTTCAGCTGCTATTTTTGATCAAAAACAAATTGTAAATCGCTGTTCATCCTCAGTTCAAATAACAATTTTATGATACTTATGAAAGGGAGATGAATGAAATGCTAAAACCAATACAAAAATTAGTGAGGTTTTCCAGCAGCAAGACAGGTTCTATAATTATGTTACTTGCTTGGGTGATTGCTGCCATCATGTTGAGTGTCGGTGCACCGGGCTCTAAAGAATATTCGGGTACAAGTGAGGAACAAAGTGTAACAAAGGATATGCCTTCAGAAACGGCTGCTAATTTATTGAAAGAAGAATTCCCAACAGATGAGGGCTTAACGGCTTTACTGGTTTTTCATAAAAAAGAACCGATTGATCAATATGACCGTGAAAAAATATCACAGTTTAGTAAATGGATGACATCTGATAAAAAGCCGGATAATTTAGCGAGCTCCTTGCCATTCCATCTATTCCCAGAGCATTTACAGGATGAGATGTTTTCCGAAGATAAAAGTACATTAATTATTAATGCCGCTCTGATTGAAGGGTTAGATTCAGACGAAGCAAATGAAACATTGAATCAATTGCGAGAGGCGGTTGATTCCCTCGGATTAGACATGCAATTTGAAATTACTGGTCCTGCTGGTATCTCAGCTGACACCATTTCAATCTTTCGCAATGCTGATTTCATATTAATGAGTGCAACAATTGTGCTTATTTTCATTTTATTAATCTTGATATACCGGTCGCCAATTCTTGCAATCACTCCTTTGTTTATTGCAGGTATTGTTTATGCCATCGTTGATAGATTGCTTGGAATAGCTGGCAAACAAGAATGGTTTGCTGTTGATGGGTCTGCTGTATCTATTATGCTTGTTTTACTTTTCGCTGTGCTAACTGACTATAGCTTATTTGTGTTCTCCAGGTTTCGTGAAGAATTGTGTAAAAACACTTCTAAATATAGCTCTATGCAAGAAGTGATGCATCATGTGGCAGAGCCTATTCTCTTTAGCGGCGGGACGGTTTTGCTTGCGATGCTGACTTTATTTCTGGCAGTATTTGAGCCGTACAATCATTTTGCGCCTGTCTTTTCAGTAGCAGTCGTGGTGATATTGTTAGCCGGATTAACGCTTATTCCAAGTATTTTCGTTTTACTGGGCAGAAAAGCATTTTGGCCATTTGTTCCTTCAGCAAACGAAAAACAGCCTCAACAGTCTAAAAGGAAGATTTGGCAAAGAGCCGGCCACATAGTTACGAAAAAACCGGGCTGGATTGCTGGAATATTACTTATTTTATTTTTATTAGGTGCTTTTAATGTCAGTACGATGAACTACTCATTTAACCTTTTGAAGTCCTTTCCAGACAATATTTCTTCCAGACAAGGGTTTGAATTATTAGAGGAGAATTATCCGCCAGGTCAATTGTCTCCGGTCACAGTCTTGCTTTATGGAAAGTCTCCATTATCCGCTGATGAAGAAGGATTAGCAAATGTTCAAAAAGTTGCTGACGGATTGGCAGATCAACCAGGCGTTGCGGCGGTATCTCCCGATTTAACAAAAGATATGTTGCTCGGAAATGAGGAATTGCCCCAAAACTTCTTATCTGAGTCAAAGCGAAGTTTTCGTTTGCAGGTTGTCCTCGATGACAATCCTTATGATGAACAGGCACTCCGTACAGTTGAACAATTAAGAGAAAAAGAGAAAAAGATTTTAGACGAGGCTGGATTCTCATCAATTGAGACCTCTTTACAATTCGCTGGTCAAACAGCCCAGCAGCTAGATGTGCAGACAATGAATAGCAGAGACATGATTATTTTATTATCTGTTGTTACCATCCTGTTAACAACGATGCTTGGCTTCCAGACAAAGTCATTTATCCTGCCTATCATTATGATGTCTACCATATTATTGTCGTATTTCGCATCTTTAGGATTTAGCTGGTGGATATTCGAAAACATGATGGGCTATGATGCCATTAGCTACAGGATTCCAGTTTACACCTTCGTCTTTATGGTTGCTTTAGGAATCGATTATAATATTATGCTTGTATCGAGAATACGAGAACGGGCAAAGCATGTCTCATGGAATGAAGCAGTAAGGGATGGGGTATCATTAACTGGCGGTGTTATATCGTCGGCAGGTGTCATACTGGCAGCCACCTTCGCTGTCCTCATCACCCAGCCGCTCCAGGAACTATTCCTATTCGGCTTCACCATGGCACTAAGAATCCTCCTAGACACCTTCATCATCAGAGGATTCATGCTGCCCGCCCTCCTTATCTTAGTCGGGAACAGCAAATCAGGGTACCTGTCACCTACAAAATTCGACAAAACCCACAACTTGTGAGCAGCAAATCTCAAGTCTTCAGCTGAAGGCTTGGGCTTTTGTTTTGGATTAATGTTTTGTTGTAAATATGGTGCTTGTCGAAAAATGTTGGTGAGCGGCACCCACATCTTTCGACAAGCATTTAATATTATTACAGGTGATTATGTATATTTCCTATCTTAGTAATCCAAACTATGTACAAAACGTAAGGAGGATTAGCTATGGGACTATTTAATGCCATTAATCAATGGAGAGAGTCAAGATATGATAACCACGTAGAAAAGATGAGAGGGTTAGATAAATGTCCTGATTGCCGTGGTAGAGGAATGCAATATTATGCAGGGCATGAATATATGTTTTTGGATGATGATGCTTACCATTGTGCAAGTTGTGAAGGCAGCGGACTTTTCTCAGTTTGGGAAAGCAATCAAATAGAATAATAAAAACTCAACAGCAACGTTGAGTTTTAGTTAAACGTGACGTCAATCACCATCACTTCAGATTGTGAACCAATTCTTAATGCTGGTCCCCAAAGACCAAACCCTGAGGTTGTAAAGGAATGTAATTGTTGAATATTTAAATATCCCCAATCATTATCATACATTCTTTCTGTGATTAAATGTGCCGGTGCCAGCTGGCCGCGATGTGTGTGTCCAGAAAAAATCATGTCCGCACCTTCTGCTTGTGCCTCAATTATTTCTCTTGGCTGGTGGTCAAGTACAAAAATAGGCTTCGATTTATCCAACTTATTTATTAACTCATCCAAGGTCTTTCTGTTAGGATTCGTGAAATCATCTCTTCCTAACACAAGGAAATCACCTGCCACCTCTACCGCTTCATCCATTAAAAACCTTATATCAATCTCTTCAAGCTCTTTCTTAAGTTTTTCATTATGACCGCCGTAATAATCATGATTTCCTGGAACCGCGAAAACGCCAAGTGGTGCTTGTATTTTCTCCATTGTTGTTCTCATTTCCTGCTCTACATATGGAGTAATATCATCATTAATAATATCTCCCGGGAGAAAAATAATGTCTGGTTTAACATCATTTACAATCTTTACTAGCTTATCCAAATGATTATTCCCAATTACTGTCCCTAGATGCAGGTCAGCTGCCATAAGTATCTTTAGTTCCTTCTTATCATTCGCAATTGTTTTATCTATAGAGACATCGTACTCCCTGACTACCGGCGTCCACGCATTGTAGCTTCCATAAATAAACACGAATGCAAAAAATGCAACTGTAACCCAGCCTAATCCTATTTTCCATTTTCTGTTTTTCTTCAATATAAAATAAATGATATTAATGATGGGGAGAATGAGGATACTGTAACCAATAACAACAAGCCAATAACCACCGATCATTTCTAAAAGCGGAGATGGGATGCTATACCCACCAAAAAAAGCAAGTGATAATAATGATACAATTATTATATATGTCTTCTTATATTTAAACGAAAATGTCGTTTTTAACCAGCTCCAAAAGTTCACACCAATGTATAAACAAATGAGTGCATAGACCGACAAAAAGGCTAACCCAGCTAATATTGTGACCATGTAACAACTCCCTTTAAACGCAACATACTAACTAATAATAATAAATGATAATCTAAAAGAGTCAAACATCTTGCTTATATGTACATTATGAACCATTCAATAAAAATTTTATAAAAGAACTTATATTACATACACTTCCTTAAAGCTATATCCTTCTCAAGGCTTACGAATCTCCTCCTGCGCGGTTCGTACGTCGAGAAGCTTTTCCGCTTCTCTCCCTTAGTCTCTCGACTGACTTGCTTCTCTCCCTCAGGAATCGAGGTCGACTCCTCTACACACCTATTTGAACCTCCATACACATACTTTTTCCCTCTTACAAAGTTTGTACTTCATACTCATTTTATTTCAAAAAGGGTGCCTCTATGGACACCCCTTTTTACGCTAGATAGTTATTCCAAAAACAATTGGCATCCAGTAGTAGACGGCTAATGTAATCACGATTACACTCACTAAGTTTAGCCATACACCGGCTTTAGCCATATCAGAAACCTCCAACTCACCCGCGCTAAATACTGCCGTATTTGGAGGTGTGGCAACAGGAAGCATATAACATGAACCTGCAGCTAGAGCAACCGCAGCCATCATAATCAGTGGATCAATTCCGATAGCTACCCCTAGACCTGCTGATATCGGCAAAACTAAGTTTGCCACAGCGGTATTTGATAAGATTTCTGTCATGCCTAACACAATAACTACTAGCAATAAAATAATAATGAATGGTGTATATGCTTGTAGACCTTGAAGTGCAACAGCAATCCATTCATTTACGCCTGAATGTTCCAAGCTCGCTGCGAGGGCAAGTCCTCCTCCGAAAAGTACTAGTACACCCCATGGCAACTTAACTAAGTCTTCCCATTCAAGAATTCTTTCACCTTTTTTCGTACTTGGTAAGAAGAATAGTAATACGGCTCCCATCATTGAAATACTCGCATCTGGCAATGAACCAAGCCTGCTTAAAAATGAGAGAAAGCCTACATGATCTGCCACCCATGAAATAGCTGGTTTTCCTACCCATAATGAAACAGTCAAAAGGAAAACGGCGATAACAATCCATTCCTCAGTCTTTACTTTACCTAAGCCCTTCTTTTCTTCCTTAATAAAAGAAACTTTGCCCTCGTTTTCAGATTTTACCTTGAACTTCATTTTTGTTAAATAGAAATATAAGAAAACAAACATGATTAATGCTATTGGGGCAGCAAAAATGAACCACTGGACAAAAGTAACTTCAACATCAAATTGAATTTTTGCAATACCAGCAAGCGCAGCATTTGGCACAGCGGCAACCAGAGTAGCAAGTCCTCCGATTGTTGCCGTATATGCAACCGCTAACAAAATGGATTTCGCAAAAAACTTCAAATTTTGGTCTTCTAGTATTTTCTTTTCTCTAACCTCAGAGATTAATGCTAATGCAACCGGAAGCATCATTAACGCTGTTGCAGCATTGGAAATGAACATCGTCAGTAATCCAGTAGCGATCATAATACCGAGAATAATTTTATGACTCTCCGTACCAATCCAATCAATGATGTTTAAGGCAATTCTTCTATGTAAATTCCATTTCTCAATGGCAATTGCTAGAATAAAACCACCCATATACATAAAAATGACAGATTCCCCGTAAGAACGAGACACAACATCTATTGGTGCACCACCGAATAATGGAATGATGATCAATGGAAGTAATGATGCAACAGCCATCGGCACTGCTTCAGTTACCCAGTACGTTCCTATCATTGCAATACTTGCGATAACGACTCTTCCTTCATACCCAATCATATCGTTAGGTAACAAAAAGAACACTAGCAGTGCTAAGACAGGACCTAGAATTAGGCCAATGAGATTTCCGCGTGAATACGCTTTTTTATCCTTTTCTTTCGGCATTTTCCTCACCTTCTTTTCATTTTTCTAGGATAACTCTTATAACTTTACTGGAATTTGCCTAATTTGAAAATAGATAACTCGTAATTATTTCATATTTTATTATTTTTCGACTTGTAAACGCATACATTACCAACTATTTTTTGGAACATATTTGCAGAATTTAGCAAAGTTTAGATTGTGCAAATAATTATATAAATATAACAGAAAGAAAGATGAATATTATCTAATGTATAATAATGACAGGAATACCACCATAAAAAAAACCAACCATTAGTAGCAAATGATTGGTCTTTTACATCTTTTTATTTATCCTGCAGCAAATTCTCATTTTTCTCGTCATTGGTGTTGTTACATGTCCATTCTCTCCTTAACATACTATAGGTAATAATGTCTTCATAATGATCATAAAGCCATTGTCCTTCTCTTTGAATTCCTTCCTTCGTAAATCCTAACCTTTCTGGAATCGCTATACTCTTATAGTTGCTTGCTGCACATTGAATTTCAATGCGATTTAGTTCCAGCTCAGTAAATATGTATGAAATTAAGGCAGCAGATACAGTTTTCGTAATAATCCCTTTTCCTTGTATCTTTTCTCCAAGTAAATAACCGATACTTGTCGTTCGGTTTTTCCAATCAATAGCATGCAATCCGATCATCCCTACTAATTTACCTTTGCAGCGAATACCCGCATCGAAACCGTTATTTTCTGCATATTTTTGAATAAAGGCTTCAATTACAGGTTTCATATCATCCGGACTTTTCCTTTTATCTACCCATAACAGCCATTGCCTTAAATGGCTGCGGTTTTCGTCAATAAAAGAATAAAATTCTTCCTTATGGTGTTGCTGAAACATTTCAATTGATATATCTTTATCTACTTTATAAGAAAACATGAATCATTCTCCTTTGCACCCTTTTGAGAGTATTCTTGTCACCTAATTTCAAATCCTCCTTTTTTCATTACAATCATTCTTCTACACTTTGCTTCTAATTCCTGTTAAACAGGAAAAACCCCTTTTTAGGGGTTTTAAGTGAGTTTAGACGATTATGTCCGCTCGACTCCTGCGGAGAGTAACTAGGCTGGTCGCAAACCGCTAGAGCGGTAAACCATCATATTTTTAGAATGAAGGTAGGAATGGCCACTTTAGTTATTTTTTTCTTTAATCTTTTCTCGAATACTTTCAAGCTCTTCTAATGATAAGTTACTTAAAGAGCTTTTGATTTCCTCTTCTATTTTTTTCTTATTGCGTTCGCGGTATTTGTCCCACCATTCTCGTAATCCTTCTGTATGAACTAAAAGATATTCAAGATCTATTTCTTCTACTTCTTCATCTGCCAAGTATGTAACAACTGATGCAAGCATATAATTCAGATGTTCGTTTTCTGCTTTTAATTCAGCGGTATCGATTACCTCTTCAGCCTTTTTAGCCATATTAGTGGCCCTCCTTTAACAACGAAGATAGCCATAGTATGACCCTTTTAGCTTTTAATTAATAAATAGATAAAGTATGGAGCGCCAATTGCAGATACTACTAAACCGACAGGAATTTCCGAAGGCGCCAAAATTGTTCTTGAAATTAAATCAGATAGCAATAAGAGAAAAGCGCCGACTAAAGCTGATACAGGTATTAAAATTTCGTTCCTTGGCCCGACGAGCTTTTTAGCCAGTTGCGGAGCTACAAGGCCTAGAAATGCGATTCCACCACCAACGGCTACACTTGTTCCTGCTAAGGTTACCGATATAAAAAGCAGCCATCTTCTTTCGCGATTGACATTCACACCTAAACCGATAGAAGCGGTGTCCCCTAGCCCAAGCACATTTAAATACCTAGATTTATAAATCGCAGCTGGAATGAAAATGAGTATCCACGGAAGCAGCGATAATACATAGCTCCAATCAACACCAGAAATATTTCCTGAAAGCCATACTGTCGCTTGCGTGAACGTCCTTGGGTCCATTTTAAGCTGGAAGATGATAATAAGCGCCGAAAAAGCGGCATTAATGCCGATTCCAACTAGAATAAGCCGTATCGGAGTCACACCTGTTTTTTTCCATGAAAAAAGATAAATTAAACAAGCGGCAGCGATTGCTCCAATTAAAGCAAATAACGGCATGATAAATATGGATAAAAAAGGTGAAGCAAAACTCATTCCCTGTGTGAAAAAGATATAGATAATGACTGCAAATCCTGCTCCTGAATTAATACCTAATATACCGGGGTCAGCAAGACCATTTTGGGTTGCACTTTGTAATATCGCCCCGGAAACGGCCATTCCAGCACCGATTAAAATGGCAATCACCATTCTCGGCAACCGAAAATCAAACAGGATTAAATCATACTCGCCAGTCCCATTACCAAATAACGTTTTAGCCACCTCTATCGGCGGAATAAAACTAGATCCAAAGCTTAAGCTAAGGAAAAATGTTATGATTATCGCTGCTATTAAGAGGATAGCTACTTTTATGGATTTTGATTTCTTTGCTTTCATAGCATTCCTCTCCCTTCACGACGTGCAAGGTAAAGGAAAAATGGCACACCAATAAGAGCCGTGACAGCTCCTACAGGGGTTTCAAAAGGCGGATTAATCAATCTTGCCCCCACATCAGCTAGCACTAATAGTACTCCACCCAATACAGCTGAACATGGTATAATCAGCCGGTAATCGCTTCCTACGAGAAATCTGGTGATATGTGGGATCACTAGCCCTACGAATCCAATCGTGCCCGAAATGGATACAGCTGCACCAGTTAGAAGCAAAACCGTTACAAATCCTAGCGCTCTTACTATTCCCGTCCTTTGCCCTAATCCAGTAGCTACTTCATCGCCCAAACTCATCACAGTGATCGAACCGCTGATCATAACTGCTATTAAAAGGCCGATAACGAAAACCGGCAACGCAGTAATGATATTTTCCCATTGAAGACCTGCTACCCCACCTGCATACCAAAAGCTTAAATCCTTTGCCACATCAAAATGAATCGCAATGGCAGATGAAATCGAACTTAATAACGCAGTAATCGCTGAGCCTGCTAAGGCAAGCTTGACAGGGGTTAAGCCATTTTTCGAAAGACTGCCGATTCCAAAGACCAATCCAGCACCAAGTCCTGCGCCGATAAAAGCTGCCGCCATTAAGCCAATTGAAGATGATACGCTCGCAAAAGCAAGGGCTACAGCAATCATAAAGGTGGAACCGGCAGTGACACCCATAATTGAGGGTGAAGCTAAAGGGTTGCGTGTCATCCCTTGCATAATGGCACCTGAAACTGCTAAAGCCGCACCAACTAAAGCTGCAGCTAATGCCCGCGGCAGCCTCAATCGCTGTATAATTTGATGTTCAGTTCTTGCCGGGTCAAATGAAACTATACTCTGCCAAACGGTGCCAACATCAATATTGGCTGCCCCAAAAGCAATTGAAATTGCCATGGATAACACTAATAATGCTGTACCAAAAATAATAATTATCATAGCGATAACTTTATTTCTAGCAGATGCTTTAAATTGTAATAAAGCCATTATGTATCCTCTTTCTAAAAAAAATGTTGTCATCGATAATGATAATTGTTATCATTTGTTTAGAAATTATATCACAAATACTCTAGGAGGTTAACTATTGAATACAAAAAACCTTCTGTTAACTGCGCTATTAAGTTCTTCTCTCGCTCTATTTGCTTGCAGCAGTGATACAGATCAAACGAACAACAAGGACAGTAATGCAAATACATCACAGGAAACAGAAGATCGAGTCCTAACTGATGCATTGGGAAATGAAGTGACGATTCCAGCTAAACCGGAGAGAGTTATAGCTACATACTTAGAGGATAACTTAGTTGCACTTGGCATCACACCTGTCGCGCAATGGACTGTTGCTAATGGCAAGCAAGAATACTTGCAGGAATACTTAAAAGATGTTCCTACCATTGCACATGACCTGCCTTTAGAAGCAGTATCAAGCTTTAAACCAGATTTATTAATTATGGATTCAGCCGCTATGGTTGAAGGTGGCAAATATAATCAATATTCTAAAATAGCTCCAACCTATGTTATTGGCGAAGAAGAAAATAATGATTGGCGCGAAGAGCTAAAACAAATTGGAGAAATTTTCGGCAAGGAAGCTGAAGCTGAAAAAGTACTCGATGAATACGAGACAAAAGCTGAAGCTGCAAAGAAACAACTGCAGGAATCACACAAAGGCGAATCAGCTGCTGCAGTTTGGTTAGTGAATAACAGTTTATTTATGGTAAGTGAAAACCTTTCATCCGGTGCCGTTTTATATGGTGATTTAGGAATGGCTGTTCCGGATGTCGTAAAAGAGGTTTCTGCATCCGCTACCGGCAACTGGTCAGCTGTTTCGTTAGAGAAACTCGCTGAATTAGATGCTGATCACTTATTCTTGATTAATAGCGATAAAGAAACTGGATCTGAAATGCTTAAAGATCCGCTATGGGCTAACATCCCTGCAGTAAAAAACGGCAACCTTTATGAATTTTCCCGCGATTCCAGCTGGCTATATACCGGCACAATTGCCAATAGCCAAATTATTGATGATGTGCTTGAAAGTATTACAGAATAATTGGATCACATGAAGTACGCCTAACTCATTACCCCCTTATTTTGAGCATTGGCGATGCTATAATAGATAAAAACAGCAACTGATTCATCAGTTGCTGTTTTTTAATGATATTAACTGTATTTAAGCGACATGGTCATGCCCGCTTTGTTTATTATGGTAATAGTGAACAATGAATGTGATCACAAAGGCAAGAACGATAATGCTAAAGAACAGCACATGACCTATTTCAATTCCAAGTACGCTTAAGAACATCTTTATAGCGATAATTCCAATTAGAATAAACGCTGTCGATTCTAATTCCGGAATCTTTTCAATTAAAACGAGGAATAGCTTAGCAACGGTCCTCATCATTAAGATTCCCAGCATTCCGCCAATGAGCAGTATCCACACTTTGTCAGAAACAGCAAATGCCGCCAGGATGCTATCGACTGAAAAGGCAAGATCCATCAATTCCACCGAAATGACCGTTCCCCAAAACACACCAAACGTTCGGATAAGAAGCCCGTCTTTTTTTACACCATTTAAATCGTCTTCAGGTGATTTCAACCAAAATTGCTTAATGACGAGCCACGCTAAGTATGCTGCCCCTAATACTTTTATCCACCAAAATTTAATAAGCCACATGCCTAGTCCAATAAATAAAAATCTAAAGAAATAAGCGCCAAATAAGCCGTATGTTAATGCCTTTTTTTGTTGATCTTTTGGTAAATGTTTAACCATTACTGCTAATACGAGTGCATTATCAGCCGATAGCAATCCTTCTAAAACTACGAGCGTGCCAATATATCCCCATGAAACTGGATCTGTAAGCACCTCTTTCCACATTGCCCAATCAAAAAAAGAAGCATATGTAGAGAGCAGCTGATTAACAATGTCCATTAAGAAGACCCCTTTAATATAAATTGTATAGAACCTTTTTATTATATCAAAAAATATTTAGATTACCTAACCTTTAGTATTACTAAACAAATATTCTCTTTTCTTTCTATATAAAAGTATAAGCAAAAAAAAAGATTTCTAATATAATAAATCAAAGAAATTTACAAAAGGAAGAAGAGAGAAGGTGGAAATGATGCATTTGATTAAATTGTTCAACAAATGGCGCAATGAACGTTTTGAGGAACATGTATCAAAAATGAAGGTGGAGAATAAATGTCCCGATTGCTACGGTCGGGGATTTATTGTTTATCCTGCCAATGTCTATTCCTTTCATTCCGATCACTTCCGTTGTCCAGGTTGTGAAGGCTCAGGTCTTTATGAAGACTGGAAACCGCATTAAATATCTTGCAAGCAATACTTTAGTTTCTTTTAACGACTGTTGAGACAAAAAGAGCGTGTCTTACACGCCCGAAATATTCGGTATGTAAGACACGCTCTTTTGACCTAATGAGAATCCCAGCAAATGCTGGACTTCCTTTCGCTTATTAAACAGTTTTCCAATCAGCAGCAAATTTCTCAATGCCTTGATCAGTAAGTGGATGCTTTGTAAGCTGTTCGATTACTTTATAAGGAATCGTCGCAATATGTGCACCCGCCATTGCTACTCTCGTTACATGATCCGGATGGCGAACAGATGCGGCAATAATTTGTGCATCAAGATTGTGAATACGGAAGAGCTCAGCTATTTTCGATACAAGCAGCACCCCATCCTCTGAAATATCATCTAGTCTGCCTAAGAATGGAGAAACATACGTTGCGCCTGCTCTAGCAGCTAGCAATGCCTGATTGACAGTGAAAATAAGGGTAACATTTGTTTTTACGCCTTTTTTAGCTAAATAGCGTGTTGCTTCCAGCCCATCAATAGTCATTGGCAATTTAATTGTAATATTTTTGTCGCCACCGTTGATTTTAATTAATTCGTTTGCTTCAGCTATCATTTCTTCTGCAGTAAGTGCATTTGGTGTAACTTCAGCTGAAACAGACTCAACATCAGGAACTGTTTTTAAAATTTCCTCTATACGATCCTCAAACTTGACGCCCTCTTTGGCAACAAGTGAAGGGTTTGTAGTTACCCCAGCTAAAACGCCAATTTTATGCGCTTTTTTAATATCTTCCAGGTTAGCAGTATCAATAAAGAATTTCATTTAAAATACCTCTCCTCTTAATTAACGAGTATTTGAAAACTATTATAACATAGTATTCAATTTCCTCTTATTTTTCCATACTACATCTATTGCAGATAAAGGACAATCAATTAGGTATGAAAAGCTTAAAAACCTTTAAAAATTTTACATATGTGTGAATAATTATAATAACACTTGCGTTCTTTCATAGACAAGCTCAAATGCTAATCAAATGGCGATTTGCCAATCTACCTTTAATAACTAACTACTACATATGCAAGTACACCTAGCCAGAACCAGTTGAAGCTTATGGCTCCTTGCTCTAAACTAGCTAGATGCACGGCTTATATCACAGTATTATTATCAAATTAAAAAGAAATACTGAACTCAGTATTTCTTTTTTTGTATATCATTTATTCCATCCAATTTGTATGGAAAACTCCTTCTTTATCGACACGTTTATATGTGTGCGCACCAAAATAATCACGTTGCGCCTGAAGAAGGTTTGCCGGTAAAGTCTCTGTACGATAACTGTCATAATAAGCAATTGCGCTAGAGAAGGATGGCACAGGAATTCCACGCTCAATTGCCACACCAAGTACTTTACGCAATGCTTGTTGATAATTTTCTACAATGTCTTTGAAATATGGATCTAACAGAAGATTCTTCAGCCCAGAATCGCGGTCATAGGCATCTTTGATTTTTTGCAGGAATTGTGCACGGATAATGCAGCCTCCACGGAAAATCATTGCTATATCGCCATAGCGAAGATCCCAGTTTTTCTCTTCGGACATTGCACGCATTTGCGCAAAACCTTGTGCATATGAAACAATTTTACTCATATACAGCGCTTTCCGAACGGCTTCAATCAGTTCTTCTTTGTTGCCACCGTAGGCCTTTACTTCTGGTCCATTTAACATTTGACTTGCTTTCACACGCTCATCTTTCATAGCAGAAATAAATCTTGCAAATACAGATTCAGTGATGATTGGAAGCGGCACACCAAGGTCTAATGCATTTTGGCTTGTCCATTTTCCTGTCCCTTTTTGTCCTGCAGTATCAAGAATTACATCGACAAGCGGCTTACCTGTGTCTTCATCTTTCTTAGTGAAAATATCTGCTGTTATTTCAATTAAATAACTATCGAGTTCGCCTTTATTCCATTCAGCAAATATTTTATGAAGCTCGTCTGCTTCTAAACCTAATACATGCTTCAAAATGAAATAAGCTTCAGAAATCAATTGCATGTCTCCATACTCAATTCCATTATGAACCATTTTCACATAATGCCCGGCACCATCTGGACCTATATATGTACAGCATGGATCGCCGTCTACCTTTGCAGAAATCGCTTCGAAAATAGGCTGAACAAGCTCATAAGCTTCCCGTTTACCCCCAGGCATAATGGAAGGACCTTTAAGCGCGCCTTCTTCACCGCCAGACACACCCGTTCCGATAAAATGAAAACCAGCCGTCGCTAGTTCATTATTACGGCGGATTGTATCTTCAAAATATGTATTTCCACCGTCAATAAGAATATCGCCTTCTTCTAGATGAGGTTTTAAAGATTCAATGGTCGCATCTGTTGCTGCGCCAGCTTTAACCATTAACAAAATTTTTCGCGGTGTTTCAAGTGATTGGACAAACTCCTCCACTGTTTTTGCACCAACAAAGTTTTTGCCTTCTGCTTCATTTTTTAAAAATTCTTCTGTTTTTTCATACGAACGGTTAAATACAGCGACTGAATAACCTCTGCTCTCAATATTTAACGCAAGGTTCTTACCCATTACTGCTAAACCGATAACACCGATTTGTTGTTTAGCCATGATTTGCTTCCCTTCTCTCATGTATTTAAGTCATTCTTTTTTATTGGTTCAATAGTGATAGGTGCCCAATGATTCCATCTCATTCATTCAGTATTTAAAAAACACCCTCTGTGAATTATACAAAACAGCAGGGGTGATTACAATAAATGTGAATATTAATGAAACTATAAGAATTTTCACATAATTTTTTTCAGTATATGAATATCCTTCCATCCATATACAACCTCTCTTAATTGCTTATCTGCAATTGAAGTGACTAGTGTATCTATACGCTCCCCTCCCAGCTTCTCATAAAAAAAACGTGAAGGATTATCAGCAAGTACAATTACAACCATAGCATGTAATTGCCTTGCAATTAATTCATTTACAAGCGGTGTCAACAGCGCCTGCCCTATTCCTCTCCTTTGATATTCTTTCAGTATGTAAACAGCATAAAGTTCTCCCTTGTATGGAGGATATTTTCCTGATCGCTCCATACCTCCACTCGAAAAACCGATGATATCTCTTTGGTTATTTTCTGCCACGTATACAATCTGTTCTGGGATATTTCGCTGCCAAAGCTTTTCACGATTATGTTCATTAAGCTGTTGCAAGTATGTATTAGGAATAATCCCTTTATATGTCGTTTGCCAGCTCTCCACATGAACCTTGGCTATCCCTGCTGCATCTTTAAGTGCAGCTTTTCTTATAATCATGGCGAAGCTCCTCTCCATACACTTTTATTCAATATGATCAATATTGAATATTGGCGGGTCAATGATGATTTAGGGTTTATTTTTCATTTAGTTGGCAGGGATTTCCTTTGTGGCTTCTTTTGGCTACGCCCTTATTATTTTGAAAAAAGAAAGAGCCCAGTTCATTCCTATAAGCTACAATTGTAATCAGCGACGAAAACAATGTGGAGGAATTAATCATGACTCATTTACAGTTTAACCCAAATCTTGACCAATTGGTAGAAATTGTTATGGATTCCGATTTGAATTTGCGTGATTCAGCTAACAGTGGTCAGCCTATCCTGAGGCAGTTGACGTATGGGTACGAAATAGAAATCACGTAGAATAGCTTTTTGATTATGGGCGTGCAAGAAAAAAATCATGTAAACGACTAATGTCTTTCATAAGCATTCATGCTAGCTTTCGAAGCATAACAAAATAATGGACTTGACACTCTTCAGACGAAGAAACTCGATTTATTACGCTGTCGCACACTCTTTCCTCGGATTTGATACTACTTATTCCGGGTGCACCTTAAATTTTGCTTTCATTCCATAATTTATTACTATTTTTTCGGGATTGTGTTTAAATTTAGGTAAGTGCTGGAATATATAAATAACACTATTGCTTATAATATAAAGAAAAATCATCATGGTGCCCATGAAGAATAAAATCTTTTAATATTTTGGATAGTATCATGCTGTATACTGTTCCATTTCCTCCATAGGGAAGGAGATAGTAGCCATTTTCATAATTCGGATGCTGTTTAATCATTGGCAAGCCATTATGGGTTTCGCCAAGAAAGCCTGTCCAATAATATTCAGCTTGAATTTTGCCTGATAATTCAGGGAACAGATCAACTAAAATCTTTAAGAGTAAATCTCGCTTATGGAAGAGCATGCTCTCTCTTTTATTTCGATCGATCGTCCCCTCGTCTAATCCACCAATAATTATGCGCTGATCAATGGATGTTCTGGCATAAATATACGGCCTAGCTGTTTCCCAAATTAACATGTTATCTGACCAGTCATTGAAATATTCAATTGAATTTGTTGCGATAGCATATGAGCTGACAATTTGTGCATTTGAATCCACGACAGCCTGCTGTGCTTCATATCCTGTAGCATAAATAACATATTTGGTACGTATGGAATGTTTATCTTTCGTATAAAGCGTGGCTTCTTTATGGTCAAAACGATTCCCGACAATCTCTGTGTTCTGAAAGATCTTTACCCCGTGTTTTACTGCATAATCATATAATAAATGAATATTTTTATAAGGATTAATTTCCGCGTCCCCTTCAGTAATAAGTGCTGCATTTTTTTGAAAAGGAAAATGCTGTTTTATTTTTTCGGCCCGCCAGTAGTGAACGGGAAATTTAAAGCTTGATAAATTTTTGAACTCCTCTTCAAGCACACGCTCATCTTCTTGTTTTGAAGCATAATAAAAACTTTTTCTTTCAATAAAATCAGGATTTTCATCCAGCTTAGGTAAAATTTCATATTTGTAATGGGCGATTGCATGATAACAATTTTTCAAATGATTATAGGCCACTTCCTCACCAAAAGAATGAATGTATGATGTAAATAATTTATCATTGCTATATTGAAGTAAACCGGTGCTGGCTATGCTACTGCCGTAGCCAATATTACCTCTTTCAACTAATACAGTCTTTAGATCATCTTGCGCAAAATGGTAGGCTAAAAAAGCACCGGTCGAGCCTGAACCTATGATACAAACATCGCATTCCATATTTTCATCCAATTGAGGAAAATCTGCTATCGCTTTATACGTATTTGGCCAAAATAATTTGCCTGCATTTTGATTCATAAAAGGCCCCTAACATTATCATTTACTATCTTTTTCCCCAGTTTTTCTCTTTTTGATTCATGAGGATGTATTTTTCACTTGCACCAATCTTTTTGACATGGCATAATAATTAAAAAATAAAAGCGTTGATGGGAAGAGTACATTGATTCGTTCTTATACAGAGAGCTTCGGTTGGTGAAAAGAAGCAAAGAAATATCAATGGAAGATGGTCCTCTGAGCTGCATTTCCGAATGGTTTTCCTTTAGGTGATGACGAGATTTGGCACTCGTTATAAATGTCTGGGTATAAGAGCGTAAATCCGCTCCGTACTTGTTGAGGCCTATCATGTAAGTGTTGGGTGAACAAAGGTGGTAACACGGGAAATTCAAACCTCGTCCTTTGACAAATTTTGTATTTGTCTAAGGGCGGGGTTTTTTATTTTTTTTCACATTTAGCTTTAAATTCGCTTAATATTTAAGGAGATGATGAATGATGTCAATATTTATCGGAGGCGCCTGGCCATATGCGAACGGTTCCCTTCATTTAGGTCATATTTCCAGTCTATTACCTGGTGATATTTTGGCAAGATATTACCGGGCAAAGGGTGAGAATGTATTATATTTGTCTGGAAGCGATTGCAATGGCACACCGATCAGCATAAGAGCGAAACAAGAAGGTAAGTCAGCGAAGGAGATTGCAGATTATTATCATGCAGAATTTCGAGAGAACTTTAACCAACTTGGCTTCACTTACGATTTTTATACAAGAACAGATGAACCGTTTCATCATCAGGTTGTTCAAGAGATCTTTCTCAGCTTATTAGACGCAGGAAGAATCTATAAGAAAAAAGTTGAGCAGGCTTTTTGCCTATCCTGTAATCAGTTCTTACCTGACCGCTATGTTGAAGGTAAATGTCCTCATTGCGGTAACGCAGCCCGCGGAGATCAATGTGATGAATGTTCCACGATCCTTGATCCGCTTGAATTAATTGACAAGGCTTGCAGAAACTGTGGAGATACACCTATCACTAAAGAAACTGATCACTTTTATTTTGAATTAAGTGCCTTCCAAAGTCAGCTTGAAAGCTATGTAAGAAATGCAAAGGAGCAGTTGCTTTGGCGAGATAATGCGATAAAACTTTCTGAGAGGTACTTAAATGACGGTCTCCGTGACAGAGCAGTTTCGCGAGACTTGCCCATTGGTGTAACCTTGCCTGTTAAGGGGTACGAGGATAAAAAAATATATGTATGGATTGAAGCTGTTTCTGGCTACTATTCTGCCAGCAAGCAATGGGAGAAATTGAACGGCGGAAATGCATCTGATTTCTGGGACGAAGGGTCAACATCATTTTATGTTCATGGAAAAGATAATATCCCATTCCACTCTATCATTTGGCCATCTATACTATTAGGTACAGGGATACAGCCGCTCCCTACCCATATTGTTTCAAACGAATACTTAACTGTCGAAAAAAGAAAGCTGTCTACAAGCAAAAATTGGGCCGTTTGGGTACCTGAAATATTAAAGGACTATGATCCTGATTCAATCCGCTACTTTTTAACAATTAATGCACCTGAAGAACGGGATTGCGACTTTTCGTGGCGAGAATTCATATACAGCCACAACAGCGAACTGCTAGGCGCATATGGTAACTTTGTCAATCGAACATTAAAGTTTATTGAAAAATATTTAGACGGGGAGATTCCAAGCGGAAAAGTAGATACTCAAATTAAAAAAGAGATACCAGCATTATTCGAAAAAGCAGCCTCGCTTATCGAGCAAACCCAATTAAAAAAGGCTCTAGAAGAAATATTTGCATTCATTAGACAAGCGAATCAATATTTTGATAAAAAACAACCTTGGATTCAAGTGAAAGAATCGCCTGCTGATTGCAAAGATACGATGAGAACTTGTGTTTATCTAATCGCAAACTTTGCTGTATTACTTGAACCATTCCTTCCATTTTCAAGTGGAAAGGTAAAAAAAATGCTCGGGCTGAATCATTTCAGATGGGTAGAAACGGCTATTGACAACTTACAGTTATTCACTGTTTCACCATTATTTGAACGAATTGACATAGGGAAAATTAAAGAGGAAATAGAAAGATTAGAAAACCGGTCAAATTAATCTATTTACGTATGAGTTCTGAAAGGTTCATATAGGAGTATGCGTTTTTAATAAAGGATGTGAAGTGTTGTTTACTAAAGAAGCTTATATGGCAGAGGTTGAAAATAAATATATTTCCAGGAAAATCCATCCATCTAATCCTCATTTAGTGATATTAAATTATACAGAAAATGCAACGTATGATAAACGCTGGAATGAAGTTACACTTGCGTGCAGAGGGTTAATAATAAATGAAAAAACTGAAGAAGTCGTCGCCCGGCCGTTCCCTAAATTTTTCAATCTAGGAGAAATGCCTGATTTAGAGAGTGAAATACCTTTCGATGAAGCGCCTGAAGTGACGATCAAACAAGATGGCTCCCTCGGCATCAGCTATAAACTTAATGGGAAAACCTACTGGGCAACAAGAGGTTCATTTGAATCAGAGCAAGCTAAAGCTGCTCAACGAATATGGGATAAAAAATATGCAAACGTAGAAATACCCGATGAAATCACCTTGCTTACTGAGATTATTGATCCACTTACAAAAGTTGTCATAGATTATCAAGGGATATCAGATTTAATCATCATTGGTGCTATTAACCGTTTCACAGGTGATGACTTATCTTTTAAAGATTTAATGCAGCTAGGTGAAGCTCTTGGAATGAGAGTAACCGAAAGGATGAAGCTTACATTAGATGAAGCAGTAGCATTACAAAGCACAATAGACAGCAGTAATGAAGGCTGGGTCCTTCGCTGGGCTAACGGAAGACGTCTAAAAATTAAGGGTCATCAATATTTAGAAGTGCACAAGCTTGCCTACGGTTTATCTGCAAAACTTAAAGTAGAGTTTTGGAAGAATGGTGAGATACAGAATCTCATATTAAAAGTTCCTGAAGAATTTAGCGCTGAAATTGAGGCTATGCAACTTAAATTAGATCAACATGCTGACAATCTAAGCAATAAAGTAACCAATTTATATAAAGATGCTCTCAAGTATACATGTGACCGAAAATCATTCGCCCATTACTTAAATGCAAACATCCCTCGGGATGTACGGTATTTAGTCTTTAAAGCTTTTGATAATCGATTGACCAGTAAAGATATAAAAGAACATATTTATAAAAACTACAGTGAATATATTTAGGAGGTAAAAATGAGTCTATTTATCTTAATGGTCGGCTTGCCCGCTAGCGGTAAATCATCAATGGCTGTTGAGCTAGCAAAAAAATACGATGCAGCTATTCTTTCCTCCGACCTTCTCCGTCAGGAATTATTAGGAGATGAGCGTAATCAGGACAGCAACGATGTTATTTTTAAAGAAATGGAAAGGAGAACAAAAGCATTGCTTTTGGATGGGAGAAATGTCCTCTATGATGCGACAAATTTAAATCGTAAACGTAGAATGCATCTTGTGAACCATATTGCAAAAGCCGATAGAAAGATTGTTTTCTATATGAATACAGCTTTTGATTTGATTTTTGAACGAAATAAAATGCGCACTCGTCTAGTTGATGAAGCGATTATCAAAAAGATGTATAAAACTGTCCATCTCCCTGTTAAGGGCGAAGGCTGGGATGAAGTCCATTATATTGGCGAAAAGAAATCATTTAGAGAAAATTTTCGATTAGAAATGGAATCATTGTTACTCAATGACCTTGGCCATGACCACTTATTTGATCGATTATCATTCCATTTGCACGAGTTTAAAGGTATTTTAAACCTTCCGCAAGATTCCAGCTATCATTCATTTTCTGTAAGCAGGCATACCTATCATGTTTATCATTATTTATTGGAGCATTACATTGAGGATGACAAGCTGATGATGCTATGGGCGGCTTTGTATCATGATACTGGAAAGGCTTTTTGTAAATCTTTTGCAAATTTCAAAGGTGAAGAAACGAAGTATGCAAATTTCATCGGGCATGAATTTGTTTCTTCTCAGCTTGCTTCATCTAGTTTATATTTATTAGGTTACAACCAGGATTTCATCCAAAAGGTAGTCGAACTCGTACAGCTACATATGGTGCCAATGAATGCATCTGAAAAGAAGCTGGCTGAAATAAAAAAACTGATTGGCACGACTCAATTTAATAAATTATTATTGCTGCACGAAGCAGACATGCAGGCAAAATAAATAACGGTCCCCTATTATAGGGGACTCAGCTTTTAGAGAAACCGCAGTCAAAGAGTTTGGATTTCCGAGGCTTGCCGCTCCTTTTTCCGTGGGCGAGAGTCGTGGAGTTTCGTCGCAGGCCTATCGTGTCTCCACTATCTTGCATCTCTTGCATCGGTCGAGTGGACACCTCTCCAAATCTAACTAAATTTCCTAATATTCACTTTCTCAACACCCTGATCAACATTGTTTACAAACTTAAAGGATTTTACTTTCTTCTTATTGAAAAATAGTATATATAGAAAACCAACAAAATCCACTTTTGTTTGGAGTTCAAAACTGTACAACAATTCTGAGGAGGAAAATAAGTGAAAGAATTAGTTGGTAACTGCTGCAACTGTAAGAAAGATGTTTATTGTATGGATGGATTTTTACATGGGACCGTTGTTAATGGATTATTATATTGTTTTTCATGTCAGGAGCCTAAAGCATAATTGCTATCTAGTCAGATGCGATTATGCTTTACTTAGCCGTGCTCTGACAGTAAAGCTTCTTTTCCTTTGTATATCTAAAAACAAACATATGTTCTGATTATACATAAAAAAACAAACACTTATTACATATTTATCCAATTCTTTGTAATTTCTCTTCTGACAATAATGACCTCCCAATATTTTAAAATTTCCGCTCTTTTTTATACAATCTTTTCACCTCTACCAATAAAAGAGCAGCACCTTGCCTTTTTTAGTTCTATATCTTACTACGTATTATCCAATTTTTACATTGCTGTATATTTTCTATTCTAACTAGGAAATATAATCATGATAAATCTTAATAAATAAGGAGTAAAATACATGAAAATAATTCAGCGCATTGCATTAGCACTAGTAATCATTGGAGCGATCAACTGGGGCTTGATTGGACTTTTTCAATTTGACTTAGTTGCCTCATTATTCGGAGGGCAAGATTCCGGATTAGCCAGACTTATTTATACGCTCGTAGGGATTAGCGGTTTAGTTTGTTTAACTCTATTATTTGCACCAATGGATGAAGAGGCAGAGAGCACTGAGGACATCCAAGGAAGCAGAAACCTAAACTATTCTACTGAGTTTGGGGAAGAACCAGATATAGCCGGCTCTAATATTAAGGACGAAAATGACAAATAGTGTTCATTCTAAGGTGGGTATTCATACTCACCTTTTTTAGTTTTCTAAGTTTTGTTCCTCTCCTCCTATTGCATCCAATACAATTCCTCAAAGCTTTGAAGACTATACTTATGTAAACAGATTATTATTAACCAAAGTAGAATAAGGCAAGGATAATCATGATCATCTTTATCAACACAGCCTTATTCCATTCGATTATCGATAAAACTACAATTTCTTCCCGAGTAAAACTTTAGCTTTTCTGGTTTTTATTTTTTGCTAGCTTTTCTTTGTCGAAAGTGCCAGGCGGTTGTTCAAGCCAGTTATTTTTTATCATAATATCTGCCCCATCCTTTGCATACTGGGCAATTTCTACTGACAGACGTTCGTAATTAAGGATAAGGTCACTTCTTTGGCTAGCAGATGCTGCTGTAGCATAGTTTCCAGTTCCTACGGCGCTTAATATACCCATATGGAACAGCATTAATTTATCAGAAAATGTGGGAACAGTCGAATCAGTTATCGCTACTTCAGATGAAATAGACGGCTGCAAATCATTATCTGCCAGTATATTTGTATAAATTTTGATATGTTTTTTTGAAATATCTCTGCCCCTTAACATCCATTTCTGAATATCTTTAGTTGGTGAGGTTTGGGCAAAACTAAGTGCCATACTTCCGCCGATAATATTTGTTTGCGTATTCATATGTAAATAACTTATTTCTACAGCGTTTAAAGGCCTTTTGTGGCTAAAAGGATTTAATCCGCTTAAATATTTTTTACTATCTACGTAATCTGTTTCAGACCCATAAGAAATATATGGCGCTCTTACAAAAAGACCTTTAGATAGTGATACATTGGCACCTTTGTTGTATAAACTCGATACTTCCTTTAGTCCTTCTGTAAAATACGCTCTAATATCTTCCCTTGCACTCATGGAAATGAATCCGCCATAGGCAATTAAACCCGCCCTGGAGATATGTCCGATATATTCAAGCATAAAAGTATCCGTATATAGACGAGGCGCTTCCATATTCACATCATCACTAGAGAATCCATTAGGTAATGGCAGTTGTTCCTTTTGAAATATTTCAGTAAGCTTTTCTATGTGAGTAAATGAAAGATCGTAAGCATATTGGATGATTGGACGAATTCCCGTATCTTCTACATCTTTAAGAAAATAGCCTAGTATACATTTTGACATGCTGTCATTCATATATGCAGTCCAAATACAAGCGATTTCAGCAGAAGTTAGTTTTGTGTTATGTTCGGTCATTAGGTACCCTCCAGAGAATAAATATTATTGTTATTTATTCTCTGCATAATCCCATATAATATAACAAAGCGTTTATTTATTGATAGTTGAAGGTTCATATTTCCCTTTTATTAATTCTAGATATTTTCACCAATATTTAGCTCATAATAAAAACCAGCTACATTAAAAAGTAGCCGGTTTTACTTAAAGTATATAAGAATAAATAATCAGTTAATTTTACATGTATGTATTTTTCAAGAGACATGTTGTTATCCCACTTCCCTAACTCACTGCCTATATTGGCAGTACTGTATACCATATAGAGAACGCCAACGCCAACTGTATCGTTAAATTTTTGTGATTAATTTTGGTAATGTTAGAGAAATAACCTCTAGTGGTCTACTTGATTTTTGTGTTAAACATAGCATGATCCCGCCTTCTATTGAAGCAGTCATCATAAGAGCTATGGAACTGGCGCTTTCTTTTGAAAAACCATCGGACATTAACTTATTGGCATATATTCCTTGCATATTCAAATATAAGGAAGAGCAAGCATTTCGGACAGGTTCACTTAATAATGCCATTTCGCTGACAATACTGCTGAACGTATATCCAGTGATCGTACCTTCTCGTTTAAAATCTGCCACTAACTGTTCTATCATTGATTGTGTGGCTTCTTGAGTAGAAGAATAATGCTCGAAAATACCTTTAATATCTTGTGTGATTATTTCATTCATGTCTTGGAGGCAAGTAATTAATAAATCTTCTTTTCCAAGTGGAAAGTGATGATAAAACGAGCCTTTTGAAATGTTACACGCTTTCAAAATTTCGTTTAATCCCACGCCTATATATCCTTTTTGCTGGAATAGTGCAGTCGCTTTGTCTATTATCAACGTTTTTGTATCCATCCCCATCACACAACTCCTTCATACTGTACACCTGATTATTACTCTAACAAATATTTTTTCTATATTCCAAGGTTTTGTGTTTTCAATTTCTCTTTTGAGGCTGTAGACAAAATTTTTATGCAGCGTGTTGGATTGAACTTTGTCTACACTCTTAAAAGTGTTTAAAAACAAAATCCGGTTTCATATGAAAACCGGATTTTTCGAGATTTTTTATCTGAAAGTAATTTCTCCCCATATTTAAATGCCGAAATTTTGTGTTTAATGATTTGGCTTTTTCAAGAAAAGAGACAATACAAAATTAATTATCGCTAATATAAAACCAACTGTAAACACTAGTGAGGTTCCCGATGCTGCAGCTTGTGTAAGATCATTCGAAACTGTAGCTAAGTAGCTGCTTTGTTTTGAAGTTAAAATGGAAACCATAATGGCAATACCAATTGCTCCCGCAACTTGTTGGATTGTTTGCGTAATAGCTATTCCATCTGGATAATATTGTTTCGGAAGAGAGTTTAACGTGTTTGTTTGAACTGAAGCAAGCACTGCTCCTATTCCTAGCATCATAACAATGTGAGTGACTACAACCATCCATATTGCAGTATCAGTACCAAATTGAGAATAGAATGCATAACCAGCGGCAACTAAAATAGTACCTGGTGTAATAATTGCTCTTGGACCATACTTATCAAATAGACGGCCAATAATTGGAGCTAGTAAACAGTTAAGTAAGCTGCCAGGCAGTAGAATAAGACCAGCTGTAAAAGCAGTTACTAATAATGCCATCTGCATATACATTGGTAGGATAACTAGCATTGATAACATATTAAAGAATGTAATAAAGCTCATGATAACGCCAAGTACGAAAAGTGGATATTTAAATGCCTTTAGATTCAGCATTGGATTTTCCATTGTCGTTTGACGAATCCCAAAAATAATCAGTGCAATAAGTCCAATGATTATTGTTCCATAAACTGCTGGACTTGACCATCCGAAATCTCCGGCGACACTTACTCCGTAAACAATTCCACCGAATCCAATCGTTGAAAGAATAACAGATAATACATCAATTGACACTTTGCGAATTTCATTTACATTTGGTAAATAAACATATCCGAAAATAAATGAGAAAAGCAAGAAAGGAATTGTCACCCAGAAAATCCAATGCCATGACATCGTATCTAAAATTAGGCCAGCTAATGTTGGGCCTAATGCGGGCCCGGCCAACATGACTAAGCCCATGATACCCATCGCTCCACCTCGCTTATTAGGTGGGAAGATGGTAAAAATAACATTTTGCGTTAAAGGCAAATTGATTGCTAAGCCTGCCGCTTGGATAATTCGTCCCGCTAATAGCAAGCCAAAAGCTGGCGCTACTGCTGCTAAAATTGTTCCGATAATGGAAAGGGAGATTGAAGCGATGAACATTTGACGTGTTGTAAATTTTTGCATCAAAATTCCTGTTACCGGCACGAATATACCTAAAGTAAGAAAATAGCCTGTCGCCAGCCATTGAATGGTCGTAACATTTACATCGAAGATTTGGCTTAATTCTCCTAAAGCGATATTTAGCGATGTTTCACTAAATAGTCCAACAAAACCCGCTACTAATAGCGCAGCCATTATTGGTCCTGTTTTAATTTGTTTTTTCATTTTTGAATCTGATTGAACTTGTTGATACATTTATTAATGCTCCTTCTATAATTAAGTATTTCTTCAATAAAAGCCGTCATCAACACTGCAATTGAATGAGCAGTTACTTTCTGAAGCTCATCAGTTATAAATTTGTTCGCATATATACTTGTATACACAATCATAATGATAAGCAGGCATTTAGAACTGTCTATTTCACTGACTGTGCTGTTAAACAGCCAGTTATTGTCCCTCCCAAACCATTGCCCGTGTGGCTTCTATGGTTGTAAGAAATCTTGGTTATTTTTTCTTTCCCTTTAGGAAAATGATGATAAAACGAAGCTCTCGAAAGATTGCATGCGTTCAAAATTTCGTTGATGCCTACACCAATAAACCCCTTTTGCTGGAAAAGTGTAGTCGCGATGTCGATTATCAGCGATTTTGTTTCCATTCCCGTAGTACACCTCCACCATACCAACCGGTCTGTTTAATACTATAACAAAGTTTTTTTCTATATTTCAAGTTTTTTTTACTCTCTGACCCTCTAAGGAAAAAATAAAAAACTCCATTCGTCATAAAACGAATGGAGTTTCTTCAAAAGCTATTAACTAGCATTTAGTTTTTCGCTTGTTTCAGTAATGGACCTTTCTTTACGCTTTGACACTGGAAAATTACCGAATATAATTCCAACTATTATAATGCAAACCCCGATCCACTGAACCAGCTGTAAATTTTCTCCTAAAAAGACTAGCGACATAAATAATGCAACTGGCAATTCTGATGAAGTTAATATAGTACCAAGCCCTGCTCCTACGTGAGGCATTCCAATTGCAAATAGCAATGGCGGCAGCATGACACCAAAAAGCCCTAGAAACAGACCATAAGGAGCAATCGCCGTTACAGTTTGTAAATCAAATAAAAAGACTGGCGGAAAAATAACCATCGTAATCAATAATCCTCCAAGCGCGAATATCGCACTGCGCTGGATCGGCGGCAGCTCTCTCCCAACTGTTCCGCTAATATAAGCGAAGGCAGAAAATGAACAAGCAGAAAGTAAGCCCCATGCCACACCTGATAAAGAAAGATTGCTAAAGCCATTTGTTAAAACCCCAGCAGCTAATATTGAACCGATTAGTAAGATAAAAATAGCGATTAATTTTTGATTTGTAGGCTTTTTATGATCAATTAAATACTCTAGCAATGTACCTATCCATACAAATTGAAATAAGAAAATAATTGCCAGTGAAGCTTCTAACGTTTGTAATGATTGATAGTAAAAAATCCCAGTCAAGCCCATAGGTATACCGCTTAATGCGATAAAAAGAAACCTTTTTACACTTATTTTTTTCTTTTTAGTAAAAAGTAAAAGCAGCCAAATCAATAAGGTACCAGCTATAAACTGGCTGCCTGAAACTTCAGCTAAAACGAATCCTTCCCCATACGCCAATTTTACAAAGGTAGACAACACTCCAAAGCAGGCGCCTCCTAAAAAAACAGCCAATGGATAAATCCACTGATTCATACAAATCTCTCCCTTTTAAAACATTCAATTTGCTAATGATTCCTCCTCAGGAAGTTTTATTCCTTAGGCTCGGAATTCCCTTGCAACAAAATAAAAAAGCCACACACTTATGAGAACATAAATGTGTGGCGAAAAAAGAGAGTATGCCTCTCTTGAAAAGTCCACAAAATCCACGAAGGTTTTGTAATATATTTTTTATTCACGTTAGAAATATTAACGCTGAATACAGTTTATGTCAAGCACATATTTAAAAATACATTAAAGTTTATAGCAAACACCAGCAGAACACTACCTAGAAAGTCTGCAATATTTCAAGCTGAACAATACAAATTATTCTCCATTTTCCGCTGTATAAACAACCTCCCAAAGGTGCCCATCTATATCCTCGAAACTCCAGCCGTACATAAAGCCGTGATCTATCGGTTCATTAGATGTCTTCCCTCCTGCTGCCAGCGCTTTATTAACAATCTCATCCACTTTATCCCTGCTTTCTGCTGACAATGCTACAATTACTTCTGTATTTTTAGCAGAATCGGAAATTTGTTTTTTTGTAAAAGTTTTAAAGAAATCCTCAACCAACAACATGATAAATGTATGATCATTAATCACCATACAAGTAGCATTTTCATCTGTAAAATTAGCGTCAAATTCAAACCCAACCTTAGTAAAAAAGTCTACTGATTTTTTTAAATTTTTTACAGGTAAATTAATATAAGTTCTATCGGCTCTAATACTCATGACTATGCACCTCATTATTTTTTATTGGAAACTGATTTCATTTCATTTACACGCCGCAAAAAAGCTTCGCTTGATTTGGAACATCAATATAATATTTTCAAAGAACCTCTTCCTCTTCATTCACACCACTTTATATATTGTTGTACCTTTTGCATGACTCCCCCTATCTGCGGTAGTTACCACTAATTACAATTCTTTACTGAATTAATAAAATCCTTCCTAGTTATTTGGTTCGAACTATTAAAAGTTATATTCTTGTCCAGCAATCAACTTGTATTGAAAAAAATCACCTTCCAGTATTTCATTCTTCGTTAGATTAACAGTTGCAAACGGTAGTTAAGCATTCACCATAAAGCCCATTAGGTTTTCTTAATTAACCTGACTCCGGAAGCGGGCTTCTTGATGAGAATCCGGTGCTTTCTTTTAATCGAACTCGTAGGCAGGTCCTTTTTTTATACAAATGTAGAAGGATAGACAGCTTTAGATGCCATATATTTTTCGGTTGTAAATCTTATTCGTACTAGTGTGGAAACAGGATTTACTCCTGTCATAAACTTACGGAAGGTATTTACGATGATGTTTTTAATCGTTGGCGTTCGGGTAATGCAATGATTGGTATTATTGCGAAAGGCGCAATTAATTTTGATTTTCAGGAGGAAGAGAATCAAAATTTTAAGTAGGGAAGCTCCAAAAAGCTCTATCGGCGATCATTCTTAATAGATAGAGCCTTCCTCGTTATACATCCAGAAGGCTCCTTAAATGTTCATTAGTTAATTTCGGGGATATACTTTTTTAAAACGTTCGCAAACTACTAACATATTTGGTAAAAATTCTTTATGATAATCTTTTAATAGCTTCGTGAAGAACTGCTCGTGTGCATCCCACCAAAAATGGTAATCTCCTACACCTTCAGCTAAAGCAAAATCTTCTGTTACTTCATTCATCGGAACAACTTCAACGGATTCAATGCGTATAACTGCGACTGGCTCTTCCTGACTATTTAAAACAATATAATATTCACCTGCTTGAGGAATTGCTTCATTTTCCAGCTCATAAAACTCAAAACCTGAAGTGGTAGCTGTTTTCTTCCCCTCAACAACTAAATTGGCTAACCAATCAGCAGATGCTCCAAATTGAAAAGCATCTTTAAATTCGATTCCTTTCTTATTGTTTAATCTACAAAACTCACGCCAAAAACGCTGTACTTTATCCATCCGGCTACTCCCTTTTGTCTTTATTAACAAAAACTGTTATCTCCTGCTTAAGTATAGATTTAGACTCATTATAATCTTTTTGGAGAATTCCATATAGAGCGCAATCCTTATATTTGCCCTTCGTATTGCGAATCATATGCCTAACCGTTCCCTCTTGTGCCATTCTAGCTTTCATCATGATCTTACCGGAAGCTGGGTTGTCTATGTTATGAGCTGCGGATATTTTATGAACATTCATCTGTCCAAAACCAAACTCTACAACTGCTTTTAACGCTTCAGTCCCATAGCCGTGATTCCACCAGTTATATCCAAGAGAATAGCTTACCTCACAGTTGCCGGTATTATTATCAAAATTATATAAATCGATTTCTCCGATTAGATTATTGCTATCTTTCATCTCAATCGCCCAGTAGCAAAAATCATCACTGCTATAATCTTTTACAATCTTAGCCACTCTTTCATATGTTTCCGAAACCTCTTTATGTGCAGCATTGATACGATTATCTGTTACTCTTTCGTCTGAAATCCAATGATTAAAAACACTTTGAACATCTTTCAGTTCAAACCTTCTAAGAATTAATCGCTTAGTATCTAATTTCGGTGTTCCTAAAAAGTTAATCATACTGCCACCTTCTCATATTTGAATTATCTAGCGGAAATGACTAAACAAAAAAATACCTCTATTCATAAGGTCATGCTGTTTTGCATAATTACTGCCTCTTCAGATAATAATAAAGGAAAACAAGGAGTGAAAAATGATGTTTTTAGCCTTTATTCGAATTAGTTTAATATTAATATCATGGTTCACTGTAAAGTTCCTTCCGAAAAAATCCTTTTTTAAATACCTACCTGTTACCCTTCTATCAACTTCGGTTCTCTTAACGGAATATTTGTTTGGTATACCTCATAACTGGTGGAAAGCAAAGGGCGGCATAAAAACAATCGTCAATAATGGGCTAACCTTTATATTTGGCCCATATTTCGTTGGCAACCTCTGGATATTTCATTTAACATACAAAAAATTTTGGCTTTACACATTAATCAACTTAGTTCTCGATTATACACTTGCCTATCCGTTGAATAAGTTTTTTGAAAAAATCCATTTGTATAAATTAAAGAGGATCAAGCCCATTCACCTATTTTTAATTTCATTAGGCTATTCATTTTTTAATTATGTATTTCAGCTATTGTTAGATAAAAATGAGGATAATCAATCATCAATATAAACACTTAAAGCCAGCCAATCTGGTTGAATGAATTGCGGAAACCTATCCAAAAAGTATAGAAAGAGC
>NZ_PISD01000049.1 GCF_002835735.1 Cytobacillus horneckiae | reverse complement strand
CGAGTCCCGTCCGGACCGCCACTATTTATAATTAACAATGTTAACAGCAGTGCGAAGCAGATAAATGTTTCGGCTTTTTTTTTATATGGCACAACTAACACAATTATTAGTTGTGCCTTTTTCATTTGCTTTCGATGTTGTTTAAATATGCATCTGGGTCTTGCTTAAACCTTCTTTGTTTTGTGTGTCCATTTATTCTTCGTTTCCAAGAATCTACTTCATCTTAATGTACAGAAAATGTGGCATTTTGTATCTTTTGAAGACCGTATTGTTCATTTTTGGTGTGCCTGAATTGCTAGGTGTTTTCTCCATTTTCAGTCCCTTTTTTTTTTCTCCTTCTTCCATCGTGCATATTTTTCAGGCAGGCACATGGCACACGGCCTGAAACCCATCGAGAGGGCCGTCTGCTCATCCGCAAAAAACACACGGTGTTTAACATATCCACCTTTTGCTATAGCTCTAAGCGCTGAGGGACAATCTAATCTTCCATATAATTTACTCCGTCGATACCCACCAAAAATACCCGGTGTATCACTTTGATATGGACGCATATCGGCACCTAGCAGGGTGAATGCCTTTTTTCCATTTTCAGCAATTTTCTCATTATCTTTACACATGCAATCACTTCCTATTGTCTTTACGGCTCGAACCCTGTCTGGCTCACATAAACCTGATTTTCCGGAAAGATTTCTATAAATCTGTTATATACTTTTTTAATAACTTGCGGTCTATACCATTCTTCTAAACCAAGTTGGGCATATTTTTTTTCAATTCCTAGTTTTCTTGTGCGTTTTCCTCCACTGCCATCGCCCATAAAGTAGTCATCAATACATATCCGGTTGACTAATGGCCTCAATTTCTCAGGAAAATAATCCCCACTCGGTAATATAGGTGCTATCGCAACTTGGGTCGGTATTCCCGCAGCTGCTAATTTTTCCAATGTCTTAAAGCGCGCCTGAATTGGAGGTGCCTTTGGAGTAAAATGTTTACGTATCGTTTCCAAATCTGTCTCAATTGTCATACTTACCCGGACTCTATCTTTTAAATGCTGCAGCAAATCGATATCTCGACTTACAAGTGGGCTTCTCGTCTGTACTAATAAGAAGTTAGGGGGATCTTCTACCATAACCTCTAGTAAAGATCGCGTCACTTTTTCCTTATGCTCTACGGGTTGATATGGGTCTGTACTTGATGACATAAAAATGGTTACATTACCTTTGACTTTGGCGCGATGAAGCTCCTTGCTTAGTAAATTCGCAGCTCCGTTTTTAACATCAACCCAATTTCCCCATTCCCCATTTCGAAAGAGGGATACCGGCATTTGGCGTACATAACAATATGAACACCCAAATGAACAGCCTGTATAAGGATTTAATGAATGAGTATAACCTGAAAGAAAGCCTGTGCCTTTATTAAGAATGGTTTTCGGATTTTTATAGAACAATTCACTTTCCATGACGGAACCTCCTTTCCATTCATTGTGCGGTAATAATCATCACTCATTGCTGGATAAGGCCTGTCTTTCCAGATCCAAAAGCAGTGTCTTCATTTCTAATCCGCCACGATAGCCGGTTAATGATCCATTCTTTCCTACTACACGATGACACGGTACGGTGATTAATACTGGATTAGCCCCAATCGCCGTCCCTACAGCTCGAACAGCTGCTGGTTTATTTATATCCTTTGCAATGTCGGAATAGGATTTAGTCTGTCCGTACGGAATTTCACAAAGTGCGTTCCAAACTGCAAGCTGGAATGCTGTTCCATCATAATTAAATGGAACAGTAAAGGTTTTCCGTTTTCCTTCTAGATACTGGGTGATTTCAACCGCATAGGGTTCAAGCTTTTCATCATCTTCAACAAGAGGACTTCCCGTAAAGCGTTTCTTAGCCCATTCGGACAATTCCTCGAATGGTTTGTTCTGTGAACCAACAAACACAAGTCCCTTAGCTGTTGAAGCAATATAAAAATTCAAATCCTTAAACTTTAGCAAAGACCAATAAAGTGTTGGTTTATTCTTTGATTCCATTTTACAATTCCTCCATTTTACTCATTTGACGAAGCTGGCGATATTGTGCTGGTGTATGTCCGGTTTTCTTTTTAAATAAAGTAATAAAATAGGGCGTGTTAGGCATACCTACACATATGGAGATATCCGCAATAGCTTTATTTGTTTGAATCAAATCCTTTTTAGCCGCGTTTACTCTAACCTGTTGTATATACTCAACTGGCGTGATGCCTTTAATCTTTTTAAACGTTCGATGCAAATGATAGGGGCTCCCATGAGCAATATCTGCTAATGTTTCTAGAGTTAATTTTTCTATGAAATTTTTATCAATGTATTCAGTGATAAGAGCCACCCACTCACTATCAGGCAATCTCTCATTAGTAGGCTTGCAACGTTTACAAGGGCGAAAATTTGCATGGAGAGCTTGTTCTGCGTTTAAAAAAATACGGACATTTTCTTTTTTAGGAACGCGAGATTTGCATGACGGTTTACAGAAGATACCTGTGGTCTTTACAGCATAGAAAAATTGATTATTGTACGATGCATCATTATCTATAATTGCTTGCCATTTTTCGTTTGTCATCATGTTTGCGTCATTCAAAATTTCATGATCTTCACTCTCTTGCAATTCATTATTGATACTATCCGACATTTATCTCACCTCTTCTTACAATATACCCCCTACAATTTCAGAATGTACAATTCTAGGGATAAAATAGCAAGATATTAAAATTCAATATTTATTTTGAATCATGGAAAATGATTCCAAGACCGTATCGTTCTCCAGAAGTAACCGTACTTACTCCATGACGAACTGTATTTTTGTAATAGCCTTTTTTACCAAGAGCAGGTCTATGGTTAGTAGGAAAAATAAGCGCACTGCCTTGTTCTAAAGTAATCACATGCCCCCTGCTCTGAGCACGAGGAATTTGTTCCACTAATAAGGACTCACCACCTGTATAGTCTTTATTTCGTTGATTTAATACAAATACTACTTGAAATGGGAAAAATACATCTCCATATAAATCTTGGTGCAAACAATTATATCCGCCTGTTTCATACTTTAAAATTAAGGGTGTCGGTCTAGTTTGTTCATATTCTTCACATATTTTCAAAAAATCTTGAAGATGATCTGGAAAATGTTCTGGTTTCTTTAAATAATCCAACCATCGATTGGCTGTTTTAGCCAACTCTGGATAAAAGGATTCTCTTAAACTTTGGATTATTTCGGGTAATGGATAGGAAAAGTATTTGTACTCCCCATTCCCAAAGCGATATCTCGTCATATTGATTGTCGTTCTGTATGACTCTTCCTCACTATAAAGTTCTATGAAGGAGTCACATTCATCTTTTGTTAATATTGCTGGAAGCTTTGCAAATCCTTGCGCATCTAATTCGTTTTGAATTGATTCCCAATTTAAGCTTTTGACACGTGTTTTAATATCTTGGACCATTTTTATCCCCTCCTATTCAGCATTCATGATAAATAACATTATAACCTCATAAATAGAAAAAATAAGGGACTTGGAATGTAATAGCAAGATAACAAAATTAATCAAGATTATTATGTGATAAAGTAAAACTTAAATCAGTGTGAATTTTCCTTCTAATTATTTTGTAAATAGTATAGGAAATAGTAATAAGATGAGGAGGATGATTAAAGTGACATGGCATGAAGTCAATGATGATATTATTATTACATTACCTGAAGAGTTTGACATGAATGCTAATATAGGCTATCTAACAAGGGAAAAAAATGAATGCATGTATGAAACGGAGAATGATATCATTACAAGAGTTATAGCCATTGGAGAAATTCGGTCCTTGATAAAGGTAAGCGTACTTGATAATAAACAGATGGTTGTTCAGTTCTTAAATGATTCTAGACCTACTGAAGAGGGGCAACGAGAAAAGATTGTAAAATATATTCGTGAATGGTTTGATCTTGATAACGATTTAACCCCATTTTATGAAATGGCAAAAGCAGATCCATTACTTAAAATGCCTGCCCGAAAATTTTATGGATTGCGAGTCGTCGGCATTCCCGACTTATTTGAGGCTTTATGTTGGGGTGTTTTAGGGCAACAAATTAACTTAGCGTTTGCGTACTCATTAAAGAAGCAATTTGTAGAAGGATTTGGCGATTCCATCGAATGGAATGGTAAAAAGTATTGGGTGTTCCCACCGTACGAACGAATTGCACAGTTAACACCTACCGACCTGGCAGATATTAAAATGACGGTAAAAAAAAGTGAATATATCATTGGAATTGCCAGGCTAATGGCAAGTGGAGAATTATCGAAGGAAAAATTAATGAAAATGGACTATAAAGAAGCTGAAAAAAACTTAATTAAAATACGAGGCATCGGTCCTTGGACAGCCAATTATGTTCTAATGCGCTGCCTAAGGTTCCCAACAGCTTTTCCAATCGATGATGTGGGTCTTATTAATTCGATAAAATTATTACGTAACATGGACCGAAAGCCTATGAAAGATGAAATCTTGGAAATATCAATTCCATGGAAGAACTGGGAATCATACGCTACCTTTTATTTATGGCGTGTCCTTTACTGAATAGTCCAAATGGGACTGTACTCAATAGCACTTTAAAGCCGATCTTCTTCTGGATTTATGGAAAAAAATCGGCTTTTTTTCAGTGCCCTCGTAATATAAGGTCATTTTTTTAGTATCATACTAAAATAGTTTTGTTATCATACACAAATACTTTTTCTTCAATATGGTATTTTATTGCAGCTATCAAAGTATCTGATTCTATCCTTTGCCCATAATGTTTATATTCATTCATTGTTAATCCTTCAGGTATATGAATAGCTTTTTGTGTTAAAATAGGTCCCTCATCTAATTTTTCAGTAACATAGTGTGCTGTTGATCCAATCACTTTTACTCCTCTCTCAAACGCCCTTTTATAAGTATTAGCACCGATAAATGCAGGTAACAACGAATGGTGTATATTAATAATTTTATTCTCGTACTTTCTAACGAAGGATGGGGACAAAATCTGCATATACCGAGCTAATACGATAAAATCTATATTCTTTTCCATTAAAATTTTGAATGCAATCTGATCGTTCTCCATATTATTTGCTGTTAGCTTTAATTTATAAAACGGTATCCCATATGATTCTACGTATTCTCTATGGATATCATGTTCACTTATTACAAGGGGAATGTTACAAATAAGCTCTCCTTTACTCCATCTCTCTATAACTTCTTTTAGGCAGTGGTCTTGTTTAGACACAAAAACCGCCATATTTTTTGTAGTTACTTTCTCCACCTTTATATCAATTGAATACTTTTCTTTTAGATTTGATAAATTCTCTTCAAAATTATTGACTTCTTTTATATTGCATTTGAATTCTAGTTCAATCCACAAAAATAATAAATTCACATCTTTTAATTGATGTTTATTAATCGAATTGATAATTATAGATGGTTTATTAATTAAATTAAATAATTCAGTAATCATTGAAAAATTAACTTCACCTATTAGCTTAATCCTATAGTTATTCGCTATCATAGAATATCCCTCCAATTTATTAATAATACTAATTTGAAAAGAGGTAAATTTCTACAGAAATATCCAAAATGTAGAATTAAGTAAAAAATTAGTAAAAAAAAATAAAGCATTGAAGATTTTGATTCTCTACTATTGAGTCATGGGGTAGCTACTCCAACATATCTACAGGAAATAAAATAATTATTGGGGGTGTATTAATAAGAAGGAGGAGGAAGCTTGGGAGTAAAATGTACTTTGTTATATGATGCAATGAATATATTCGATGATAAAGAAAAATTTTTACTAGAAAAGCTCAAGGTTGTTTTAATTAGTAACTTAAAAGTACTAGAAAATAAAAATTTAGAGAGATATAAGATGTTAATTATCTTAGAAGGTAACAACCTAATGAATGATGAAAAATTGGTTCTAAAAGAATTCGATAAAACCCATTTCCCTTTAATAAGAGTAAATAGTGTACCGAAAGAAGATATTTTTGAAATGGTAATTAACATGATTAACGAACAAATAGACTTCAACGAATTAACCCACGTGAATAATGAAAAAATAATAGAAGCGTTGATCTATATTGAAGAAAATTTTCAAAATTCTGACCTTAACTTAAAAAATGTATCAAATCACTTATTTTTAAATACCGCATATTTTTCAAGATTTTTTAGAGAGACCACGGGTATTGGCTTTAAAGATTACCTTATAAAACTAAGAATCTCAAAGGCTAAACAAATGCTAGCAAATGGTCATCTGGTTACCGATGTATGTATGTCAATTGGATACACTAATTTATCTTATTTCTCTCAAATATTTAAAAAAGAAGTTGGACTATGCCCATCAAATTTTAGAAAGCGCTATCACTCAATTTATAAGGAGGAAAACAATGTACGAAAAATACTATGATGTCGTAGGTGCAGGATTTGGTCCTGCTGGGATTGCTTTGGAGACTGCAATAAGAGATTCAGAGGAAACTAGTAATGAGAGAATATACAAACGGGTATTTTTAGAAAAAAACAATAACTCTGCATGGTTGCCTGAAATGTTATTACCAGGCACAGATATACAGCATCATTTTTTAAGAGACTTTGCTACTCCAAGAAATCCAAGAAGTCAATATACTTTTTCAAATTATTTATTTGAAAAGGGAAGATTATTTTCGTTTGGTTTATTAGGTCGACCAAGTCGTACCGAGTGGTCTGATTACGTGCAATGGGTCGCAAAGAAAATAGATGATAAAGCTCAATACAATGAGGAGGTAAAGCTTGTAGAGCCAATAATTGTAGATGAAAATGTAGAAGGCCTTAAGGTGCATACCAAAAATAACATAAACAACAAAGAGAACGTTTATCACACTAAAAACTTAGTCTTAAATTCAGGCAGGAAGCCGTTTGTACCTAGCATATTTAAAGGCCAAATCGGTGATAAGGTTTTCCATGCTAGTAAATTTATAAGCTCAATAAAGAATATTAACAATGATGACAATCCTACATTTACAGTTATTGGGTCCGGACAAAACTCTGTTGAAATAATGCTTTATTTAGCCAATAAATTTCCTAATTCAAAAATCAATTCTGTTGTTAGGCATACAGGATTTCGCCTATATGAATTAGGACACTTCACAAATGAAGTTTTCTTCCCTGATTTCACTAATTATTTTTACTCTTTAACACAAGAAGGTCGGGATAAATTATTTGAGCAAATAAAGCATACAAACTACTCTGCTGTAGATGAGGATGTGAGCGAGGCATTATATTGGAAAATATACGAGGATAAAATTAGAGGGAAAGAGCAGATAAAATTATATCGTTGTAAAGAAATATTCGATATATCAAAACATCGAGATAATTACTTATTAAATTTCACAGATATATATAACAAAGAAGATGGGTCAATTAATACCGATTATATTATTCTGTGTACAGGATTCTTTGAGGAAAAATATCCTGAGGTTCTTAAACCGATGAAAGAATTTATTAACTATAACGAAGAAAATAATATACAGGTCTTTCAAGATTATAAAATTAATACAAAATCAAATGTGAAAGCAAATATTTACTTGAATGGATTAACGGAAAGAACTCACGGAATAGGTGATGCTGCATCATTCACTATGATGGCTACAAAAGCTCAACGAATACTTGATTCGATTGATAATAATAAATTTGTAAAGAAAGGTGTATTATCATGAGCGTAAACCAATACTCGGATAGTATCTCACAAGTATGGCCGCTTTTTACTAACATCGATGTAGATTATGGAGAAAATATACATTTATATGATCGTACAGGTAAAAAATTTATTGATTTTACTTCAGGAATAGGTGTGACTAATACGGGACATTGTCATCCTAGAATAGTTAATGCTATTAAAGTACAATCAGAAAAATTATTACATGGACAAACAACAATATTGTATAACTCAATGTTGGATGAACTATCTCATTCTCTCCAAAAAGTTTTACCGGAAAAACTTAACTGCTTCTTTTTTTCGAATAGTGGGAGCGAGGCAGTAGAAAGTGCTATTAAATTAGTACGACATGCAACCGGTAAGCCTAATATTATTTGTTTTCAAGGTGGGTATCATGGACGTTCAATTGGAGCCCTGTCATTAACTACTGCAAAATCAGTATACCGTTCCGGTTATCAGCCTCTTATGCCAGGTGTTTTTGTTAGTCCACACCCTTATTTTAAACAATACACAGAAGAAGATAATGAAAAAAGGACTAGACAATGTTTAGAAGAGCTAAAACATTTGCTTAACACTCAATCTTCTCCAAGTGAAACGGCAGCTATGATTATTGAGCCAGTGTTAGGAGAAGGAGGATATATTTCACCGTCTGAAAGTTTTATTAAGGGGATAAGAGAGATTTGTGATAAACATGACATACTTTTAATTTTTGATGAAATACAAACAGGATTCGGAAGAACAGGAAAGTATTTTGCCTTTGAGCACTTTGGGGTTATACCAGATATTTTAGTGATCGCTAAAGGAATTGCTTCAGGATTACCTCTTAGCGGAATAGTTGCAAATAAAAAGCTTATGGATAAGTGGATTCCAGGTTCACATGGTGGAACCTATGGGCCTAATCCTTTGTCTATGGCTGCGGCTATTGAAACACTTAAAGTATTAGAAGAAGAAGATTTAATTAATAACTCTATGCACATGGGAAACTATTTATTAGCTGAATTACAAAAGTTAAAGAATGAATATCCTGAAATAGTTGATGTACGCGGTAAGGGACTTATGATTGGGTGTGAATTTGTTGCTGAAAATGGTGATCCGGGAACTTTCATAGCTGAAAAAGTAAGAAAAAGCTGTCTTTCTAAAGGATTAATACTCTTAACATGTGGACCGTATAATCAAGTAATTAGATGGATACCTCCACTCACAATAGAAAAAAGCGAAATTGATAAGGCTCTAACAATTTTTGATTCAGCATTAAAGAACAGTTTAGAAAGAGAATAATGAATTACGATGTAATTGTTGTTGGTGGTGGGATCATTGGAGCCAGTATTGCTTTTTTTCTTACTAAAAATAAAGGGGCCAAAGTATTATTATGTGAGAAAGGAAAACCACCAGGAGATGGTGCAACCAGTATTTCTGGAGGGTTATTAAGAGTACATCATACGAATAAAGCGAATCAACATTTATCTTTCAAAAGTCTACAAATTTATAGACAACTTACAGAAACTAAAAAAATGAATTTTGGCTATAACCCAATAGGTTTTTCAATAATAGTTGGTCCTGAATACGTTGAAAATATAAACAAAAATGTACATTATATGAATAATTTGAAATTACCTTCAAATGTCTATTCTCCACAAGAATATCGACTTAGAGAAAAAGAGATTAATACCGAAAATGTAGGTGCTATATGCTATGAGCCGCTTGGTGGTTATGGAGATCCAGCAAAATCGAGCATGTCATTCTTGAACGAAGCCATTAATCAAGGACTTGATTTAATGGAAGGAACGGAAGTTCAAGATTTAATAATTAACAACGATAGAGTGGTTGGCGTAAAAACAAATTTCAAAAACATTTATGCAAAACAAGTAATTGTTGCTTCTAATTTCTGGAGCAAAAAACTGACAAGAAAATTAGACTTAGACATACCTTTGTATACGAAACGCTTAGGGGTTGTATTTGCACAAGCGAAAAATAATAATAAAGTTATTTCTCATTCCTATATTGATGATACTTCTGATACGTACATGAGGCCTTTTCCTGACGGAAGAATCTTAATAGGAATAAGGTCTTCCAATTGTGAAGCTAATAAATACAGTCTAAGCAAAAAAGTTCATTTCAAGGAAGCTGAAGAAGCACTTTACAGAGCGGCTAAAAGATTTCCCAGATTAGAAAACGGAAGGCTTTTAGGAGGTCGTATTGGCTTTGATAGCTATACACCTGATCAAAATCCTATTATAGGACCATCGGAAATTGAAGGCTTATATCTATCTATAGGTTTTAGCGGAGGGGGATACAAAATTGCGCCCGCAGTAGGAGAATATGTAGCCGAAGAAATATCAAAAAATAAACAGATAAGTGAGCTTGAATACTATAGAGTCAGTAGGTTTCAAGACAGTCATAGTACTTATTTTCAAACGGATACTATGTATAAGTATATGTGATTGGTTAAGAAGGGAGAGTTGTTATGAAAACGCGGTCTAGTCACCCGTTTCATATGTACGATGAAATAATGTTGCAACCCGAGTATTTAAAAAAACTTTTTTTGTCATCTAAATTTCAAAATTACGATGAAATTTTAAATGTATTAAAAAATAGTAAAAGAATTTTTCTTATCGGATGTGGAACTTCTTACCATGTAGCACTGTCTAGTTTTAGTATCAGCCAAATAATTTTTAAAGGAGAAAATAAATTCATTTCCATACCCGCTCGTGAATTAATGTCTCCTAATTTTTCTCTTAACAATGATGATGTGATCATTGCTTTCTCTCATTCCGGAGACACAAAAGCTACTTTTGATTGCATAAAGATGTCTAATAGTAAGGGCTGCAAAACGATCGTATTTACAGGTGATACCGAAAGTAGATGTGCAGGTAGTTCCGATTTTGTATTATCTTATGGATACAAAGAAGATAAATCTCTGGCACATACAATCACATATACACTAAGCACCTTTCTTATGCTAATTATCATGGGTAAGTTAGCGAGACAAATGGGAGATATTGTTACTAATGACATCATTAATTCTGTAGCAATCCAGTTACCTTCACTTTTTGAAAATGTTATTAATCGTAGAAAAGATATTAAGAAGCTCGCTGAAAACATAGTGAGTGAATTCTATGTTATTTGTGGAAATGAGCACACATTAGGTGTAGCATACGAAACTTCTTTAAAGTTTGGTGAAGTTCACTACACCCCTACAACTTATATGGATATAGAGCAAATATTTCATGGACCACTAGTAATGTGTAATAAAGATACTGCAATAATAGTAACGAATAGTAACCTTAATATAGAAGAAAGAATACATGAATTGTTTAGGGCGACCAAAAACATAGGCAGTAAAACAGTCCTTTTTACAACTGACAAAAGCAGCATAAGTAACTGTGATTATGTATTTCATTTACCACATTGCCATGAACTCTTAGTTCCATTACTTTACGCTTTACCAATGCAACTATTAAGTTATTATATCTCTATTAACAAACAACTAAATCCCGATCACATCCGTAGAGATCAATTACCTTACAAAAAGGCGCGTGAAGCCTATGAATAAAAAAATAGTAGTTAAACCTGTTGAACCACTCGAAGTTGCTAAAAGGATATTACAACACAAAACAGGTAGAGAGGTTTTTAGAATTGGTATTAGTGCTAACTTAGGCGGGCATACAAGAGAATTATATTCAGGATTAGGTCTTGCAGTTGAAGAATATTTAAACAAAAAAGAAAGAGAGTACGATATCGAAGTATTGTGGGAACAGAGCTCATTTGCTCATGATTCTACTACAAGGGCTGCAAACCAATTAATTAATAGAGGGGCGGAAGCTGTAATTGGGCATTTAAGTGCAAATCAGTCACTTGCAGCAGCTACTGTATATGCTGATATTGGTGTTCCATTTTTCGCACCTGGTACTACACATCCAGAACTTACAAAACTAGGGTATGACAACATTCTTAGAGTGTGCGGTAGAGATGAAGATATGGCTGATGAAATGATAAATTTAGCCCAAATGTTGGCACCTGGTCATACAGTAAAGATCATTTATCAAGAAAACAATTACGGTAAACAATTATCTACACTACTGAGGAAATCATTAAAAGAAAAAGGGCTTCATTTAGAAAAAGAAATAGTGGCTAATGATCTTGTTTCTTCAGATTTAACCCTTGATGATACCATATTGTTTGCTGGCACTTATGAGGGAGCACTGTTATTAACAGAAAAATTAAAAACAATTAATTTTCAAGGCAGACTTATTTTTGGAGATGATATATTCGTTGTTGATTTCCCATTTATTGTAAGTGAAGGACTGCAGCTATATACAGTATCGACAAAAAAAGAACTTTATGGACTAAATTACGATAAATTCTCTATGAAGTATCGTGAAATAGCATCATTGGACCCTGCTGCTTATTCTGTTACAAGTTATTTAGCAGCTAAAATTCTTCTTAGTAATATTTCAACATTAAAAAAACACGGTTATAAAAAACTTTTGAATGAGTTAAAAAATGGAATTTTAATTGAGAATCTGAAAGAACTTTCTTTCTCCCCCAATGGAGATATTTTAGATTTTTCTTGGGAAAAATACAAGATAAGAGATGGAAAATTTCTAAAAATAGAATAGTGTAAATTTACTTATTATTTCGCCTTCATATTTGCACGGTAATCTAGATTGAAAACACTAACAAAAATCGTTGCACGTTTACATGGAGAAGTGGGCATGGCTTTGTGAAATTTCCTGTTTCGCCTTTCACTCTAAACCCATGTCCGCAGAGGCTCCATGTCAAGCTACTAACAGCCCAATTGTAAATTAATAGTTGTGGATTTGCAGATTTAGTCTGAAATAATGTAAAAAAAACACCTGTTTTTTGCTGGAATAGTGTGCCCTTTACAAGAATAGGAGAGATGGATAATGCCAATTTTATTTTCATTTGGATTAACGTGTAATTTAGATACTGCAAAAAAGGATTTAGAAAAATGGAACAACTATTCTAAAGCCGTTTTAAAAGATCACATTTATACTTTTACTGGTTTCCACCCTGATTTTAATGGAGGTACATCAACTGTTATACACAGGGAGGGTGGAGAAGTTATAGGTGTTGCATTTGATATCAGTGAGGAACAAATCAATCTTATTAAAGATAATGATTACGGTTATGTATTAAAACAAAAAGAAATATTTATTTTAGACAAGAAGGTCTCTGCCTATACTATGGAACCGAAAGTTATAGAAGAATTAATGGTACCATCATTATCTTACTATGAAGGTGTTAAGGAAGCTTTAACACAACACTACCCAAAGGAAATCGTAAATCGATACTTGGATAGGGCTCTAAAACGAACAAAGAAAAAAGGGGTGAACATCCAACGAAATAATCCAGATAGTTACAAACATGAATATGGTTCCTTATTAAGAAGAATATATCCATGGGATATAATCCGTAATTCACCGTTCGGTTCAGGAATTATTGTCGTACCTCCTGGAGAAGCTACTGAACCTCACAATCATGATGAGGAAGAAACTTTCATTATTATAGAGGGTGAAGGAATAATAAATGTTGATGGGGAAACAGAGAAAGTATATCCAGAAGATGTTATTTATTTCGAGCCCTTTTCAGTTCATTCACTTCATAATATTGGAAAAAAGGAACTGAAATTTTTAGCCGTTTGGTGGGGAGCTGTTGGAGTTCAACAATATCAATTAGAAAATAGAAACTGGAGAGATTAAATTGGAGGGAAAAAAATGACTAAAGTATATGTTACTGCCACGCCGCCTACACCCAATGGTGACCTTCATATTGGTCACTTAGCAGGCCCTTACCTTGCAGCAGATGTATATTCAAGGTTCAAAAAGATGCAAGGACATGATGTTTCATATATCACTTATGGTGACGATAACCAAAGCTATGTTTCTACAACAGCCAATAATAAGAAATTAGACCCGGCAGAAATGGTTGAAATAAATAACAATATTATTAAGTCTACTTTACGATCAGCAAATATTGATGTCGATTTATACAAAAACCCATTAGGTAATAATAAACATACTAATTATGTACAAACTTTCTTTTTGGAGCTATATAAAAATGGGAAATTAAAAAAGAAAACGAAAGATATTTTATTTTGTGATGAATGTAATCTATACCTGTACGAATCATTTGTTAAAGGGCTATGTCCATATTGTAAAAGTGAATCATCTGGAAATTTATGTGAAGCTTGTGGCCAAATAAATGACCCTACTGATTTAGTTCATCCAAAATGTAACATATGTAAGTCTGTTCCAGCAGTTACTCAATACACCGGTCTTTTTTTTCCACTTAACAATTATAAAGAAAAATTGCAGGAATTTTACTCATCGAGAACCACTTGGAGGGCTCAATTGACTGAATTTTGCAACTATATCGTTTCGAAAGACATTCCAGACTACCCGGTAACTTATCCTTCGAGTTGGGGTATTCCAGTTCCTATTAGTGAATTTCAGGGACAAGTTATAAATGTATGGTTAGAAATGTATCCCGGTATTTTAGAAAGTATTGAATCTGAAGACATTTATAATGACGAACATCATAATAAAAATAGCAATAGCTTAGTGCAATTTCTCGGCTTTGATAATAGTTTTTTCAATTCTGTATTGCATATAGCAAGTGCATTTGCTATTGGTAGAGATGACTTATTACCAGAGCACATTATTACTAACTATTTCTATTTACTTGATAAACAAAAATTTTCTACCAGTAAAGACCATGCAGTTTGGGGAAGAGATATTCTAAAAGATATTCCCTCAGATAACCTAAGGTTTTATTTATCATTAACAAATCCAGAGCATATGCAAACTAACTTCTCTTTAAAAGATTTTTTTGATAAAAACACTCAAATGGTTAATAAATGGGAAGGGCTCATAAGTAGATATGTTGATATAGTAAATAAAGAATTTAACGGATCAATACCAAAAGATAAGTTAGTACAATATCAAGCATCTTGCTTAATAATGAGAACAAAAAACAATTTAGAAAGATACTATGACTTAAACCAATTTAGTTTACGCAAAGCTGCATTTGAATTAAATGATTATATTGATTCATTAACAAACTATTGGGAGGAGAAAGTTCTTCCAATGCAGAAAAAAGATGATGATTTATACAAACAATATTTATCTGACTTTAGCTATCTATTAACTGCCTTAGCTTTTTTCTCTTTTCCAATAATGCCTACTTTCTCTAAAAAACTAATAAGGAATTTAGGTGCAAAAGATGTAGATTTATCTTGGGATAATATATTAAAAGTCCATACTTGCCCAGAAATCGGAAACGAAAACCAATTCTTTTTCCCAGTACAATCAAGGAGATACCAATGAAAAACATTAAAGTACTGAAATTCGGTGGTACATCGTTACGAACTGCTTCAGATCGAAAAAGCATCATAGAAGTTATTAGTAAAGAAAGAGAAAGAGGATATAATATCATTTTAGTTGTATCAGCAATAGGGAGGCTAGGGGACCCTTATGCAACAGATACACTATTAAAATACATTAAATACAACGAGATATCCTCTAGAGAAACCGCAGTAATTTCATCCTGTGGCGAGATTATTTCAAGTATAGTATTAAGTTCGCACTTAAACGCTCTTGGTTTTAAAGCCGCAGCCTTAACAGGGGCAGAAGCTGGTATAACTACATCTAATGAATATTTAAATGCACAAATTATATCCATTGACAAAAGAAAAATTCAAAACTTACTTAATGAAGGGTATATACCGGTAGTAGCTGGATTTCAAGGACAGTCTACCCGCGGTGATATCACACTTCTTAGCAGAGGGGGAAGTGATGTAACAGCTGCTGCTATTTCCCAAATTTTCGGAGCGCAGCAATTAGATATATATACAGATGTTCCTGGAATCATGACTACAGATCCTAAGATATTAAATTCTGCTAGAACATTAAAATATCTAAACTACAATCAGGCCTTGAAAATCGCCAATAGCGGTGGGAAAGTAATACATCCTGAAGCAATTAGATGGGCTCAAGAAAATAATATACTAATCAAAATTAAAACTTTAAAAAGCTCACAAGAAACAATTATTACTAAAAAAACTAGAAATAATTTAGCGCCAGGCAGTATAATATGCGTTACTACAAATGAAATGGATGAAAAAAGAGAGAAAATAACTATTATAGGTAATAAATTAAATAAAAATAAAGACCTTCAAAGTTATATTTTATACCATGATATGAATATACAATCACTTTCTTTTTTCCCTGATAAAATTGAATTAATATTACCAAAGCAGAGTGTTAAGAAATGTGTCGAAGTGTTTCACAAGAATTTTATCGAAAATGGTTAAAAATAATAAAACAACCCGTACCTCTTTGGTATGGAGTTGTTTTATTATATGCAATTTATTTTTGTGAATTGCAATATTAAATGCCACACATGATGAAATAACTATTGATTAAATAGAGTGGGGTACTCTCTGCGTACCTTTACATGGAGTGGCAGGCATGATACCCTGATCGGTTCACCAGTTTTCTTAAATTTAGCACAGATAAACTAATAATAATGTTGTTATCTTGCTTTTATATTCGGATTAACTTGTAATAAAAAAACTAATCACATAAACTGAATTGTAAATTAACAATTGAAAGGAATATACGTGTCTCAAATTTACTACACTAGTCTTTTAATGAAAAAAGTGATTATTAATGATCGTTCTGAATAACATAAATAAATCTTTAAATGGAGTGTGGTGCATGACTAAGAGAACTATTAATTTATATCAGGGAATAAGCTTATATATAGCTGCTATTCTCGGCTCGGGGGTACTGTTTGTATCTGGTATTACTGCTTCTATAGCTGGACCTGCTTCGATAATATCATGGATCATTGTAATTATATTTAGTTTTCCTTTAGCGTATAGTTTTGCTAGTCTAGCTAGGGATTATCCTGATGCAGGTGGAACAGCAACCTTTGTCAGGAAATCTTTTGGTTATCATTTAGGAAATATTGTTGGTTGGTTTTATTTTGTTACTGCTGCAATTGGCCAAACGATTGTCGCATTAACAGGTGCTTTTTATTTAAGTAGAGCCTTTGACTTTAGCCATTTAGGTGAAGTATACTCAGCTATTCTTATATTAATAATTGCTGGTAGTTTCAATTACTTTGGTCTAGAAGTAAGCGGAAAAGTGGCTTTAATAATTAGTGCGTGTTTATTAGTTATGCTCATGACCACAATTATTGTTGCTTTACCAAGCATTTCTTTAGCCAACTTTCAACCTTTCTTTACTGAAGAGTGGTATTCAATTGGTACAGCAATTACAGTTATATTTTGGGCTTTCTTTGGTTGGGAAGCAATATGTAATTTATCCGCTAGTTTTACAGAACCACACAAGAATATTGTTAAAAGCTCCATTATAAGTGCTTTTATTATTGGTGCTTTATTTTTACTACTTAGCTTTGTTACTATTGGAACTAATACATATGGAAGTATTGAAAGTGATTTTTCTCCCATTGCGATTATTATCCAAGATACGCTAGGTATAGGAGCACAGGGTGTAACCGCTGTATTAGCCTATTTAATTTGTATAGGAACGTCTAATGCATTTATTGCCAGTCTTACACAGTTGGGTTATTCATTGAGCAGAGATAGAGCATTTCCTCAATCATTATCAAAAATTCATCATTCTGGTGTACCGAGAAGGATGGTAATTTTTGCAGTCGGGTTTGCGATAAGCGGAATAATTGCTACAGTCATCTTATCAGCAACATTTAATGACTTACTTTTTATACCTACATCACTTGGATTACTAGTCTATGCTTTAACAATGCTTTCTGGAATTAAACTATTTAAAAAATGGAGTAAGCCATGGGTTTGTTCCTTAATATCATTTGTATTCATTTTATGTGTCATTCCTTTTTTTGAAGTATATTTATTAGTACCTTTATTGGTATTTACCCTTTATTGTATATATATGTTTACTATTCATAAAAGTAAATAACTAAAACTTACATTTGCTTTAATAAAATCTTAAATTCTATTTCTATCTAACTGTCTAGCGCAAGCACACCCCCTCGAGGTCACAACCCAATCCTCCCAGAAAGGCAAAGAACGCTTTCCCGAGAGACTCGTCTTGTGCTATGCCTGTGGGTGAGCAAGTTCTAATCCAAATAAAGAATAACGCAAATACTCTTTATTGTAACTTTACAGTTAGAGATCAATTCAAACCTAGACCTTTTGCTGAATAGAAAAAAATCATGTAAACTACAGATAGACTGTATCCTTAGGATCATTCCTAAGGATTTTTCGGCTGATTAGATATTTAATTAAGGTTTTAATGTTATATAAATTGACTAGCCTTACATGAGGGGGTTCTCCTTTTGTATAAAGTAATGAAGGTGATGAAAGAATGAGCGAATATGAGTGGATATCTACTAGTGCAGAAGAGACGATGAAATTTTCTAAACGGCTCGGAGAACTCATAAAGCCGGGAGATGTTCTTCTTCTTGAGGGAGATTTAGGTGCGGGTAAGACTACTTTTACTAAAGGATTAGCATTAGGTCTTGAAATAAAAAAAACGGTGAATAGCCCTACTTTTACGATTATAAAAGAATACCATGGAAGAATGCCTTTATATCATATGGATGTGTACCGTGTACAGGATTCTTATGAGGATTTAGGTTTTGATGAGTATTTTGAAGGCGAAGGCGTCACAGTGGTTGAATGGGCACACCTGATAGAAGAGCAGCTGCCTGAAGAACGAATGGAAATTTATATATATCATAGTAGTGAAAATGAGAGAAAGATCTGTTTGAAACCTAAGGGTGAAAGATATGTATCGGTTTGTAAGGAGTTATTAAAATGAAGATACTCGCGATTGATACGTCCAATTATACATTAGGCATCGCTCTGATTGATGATGATCGTGTAATTGGCGAATATATAACGAATATAAAGAAGAATCATTCCATTCGGGTGATGCCGGCGATTGAAACATTAATGAAGGATTGTGATATGATTTCGTCTGATCTAGATAAAATCGTCGTTGCTGAAGGACCTGGCTCTTATACAGGTGTGAGAATCGGTGTAACTATTGCTAAGACGCTTGCATGGACATTAAATATTCCATTAGCAGGTGTTTCTAGTTTAGCTGTTGTGGCAGCTTCTGCAGGACATTATTTTGATGGAATAATCTCTCCGTTATTTGATGCAAGAAGAGGTCAAATCTATACTGGATTATATAAATATGATAATGGGCGATTAATAGTAGATAAACAAGATCATCTTCTTTTAGCTAAAGATTGGGTAGCAGCCTTAAAGGTACGACAAGAAAGGGTTCTATTTGTCGGGAATGACCTGCCGATTCATGATGCTGTCATCAAGGAAGCATTAGGCGATCAGGCTGTTTTAGCCAAACTGACCGAGCAAAATCCTCGCCCAGCTGAGCTTGCTTTTTTAGGACGTGATAAAGAACCTGTGGATATCCACTCTTTTGTTCCTAATTATATTCGGTTAGCAGAAGCAGAATCAAAATGGCTAGAAGCGAATAAAGGGAAGAATGATTGACATGAATAATGCCAATATGAATGAATCCATTACATTTCGGTTAATGAAAGAGCAAGACATAGATGATGTACTGAAGGTCGAGCATGAGTCTTTCTCTGTACCATGGAGCAGGGAAGCTTTTTATAATGAAATTACAAAGAATCAATTTGCTGCGTATATTGTGATTGAGGAAAATGGACAGGTCATTGGATATAGCGGAACATGGGTTGTGACGGATGAAGCACATGTCACCAATGTAGCTATTCTTCCTCAATATCGTGGGCGTAAGCTTGGTGAGGCAATGATGAAAAAGCTGATGGAAATCGCTTCAGAGCTTGGTGCAAAAACGATGACATTGGAAGTGCGTCTATCCAATGAAGTCGCACGAAAATTATATCGCAAATTAGGTTTTCAAGACGGCGGTATTAGAAAGAATTATTATACTGACAATCAAGAGGATGCTTTAATAATGTGGGTGAATTTATAATGGATAAACATCAGTTTATTATGGGTATAGAAACGAGTTGTGATGAAACGGCTGTAGCCATTGTTAAAAACGGAAGAGAAGTGGTTGCGAATGTCGTTGCTTCACAAATTGAAAGTCATAAACGTTTTGGCGGAGTTGTTCCTGAAATCGCTTCTAGGCATCATGTGGAACAGATGACGATTGTGCTTGAGGAAGCGTTAAATGAAGCGGATATTGAGATGAAAGATATTTCTGCGGTGGCAGTAACTGAGGGTCCTGGCTTAGTGGGCGCATTGCTTGTCGGGGTAAATGCGGCAAAAGCAATTTCCTTTGCACATGGTATTCCACTTGTAGGCGTTCATCATATTGCCGGGCATATTTATGCTAACCGACTTGTAACTGAGATGGTATTTCCTGCAATGTCACTCGTCGTTTCGGGAGGTCATACAGAGCTGGTGTATATGAAAGAGCACGGACATTTTGAAGTGATCGGCGAAACGCGGGACGATGCTGCTGGTGAGGCCTATGATAAGGTTGCGAGAACGCTTCATTTACCTTATCCGGGAGGTCCGCACATTGACAGGCTCGCTCATGAAGGAGAGCCGTCGATTAAACTCCCACGGGCATGGCTGGAGGATGGGTCATATGATTTTAGCTTCAGCGGCTTAAAATCAGCAGTTATTAACACTGTCCACAACACTGAACAACGTGGTGAAAGTATTCGCCCTGAAGATCTGGCAGCAAGCTTTCAAGATAGTGTGATTGATGTATTGGTGACGAAAACAGTCAATGCAGTGAAGGAATATAAGGTAAAGCAATTGCTGCTTGCAGGTGGAGTTGCGGCGAATAAAGGGCTGCGCAGTGCTTTAGAAGAGGCATTTAATGAAAATAAAGAAATTGAGCTAGTGATTCCGCCGCTTAATCTTTGTACAGACAATGCAGCAATGATTGCAGCTGCTGGTGCGATTATGTTCAATAAAGGTGTCCGTTCAGATTTGGCGTTGAATGCAAATCCAGGTTTGGATATAGCTATCCACAATAATATATAAGCTAAATTGGCCCCTTGCATGAGGGGCCTATAAATTTGTGGATAAAATTAAATTTTCAGAAGTTTTTGTTGATAAGTGGGATAATTATTGTGGATAATGTGGAAAAGTCTGTTGAAATCAGTTATTTATTGATTTTTTATGTGAATAGAGTTGTGGATAAAGGTAATATAAAACCGGGAGAAACATTCTCCCGGCTATACTTTATCCCCAAGCTCAGTCCATTCTTCAATCAGCTGGTCGAGCTTTAATTTCAGTTCATTATTTTCTGTTGTTATATTAAGCACTTTCTCATGGTCTTGAAAAATATCAGGGTCACAAAGGAGTGTGTCCATTTCATCTATTTTTCCTTCAAGATCTTCAATTTGTGCTTCAATTTCCTCAAGCCTTCTCTTTCTTTGCCGTTCTAATTTTTTAGCTTCCTTATCTTGTTGATAATTTAGCTTCTCTAGCTTTTGTGGCTGAGTTTGTACAATGTCAGGCGATTCTAGTGCATCCAGCTCTTCCTGTTCCAGCTTTTTATCCACATAATAGTCGTAATCACCAAGATATTCGGTGGCTCCATCTGTTGATAACTCAATAACCTTTGTTGTAATTCTGTTAATAAAATAACGGTCATGGGAAACAAATAACAATGTCCCAGGATAATCGATTAACGCATTTTCTAATATCTCTTTACTGTCTAAATCGAGATGATTGGTCGGCTCATCAAGTATGAGCACATTTGCCTTTTGCATCATTAGCTTCGCTAGAGCAAGTCTTGCCTTTTCTCCGCCGCTAAGCGTGGATACGATTTTTAGCACATCGTCTCCTGAGAATAAAAAATTGCCGAGTACTGTGCGTATATCTTTTTCTGGCATCAAGGGATAGTCATCCCACAGCTCATTTAAAACCTGTTTATTAGAGGTCAGGTCTGCTTGCTGCTGATCATAATAACCAATGGTGACATTGGAACCGAAGCTATAATCACCAGCGATTGCCGGGAGCTTGTCCACTAATGTTTTGAGTAAAGTTGATTTGCCGATTCCGTTAGGGCCGACGAGTGCGATGCTGTCTCCACGAGAAATGCGGAAGGAAATGTTTTCTGATACTTTCTGTCCTTCATATCCAACAGCAAGGGAGCTTACAGATAGTACATCATTTCCTGATTGTTTTTCAATTTGAAAACCAAAGGTAGCTGATTTTTCATCGCCGAGTGGACGATCGATTCTCTCTATCCTTTCGAGCTGCTTTCTGCGGCTTTGCGCACGTTTCGTTGTTGATGCTCGTGCAAGGTTTCTTTGTACAAAGTCTTCAAGCTTTGCGATTTCTTCCTGCTGCTTTTCATATTGTTTCATCTCACGCTCATAGTTAGCAGCCTTTTGATCTAAGTAATGGCTATAATTTCCCGAATATCGCTTCATATGATTTCTTGTGATTTCATATACTTGGTTCACAACTTTATCAAGGAAGTACCGGTCATGCGAAACAATTAAAATCGCGCCGTCATAGCTTTGAAGATATTGTTCAAGCCATGAGAGCGTTTCAATATCCAAATGGTTGGTTGGCTCATCCAATATGAGTAAATCAGGCTTGCGCAGCAACAGCTTTGCTAGCGCCAGCCTTGTTTTTTGTCCGCCGCTTAAAGCCGCTATTTTTGTATCATAACTGAATGATTGAAAGTTTAATCCATGCAAAACAGAGCGAATGTCAGCTTCATATTGATAACCGCCTTGTTCTTTAAAGCTGACTTGCAACCTATCATAGTTTTTCAATATGCGCTCGTACTCTTGCGGCTGATCCATTATTTGCGGATCACCCATTTTTTCTTCAAGTGCACGCAGTTCTTTTTCCTGCTGTTGTAAATAGCTAAAAACAGTTAGCATTTCATCCCAAATGGATAATTCAGATTCAAGTCCTGTATTTTGTGCGAGATAGCCTATCTGCGTTTCTTTAGATTTGATCATCTCACCGGAATCATAGGACATATGACCGGCAATCATTTTAAGCAATGTCGATTTCCCAGCCCCGTTGCGTCCAACGAGTGCAATCCGGTCGCGCGTTTGAACTTCCAGTTTAATATTCGTTAAAATAGGGTCAGCACCGAAACTTTTCGACAGCTGATTCACCTGCAATAAAATCATCTTTTTCACCTCTATATATAGAGATAGTGTAACCTATTCACAATGTGTTCGGCAATAAAGGCAGTGTTGTTAAAAATAAATAAACCTACTTACCAGAGGAATCAAAATAGTGTATCATTTTGTAGAGAGGTGTTAGTAAATGGCAGAATTAACGCATTTTAATGAAGAGGGCAGAGCCAAAATGGTGGATATTAGCGATAAGCCTGAAACAGCCAGAACGGCAATTGCACATTCCAGCATAGTAGTGAGTCATGAAATATATGAAAAAGTGACTTCGAATTCAATGAAAAAGGGAGATGTACTTGCTGTTGCGCAAGTTGCCGGGATAATGGCATGCAAGAAAACAGCAGATATTATTCCGATGTGCCATCCGATCCCGTTAAACGGTGTGGACATTTCTTTTTCATGGGAGAAGAATGAAGACGATACTTATAAATTATTAATTGATTGCACTGCCAAGACAAAAGGCCATACAGGCGTAGAAATGGAAGCGCTGACAGCGGCTTCAGTTACTGCTTTAACAGTTTATGATATGTGTAAAGCTGTAGATAAAGGCATGGTAATTGGCCCGACGTATTTAGTTGAAAAAACTGGCGGCAAAAACGGTGATTTTAAAAGGGATTGAACTCTTTTAAATCCTAGGAATGGAGTTGAGTAAATGCCCAACGAATCGGTGAAGATCCCTCAAGCAACAGCCAAAAGATTGCCATTGTATTATCGTTTTTTAAAAAATTTACATGCGTCCGGCAAGCAGAGAGTTTCATCAGCAGAATTAAGCGAAGCCGTGAAAGTCGATTCCGCTACAATCCGCCGAGATTTTTCCTATTTTGGTGCATTAGGCAAAAAAGGATACGGATACAATGTGAATTATTTGCTTGGCTTTTTCAGAAAAACATTAGATCAGGATGAAGTGACAAAAGTTGCTCTCATAGGTGTTGGTAACTTAGGTACTGCGTTTTTAAATTACAATTTTTTAAAAAATAATAATACAAAAATCGAAGTAGCCTTTGATGTTTCGGATAAGGTAGGGACAAAAATCGGAAAAGTCCCTGTATATCATATGGATGATCTCGAACAGCTCATTGAGGAAAATGATATTCAAGTGGTCATTCTAACTGTTCCAGCTTCGGTGGCCCAAACAATTACAGACCGGATTAACAAAGGCAAAGTGAAGGGCATTCTAAACTTCACACCGGCAAGACTGTCCGTACCTTCTCATATAAGGGTACATCATATTGATCTAGCTGTAGAATTGCAATCATTAGTATATTTCTTAAAGCATTATCCTTCGAAAGATCAATAAATATATCCGTAATGAAAAACAGTGGAGAGGAACAGTAAATGTTTTGTCTTGGCTGTTTTTTTTTATTGTGTTTTCGAGATCATGTGGCAATTTGCATTAAAAGCAGAGAAGCTGTCATTACAAAGAGCCTATCAGTGAGAAAAGCAGAGTTCCTGTTATTTTAAAGACCCAATAAATTAACAATGGCTGTAAAAATAAGTGCCATCCATTCAACAGCAAAGAGCTGTACAAAAAAGACCCAAAAAGAGCTGCCTCTTTTTGAGTCCATGATATCATTTCTTTTCCTGCATTTTTTTCATTCTAAAATGAAGCCCGATCATCTTGATGCCTCCGCCGATATCAAAGGTGGCGATGATGAGGAGCAAGTAAGTGAAAAATCCCCATTCGCCGTTGATTTGCAGGTTCAGGATGGCGAAGTAGATAAAGATGATGCCAAACAGCAAATAAAAGATGCCGCTAAACAAAGGTATTCTTCTCATAGTAGTCCCCTAACAATCATTTGCACCGTTTCCATTTCTTTAAGCCATTTCTCTAAGTTCTCTATATTTAACTGGATAATGACGACTGTTGTATTCATGACTACGTGAGCGAAGATCGGTACGAGAATCCGCTTTGTTTTTACATAAAGGAACGCAAATGTAAAGCCCATTGCCGCATATAAAATCAAATGCTCGATTTCTCCATGTGCTAAAGAGAATATCAACGAGCTAATCAGTGCTGACAAGAAGAAGTTTAGGCGCTTATGGAGAGAACCGAAAATGATCTTTCTAAAAATAATCTCTTCTAAAATCGGTCCAATAATCGAAACAACTAGAATGACGATCGCTGATGTTTCAATTAAGCTCATAATTTGCTGTGTATTTTCGGAGCCCATGTCAATACCGAGCATCATTTCGATTTGGGCTGCAACCGATTGTGCAATAAAAGCGAGCGGAATTCCGGCAATCGCCCATGCAATGGATGCACCTGCTGGCGCTTTATCTCTATCTAAGCTGGCATTTTTCTCATTTCTAAGCAGCCATAATGTAATAATTAAAGTGACGGAGAAGCTAAGAATAATCCAAAGCGACGGAGCCATCATTGCAGTCTCTTGAAAATCCTTCCCTAGCGAATCACCAATAAATAGAATAAGCGGAATACCGACTATCCCTGATAACTGCATTGCTATATAAATAATTAATATAAGCCAATACTCTTTTTTCAAATTAAATGTCCCCTATTCCTTAGAGAGTTGCACTAACATACATTTTACTAATAAATAGCCTCTAGATTCAAATAGTATAACTGAAAAAGCGTGAATAAAAAGGAATCCAACTGTATAGAATGTTGGGGTTGGCTTATTTGCAGTTGATCGTTTTTATTTTTCTCGTAAAAATTAAAGGTTGATGCTTGCAAAAGTTAACAGGATTTATTAATATAAAAGATGTGTTAGCACTCAAGTCAAGAGAGTGCTAATAAAAATAATTTAAATGGATTGAGGAGGTTGTTTCACTTGTTGAAGCCACTAGGTGATCGAATTATTATTGAGCTTGTTGAAACAGAAGAAAAAACTGCAAGCGGTATCGTACTACCGGATAGTGCTAAAGAAAAGCCTCAAGAAGGTAAAGTAGTTGCAGCAGGTACAGGACGTATTCTTGAAAGTGGAGAACGTGTTGCATTAGAGGTTGCTGAAGGTGACCATATTATCTTCTCAAAATATGCTGGTACAGAAGTTAAATACCAAGATAAAGAATACTTAATCTTACGTGAAAACGACATTCTTGCTGTCATTGGCTAATTGCTGACAGCTATATACTTATACAAAAATAGTTTGATAATTATAGAGGAGGTACTAAACAATGGCTAAAGATATTAAATTTAGTGAAGAAGCACGCCGTTCTATGCTTCGCGGTGTAGATACTCTAGCAGATGCTGTAAAAGTTACTCTTGGACCTAAAGGACGCAACGTGGTTCTTGAGAAAAAATTCGGTTCTCCATTAATTACAAATGATGGTGTAACAATTGCGAAAGAAATCGAACTTGAAGATGCTTTCGAAAACATGGGTGCAAAGCTTGTTGCTGAAGTAGCAAGCAAAACAAACGATGTAGCAGGTGACGGTACAACAACTGCAACTGTACTTGCTCAAGCGATGATTCGTGAAGGACTTAAAAACGTAACTGCTGGTGCAAACCCAATGGGTATCCGCAAAGGAATCGAAAAAGCGGTTGTTACAGCTGTTGAAGAATTAAAAGCGATCTCTAAACCAATTGAAGGCAAAGAGTCTATCGCACAAGTTGCGTCTATCTCTGCAGCTGATGAGGAAGTTGGTCAATTAATCGCTGAAGCAATGGAGCGCGTTGGCAACGACGGCGTTATCACAATTGAAGAGTCTAAAGGTTTCACAACTGAGATGGATATCGTTGAAGGTATGCAATTCGACCGTGGATACAGCTCTGCATACATGGTAACTGATACAGATAAAATGGAAGCAGTTTTAGAAAATCCATATATCTTAATCACTGACAAAAAAATCTCAAGCATTCAAGAAGTATTGCCAGTTCTTGAGCAAGTGGTTCAACAAGGCAAGCCATTATTGCTTATCGCTGAAGATGTTGAAGGTGAAGCACTTTCTACATTAGTAGTGAACAAACTGCGCGGAACATTCAATGCAGTAGCTGTTAAAGCTCCTGGATTCGGTGACCGTCGTAAAGCAATGCTTGAAGATATCGCAATTTTAACTGGCGGTGAAGTCATCACTGAAGAGCTTGGCCGTGACCTTAAAACTGCAACAATCGACTCTTTAGGACGCGCTTCTAAAGTTGTAGTGACAAAAGAAAATACGACAATCGTTGAAGGTGCTGGAGACAGCGCGCAAATCTCTGCACGCGTGAACCAAATCCGCAAACAAATGGATGAAACGACTTCTGAGTTCGATCGTGAAAAACTACAAGAGCGCCTAGCTAAATTAGCTGGCGGTGTAGCAGTAGTTAAAGTTGGTGCCGCTACTGAAACTGAACTTAAAGAACGCAAACTACGCATTGAAGATGCCCTAAACTCTACACGCGCTGCTGTAGAAGAAGGAATGGTATCTGGCGGTGGAGTTGCCCTTCTTAACGTATACAACAAAGTTGCTGAATTACAAGAAGAAGGCGATGTTCAAACGGGTATCAACATTGTATTACGTGCAATGGAAGAACCAGTACGTACAATCGCTCACAACGCAGGCTTAGAAGGATCTATCATCGTAGATCGCCTAAAACGCGAAGCAGTAGGAACTGGATTCAACGCTGCAACTGGCGAATGGGTAAACATGATCGACGCTGGTATCGTTGACCCTGCAAAAGTAACACGCTCAGCTCTACAAAACGCTGGCTCAGTCGCTGCCATGTTCCTAACAACAGAAGCAGTCGTAGCTGACAAACCAGAAGAAAACGCACCTGCAATGCCTGACATGGGCGGCATGGGTGGAATGGGCGGCATGATGTAATTTAGCTTTTAAAAGCTTGTTATATCAACGTTCAAAGCTCGGCACCCGTAAAAAGGTGCCGTGTATAGAAATTTTAGAGGCTTCTCATTAGTTCCCCAAACTTTTGAGAAGCTTCTTTTTTTCTATCCTTTGTGATGTGAAGATATACTTGTGTTGTTGTAGCATCTTCAGTATGACCTAAACGATCCATGATTTGTAGTAATTCAACGCCAGCTTCAGCCAATAAAGAAGTATGAGTATGCCTTAAGGAATGTGGTGTTATTTTTTTGTTTATTGAAGTCTTTTTTAATAAACTTCTCATTCGGTTTTCTATTGTTTTAATAAAGTGTGGGTATCCATAGTAGGGTGCGTTAAATCGTCCAAATACAAAATCCTTATCATAAAAATCATTTCCAACCTGGAGTTTAACTTCTTTTTGCTTTAATTTATGTTTTTTTAGAGTTGTAACAACTTCACTTTCTATTGTTATTTTCCTTATAGAACCTTTGGTTTTTGGGGGTAAAAGTTGATAATCCTTAGTTACATTTCTTGGATTATAATATGTTTTTGTTATATTGATTGTATTTCCTTCAAAGTCTATGTCTTTCCATTTAAGTGCTAGTAATTCTCCAATTCTAAGGCCTGTCCAAGCTAATGTTAAGAAAATGACATAGTCATCAATTTCTCCTTTTTCTATGGCAACAGTTCTTCTTTCTCTAAGTATTTATCAGAAATAACTTGGTTTTCAATATCCTCTCCGTGTCCATATAAAAAGGTGTTGCTCTATCAATCACAAAATCCCCTTGCATTACACCGTTATTAACCGCCACTGGAAGAACAAAAAATTATAGAATTAGAAGAAGAACTAAATAAATTGAAAACAAGCTTGTCATAAAAGGAGGCATTTTTTATGAAAGTAGAATTAGAATATGGAAAATTACCAAAGGCTGTTGATTTTTTATATAGCTTAAAACTGACAAGGAAAGATTCTCGATTCAGAAGAAGACTTATAAACATTATGAATGAACGTTTGAAAACAGTGGATTTAGAAAGAGAAGAGATACTAAAGGAACACTCAAATAAGGATGAAAAAGGAGAAGCGATTATTAAAGACGGAAATTATGACGTCAAGGATATGGTTGCTTTATCTAATGATTTAAAGGAACTATATGCTGAGAAGTTAGTTCTTGAAGGCGGTGATAATCGTGAGTTGATTCGTACCATCGCTCAAGCGTTGAAGAAATTTGAAAACGAAGAGTATGAGGGTCAGACTTCTGAAATATACGACTATCTATGTGAACAATTTGGTCCCAGTAATGAAAATGAAATGGAGGATGTTGTTTAATGTATATACAAATCTCAAACATAATATTAGATATGAAGAGGATAACGTTGCAGAGGTGCAAGTTTATTTTATTAGCTACGATGAGGGTAGAACTTTAAATATGAATGGTTATATTCCATTGACTGCAGAAGAATTTGAGGGCAATGAATCAACTGCAGCATTAAAAGGAGTCATTAGAAATAAATTAATTGAACGATTAGAACCAGAAGCCGTATAGGGCTTTTTTATTTTGGCTGTAGGGGGGAGATTTATTGGTGGAATTATAACAGCGGTATGTACTGGAGTAATAGGCGGTACAATCGTTATTTTTTATAACGTTCTAGGAGGAGTGTAAAAATGAAAATGGATAAAGGCACAGTAATCAGAACGGCGGTATTATTAGTAGCGTTAGTTAATCAATTCTTGGTAGCAACAGGATTGAATCCAATACCAGGTAGTGAGCAATTATGGGGAGAAGTTGTAAGTACCATCTTTACAGGTGCCGCAGCAACTTGGGCATGGTTTAAGAACAACTAGATTACTGCTAAAGGAAAAAGACAAAGAGCAACATTAAGATTAGAGAAATTAACTAAGTAAAGCTGCCCTATTGGGCAGTCTTTTTTTATTAATAAAAGGGAGTTTTTATTAATGGTTAAAATTTTCATTGATCCAGGTCATGGCGGAACAGATCCAGGATCAATTGGCAACAGTCTTTATGAGAAACAATTAACATTATCTATGGCATTAAAAATAAAAGCTTATTTGGAAGAGTATGAAGATGTAGAGATTAAAATGAGCCGTACAGGCGATCAAACACGTTCATTAAAACAGCGAACAGATGAAGCGAACGCATGGGGAGCTGATGTTTTTGTATCACCACATGTAAATGCTGGTGGCGGTGAAGGGTATGAGGACTTCATTTATCCCGGCGTTAAAGGAATAACACTTGAAATCCAAGATGCAATTCACGATGCTGTTATTAAAGAAACAGGCTTTAATGATCGAGGACAAAAACAAGGAAATTTACACGTGTTGCGAGAAAGCCATATGCCGGCTATCCATACAGAGAACGGATTTATTGACCGTAAATCTGACGCAGACAATTTAAAGCAAACTGCGTTCATTAATAAAATTGCACGTGGTCATGTTAATGGTTTAGTCAAAGTGTATAAATTGGAAAAGAAAAAGGAATCAGAATCTAAGCCAAATACTTCATCTAAGACTCATAAAATTGCAAAGGGCGATACATTCTATTCTTTGGCCAAGAAATACAATACAACCGTCTCCAATTTAAGAAAGTTAAATACTGGAGTCGAAGAGAAAAATCTCCAAATTGGCCAAACTATTAAAGTATTATCCACTGCAAAATATCATACTGTTAAATCAGGTGATACAGTTTCTGAGTTGGCTGCTAAGTATGGAAGTACAATTAAACAAATTCGTGACTGGAACAAGCTCGATTCTAAATATACTATCTATCCTAATCAAAAATTAAGAGTGAAATAATAATAAAAGCCCTTCTCATGGTGCCGCACCCTAAATGTTAGATTAAAACTCTAACATTTAGGGTGCAGCACTTTTGAGGGGCTTTTTTTAAAGGAATAATTTTATTATTGCAACAGGAGTTGCCCAATAAAATGGCCATCTCGCCTAGCTCGTACTTTTTTTCTATTCTATCATTGCGCATAGTACTCCATGATGGTCATAGAGTCTCAACTTCAAAATGACTATTTCTTTTTTCTGTACATTTCACTTATGTTTAGCTTTTCTTTCATTAGTATATATGCTTATGCGTGTTAATGTTTTTTATAATAATTCTTTAATTATTTTTTCAGCCTTATGTAATTCTCCTAATAGCGGATTTTGATAGTCATTATAACTATCCATATACGCACGCACACCACCCAAAATATTTATCCCCTTGATATCTTCATTATTCTCTAATATTTCTAATGCCTTCTTATATCTTATATAGATAAGCTGTAAGACGCCACTATTTAAATCTTTAGTATTGTCTTCCTCCAATTTATTTATCACCACTTTTATTTGTTCAATTAACTGCTTTTTCTTAACCATTATATCCTCCTATCTACTCGGAACCTCTCGTGTCTCTTTTATCCATTCAGAGGGCCAGCCTTGTGGTAATAATATTTGATCCCCATCGCCTTCTAGCAATGTTCCAGTTTTTGTATATTGCTTTTCAACTCTACCTATATTTAAAACTTGTCCTTTTGGTACTTCTATAACAGCTTCATATTGCCTAGTATTTTTCCAATCTGGTACTAATGCCGTGCTTGTTTTTGCATTAATTCTATTTCTAGCTGGACTAGTAGTTACAAATGACCCACTTGGTTTTGCACCACCACCATAAGTTCTATAAAACGTAATATTTTCTTCTGTAATCACAGTTCTGTACTTACTATCAGAAAATGATTCACTTATCCAATCTGGTAAATCTACTTTTTCAATGACTTTTACTTTATCATCAATAGCTGTTGAATACTTACCAAATGTTTTAGCTTTCCCCATACCCTTAACCTCAAACACATCTTCCGTTAACGTCTTAACCTGTGTCAATGGGTTATTAATGACATTATAGGGGACAGGAGGTTGAGACATTCCTCCTGCCAAAGCTGGTGTCGGTGTGTTAATAGGTTTTGGAATGTTTTCTATTCCTTTAGCTGCTTTGTCTACTGTTTTAACAATGGTACCGGCCTTGCTAATTCCTTTATCTCCAAGAAGCCCGATACCTAATGAAGTCAGTCCATATGAGAAAAAAGCGGTTCGGCTTTTGACATCCCCATTGACTACATCTCGCTCCCAAGCTTCTTTAATTCCCGTCCATATGTATTTGGGCATATCAATCACTGGTTGAATGCTTGCTTTCGGATCTTGAATTATCCGATTGATAAACCGGTAATGTTCCAACAGGTTTTCACCACGACTAAACCGAATTACATTCTGCAAATGCCTCGGATTAGTTATCATTGGGATGTTTCCCACCAGTTTAAAGGTTGACTTTAAGCCCTCCCATACGTCAGCTACAGCATTGGTAGATCCCTCGATAACTCCTTCAGCAATATCATGCAGCGTGCTTTGTTCTGTAGTTATATCTGTATTCTTATTTGATAGTTTATCATAAGAATCCTGCCAGGTGAGTACCTCCGGTTTATATAGGGCAAGGTTAAACTCTCCGTTTTTGAACATAGACCTCATTTGCTCAATATATTGATTCATTTTTTGTAAACCCTGTTGTAGAGGTTCAAGAGAAGTTGTTTCCCGTTTATCAAATTCTCGAAGCTTCTCGAGCGTTTCAACACTTGTATCCTGTGCAAGTCTTGTATCTCTAACAAACGTTCCTTCATCTAGGAGTGGAAGGGTTACAATATCTTGAACCGATTGAATGATGCTATTTGCTTCACTTGTTAATTCCTTTGTGTTTGTATCAGCCCTTCTTAATCCCTGTACCAATTCATTTTCTAAAAAGGACTGTCGTATAAAACCTGAAGGAGAAGGTTCCAGTTCTTGAAGTGATTGAGACATCTTATTTAGAGTAGACTCATAGTCATTAATCCATTCTACTAAAAATACTAAGAAAGGAAGGTGGCATTCTTGGTAAAAAAGTCGAATAGCCTGACCGCCTTGTCCTTTTAAGGCATCTTCAAGAGAGACAAGGTGTTGTATATCAAGTTGAACTTGGTGTATCTGCTCTTTAAGAAGATTAATGGCTGTAGTGAGTTGATGGATGCTGTTTTCTAAATCAATTTTATCTAGTACTTTCAAAAAATATCAGCTCCATGTGTCATTTGAAAGAAAGCAATTCAATGCTTAACTCTATCAATAAAATTATAAACAAAATTTCCCAAAAAGAGAATAAGATCTATGGATTATTAAATCTTATGCGTAAAAGAAAATTCCTTCATTTACTGTTCTTCATTAGATGAAATCAAATTCGAAAAATTACTTGTCCATTAGTTTATTGACAATACCGTTAAAATAAGCCAGATGTGTAGTAAAATATTAAAAATACGCTACAAAATTACAACCATAAAAATGAAAGAAGCCTCTCATCAGTTCACCAAACTGATGAGAAGCTTCTTTTTTATTTCTGATCCTGTCCATGATTTGCACAACAGTAATTTTGTTTAATTTTAAAAAATAGATCTAACAAAAACATTAGAAATTCACCATAAATAAGTTGATTAGATTATTCGTAAGTAGAAATAGAAAAACATCTATAGTTCGACAAAATATGGCAAATAATTTATAATGTTATAGTAATATTTTATCATGAGATTAGTACTATGTTTTCTAAAATTGAAAAAGGCAAACTTATCGAAAGGTAAGGACGCAAAGCTACGAGTCTAAAATCCTAATGGATAATGATAGTCGGGTTGCCATGAATAATAACAAGCGGTTATTTGGCTATCCTTATCTATATTTGGGATAGCTTTTATTTATTGCGCTCTTAGGAACAGAACGTGCAAGTGTCAAAAATGAAGTATAGCCGGCTATAGGGAATAGGAGATGATAAGATGATAGTCGTAGATAAAAAGAAATATAAAATGGCAATTAATGAGATTGCGAAAGAAGTACATGTCCAGGTGCATGGATTAATGAGGGAGGAAGATGCGGAAGGCTATATGATTGATTTACAGGATACAATTAATAAAGTATCAAGACTAGAATATACGTTTGTTGTTGATGGGACTCACCAAACACCTGTCCCATCAAAAGTTGTACCGCAGTTGGAGCAAACGATGCAATTTTATTCTAGCTTAGGTTTTAAGGATATTCTTGTAGTAAAGCCGGCATCTAAAATTGCTCAAGTGCAGATTAGGAATACACTTGAGAGAATTAAGTTCACAGGTACATTTATCGATAAAGTTCAACATCCTATCTAATATTAGGTCCAATAGAAAGGGAATATTTATTTTTTAGTTTGAAAGGAAGGTCAATCAGTGCAAACAACAGAAGCGTTGTATACATATGAGATTGTAACGAAGGAACAACCAGCTTTAATTGAGAAAGCAGCTGAGTGTCTAGCTCGTTCATTTATTGGAGTGGATGTTTCAGGGAAATGGGTTCAGGAACCGATGGTAGGTCAATTAAATCTAGGTTATGAAGATTTCTATCAGTTTACCAAGGAATATTTAGCCTCTACAATAGAGCAGGGCTATTGCGCCGTCGCTCTAGATGCTAATAATCATGTTGCTGGTGTACTTGCAGGAGATACAAATGCGCCAGAGATTATCGGTGAAGATATATTTGAAGGTTCTTTTTATGATATGAATGTCATTCTGCGTGTTTTGGAGGATGTAGATAAACGTTTCATAGAAGATTATAAAAAACGAAACGGACAAGAAATCAAAGACGGAGAGTTATTACACCTATTCATGTTAGGAGTGATAGCTGAACATGACCGTCATGAAATTATTCAGCAATTAGGAAACAGATTGATAACAAAGGCATCATCACAAGGGTTGAAGGCTGTTTTAGGTGAAGCGACAAATCCGAAGTCGATACGTGTAATGGAAAAATATCATCATATGAAAAAATATAAAGATTTAGAAGGAAATTATATTGTTCATAAATATCAGGATAATAGTAAGTTGAATCGTATTCCTGCCGATGTATCGGATGGAACATATATCATTATTAGAGAGCTTTAAAATATTCATAATTAAGCCTAATTCATTCATTAATAGGAGGTAGGGATTTATTTATCATGGAAGCTATTATGCTAGCTATAATTGTGATTTTAATGGGGGTATCGGTGTATTTTGCTTACCGATATTTTTCGTTAAAACATCATCCTCATATAAAAAAAGAAATAATAAATGGAATGAAAGAAATATCAGCAGGTCATATCACAAACAAAATTGATGAAAGAAGTTCTGATCATGCTGTATTTAATCAATTAATTGAGTTTTTCAGCCGTGTAAGGGAAAAGTTTTTTTCATTTTCAAAAAATGTACATGAAAAAGGAGAAAACCTCACTGAAATCGGTGAATATGCTTCAGAGAAAGCAGATATTGTTAGAGCGGCAATTGATGAAGTAGGTAGAGGATTACAGAAACAATTAGTAGCTACAGAAGAAAGCGCCGCATCTATGGAAGAAATGGCACAGGCTATTGAAGATCTATCAGTGAGATCAAATCAAATTTCGGAACAATCGAATACTACCTTAGAATTGACGCAAGTAGGAAACGAGAACTTAAAGGGTTCCTTAGAAAAAATGGAGCAATTTAATCAAACGATAAATACAACATTTGATGCAATCAATAAACTTGGAGAAAAATCTCATGAAATCGGCACTATTGTAAAAGTAATTACAGGGATTTCAGAACAAATTAATTTATTGGCATTGAATGCGGCAATAGAAGCTGCTCGTGCGGGTGAACAAGGTAAAGGATTTGCGGTTGTTGCTGATGAAGTTCGAAAATTAGCTGAACAATCACGCCAGTCTTCTTCTGAAGTATCAAATATTGTAAAGAATATACAAGAAGAAACTGAAATAGTTATCAAGTCAATGCAACAGGGAACAGAAGAATTTAAAGATACGAATACAACCGTTGTAGAGGTTGGGAATATGTTTGAAAAGATTCTAGCTACTACAAAGATCATCGCGGAAAATAATGAAAATTCTTCTGCAAGCACGGAAGAATTATCTTCTGCTTCTCACCAGATCATGTTAACAATGGCTGAGATCGCTTCTATCTCTCGGGAATCCTTTGAAATGTTTGAGGAACTAATAGAAATTAGTGATGATGAACTGCATACAATGCAAAAACTCGTTCAGGAAGCAGAGAATCTTGTAGAGTTAAAAGAGGATGTAAATAAATTACTATTTACATAGAATCATGGTGTTGAAATTACGAAAGCTAAAGTGGCAGCAAAGAATTCATCTTGCTGACGGATAAATATAAGAGTGCTTCTCATAGGTAGTAAACTACCTTGTGGGAAGCTTCTTTTTTGGGGTAGCAAGGAGATCCAATCGGATTTTAATTTTCTTTAAATAAAACTACTTCTAGTAAAAACTTCAAGGAGGTAAAACAATGAAGAAAATACAAAAATTGTTTCCTAGTATGGACGGAAATGACTTGCAAAGAGAGGAATTAATGTCCTACTTTAAGACGATTTTAACGAAAATAGATGAATTAAAGGATCCTAACAAACTAACGCTAGGAGAAATGCCAGAGTACACAGACGATTATTATAATCGTATCATTCAAAAGGCAGATGTTCCAAAAACGGGTGTACCGATGGAAGAAGTGATTCAGGAGCTTGTAAAATTGGTAGAAGGACACAGGTACGTCAATCGAAATTATGTAGCCAATGCAGCACCCCTTCCTAATATTTCTAGTATCATCGGGAATTTAGTAATGGTGCTAGTCAATGGGAACAATCTTTGGGATGTGGAAGGCCCAGCAGCAGCTACAGCAGAAATCGAAGTAACTAGCATGCTATCCAAACTAATCGGGTATGATGAATGCATCAGTGCAGGATATACAACTTGGGGAGGACAAGGGGCTGTCTTTAACTCTTTACGCCTTGCCATTGCCCGTTACGCGCCGTTCTCTAATCAAAAGGGTGTACCGCAAAATCTCTATTGCTTCTGTTCAGAGCTATCACATTACAGTCTGTATAAATCTGTAGAAGCAACTGGGATTGGTGTAGAATACATGATTCGCGTGAAAGCTAATGCCGATCATTCTATGAATCTAGAAGATTTAAAAGAAAAAATGGAGCATGTTATTGCAAAAGGCGGCGTTCCTCTGTATGTCCTTGCCACAATGGGAACTACTGATACATTTGGGGTTGATGACATTGAGGGAATTAAGCGGATAGCGGAAGAATTGGAACGCACATATGGCATATCTCCAATCTATATCCATGCAGACTCTGCTATGGGGGGCATGTATACTTTCTTTAATCATTACGACTTTGAAAGTAATCCTCTGCGATTTGAAGACAACGTTCATGAGGTATTGAAATCCTATCAACAGAAGTTTAAACATATCAAGCTTGCAGATAGTATGGTCTTTGATTTCCATAAGCTTGGACAAACCCCATATATCACGAGTTTATTTTTAATCAAAAATAGTGAGTATCTTAAGTATGTTGATTTAGATGAAGCGGAAACGCCGTATGTTGGGAATCGTGGTTATGGTAGCTATCATACAGGCTACACCCTTGAATGCTCGCGAATGGGAAGTGCTTTGACGATTTATGCGTCTTTATTAGCATTTGGAATCGAGGGCTATCAAGAGCTTTTAGCCAACTATATTCGTGTCAATATTGCATTTAGAGAGACGTTAACAAAAGAAATTTCGAATGTAGTAATCACGAATGAGATTTCTCCCGTTACAACATTCCGTTTTTATCCTGAAAAGACAAAATGGAATGATGAATTGAACGGACTCTTAACCGTAGAAGAAATGACGGAAATTAATCAATTTAATGACGAATTTGCAGAGGTGATTGGTGTCGAACGAGATACCGTCTTCTTTGGAAATACAAAAAAGCAGTGTCTCGTGAAAGCAGCAAACTCAAACAAGCGAATATCCGTATATGCGCATAAATTTTTTGCGATCTCGCCATACTCAACAATAGAAGAGGTCGACCGTTATGTTGGATTCCTAAAAGAACATCTAGAATTTTTTCTGAAAACGAGAAATAGCAAAAATATATTGATAAGATCCTAATGAGGTAAAAAAAGATTAATCATATAGTTAGATACTTCTTAGGTAATATTGATGTTTTCTAGAATCAAAACTTCCCCTTCTAAACGTACCATAATTAAAATAATGATTGGGTTTAAGAAGGATGAGTAAACAGGTTATTCTATTTCTATTAATTGACTAGAAATAAGTAGAGAATGGGCATGAATGAAAAACAATAAATTTGCATTAAAGATATTACACCTTTTATTTGCATAAACATTGATATACCGCTAATTACACAAAGCGTTAAAGGTATTACATACTTTCATCTTAAAGGGGCATGATGTAATAGGCCTTGGAAACCTTTGATTTATTGGTGGATACCAGTGTTTGAAAAAATGCTGACCTATTTAATCGTCTAACTTGAAAATATCTTTAAAGTTGAAGGCCTTCTATCAGTTTATTGAACTGATAGAGGCCTTTTCTTAATGTTGTCAGTTAAAACGCAAAAAATATACATCGTTGTTTGATGATCACTATGAAACTGAGTTGTCAGGGGGAGCTTTAGCATTATTGAGGCAGTCAGTTCTAAATTATTTTAAAAAAAGAAAATCCCTAAAAAAATTTCTAGAGATTTTCGTTTAAGAAATGAATTTTAGCAAACAATTTATTGTTGCACCCTTTCCTTCTTAGCAGGTAAACAAGCAATAAGTGACAAGAAAAAGATAACCAGTTCTGTTTGCACAGCAAATAATAAAACAAATGTGCCGCCATCATAACTCCAACTGTTTTTATTTAAAAAGAAGAAGAGAAGGAGGATTAATAACAAGACATTTCCTCTTCCAAAAAAGGAGAGGCCTCTTTGAAAGGAAAATTTCTTTTTGCTCTCAGCTTTTTTCTTTTTGTTCAAATTATTTTTTTGTGGTATTGATTCACCTAGATAGTCATAAAGGCTGCGTTCGATTAGCTGAAAAAACTGTTCGGTAGAACTACTTGTTGCGATTATTTGATTATTCTCCACTTTTTCATAATCAATCGACCAAATATATTCACTCCCAGGTACAAAGAGGACAACTGAATCAACCGCGCCTCCAGTGTTTTTTGCATAGATTATCTTACATTCGATCTTCCCATTCCGTCGAAAGTCTTGCAGATATGTACGGATTTGCGGTTCAAACTTTTCATCGACTATCATTTTATCAAGGCCTTCCGGCGCAACGGTATGTATGAGATCATAGGTTTCTCTGTCAATTTGAAGATTCATTTTCACTGGATCCACCTTTTCCAAAGATGCATATCCATAAAATCCACAAAGTATTTGAATAAAGCCTTCAGCTAATGGTTGTGTGTAAAATGTATGTCTACTGTTCTGTACTTTTTCAATCATGATATTTTTGTGATTATCTGCTGAGTAGATGGCAATATATTCTTCACCTTTATCAAACCGTACTTTCCGCTCTACATGGACAATATGGTCAATAATTTCTTCTAATCCGCTGAACAGTTTATCATTTTTTTGGTCCACACTATTAATCAATTTATCGATCTCTCTTTTTTTCCACTTATTTTCTTTTCCGATTTCCCGGGCTGAAATTTCGCATTCCGATTGGGCTAATGCTTCTATAAGATCCCGAGTTGAAATGGTTAACTGCGCCTTCTTCGACATATCTTCTCTCCTTAAATGTATGATTGATATAATCCTTGCATGTTAATTGAAAATGCCTATAATCCCAAAACCGATCCAGACCAAGGAAAGAAAAAAGCAAAAGGCAAGGAATTTATTAAAGAAAAGCGGCAGACGGTTTAGGACCTTTTGGACATGATAATTGATGCCTGATGTAAAAATAGCAATATATTTGAATGCTTGATTCAGGAATCCAGACCGCTCTTCATACACATTTGTTTCATAGAGAGCCATGACGAGGCGTTGGGTGAAAATAGAAAAGAAGGCAAAGACCCCATTGCTTGCGAACACGACAGTTATGTATGAGCTTGGCAGAGGGATATCAATACCTGTCAACATAGCGGAAATACCGGTGAAAATGCCAATTGCAAGGAGTAAGCCGATTATTTTATTCATTAGTAAAACACTTCCTAATCGATTATTAAATGCCTATTTAATTGCAGGAGCTGTTCCTTGGAAGAAATAATGCATAATGGCTTCGTTTAACCCTTTGCAATACTCGTTTATGTTTTCCGGAATAATATAAACTTCTTCCTGTTCGATCTTTTCATAGTTAAGGTTCCAAATAAAGTGTTTACTTGGAAGTAGGAAATTCACTTGTTTTATTTCTATGTAATCCTTAATATAGTCCATCTCCATAAAGGACATATTGTCAAACTCCTGATTATTCTCCTTGAAATCAGCGAAGAATTGTCTAAGTTCTACATCTAAAGCAGGGTCATTTACCATTTTTTCCAGCACGGAAGGGTCAAGTCGATGTAATTCGTCATACATTTGCTCTGAAAATAGTAGGGTTTGAAAACCATTCTCCGGCTTTGGGCTTTCCTTGTCTAATCCTAAATGTTTCTCCAGTAGATTGGTTAATCCTTCTTCGATAGCCTGTATGGAGAAAAAGTGGGATTGTCCCAATATTTCTTGAAATAATACATTTTTTTGATCTAACATATGGATAAACAAAACTTGGTTACTTTTAATAGAGCGAATTTTTTTCTTAGAATGAACCAAAAGATGAAGAAGATCCTCCAGCCCAGATACGAGCATTGTGCTTCTATCCTCATCCCAAAACCCTTTTCTTCTTAAGGAAATCTCGGTTTCCTGTATAAAACGGTCAGCTTCATTTTCAACTGACAACTGCATGCTGTTAAAAATCTGGCTTCCCATGCTTTCATATCCGCATAAAGCAAGGCAGAAAGCGAGTTCGTGTGTTGATAGACTGATAGGAACAGTGTTTTTCATAAGAATCTCCTTCAATATCATCTATTTAAATAAACCAGTGACAAAGTTGCCTGCATCGGAAAGTTTGTCAGATAAATCATCAGCTATATCTCCTGCGGCTTTTGATAAATCCTTATATGTTTCTCCAGCCCATTTCCCTGCTTTTTCTCCAACATCTTTAATTTTATCTTCTAGCTGGAATGAAGCGACAATTCCAATGGTTGCCCCTACCGCACCACCAATCAAGGTTCCTGGGCCTGGACAGATCATTGTTCCTAAAGTTGCTCCTCCTGCTGTTAATCCTGCAATGCCGATATCCATACCAATTCCAGCTGCTGCCCTGCCTCCTTTTTCCCATTCTGATTTGTACTTGTTCTGATCACTTACAAATTCCCCAGCATTAGTTCCAAGTGAAAAGAGAATTCCGACATAAGGGATTTTTCTAGCCATTGCTTTTGCCGCTTTAGCATCTGCAAGTTGGCCAAGTGTAGCCTTCACGTCAAGTGCACCCCGTTTGTATACCTCTGCCTGAGAGAAAGAAAATTTCAGATAAGGATGCTGATCTTGTAAAATCTTAAGGTAACTTTGTACATTCGCTCCCGGATTCAAGCCGACAAAGTGTCGAAGCAATCTGCTTGGGGCATTTTGAAACTTAGAAAAATAATTTTGAATGTGACCGATTGAACTCGAATTTCCTTTTTTTAAGATATTGTGGATTGTATCGGCAAGTCTGGAACCGTATTTTCCATTGCTGCTTTTAAGCCAATCTGGATGGGCTTTAATAACGAAATTACCTTTTCCGTCTTTTGTAAGGGCTATTTGTTTGATAATAAAACAGCAGCTGCTATTGAGCCTTTTGCGGCATCTATTCCCCCATTCATTTTTCCTATTTTATCAAGCCAGTCTGCAACATTTCCTTCGAAAGTCGAATCTCCCTGTTCAATAGACAGCTTCAATGCCGAATCAATCAATTTACTAATTACATCGGTTTCGGAAAAGTACTTTTCAATCTCTTTTACATTAGAGTCACTTAAGGCAATACCATCAGTAGACCAGCCTTTAATTTTACCAATAAATGAAGCTATGCTTTGCAGTGCATCTGTAGAGGACTGCAATTCTTTCATGCTTTTATAATCGAGCTCGTTTAGATTTTCTAGCACAGTTTTGTTATGCTTGCGTGCACGTTCGATTGGAAAGTAAAGCGGAGCAATTGTAACAGTAGAACCGCCAACTAAATCACTGACATCATTAAAATCATTATTAATCGATTCAAGCAAATCTTCTGTTATTCTTTCAAGCTGGTTGAGTCCCTGTTTCACTTCGTATTCAATAAAATCCAGTCTTACCAAACCATTTGTGTTTTCATAGCTTGTAATGGAACTCTTAACTGCTTTTAACTGTTGCATATAATCATCCAAAAATTGATTGAATAAAAGAATGGCAGGGATATGCAGGACCGTCAAGTGCTCCTTTATCGCTACCCCTGTTTGTCCTGTGAGAGAATGGTCCAGGTCGATTATCCTGTTTAGAGAGTTTCGGATATCGAGGATTTGCCTTTTTTCCATATCCTTTTTCTTAATGGAAGCATCCAATTCAGGAAGAATCTCAGAAACCTTTAGCACTTTCATCTTATCTTCTCCTTACCTATTTATCTGCTTCTTCTAGCTAGATCCAGATCAGCTGTAAAAAGCGCTTCGATACTGGTCCAAGCATCTTGTTCAACTTTTATTAACAAGGACTTATATTGTTCGATAACCTGATAGTAGTTCTGCTCAATATTGCTAATCTGTTCAGTTAAATCCAGTTTGCTTTCGGAAAAGCAAATTTGAGGATTACTCGAATCAAGGGGATCTATTTTGCTTTTTAATTCCTTAAATACTGCTTCTACTTCACTTTTTACTACTTTTATTTCCGACATTGGTTTCCTCCATATTTACGAGCTTCTAAACTGCGAGATTATTTCCCGCTTTGAAGAAATAGAATTTGTAAGTGTTTGATTAACCGCTTCAAAATAGGAAATCTTCTCCTCGATATTTTCAAGCAACCTCTCAATATCATGGCTTTCGATTCTAAAATAAGCCGTTTCAATATCGTTCCTGATATCAAGAAACTTATTGGAGTGCTTCCCAGCCCAAACAGATGAAGTTAACTGAGGCTCATCAATCAGCCTTTTGTTTGAGGGAAATTCTTCCTTTTTATCAGTTATGTTCTGATGAGAACGTTTAAGGCGTGCCAACTTTTCTCTGTTTTGATGCATTTGGTCACTAATGATTGAAATATCCGAATAAAGTTGATCAATTAGGTAATCCTGATCTTTCATTTTCTTCTCTCCCACAATTTTCTATTATGTATATTTTATAAAAAAGTAGCGAAATTTTACACAAAAAGACTATAAAATAATCCCAAATGAAACTTTTTTTCTATATTTCCTTTTCTATACTATAGTTCTCTGTTCTTGAAATATTCCATAAATGGAGTGGATTTAGAGTAGAGATGAGGGTTATCCAAGCAAAAAGGGCAAACAAAGAAGAAAAAGAAGGTATATTCTAAGTGGATAATTGGTATGGTTCCTTCAGAATTAATTATTGTAACAACATGGAGAGCTGAAGGTTCTTATATAACAGATGCTGATGATAGTTAATAGGTAAAATATTTGGTTCAAAGGAAGAACTGCTAGAAACTTTCCCTGATGAAAAAGAAAATCTAACAGGAATTGAACACCACTTTGAATTAGTAGAAAGGCATCTTACAGAACAGGGATTTGCTGATTACAATCGATTAGTGAAAGAACAAACGGATATTCTGAATGAGGTGGCATCAGAAAATAGAGAGATTCCAAACGCTGTAGAAACAAAAAGAATAGAAGAGATTCAAAAGAAAGCACAAAAATATGAAAATAGAATAACGGAGCTTGTAACCATACATTAGAGGAGGCTCAAAAGATGGTAGACTATCCAATCATCCACCCATATGTCCCAGTTGGATATCAATTGAAGAGCGAACAGGTAACTACTGAAGAGAATAATATAGGTGAAAATACAATACCGTGATGAAGATAATGCTGGATTTCATACAACTCAATGGAGAATGGATGAAAATCGGGAGGGTGAATAAAAAAGATTACAATATGATTATATAGGTAAATATAAGTTAAAGGGTTTTGAGATTAATTTCGTTTATTATGAAGATAGATATATACAAGGTATGAAAATAAAAGTACCAGAAGAAGGATATGAAATCATTATGAGTGCAGATAATCTTTCAAAAGAAGAAATGGAAAAAATATTGTTATACATGGTTGCAAAGTAAAAAGTTGATTATCTATTGGAATCGGAGATTTAACAAGTGTTTTCAACAAACGATTATCTAAACTAAGGAAATATTGAAATGCCTCCCATCTGATTATCATTTGATGGGAGGCATTTGTTATTTCCAATAGGGGTACTTAAAATACCATAAAAATAACTATAACCCAAATCCTCAAACCCTCACTCAACTCAAACCTGAACCGCATCCCCACCAGCTTTTTGCCTGCCAAAGATCAACAGCATGATTCCGCAAATAATAATGCCAGCCGCGAAGCCGAAGACAACGGTGATGAAGCCGCCGGACAGGTTGTTGCTGAATGATTCCAGTACGTAGCCGTATACGAGTGGGGCGATGATGCCAGCCGTGCTTCCAATGCCCATCGCTGTTCCGTACATTAAACCGCGTCGCTGCGGGTTGAGCGAGTTGACGATTTGTGGAGCAAGTGAGAACATGGCGACCATGAACGCATTAATGAGTATCATGCTGATAATTAATAATGTCGTCCCTTGGAAATACATATATCCGATATAAGAAGAGCCTCCTAAAATTAAACATAAACTAGTGAATAGGATACGTGAAAGATAAAAATCCTTTGTTTTTTTGAAGACTTTGTCTGAGAACAGCGAAATCAATACGGCGCATAGACCACCAGTTAATCCGCCAATTGCGATAATGTTTGCAGCTGTTTCTGCACTAAATCCTCTAATATTCATGAGATAGGCAGGGTTAAATGATAGTGTAAACGCGATAGCCGATGTTCCGAAAAAGATGGCGAGCGTTGTGAAAATAAATTTCGCAGTTAAGAAAAGCTTAAGCGATTCTTTAAAAGAAAGTTTTTCTACAGTGGCTGCAATTTCATTCACTGTTGTTTTTGTTTCAATGATTTCCTCAGCAGGCTTTTGTCTTCCAATCCATAACCAGGCTAAAAACCAAACGAAACTGACGATACCAAAGAAGAAAAAAGCAATTCGCCAATTGAATGTGGTCATTAAGATGACGATCAGTGGTGCAGTGACCGATTTTCCAACATTATTACCTAAGTTCAATATCGAGATGGCAAGACCGCGCTGTTCTGGCTTGAACCATTTGGATAAATGACTAACTGCTACTGCTGAAAACGGACCCTCGCCAGCCCCTAATAATATGCGGCTAAATAATAGTAATGGAAGCCCCATAATGAATAGGGACATCGACTGTGCAAATGTCCAGATGAGCGCCATAATGGCAAGCATTTTAGCTGTACCAATCTTATCAGAGTATGCGGCACCGATAATGCCACCAATTGAAAACAGCCAATAAAAGCTGCTGCCCACGATCCCCCATTGTCCATAGTCGAGGCTTAGATCGGCCATAATCGGATTGACTGTGATTCCGACAATAATCTTATCGGCATAGTTGACGATGGCTAAGATAAAAATGGCCCCTAAAACTATCCACTTCATATTCTTTTTCAACATTTTTTACCCCCACATATTCATTTTTTAGGCCATTCGCGTAAAAATAAATTCCTATTTTACAAGCTAATACGATGGTCAAAACAGAGATTTGAGTTATGTAAGGGCTTACAATCATGTGAAGTCAACTTCCCTCCTTTTTTCACACTTCAGTATTTCCCTAATCTCTATGTCTTTTCTTTGCAAGAACTGTGCCTGCCTCTCCTTCAACAAAAATATTCATTCGGAAGAGTAAAACTGTCCGATTGATTGTACAGTTGTATTAAAAACAGTTTATATGTACTAAAAAAAAGACTGTTTGGTTGTTGACACCAAGTCAATCATGCAGAGCCGTAGGATAGAATAATTTCACTACATATTACAGATATTAAATTCAAAATAAGTAAACTTGGGGATTTAATATGCAAGAATCCAGGATTGATTTAACATCCTCTGAGATTGCCTCTTTATGGACTTCATACAACAATAATAGTATGTCGATTCAAATATTGAGTTATCTGTTAAGTACGGTGGAAGATGCAGATATTAAGACGATGATTGAAATCGGGCACAGTATTTCGGACCATCATCTAGAAAAGATTGAAGATATTTTGCAGGCGGAAAAAATACCAGTTCCTGCAGGGTTTTCTGCCAGTGATGTGAATTTGAATGCACCGCGCTTGTAAACTGATCATTTTATGCTGAATTATGTCAACCATATGTCTAAAGCAGGGCTGCTTGGGTATAGCGGTTTTTATCATTGAGTGCAGAGAAGATATTAGAAAGTTTTTTAAGGATACGCTCATCAAAACATCGGAGTTATTTGTTGAAAGTGCAGAATTGCTTTTGTAAAAAGGACTTTATGTTCGTGCGCCTTTTATTGATTATCCAAAGCAGAAGGATTTTGTCGACAGCAAAAGCTATTTTAAAGGCTTAAACCCATTTTCAAACAAACGTCCATTAAATGCAGTTGAGATTTCCCATCTTCATTTAAACTTTCAAAATAATATCGTCGGGATTAAATTAGCTACCAGCTTTGCGCAGTCTTCACCAAGAAAAGAAGTTCAGAAGCTGCTTCTTCGGGGAAAAGAATTTGCTGAAAAGCATGTAAAGGTATTCTCTGATACGCTGATAAAAAATAATATTCAATCCCCAGTTAATGCCGATTCTTCGATAACCAATTCCACAGCTCAAGTATTTTCGGATAAATTGGTTATGTTTCATATGGGGATGCTGGCAGCTGCGGGAACGGGCAATTATGCAACAGCGGCAGCTGCCAGCCAGCGGAATGATCTAATATTGAACTATGAACGCCTTTCTCTGGAAATTGCTCAATACGCTAAAGATATCGCCAATCTAATGATTGATAATGAATGGCTGGAGCAGCCGCCAGGAACAATGGACAAAGAACAGCTCATCTATCAGAAGAAACAAAATGAATAAAAAAGGTAAGCGCTGTGATGCTTACCTTTTTTTCATGCTGTGAAAAGAGCACGATGATTATCTAGCCAGAGGCTGCATTCTAAAAAAAGACTCGAAAACGTCTGTTTTTCTTTTAATAATGAATGCAAATTTTATCAGCAAAAGGATGAAATCAAGCTAAAGAGAGTATTCAAAGTATATCCCTTCACGGTGTAGTTTAGTGTTAGCTGCTAACACTAGTGGTTAGGTTTTTACAATAAGTTTAAAATTATTCTGACTGAAATAGATAAGCATAAATATCAAGTTCATGTTTACTCGAATGTGCAAAGGGAATGAATCAAATATAAACAATAATGATTCAAGAAGGAGCTTGATTATATATGCGTAATCGTACACAGCACTTTATAAATGGCGAGTGGGTTGATTCAACCGGGTCTGAAACAATTGACGTAATTAATCCGGCAACGGAAGAGGTCATCGGGAAAATTAGCTCGGGTACGGAAGAGGATTTGGATCGTGCCGTAGCTGCTGCAAAAGCGGCTTTTCCATCTTTCTCACAGACGACTGTAGAAGAGAGAATTGAACTGTTAGAAAAAATTGCCCAAGAATATGAAAAAAGAAAAGACGATATAATAGAAGTGATTACAGCGGAGCTTGGTTCACCAATCTCTAAAAGTGACAAGGTCCATTATCAAATGGGGCTGCAGCATTTTAGGCAGGCAGCAGAGGAATTAAAGACCTTCCAATTTGAAGAGGAGCGGGGCGAGACGCTCATCCGGAAGGAATCGATAGGCGTCTCAGGCTTAATTACGCCGTGGAATTTTCCAACGAATCAAACGTCAACTAAACTGGCAAGCGCGTTTGCGGCCGGCAGTACAGTTGTACTTAAGCCTGCATCCAACACACCGTTTGCAGCCTTCCTTTTAGCAGAGATTTTCGAGGCGGCAGGTTTGCCAAAAGGTGTATTCAATCTAGTAACGGGTTCTGGTTCCACGATTGGTAACGGTATTAGCTCACATCCTGATATTGATTTCGTTTCATTTACTGGCTCAGGTGAGGTTGGCTAAAAAATAATGGAAAATGCTGCATCTGGAATTAAAAAGGTGTCGCTTGAATTAGGTGGTAAGTCGCCGCTTGTCATTCTAGATGATGCGGATATTAAAGGAGCAGCCAAAACCGCTGTTGCTAATGTCGCGATGAACACTGGTCAAGTATGTACTGCAGCCACACGGACGCTTGTACCAAAATCCATTCATGACGAATTTGTCGAGGCAGTGAAAGAAGTGATTGCAGCCTTTCCTGTTGGCGATCCGCTGGACAAAAAAACGGCAGTCGGCCCGTTAGTGGATGACAACCAATGGGATACAGTTCAATCCTATATTAAAAAAGGCATGGATGAGGGAGCTACTCTTGTCGCTGGTGGAACAGGAAAACCAGATGGACTTGAAAAAGGCTATTTCACGAAAATCACTGTGTTTACTGACGTGAAAAATGATATGACGATTGCACAGGAAGAAATATTTGGTCCTGTTATGAGCATCATCACTTATGATGATATTGATGAAGCCATCAAGGTTGCCAATGACACGATTTACGGCCTAGCCGGCTATGTGTACGGCAATGATAAAGAAACATTGCAAAAAGTAGCAAAAGGAATCCGTGCCGGACAAGTGCAGGTGAATAATCCACGAACTGATTTCTCAGCTCCATTTGGTGGATTCAAACAATCCGGCATTGGCCGGGAATGGGGAGACTATGGTATTGAAGAATTCCTCGAGCCTAAAGCCATTTTAGGATACAACGCATAGACATAAAGAAAGGGGCTTCCATAAATGTGAGGAAGCCCTTTCTTAATAATAGATAGCCATATTTTTAAATGGAAATTCCGCTATGCTATTGACAGAAGCTTTCGCCGGCTGTAAAGTTGACAGTGCAATAATTATATATCCTCGTTAGGTGAGGCTCCTGTGCTGGAGATACGCTGCTGCCCAAAAATGTCCAAAGACGCCAATGGGTCAACAGAAACCATCGACATAAGGTGGTTTTTAACGCAGCTGGCTATGCCTATGCTGCACAGTGCTAAAGCTCTACGAATGGAGGAAAAGCAGAACGCTTGTATGAAAAGTACATGCTGTATTTTGTATGCATTCCGCACCTCCATTGATGGAGGTGCTTTTTTGATTATTGTTTGGTTTACACAAGCTACTAAAGAAAATGAACAAGGGGGTGGTGTAGGATGGATAGTATTCCCAGTCCGAGGTCATTCAGTCAATTGAGTTTAAAATATATCGTTCGAGGAGGGTATTTGTTCTGCACCAAAGCTACCCTACAGAATAAATAGGCTCTCTTCGCAAACGGAGGGGTCGTAATGAACAAACTAAAAAACAAAGATAGAAAAGATTATCAAAAACTTATCGTAAAGCATTTGTCGGAACGAAACCTAAAGGCTTTTCGCGAAACGTTTTTGGAGCTTCATCCGACTGATCAAGTCGAAGTATTTCAATCACTGGAACTTGCCGGACAGAAGCAAGTATTGTTATTTTTGAGTCCTGAAGAGTTCTCTGATATTTTTCAAGGACTTGATTTGCATGAACAATCAGAAGTATTCAATCAGCTTGGGTTTCAATATGCCGTAGCGATGTTTAATTACATGCCTGCAGATGATGTGGCAGACTTTCTTTTAGAAATGGAAGTTGAAAATGCCGATGATATCCTGCAGTCGATGGATCAGGAAGAAGCGAATAAAGTAATTGAGCTAATGGCTTATGCACCAAGAACAGCCGGTGCCATTATGACGAAAGAATTTATTCATCTTTCTGTCCAATCAACTGCCAACGAAGTGATAGATGAACTGCGGCAAACAGCCGTTGATGCCGAAACAATCTATTATTTATATGTGATTGATGAGAACCACCACCTTGCAGGTGTTGTATCATTGAGAGACTTAATTATTGCACAGCCAGATCAAACAGTTGATGAAATCATGAGCACTCAAGTTGTATCGGTGTTCGAAAATGCCGATCAGGAAGAAGTCGCTCATCTCATCAAAGAGTATGACTTCCTTGCTGTACCGGTCGTAACACCTGATAAAAAGTTGGTCGGAATTATAACCGTGGATGATGTCATTGATGTGCTGGAAGAAGAAGCGGCAGAGGATTTTGATGAATTCACAGCTTCTAAAGGTGCAACAGATGTGAACCTGACAGCATTTACTGCCGCAAAAAAACGGGCACCATGGATTATCTTATTAATGTTTTTCGGTTTAATCACAGCGAATATTATCGGTCAATTTGAAGAAACACTCGAACAAATTGTGCTGCTGGCCGCTTTTATGCCATTGATTATGGGCACTGCGGGTAACACAGGAACACAGTCATTAGCCGTTGCTGTCAGAGGACTGGCTACTGGATCAATAGAAAAAACCGGCGTGTGGAAAATTGTTAAAAGAGAGCTTGGAACTGGAACAATGCTCGGGGTTGTATGCATGATTGTACTCATGGGCATCATTAGCATTTTTTATAATGGCAATTGGCTGTTGGCATTTATTGTGGGTGTATCATTATTTTTTGCCTTAAGTATGGCGGCGGTTATTGGGGCAATGGTCCCGCTTGTCATCAATAAATTGAAAATCGATCCCGCAGTTGCCTCAGGTCCGTTCATTACAACATTAAACGACATTTTAAGCTTATTAATCTATTTCTCAATTGCTACAACACTATTAGATCAATTAGTTTGAAAAGCAGTCTTGCTGAAGCAAGTCTCAGAGTGTTGAGAAAGTGATAATTAATAATTCTAGTTGGTTTTGAGAGGTGCGAGGCAGTCGAGACACTAAAGGTGCATAGCGCTGAAGCGGCTCGAAGCTCGAACCGCGAAGGAAGCGAGCGATAAACCTCGAAAAATCCGAATCCCTTCATTTTTATTTTTGTTATAAGTTTCTCTACAGCCTGAGACTTGCTGAAGCAAGTCTTTTTTTATTGCCTCTTTTTCAATAAAAAATAAAAAACTGTAAAAGGTTGATCAGAGGAGATGTGCTACACTTTTACGGAAATTAACTAATTAAGGTATCACTTGATTTCATATCCTATACATTATATAATTTTCTCATAAACTATAACGTAATAGTTTGCGTGATGATTGTATATGTTGTTCTTAACTAAATTAGAAATAAATGAAAAGTGGAACGTATCACTTTAATTGATAAATAGATTGCAAGTAATAAAAAGGAGGGAAGTCCATTGGGAAGGCGTTTCATGAGAATTGGCAAGTGGCGAAATTAAACAAATTCATTTCACAAATGATTGATTGCACTACACAACCATTATTGCTGCGTGTAGAGCACATCCTCTTCAAACAATCGTCTTATCCATTGGATGTCCTGAATAATTAGGAAGAATTAGCGATGGTATATTATTTGAATCTGAAGGTTCATTTATACAAAATAGAACAAAGGTCAGACGATAATTGTGAGTAAAGTCCAGGATGAAATCAATCGTTATGAGGGTAAACTAACTTAACTGCAAACAGAAAAAATGTATTTCGCATACTTGATGATAAGTAATTAAATGCAATAAAACGATTGAATTAGCTTTAACTATTTCTGGAGGTGAATCCCTCAAGAGAGGGAAATAATTGGACATAATTACCATAATGAATCTTATTTTACTAGTAATTTTACTTGCATTGACGGCATTCTTTGTTGCTTCTGAATTTGCCGTTGTGAAAATCCGGATGTCACGGATTGATCAATTAATTGCAGAGGGCAACAAAAAAGCTGTGCTGGCGAAGAAGGTGGCGACAGATCTTGATTATTATTTATCTGCCTGTCAACTAGGGATTACTGTCACTGCGTTAGGACTTGGTGCGTTAGGTAAACCCGCTGTAAAAAGCTTAATGTACCCTGTGTTTGATTGGCTAAATTTATCTGATGCTGCTGCTTCAGCTGCTTCTTACGCCATTGCATTTATTCTCGTTACCTATCTTCACGTGGTCGTTGGTGAAATGGCGCCGAAAACTTTAGCGATTCAGTTTTCTGAAAAAATGACGTTGCTGCTTGCGGGACCATTATACTGGTTTGGCAAAATAATGTATCCACTCATACAAACATTAAATGGTGCATCCCGAGTGCTTCTTCGTATGTTCGGTGTTCAGCCGGCAGGTCATGAGCAGGCTTATTCGGAAGAGGAATTAAAAATTATCATGGCACAAAGCTTCCAAGGCGGAGCAATTGACCAAACAGAGCTTAAATATCTGGAAAATGTTTTTTCTTTTGATGAGCGTGTTGCGAAAGATATCATGGTGCCGAGAACAGATCTTGTCACAATTGATAAAGATATGAGCTACGAGGAAATTATTAGTATTTTAGATGAGCATAATTATACGCGCTATCCTGTTGTAGAAGACGGGGATAAGGATCGGATTATCGGTATAGTAAATGCGAAAAAAATGTTGAGTCATATCGTTGCTGGCAGAGAAAGCCGGCTGGAGGAATATGTGCGTAACGTGCCCTTTGTTGTTGAAGTAACAAGCATTCAAGATGCTTTATTGAAAATGCAGCAAGAGCAGGTTCATATGACAGTTGTTATGGATGAGTATGGCGGAACATCTGGCGTTTTAACGATGGAGGATGTTTTAGAAGAGCTTGTTGGTGAAATTCGCGATGAATTTGATGACGATGAAGTGGCCGATATTCGCAAGTCCGGGGAAAATAAATATACAATTAGCGGCCGTGTTCTTTTATCGGAACTTGAAGAGCGCTTTGGGCTTGTCTTTGAAGATAGTGAAGACATTGATACAATTGCTGGATGGGTTCAGTTTAAAAATGTCGATGCATTACAAAATGGCGATGAAATAAAACATGGCAAGCATTTATGGACGATTGCTGAAATGGATAACTATCAAATCAAACAAGTGATTTTCCATCAGCATTTTGAACAAGAAATAGAAGAGGAAGCCCCTCATTCATTCACGTAATCATCTTGGAGGTGAATCCCTCAAGGAAGAGGGAAATAATTGGACGGTATAATTATTTTAAATTTATTTTTAGTAGCAGTGTTTATTCTTCTAACTGCTTTCTTCGTGGGAGCAGAGTTCTCGATCTTAAAGGTAAGGATGTCGAGGATTGATCAATTGATTGCTGAAGGAAATAAAAAAGCGAAGATGGCGAAAAAAGTCGCACACGATCTTGACTACTACTTGTCTGCTTGTCAGCTAGGTATTACGATTACAGCTCTAGTATTAGGAGCTTTAGGTGAACCAACTGTACAGAAAATCCTCGAGCCTGTATTTGATGAGTTTAATGTGCCAGCTGCAGTAGCAACAGTGCTTTCATACTTCATTGCATTGGCAATTGTTACTTTCTTGCATGTTGTAATTGGTGAACTTGCGCCAAAAACACTGGCGATTCAATATGCAGAAAAAATGACTTTAATTTTAGCACCGCCGCTATATTGGTTTGGCAAAATTATGAGTCCTATTATCCGCATCCTTAACGGTTCTGCAAGACAGCTCCTTAAAATCTTTGGTGTAAAGCCGGCAGGACATGATACAGTTCACTCTGAGGAAGAATTGAAGCTTATCGTCACTCAAAGCTATGAAGGCGGCGAAATCAATCAGACAGAGCTCGCCTATTTAGAAAATATCTTTGCGTTTGATGAGCGGAAGCTAAAGGATATTATGATTCCGAGAGCTGAAATGATTACGATTGAGAAGCATCGTTCTTTGGCTGAAATGATTGAAGTCATTGATGAGTATGAATATACGCGTTATCCGGTTAATGACGTGAGCAATCAAGAGGAAGACTTTATCGGCTTTATTAATACGAAAGAGATGCTTACGAGCATTGCGGCTGGAAGAAAAAGTGAGGTTGATGAGTTCATTCATGATATTCCGCGCTTTAAGCAATCCATCTCGATTAAAGATGTGTTCTTAAAAATGCAGCAAACCCGCACGCATATGGCCATTGTAACAGATGGAAATGGCGTAACGGTTGGTCTTGTTACAATGGAAGATATTCTTTCGGAAATTGTAGGAGAAATTCGTGATGAGTCAGATGGCCATGAAGTTTATGCTACTTGATAATTATAATTGACGAATCAACGAACATCTTATAAACTAATAAAAGTTGAAACCCGAGCAGTTGGCCCGGGAGAGGTTCATAGCGATAAACCCTCTATAAAAAACTATGGATACATGACGATACGCCATGTCCATATTGGACATGGCTTTTTTGTTCTTTATCTATTAAATTTTTAGAAGGAGCCTCTCTCTGAAAAAAAGCCGGGTACATATTTCAAGGAGGTTTTTTCATGTCTGGCCGAAAAAATGAAGAAGGTTTAAAAGATTTAACATTATTGGGAAATCAACATACACAGTATCCATCTGATTATGCTCCAGAGGTATTAGAAGCAGTGGATAGTTTGCATTCCAATCGCGATTACTTCGTTAAATTCAATTGTCCGGAGTTTACTAGCCTTTGTCCAATTACAGGGCAACCAGATTTTGCAACGATGTATATTTCTTATGTTCCTGATAAAAAAATAGTAGAAAGCAAATCTTTAAAATTATATTTGTTCAGCTTTAGAAACCATGGGGATTTCCATGAGGACTGTGTGAATATTATTATGAATGATTTAATTAAGCTGCTTGATCCCCGCTATATTGAAGTTTGGGGCAAATTCACTCCGCGTGGCGGCATTTCCATTGATCCTTGGTGCAACTATGGCCGTCCTGGTACAAAATATGAAGAGATGGCTGACTACCGCATGATGAATCATGATTTATACCCTGAGAAAGTGGACAATAGATGATTTTATATTTAAATGGAATTTATGTCGGGCTGCTCATTTTAGCAAATATAGTTGCTGTAAAGCTGTTCAGCATCGGAAACCTTGCGATTCTGCCAGCTGCAGTTGTGATCTTCATCTTCACTTATCCTATTATCGACATCATTGTAGAAGTGTATGGGAAGAAGGAAGGACAGCGAACGGTTAAAGCTGGCTTGATTACACAAATGCTTGCGATTATCTTTATCATAATAACAATTAATCTTCCGGCAGCCCCTGTTTTTACAGAGCAAGTCTCATTCGAAATAATATTAAGCGGAAGCTTTCGTGTGATTTTAGCTAGCCTGGTGTCGTACGCAATTAGTCAAACCATAGTCGTGTATGTATTCAATCACCTAAAAATGAGGCATGGCCGCAAGAAACTATGGCTCCGCAATAATGTCGCTGTAATGGTCAGCCAACTGGCGGATACTACTATATTTATTACCATTGCTTTCTATGGCACAATGCCACTATCAGTACTCGGGGGATTAATTGTCTCCCAATACGCATTCAAATTTATCGCATCGATTTGCATTACGCCGCTTGTGTATTTAGTCGTGAATTTTATTAGGCGTCAAGAATCGGTGATGGCTGAGCAAACAGAAAATGCTTCCTGATAAGGGAAGTATTTTCTGTTTGAAAGCTGATCAAGATGTAACCTGCCCCGATCAATCATGTTTAATCAAACGTTTGATTAACAAGAAAAACCCCCTTGACGGAGGAGTATATGTTGAATCAGCCATTTATCTTTTTATATTTGCTGATTTGGATTGGTAGGGGGAAGCCTCCTTATATTTTCTATTAAAGATGAACCCATATGTATGAAATGGGCATTCCTCTGACATTAGTGTGCTTCGCATGTTAATCCTTGTCCAATTATATAGTAGGAAATTAATGAATTCTCCACGGATACAATGTTATCAAGCTCATATCTGATGCGGCCAGTGTTTCATAAAATCATTTTATGGGTATTGATTGGTAAAAGAATATGTATCTTTGTTCCTTTTGAGCTGCTCCGTATTTTCATTGAGCCATTATGACTCTCAATAATTTGTCTGCAAATCATTAAGCCAAGTCCTGTTCCATTTTCCTTTGTCGTAAAGAAAGGTTCTTCGATGCGTTTAAGGAGATGAGCGGGGATACCCGGACCAGAATCCGTTATGCATAAATGTATGTGTTTACCTTCTATATTTCCTTCTATTGTAATACTGCCATGGTTAATAATCGCTTCAATGCTATTTTTTATGATATTAATTAACACTTGTTTAAGCTGGTTTTTATCACAGTAGATAACAGGAAGTTTGTCTTTAATAGTAATATGTATGTCAATATTATTCATTATTGCTTGTGTATCAATCAATGTAATGACTTCCTGCAGCAATTGTTCGACGTCGTTTGATTCCACATGACTGTTGCGTGGCTTTGTTAATGTAAGAAGTTCCGTAAGAATCAATTCAATGCGCTCAATCTCCGTTTGAATAATATTAAGATAAAATCTATTTTTATCTTCATCATATTGGCTCTGGCTCAATTGAATAAACCCTTTAATAGAAGTAAGTGGATTACGGACTTCATGAACAATTCCTGCGGCCAGCTGCCCGGCAATCAGCAGCTTCTCTGATTCCATTAGAAATTGTTCTGTCTTTTTCTTGCCTTCCACACTCCGCAGGATAAGATAGATCACGCTTTTATGTTCATAATGAATTGAAATGCCTTTTAATTCTACTTCAAATGTTGTCCCGTTCATCTTAAAAAACATCATTTCTTGAAAAGAAGAATGTCCCTCTTGCTCTATTTCCTCTATCATATGATTAAATGTTTCAAAGTACTCTGTGGAAAGAAACTCAAGCAAGCCATTTCCGATCATTTCTTCCTTTTGTGCAGCACCAAACAAATTTACCCCAAGGTCGTTAATATATCTAATAATACCTCTTTGCAGAAGAATCGTTGCATCAGGAGATTGTTCTACAAATTTTATGTATTCTTCGTCTAGAATTGACAGAACCCCCTAACATATAAAAATGAAGACATAACACCCCATTGATATTTACCCATATGAATACATTTTAAACCAAATTATTGGATTTTTTCGAAAAAAACAATTTGAAATATAAATGTTGGTATTGCTTTAAACTAAAAAAGCGTGTTAGTATCAAAACATTAAGAAAATTTAGATATATAAATAGCTAGAGTGGGGAGAGTTTAGGATGAAAAAAATATTGGCAGGAATGGTTTGTGGCTCGTTGATGCTGCTTTCAGCTTGTGGCTCCGATTCAAGCACAAGCGGTGGGGAAGAGAAAGTAGTAAAAATCGGGATTACACAAATTGTTGAACACCCCTCTTTGGATGCCGCAAGAGAAGGGTTTATTGCTGCGCTTAATGATGCTGGCTATGAAGAGGGGAAGAATCTAAAAATAGATTACCAAAATGCGCAAGGGGATATGAACAATAATATGACGATTGCGCAAAACCTTGTGACAAATGATAGTGATCTTATTTTAGCGATTGCTACAGCCAGTGCACAGTCAGTTGTACAATCCACAAAGGATATTCCTATTTTATTTACGGGAATTACCGACCCATTAGGCGCGGGACTTGTTCAAAATTTGGAAAAGCCAGGAGCCAACGTAACAGGCACATCAGATACACACCCGGATGCGATAAAAAATACAATTGCATCGATTAAAAAGTTTATACCTGAAGCGAAGACGGTAGGAATTATATACAATGATGGCGAAGCCAACTCAGTTGTTAACGTAGATAATGCGAAAAAAGCGTTAGAAGAAAATGGGCTGGAGTATGCACTTTCAGCCATTTCAACAAGCTCTGAAGTTAAGCAAGCCGCAGAATCACTCGTTGGACGAGCGGATGTGTTTTATATTCCAAAGGATAATACTGTTGTTTCCGCTCTAGAATCTGTCATTACGGTCGCAAACGTGGAAAAGATTCCAACCTTTGTCGGTGAAAGCGATTCAGTCAAAAGAGGCACGTTCTCTTCCTATGGATTTGAATACCACGATCTCGGCTACACTACCGGAAAAATGGCCGTCGATATCCTCGAAGGCAAAAACCCAGGTGATATTCCAGTCGGGTTTCCGGAAAGCCTTGAATTAATCGTGAACAAACAAGCCGCAGAAGCACAGGGTGTTGAAGTGACGGAAGAGATGTTGAAGGATGCGAAAGTTGTAGGGGAATAAAGGTAAACCGGTATGACTGCAAAGGTCATATCGGTTTTTTTAGCTCAATTCTATATTGCTAAAAATGGCGTCAAATACCGATTTGGCACCAAAAATCGGAGATTACATGCATAAAGTGCTATCAAAACCCGGAAGAGACAAAAAGTCGGTGATCGCATGCAAAAGGTAGTATCAAATTTCGAAAAGAGACCAAAAAACCGGTTATTTTATTTAAGGCTAGTAGTCTATTACATCCTTAAATCTATTTAGCTTTCTTTATACTTCTATCTCTTACAAGTTCAGGTTCAAGGAACGTCACTGTTTCTTCCTTTGTTTGTAGGCGTCTGCTTGATCTAATTGAAAAATTACCTTGTTTTCTGCATTGACAAAATCTTCAAAGGTAAGTTTACCTATAAAGTCTTTCCAGCGGTTTTTCTTTTTAAAGCAGCTTCAATTTTTTTACCGTCTATCTTATTAACAATGAATGGAGAATAAAACAGATTGAGGCGTGTTAATTCTTCTTCCATTTTATCCTAATCGCCTTTTAGAATTTTTACAACTAATTCTACCTTTCCACTAAAGCAAATATGGTCAAGATAATGGTCATATTCTTCCATGGATATTGAGGTCTTAAATAAATAGCATACAGCGTAATAAGTTATAGAGGCTTTTTTTTATAGAAGCTTCTATAAAAGGAAATGTCTCACTAGATCACTCTTTAAAATGAACAGGCGGGCAATCGATTAAAGCTTTTTACCAAGACTGCCATCAGTCTTTTTTGCTTTTTATAATGATGTTCTTCAGCAATACGAATCTACCTTAAAAAATATGAAGAATGGACTCCAGTCATTAGAACCTTAACAAAACGGACTTATCCATCGACTCCGTTCAAAAGGGATTGTTCTCCATGAGTACTAACTTTATTGAGAGTTTGTTCAATTCCCTTTTGAGCATCTAATGTTTTCAAATCCTTCCCTCCTTATTGAATTTTCATAATAGAGGAAAGATGTTTATCTGCCTCAGCCATAAATTCAACTGATTTCTTAGTCGACTCCTGATTTTGCTGCAATAAGGCTTTATAGGCTTCCGCTACTTGAACGAATGCTTGATTGATTTCGTTAAGCTTATTTACGGTGTCTAAAACATTATTGCCGCTAATGGAAGAAGGAAGCGAAGCTTGAAGGGCGCTGGTAGAGGATTGTAGCTTTGATAATGCAGCGTCCACATCACCTTTTATCATTTTTATTTCAGTACTCATGAGGTACCTCCTTAGTAAATAATCTGACTGCTATTTTAAATTTTTTTCGCGTTCCTGCGCTTCTAAGTATGTGATGGTCTGTTGGATGGAGCTGATTTCATTATTAATTTGCTGTATTTTCGAATGGAGTGAAGAAAATACTTGGTTAAATTGATTGCTCTGGATGTCCTGATAACTGCTAAGCATGCCGGAATTGCGTATATCCTCAAATTGATTGGCTAAATTCCCCTGCCAAGTAGAGGCTGATAGTTCAGGCTGCAGTACTGTATTTTTATAGTGGGCGAACTCTTGTTGGGTTCCCTGCAATTTTCCATTGCATGATTGGAGCCTTGCTAACTGGGCTTTCTTTTCCTGCAAAAGATTATAATAATAGCCGATTGACATAAACTCACCTCGATTTATACCATTCTAATAATAGGCGACCTTCACACTATTTGAATGAAGAAATTGCCTGCCTTAAGGGGTAAATATAATTATAAAATTCCATAAAATAGCTGCCCTTTTTACTATAACATGGAAGAAATTTCACATAATGATGAAAAATACTTATTTTTACTAGAGGGTCGATAGGTCATTTTTACTGTTTTTTACTAAAGTGTAAAAAATATATTTAAAGTGAATATATTTACTTTTGATTTTGCCGATATTAATCTTACAAATGATTTGTTGGAACTTAGGAGGGATTGGGGAAAGAATCTACGTAGTTATTATACTTATATTTTTTTTATAGAGCAAAAATAATGCCAATTTTATAAAAGCTTATATCATTCACAAGCAAATTCCATAAAAAGAAATAAATATCCAAAATATGTTTGGAGGAAGAAAAAGTGGGGTTATATATAAAATAATCATAATGACCTATTTTAACCCATAAATCTTCTTTATTTTGGTGTATTATTTCTCTTATTGAAAAAATATCCATTTTATAAAAATTTAAATAATACTATCTAACTAATATTCTAATTCCTTTTACATAGGTGATGAATCAAAAGGACCGGTGTGTTTTTTCACTGTTTAATGTGATGAATTGACGGAACTGGAACTGCATGGTAATAAATATTATGTAGTTATTTTCTATAAATTTGGATAATGAGTGTTTGAAAGGGGATTATGGGTTGAAAAAATACTTCATATACCTGATTTTTTGTATCAGTGTGCTTGTAATAGGGGGCTGTGGAATGACAGGGAATGAGAAAGTCGAGAAAGAAAAAGTAGTAGGTTCTGCACCTGAGACGCGAGCTTTACAAGATGAATTTACAAAGGAATTTTTGACATCTGGAGAAGAAGTCCAAGAGGGATATTATCAATTTAAATCAAAAACAGATGGATTTACAATGCTGTTCCCAAAAGATGGGAAAGTTTCTAGCGCAAGTTATGAAAGAAATGAAAATCTTTACGAATCCTTCAGTTTTGGGGAAAACAAAGAGGATGAAAACCTTGCTTTTTATTACATGGTCACTTATGAAGATAGGCCTATAACGAATGATGTTGACGCAAATCTTAGCCTTTTATCAAGCTATGCTAACTATGAGGGAGACTATGAAGAGTTTGAAGAGAATGGTCATACATTTTATTACGCAGAAGATGTATATGAGGTAGATGGCGACAAAGCCTATAATTATTTTACTTATATCAAGTCTAACAACAGTGATCAGGCGGTCAGGTTTTTCGCGCGCAGTTCTTGTAAAGATTTTGCTGAAGAATGCAGTCCTGAGCAAGATTCCATAAAAGATAAGTTTCTAATGATGATGAAATCAGTGTCTTTCTTAGAATAGTAGGCGTAGGTGATGTTATGAGTGAAGAGATTTTAAATACCGATATTTTAAAAGCGAGAATAGCGAATTTAGAGTATGGTATTTCAGGGGAAATCTCAGAGGAAGAAATACGAAGGATTTATATTGAAGAAATGGGAGTAGAATTGCCGGCTAATATAACCATTTACCATTCGGATGATATCGATGAATTGAAAACCTCAAGTCAGGATTCCGGCTTTGATGGAACCGTCATCCATTTCTATAACCCTTCCTTGAATATTAATCAATCTTATACAATCACAAGAGGCAGTGAGCATAGTGAGGATAATGGAGAAGGCGAGCCCCTAGACTGGTATTATAATGGTTTAGGCATATTTACTGGTAAGGTAAAGAATCAATATGAAGATGCGATGCGTTTCGATGAGATTGTTAGCCAGAAAATAAGTGCGTCTATTAAAGCTGATCATGATAACACATTGAAAGTTGAAAAATATGGGATTGGGCATTCTTTAGGTGGAAACTTAATCCAAATGCTGCAGCTCATGAGTGATTCCTATACAAAAGTATATGCGATTAACGATGCTCCTCCAAGCGCATATCAGTTGGCTCAGATAGATGTGAATTTTCAATTTAATATCGCAAGAAAGTTTAACATTGACCCAAATGATGATGACCAGCTTTATGCTATTCCACCTGATCAATTAAAGACCTTTGCTGAAGAATATTACAAAAAGCGCGGTGCGCATATTCATCATATTACGGCTGAAGAAGATATGCTTTTTGGTGCATCAGGCATTAGAGGTTTTCTCGACTTAGGGACGAGAGAAATGATTAATACTGACCCGGATTTTGAAGGTCTGCGGACGATGCTGGGAAATATATCGGATAAAGATTTAAGAACATTGCAAATGTTTTTGACGACTGTGGCTCCATACTACAATGAAGAAGGGGCAAAAGGGCTGGTAAAAGGGATGTTTGGATATGATGAAAATATTCCAGTGCTGATTGATAATATTCAGAAAGAATGGAATAAGTTTGTCTTTGGTCCAAAATGGAAGTTTACAGGTGTGGATGTCAACTTTGATATTTTTCCATTAGGATCGACAAACTTAAAATTGCCTGCACTAGTACCTAATATACCGACTGAATTATTCAGTTCTGTAGGTAAACTTAGAATGCATCTGTTAGAAATGCAGGGAAGGCTGACAGCATTAGTCGGTGTCATTCCTTCTTTTATAAGGATTTTATATGCCACAACAGGAACACTTCGGGAAGATCTTGTTCCTCATTTAGAAGCAATAAAGGGCTCTGCTGCAAATATACTAACGGCAATCGGCAATCTCAGTAAGGGCGCAATGGAAGCTGTTTTTAAGCCTGACGTGCCAAATATGTTTAATTACCTTGTTGATTTTATTAATTTAGCAGCAATTGTAAAGCAGGAGATTGCAAATATTAAAGAGGAGTTGAGCAATCTCTGGGAGGGAATCAAGGATTGGGTTGGCGATTTGACGAAAGCGGTTGATGCTCACGGACTCAATCATGTTGCTACCGCTTTGTCTGACGATAATAAAAGATATGAAGGCAATGACATGATTATTTCTACAGGAAGTCATTCGCAAAAAGTCGAAGTGAATCTATCTTCAGCTGTTAGAATCTATCAGCTGGGTATGGATAAATATCAGGATAAAAAGGAGGTGTTGAACCGATTAAGAAACCTTTATAGCCAGGAATATATCCACGATTTTCAGCAGAGAACATCCAAGTTGATGCATTCTATTCATTATATGGAATCCAATCCAAAGGCATTTAAGTATTTGCTGCCATCCAAGAATTTGGAGATCACCGGTATTTCAGTTAATGAAGATATTCGGCCGCTAGATGCTTTGTTGACGGATAAGTTTGAAGAAATGTTCCATGATTTTGATAGAGAAATTGAATTAGGCACGAAGCTGATTAATAGAATTAGATCATCCATTGAACAGTTATTTCATGAAGATCAAAAAATCTCCGACATTTTTGACTTGGCTAATATGAAAGTTTAACTTATTTAACCTATTAAATTAGACATTTCTTATAAAATTTGGTTTGTAGTTAAAATATCGCATAAGTAAACAAGGCATTCGCCGGAACGAATTAGCGAACGCTGAGTTTTCTTAAGATAAGGAGGTTTTTATGGGGCAAATAACCAAACCGTACAGATTTACACCGCATCAAGATTTGCATCATAAGGCGGCATTCTTTCAAAGCGAGCTGGAACAAATGGGGAATCTCAGTCAAAGCCTGTTTACTGCGATTAAAAAAGAGCTGGATGCCAGTGCAGGCAAAGTGATTGAGGAAACGATGCAGACACTTATTTCCCAACATCAAAGAATGGACAGTATAGTTAATGATCAAATGAGTACAATGGATACACTGGCTGCTAGATATCATTATCAGGTGAATGATATGAATAGCCAATTTATTACAATTAATTATGAAGAATCTGAAGTACCGATAGAAAACTAGAATCATATAGCTTTGGAAATGGGTAAAAAGAATGATTGAGAATTAATTTTGTTCGTTTATACTAATTAAGTAGTTAAATTTTACTGTTTTTCAATTTTTTACTATTTATTAATTGACCTTAGTATTGTGTATTTTTACAATTAAATTAACTTTTGGAAAAGGAGATGTTTTAAATGTCAGGTATTATCCGTGTAACACCAGCTGAATTAGAAGGTATGTCTGCTCGCTATAACAACGAAAGTTCCCAAGTGGAGGATCAGCTTTCAAGATTAGATAGAATGATTGAAGAGCTGCAAGGAATGTGGGAAGGGGAATCAAGCAGAGCATTTGCTGATCAATACGTAGCCCTGCGCCCTTCAATTGTTGATATGCAACGCCTTTTAACTGAAGTATCTGTTCAGCTTAAAAACACAGCTCATGCACTTGCAGATGCTGACAGCCAAATTGCAAGCCAAATTCGTGGCTAACTTCATCTAGTCATATGGAGTAAGAGGGGAGCGCCGGTCTATTTCGATGGAGGCGCTCTTTATCTGTGAACTCTCTATTACTTTTGTAATAAATTAGTTTTAGGCAGCGAGGTGCTTATTGTGTACATAGAGGTTACTGTAGATTTAAAAAATTATAAAGATGAAACCTTTGATATCCGTCTATCGAACTATCATACAGCTAAAAACTTGATAGATATTGTCTGGCAGGCAAGATCCATTTCCGGGCAGCCGAGAGAAGGATACTGGCTAAAGATTGCGAATAAAAAAGTCGTGCTGTCTGGCAATGAAAAGCTTATAGATTGTGGAATTACGACCGGGGATCGTCTCGAAATTTTATAAGGGAGCAAATGATATGTCGCAGGAGAAACTAACATATTTAGAAGAACAGCTCGAAGCATTGTATAAAATGGAAGACAATACGATAAGCATTGTGTTCCAAAGAGAAAAAATAAAATTAGACAATGAAGCCGAAATCGGCATGCTGAATGATATAGGATCTTTCCTTGAAAAAGAAATAATCTTCACCGAGGACGAATTAATCCTCAAGTTTTATAAACCTTCATATTTCAAAACCTTTTCCCAAATGAAAACATTAGATGATAGAAGCCGATTTATATTTGCTTCTCAGCTAGTAAAAGCAATGATTAAACATCCATTTCCAAGACTTAATTTAATTGTTTGCCCAGACAATATTCTTATAGACGAAAGCTTAAGTCCTCACTTTCTTCACTATGGAGTAAAAGAAAGCCTGCCTCCATACGAGAAAGCGCCTGAAAGATTATGGAGAGAATTGAAAGCTACCGTTGCTGCAGCTGTAGATAAACAATATACCTTTGAGCAGTATTTGCAATTCAATCAAACAATTGAACTATCAAAAATCACGTCTGAGATACTGGCAGCAGTAGATGAACAGCAGCTGCTTGAGCTGTTGCAAAAACAGATAAAGGAAATTGAGCGCGGAGAAAAGCAATTTGTAAAAGTGACAAAGAAAAATTGGAAATGGCTGAAGTATTCTGCAATTGGCTTAACAGTATTTTTAATTCCTTTACTCATCTTTTCATTATATACCCTGATCATCGCGCAGCCTAAACAGGCAGCATTTGTAGGTAGTCAGGAGCATTTTTTAAAGAGCGAATACAGCAGAGTAGTTGAAAGTTTAGCTAGTTATAAAGTAGATGATATGCCAAAGGTCATTCAATATCAGCTTGCGTTATCATATTTAGTTAACGAATCACTAAGTGAGGAACAGAAAGATAATATCTCCAATACGGTTACTCTTCAATCTGATCAACGATATTTACAATATTGGATATATATTGGTCGGGGAGAGCCTGAAGAAGCGCTAAAAATAGGAAGAGAATTGGAAGATTTGGATTTAATCATGTATGCACTCATTCACTATGAGGAAGCAGTAAAAGCTGATAGTGATATAAAAGATGAGGAAAAGCAGGAAGCGCTTGATAAGATAAAATCAGAAAAAAGCGAATATCAGCGAGATATCGAAGAGCTTGAAAAAGAGCTGGAAGATCAAAGTACGGAGAATAACGCACCTCCTGCAGAAGAAGTGACATCTGATTCAGCAGAAGAAGCAGACGCCAATCAAGGACAAGAAGAAGAACAAGGTGCCAAAGAGAATGAAGACAAAAAACAAGAAACAGAAAAGAACGAAGATAAAAAGGGTGAATAACTCCAATGGGAGGTGAATGAAATGAGTACCTTATGGATATTTTATAATCAATACTATCAATCTATTGATTTAAGCAAGATGCAAACAGACGAGATATTGATAGGCAATGATGTTAAACATACGATTACTTTTCAAGGGTTCCCTTTTAATGAAGGACCCTTACGTCTATCAAAGGGTGAACACGGCTATACCATAACGAAAGCATCTGGTGAAACGGTCGGAACATTAACTAATGAGAGCCAGCTTGAATGGACTGATAATAACCATAAAATGAAGATGGTTCTGACATCATCATATAATCATCGCGGCGTTTATTATGCAGGAGATCAACAGGAAGTGACGTTTTCCACAACCAATGATCATGCACATATTTACACTTCATCAGCGCTGAATATACACAATAACGTTTCCTTCACTTTATTTAAACAACAGGGAAAATGGCTAGTCGAGCAAGAAAATCAGCCGCTCTATGTAAATGGAGAAAGGATTCAAGGCAAACAACAGATAGATGTCGGCGAATGGCTTTTCTTCCCTTTCACAATGATTCGCTTCATTGAAGAAGATGTGATAGAAGTTTCCAGTGTACATGAATTTAAGTCACAGCTTCCTTTAATGGCTATTCCAGAATCGGAAATGAAAAAGAAATATCCGGTTTATCGAAGGACGCCTAGAATGGTATATGAGAAACCCGATGAAAAAGTTAACCTATCGTTTCCTTCTCAGGAAGCGGATGTTTCAAATCGGGGATTGTGGCTGATTATCATGCCTCCGTTGGTGATGCTGATTGTGATGGGTGTCGTCGCATTAATTCAGCCAAGGGGCATATTTATCATCATAACGATGGTTATGTTTATGACGACATTAATTACTTCCTCTGTTCAATATTTTAAGGATAGAAGCAATCAGAAAAGAAAAAAGGAAAAGCGATACAAAGTTTATACAATTTATATTGAGAATAAGCGAAAAGAGCTTCACGAGCTAGCCGAAAAGCAAAGGCATTTTTTAACGTTTCACTTCCCTGCATTTGAAAGAATGAAATATTTAACAGGGCAAATTTCAGATAGAATATGGGAACGAACACTTGAGAGCGATGACTTTCTACAATTCAGGCTTGGTATTGGTACAGTCCCATCAAGCTATGAAATTGCTCTAAATGCCAGCGATATGGCCAACAGAGAAATGGATGAACTCGTTGAACAATCACAGCTCCTTGAGAAGATTTATAGCGAGATTGAAGATGTTCCTGTTGTGGCTAATCTCGCTGAAGGATCCATCGGTCTTATTGGGAAAGAACGAGTGGTGAAGAATGAAATTCATCAAATGATAGGCCAGCTTGCTTTTTTCCATAGCTATCACGATGTGCGATTTGTCTTCATCTTTAAGGAAGAGGAGTACCGTGACTGGGAATGGGTAAAGTGGCTGCCGCATTTTAAGCTGCCGCATTTGCATGCAAGAGGGTTAATCTATAACGAACAAACGCGTGATCAGCTTTTATCTTCTATATATGAATTAATTAGGGAACGGGATTTGGAAGAAGAGAAGGAAAACCTGCGTTTCTCTCCTCATCTAGTTTTTATCGTTACGAATCAGCAGCTGATTGCCGATCATGTCATTCTTGAGTATTTAGAAGGAAGGCATCATGATTTAGGCATTTCAGTCATTTTCGCTGCGGAATCGAAAGAGAACTTAACTGACAATATTCACACCTTGATTAGATATATCAATGATCATGAAGGTGATATATTAATCCAAAAGAAAAAGGCAGTAAACATCCCTTTCAAACTCGATCAGCATAATAAGGATGGCAATGAACATTATGCGAGGCTGTTAAGAACATTGGATCATCAAATCGGAATGACAAACTCGATTCCACAAAGTATATCATTCCTGGAAATGATGAGTGTGACAGAAGTAGAAAAGCTGCCAATAGCAGAAAACTGGCTAACAAAAGAATCAGCGAAATCCTTAGCAGTACCGATCGGGATGAAAGGAAAGGAAGATTATGTTTACTTAAATCTTCATGAGAAGGCGCATGGACCGCATGGATTGCTTGCAGGAACAACCGGATCTGGTAAAAGTGAATTTTTGCAGTCTTACATACTTTCGCTGGCTGTTCACTTTCATCCGCATGAAGTGGCCTTCCTGCTGATTGATTACAAAGGCGGAGGAATGGCACAGCCATTTAGAAATATGCCGCATTTATTAGGAACCATTACAAATATAGAGGGCAGCAAGAACTTTAGTGCCAGAGCGCTTGCCTCTATTAGAAGCGAGCTAAAAAGAAGGCAACGCTTATTTGATCAATATCAAGTGAATCATATTAATGATTATACAAGCCTATACAAACGAAAAGCGGCTGAGGAACCGCTTCCGCATTTATTCCTAATATCTGATGAATTTGCAGAGTTAAAAAGCGAGGAGCCGGATTTTATTAGAGAATTGGTAAGTGCGGCGCGCATCGGCAGAAGCTTAGGCGTCCATTTGATTCTTGCCACGCAAAAGCCTGGAGGAGTCATTGATGAACAAATATGGAGTAACGCCAGATTTAAAGTCGCTTTAAAAGTTCAGGATGCAAATGACAGCAAGGAAATACTCAAGAATGCGGATGCCGCATCCATTACTGTTACAGGTAGAGGTTATTTGCAGGTGGGCAATAATGAAGTATATGAATTATTCCAATCTGCTTGGAGCGGTGCCCCATACATGGAAGACCATTCTGAAGCGGAAGATGAAGTGGCGTTCGTTACAGATCTTGGTTTAATACCTTTATCTGATGTTTCCGCAAATGATAGCAAGAAAAAAGATAGTACGACAGAGATAGAAGCGGTAGTAGGCAGAATTGAAGAGCTGCAAAAGGAGATGGCTATACAAAAATTAAATAGCCCGTGGCTGCCGCCATTAGGCGAGCGCTTGATCAGAAAAGCGCATCTATCGTTAGAAAAAGAACAAATCAGCTTTGCTCTTGTAGATGAGCCTGAAAAGCAGAGCCAGTATCCATATCAATACCAAGTAATAGATGGAGGAAATATTGGTGTATTCGGTTCTTCTGGATACGGTAAATCATACACAGTGATGACCTTGTTAATGAGCATGGCTGAAAGATATACACCAGAGGAAGTGCATTTTTATTTAATGGATTTCGGAAATGGCACATTGCTTCCATTAAGGCAGCTTCCGCATACAGCTGATTTCTTCTCAATGGATGATGAAAGAAAAATTGAGAAGTTTATGAGAGTGTTAAAAGATGAAATCGCAAGAAGGAAACAGTTGTTGCAGCAATACGAAGTAAGCAGTATTAAGATGTTTAACAGTATGAGTGAAGAAAAGCTGCCAATTGTTTTTATCGCCATTGAAAACTTTGACTTTATTAAAGAAGAAATGCAGGATATCGAACCATTCATTAATCAGTTTGTTCGTGATGGGCAGTCGCTTGGCATTTATATGATTTTAACAGCGACAAGAGTGACGTCAATCAGGCAGGCGCTAGTGAATAATTTAAAAATGAAGATTGTTCATTACTTGCTTGATCAAAGTGAAGCATTTTCCATTTTAGGCAGAACGGAATTCAGTCCTGAACCAATACCGGGAAGAGCGATTATTAAACGAGATGAGGCCCATTTCTCACAAGTATTCCTGCCTGCTGAAGGGAAAGATGATTTAGAGGTATTGGAAGCAATAAGAAAAGATATTAAATTGCTTAAGGAGAAATATGCACATTGCCAAACACCTGCACCGATACCGATGCTTCCTACTGAATTAACTACGGTAAATTTTGCGAATTATATCAGCACAACAATGGACCAATGGCTTATTCCTATCGGCTTAGACGAAGAGTTTGTACAGCCGGTAACGATTAATCTGGAAACGAACAAGCACTGTATGGTCATGGGGCAAGGACAAAAAGGTAAAACCAATGTCCTCAAAGTGATTCTTAATACTGCGATTGAACGCGGAATTGAGACGATGGCAGTGTTTGACTCCTTCGATAGGGGCTTATCCAGCTATGCTGATGACGATGCAGTTTCTTATATTGAAACGAAGGAGCAAATTACAGATTGGGTGACAGCGGCTGAAGAGCTGTTGACCATTCGTGAAACAGAATATTTAGAAGGGGTTCAGCAAGGCAGAATGAATAGTCGCTTTGATCCAATATTGCTCGTTATCGACGGATATTCAAGATTCTCGCAAACATTGGACACTCTGCTTCAAGATCGCATGGCTAAACTAATGAGGAATTATAGCCATCTTGGGTTTAATGTAATCGTTGCAGGCAACAGCAATGATTTATCGAAAGGATATGATTCATTAACAACTGAGATGAAACAAATCCGTCAGGCAGTATTGTTAATGAAGAAATCTGATCAAACATTGTTTACTCTCCCTTATGACCGCAAGGAAGCCGAAATACACCCGGGCTTCGGTTATTATGTAATCAATGGAAAAGAAGTGAAAATAAAAATTCCGCTTTGCGCTGCTGAAAGGAAGGTGTTCTCATGACGGAAAAAGTAAAATATATCATTAAAATGATCATTGTAATGGTTTTAGTCCTTGCAACTCCAGCTGTTTTCTTCAGCTCGATTGGAGATAATCCTCTGCTTGTTCGTACAAGTGAAACAAGGAATATCGCAATTGTTAATGAAGATATAGGTGCAGAGAAGGACGAGAAAGAACTGGAATTTGGGCAGGAAATCGCTTCTGTATTATCATCCGATTCATCTTTTGATTGGACGGTCCTAAGCCGAAGTGCAGCCGTAAACGGTCTTAAAAACAAAAATTTTGATGCGGTTGTATACATTCCATCTGATTTTTCAACCAACATTATGACATACGAGGATTTAACGCCTGTAAAAGCAGAGTTTCGCTATACCGTTCAAGATCAATTGAATGCAGTCAATCGCGAAAAAGTATTGCGTGAAATCGAAAAAGCGACTGCCAGAGTGAATTCAAGCGTTTCTACTCTTTATTGGAGTTATGTATCTCAAGATTTAGAGAGTGTAAGAAGCAAGTTTGATGGAATTTTAGAAAAAGAAATAGATTTCCAGAATACGATGTATGCCTTCTATTCACCAAGCTCTCAAAATTTAGCCAATGAAATAGAACAGCAAAAAACGATGCTTGAAAGCATCCAATCTTCTTTGAAATCAAATGAAGAGTTTACTGTATCCAATACTGAAAATGTGAAGCAATTCGAACAGTCATTAAGTTCGTTTGTCGAATATGTCGAGCAATACAAAGAGTATCAAGATAATCAGCAAGAGCTCCTTCAGCAGCTTCAGCAGGAAAGCATGGCGGTGGTCAATGATGCCATAAGCCAGCAAAACCCTAGATATATGGAACTAAGAGCTTATCTTCGCGAACAAAGTGATGAGCTGTCTAAAAGCATGGGCGCTTTAGGCACCACCCTGCTCAAAACAACCAAACGATGGCTGAGCTGTCTGCGGTTCGCATTGAGCAAGTAGCGAGACAAAGAGATGATTTAGTTCAATATAGAAGAAAAGCCGAGGAGGAAGAAATAGGGAAATATATTACTAGCATTCCCCATTTGAAAAAACAATTGGCAGAAGCTTCTACAGAACAGCCGGAATTGCCGGAGGAGCCAATTGAAGAGGATCCGCAAGATGGAAATGAGCCAAATCCTGAAAATCCAGGTGAAGGCGGAGGAGAAGAACAGCCAGGTCCTTCTTTAGAAGAAGAAAGACAGAAGCTTTCGGTTATCGTGGCAGAAGTGAATGTTGTCAGCGAATCTTTAACTCAGATCAATGATCCTGAGATTAAAGAAATTACTTCAGCTATTGCTGAATTAACAGACTTGACCGCGCGAATGACTGCCATTAATGAAAACTTGCGAGTCATACAGGAGGAAGAAAACCCTCTTCAAGGCACTGTTGAGGAGCTGCAGAAACAAGTGGCTGAACTGCAGCAGCAAGTCATTGTTTTGCAGGAGCGCATTCAGACGTTAACTGATCAGTTTAAAGAGAAGTATTTGGACTTATTTAGAAATCGATTGCAACCTGTCATGGACGAAATCGAGAAAAAAGAAGAGCAAATACTTCAATCCCAATTGCTAAAATCAAATGAACCAAACAACGAAAGAAAGGTGCTGAGAGAGGCATTCAATAAAGAGATAGTAAATAAGCAGCCTGAACTGATTATGAGCTATCACTCAGCGTTGATTAAATTTGAAACAGCCATTGCCAATAGTTTAAGAGATGAGCAAAACCAACAAGCATATGTTGCAAGCCTCAATCCAATCTTGGGCATAAAGGAAGATGAGCAGTCTATACTCGATAAGTTGCTGCTTGATATGCCAGAAGCAGATGAAAAGCTAACATCATTACAGGAAGAAACGACTGTATTCTTTGAGGATCACAGCCGAAAAATGCAGGAGCAGCAAGCGACAGTGGGAGAAGAGCTTGGCGTGATTCAGGAAAGTGCAGATGCTGTTATGCAAAAAATGGTGTCGATTATTGGAGAAGCGCCAGTTCAAGGTGGCGAATCTCAGAACGGCGGCATGCTTGTAACGAACCAGCAAAGCATCAGTGATGGACTGGTAACGATGAATGATGCCATCAATCATATCGGCGAAAGCCAAACGAATGTTGTTACCTATACAGATGAGCTGCAAACGAAGGTGCAAAGCGTTCAGCAGGATGCAGACCACTTAAATGAGAAATGGTCAGATAATGTAGCCACAACAGAGATGTATCGTGATGATATTTTTTCCGTATTAGGAAATACATTTGTTGACGGTCAAAAAAATGGTCATGTCTATAATCACTTGGCAAGCCCGCTGCAAGTAAACGGGCAGGTAGCAGCACAGCAGGAAGAGAAAAAAGTGCCGCCTGTTGTCGTGCTAGTAATCGTGTTAATCAGCAGTTTAATGATTGGCTATTTCAGCTACTATTTCTCAAATTCTTCAAAACTAGTCAAAGGTGCGATGTTTATTCTATTAAACTTAGTTGTAGGGTTGATTATCAGCATGTATGGCATGGATATTTATCCTTTAGGAGAACAAAGTGCCATCCAGTGGACAGTCTTTACGATATTGCTTTTGGCAGCTGCTTCGGCTGTGGTGTCGGTCGGATTCTCGCTCGGACGCCTAATCGGATGGTTTGCTAGTGTAGGACTTGTCTTATTCTTCATCAGTCCGCTATTGGCGCTAACCGCACCTAATATCGGCTATGAGGATCCGATGTCTAAAGTCTATATGTCCATTCAGTACGGTCCAGATACATTGTTCATACCAGCAGTAATTACGTTGCTAGCTATTATCCTTGTATTGGCACTCATCCCATTTGGCGTGAACTATATTAAAAACAGAAGTGCTCAAAATGACGATGAAGAAACCTATGAAGCTTCGTAAATACATTCTCTTTATTCTTTCTGTCTTGCCGGTGCTGCTTCTCTGCCATACACAAACAGCAGGGGCAGCGCCGAGTATAGAAACCCTTGTCCCCAATCTTTATGAGGATAAAGAATTCAGAGATAATAAAGAGTTTTTAAGAGATGAAGCAAATAAGCAAAAACAGCAGGTGCCAGAAGAACAAAAAGGGTTAACCTTTGATCAAAGAAACCTGAATCAAAATGAACAAGTGCAAGAGAAACTCTTCTCAAGTGAATCAGAGCCAAGAAAGACGGTTGCACTTCAAGCAGAACAGCTTAACCTCTTTTCACAAGAGTCAAATATCGCTTCTGCAAACGAAGCAGCAGAGCAGAGCAGCGAAGACAGCCAGTCTAGCTTAAAGACATTATATTTAGCAATTCTTGCTGTAGCAGTCATCATAATCCTTGTTTTTCTTATTCCAAAGATGGCACAAGGTTCAAAGTAAAGCAATCATTCTCCTTCAATGGAGAATGATTGCAAATTTTTATTTTAAGAATTTTCTGTTTAACAGGAAGTCATACCGTTTGAAAAAAATCTGCGGGGTGAAATATAATGAAGGTACTAGACGCAGAACAATTACATGCAGGCATTCAGGAAACAATAACAGTTCTATTGCAATTAAAAAAGCAGTTGGAACAAATAGAACAAAATCTTCAATCTTTTATTTCGCTTGAGGGAGAGCTAAAGGGAGAAGGTGGAAAATCCATCCGTTCCTTCTATCAAGAATCCCACCTGCCATTCCTCACGTATATGAAAGACACGATAGATCAATATGAAGCAATATTGCTTGAAATGAGAAATGCCCTTCGCTCATTAGAACCGTCAGGGCAAGGCTTCATTCGCCAAAGCTTTATCGAAAACGATGTGGAACAAGGCTTAAGCAAAGCAGAAACAATCACAAGGGATCTGACAGGTGAAGGCAATGCCACCATCCAGTCTGTCAGTGATATTGTATCGCTTCCGAGATTGAATGAAGGTGACTTCATCCAACAAGCAAACCGGGCAGGCAGCCATGCCGATCAAACACTGCAAAAGCTGCATCAATTCGACCGCAGCCAATCATCCAAGCTGGAAAAAGTCGACCAGGACCTTCGAACATTAAATCGGACAGTGACTGAAATCAAAAGCCTCTTCCAAACAGGCAAACTCAGCATCTCTCAATACAAGCCAACCCAATTGGCTATGGAACTAAGCGGCCTAACCATTCCAAACTTCAGCCAGTTTTTAGCATATGGCCCCGCATCCGTTCATTTGGGCACAAACGAAATGCTAATGAAGGCAGAGACCTTCAGAATAGCCGGAACAGAAGTAAAGGACGTCAAAGAAAGCCAATCCTCCATGGGCTGGCTCTCAAACACACTCGATTTCGTTCCCGGTGTTTCTAATATCAAAGCAGGCGTAGAAGCCATCTCCGGCAAAGACTTCATCACCGGCAGAGAAATCGGCTACCTGGAACGAGGCGCACTCGTCGCCGCCATCTTTGGAGGTCCCATCGTCAAAGGCGCCACCAAAGTCGTCAAATGGGGAGGCAAGCACCTCAGCAAGCTAAAAAACGTCTTCAACCCAGACAAAATCAAAGCCGTCATTGATGACGCCCTCAAAGCTGTCACCAAAGGCTTCAACACCCTAAGAAACACAGCCGCCCACCTAAGCGAAAAAATCAGCAACATCCGAATCCCAACCTGGCAACCCGCCTACGCCACACCAAACGGAACGCCAATCCAGCCGACAACTCTTGGAGAAGCAGCGGATGGTGTGAAGAAACAGATTGTGAGTATGGCTGGGAAGGTGAAGGATGGGGTTGGTAGGGGGAGTGGTAATAATTCTCCTTCAAGAAAGGATGTTTATGGACCTTATTATGATGATGCAAAAAAATTACACGAAACTAACCCTGATTGGTATCCTAACCCTGATGAATCTACATTAGTAAAGGGTAAAGAACTAAAGGAAGCAAGAGCAGACTATCAAGCGTTAGTAAGAAGAGGAGAACTTGAAAAAGGTCACCATGTACAAGGTTTATCTTTTGGGGGGGAGAATGTAAGTTCAAATATAAAAAATACAGGAGAATCAACTATTCGTCGAGAACAAATTAATGATTTAAATTTGGATTTTTATCATGAAATGGGTTATGGTAAAGAAAATGCTAAGGTATTAAAAATACATGAGAATGAAAAGGGGATTATTGTATTTGGTAATAATCCTCAACATACTGAGGTTACTGTTTTTCAAAATAAAGTTTTGAAATGGCAACGAGAAAATGGAAAAAGATAGTTTAATGGAAGTAGGTGCATTTATGGGTGAAACTGGTAATCTAATGAATAGTATATGGTTTGGAGAAAAAACAACTTTAGCTAATTCAGAAATAAAAGAAAAAATTTTAAAGTCTGTAACAGAAACGGAGGTTTTATTTAATTTAATAGAATTATTTAAAATAGGGGATTTTACCCAAAAAACATTATTGATCCAATTAATGAATCAGACTAGAGATGAATCGGTTTTGAATTTATGTATTAGAGTATTTTTATCTGTTGCAACACATGATGACTTAAGGGATTTAAATAATTTACGTTTTCTTAGTGAGGTAACTGAAGAAACAGTAAACACTTTTGCATCAGCAGCCCCAACATCACTTTCTCTTGATGTAATTCCATATTTATTGGCCTTACTTGAAGATTGGGACGAAATTAGTGATACAGCAACTATTATAAGAGATTCTATTGATTCTTTTATTAATTTTGAAGAGCGAATTGGCGAAAATGCAACTATAGATGAAATTGGTAATTTTTATTTTATGTATTGTCAGGAAAAGGATACAGAAAGTTATTATTTTCAACAGAATTTAGCTTTTCCTGGAGACATAGCTAAAAAATTGATTCAGCGGGTTATGGTTGCTGCAAATAATGAGGAGACATTAAAAATGGAATTAATACCATCATTATTATCTATTTGGACCGGTGAAAGAGTACCTGCGAATTACTATACTGTTGTTAGTGCAAGCAATTATAAAGGTTTTATTGACTATATTAACGGACTTTTAAGTAAAAACTGGGAAAGAGGACAAAAATATTTTTACGGATACAAACTTTAACTAGAACATATGAAAAACACAGGATATGTGAAGTGGATCAGTGTTTAAAAATACTTTTATTAAGAAGTATTTTGTGAAATGATAAGAACAGAAAATAAAATGAAGTACGATTTTAGGAGAGTTGACATTTTCGAGGCAATGAATATAAAGTAAGAATGAAACTGATGAACTCGCAATTCTAATGGAATACTTTACAGAAAATACAAAAGGTAACATAATCAAACCAAATTCAAAGCTACTTAAAAAGATAAACTTAAAGCACTTAATTGTCTATCAATGACAAAAAGTGCTTTTTTAGTATCATGAAAAGAGAAGGACAATTTTAACGAAAGATAGAAATAAACCAAAATGTATCGCATGTTTTATTAAGTAAAGATGAGTGATATATATTAAGTGCTATTTACAAATAAGTCTAATAAGGAAAAAGATATATGTAAGATAAAATGAGTGTGTAAGATATGATTGAACAAGAGAATGTATAATCAAGCCAATCATTCATGCTGGCTCTCAATCACACCATAAAAATAACTACACAGCACTGGATTGTCAAAAAAAGTGTTTTATTGAGAAAAATTAAAGCTTTGGACAACAAAAAATAGACTGTATGAAAGCTCAAGATGGTTATACCATAAAGGCATTATGTTTTAATACTTGATTTTTGAGGAAATGATCGTCAAAGGAGCCACCAAGGTCGTCAAATGGGGAGGCAAGCACCTCAGCAAGCTAAAAAACCTCATCAACCCAGACAAAATCAAAGCTGTCATAGATGACGTCTTCAAAGCCGTCACCAAAGGTTTCAACACCCTAAGAAACACAGCCGCCCACCTAAGCGAAAAAATCAGCAACATCCGAATCCCAACCTGGCAACCCGCCTACGCCACACCAAACGGAACGCCAATCCAGCCGACAACTCTTGGAGAAGCAGCGGAAGAAACAGATTGTGAGTATGGCTGGGAAGGTGAAGGATGGGGTTGGTAAGGGTGTTGGGAAAGATAATATTATTAAAGAAATTAAAGAAACTGAATTTGGAAAACATATTGTAAAAGGTAAAAATGGGAAAAAGCAGTTACTTCCAAATGCAAAGTATGTCACGAATGATAATTATAAATATACTACCGATGAACTTGGGCGTATTGTGACTGTTGAGGCTTCTGAACTTGTATTAAAAAAGGCAAATAGAAATAAATATGCACAAGCAAATGTAGGAGATAAAGATAGATTACCAGATGATGATGGTGGACATTTAATAGGAGCACAATTTAATGGTCCTCCTGATATTGATAATCTTGTACCACAAAATAGTCAAATTAATAGGAGGGGTGGGGTTTGGTATGAAATGGAGACTGAGTGGGCCAATGCATTGAAAGAGGTACCGCCTAAGAAAGTTTCTGTTAGCATTGAACCAATTTATTCTAATAAAACAATGAGACCTAATTCCTTTTTGGTCGAATATGAAATTGAAGGCCAATTTCCAATAATTCGTGAGATTGCTAATAAATCTGGAGGCTGATATTGATGAGTTTTGAAATAGAATTAAACGAGTTGTATAAAGAAATTGCACAACAGGTTAATGATATGATACCTACTGAATGGGATAATTTCTGTTTTAATGGTGAAATTAAGGAGGGAGAAGGAGGAGTTTTCTTCTTTTTTATGCCCAAAGGTGAGAAGAAACACATTTTTTCACATTATATACCAAAAGTATATAGTGTAGATAAGAGGGCATATAATAAAGAGTTACATAAATTATTTCAACTAACTGTCGAACTCCAAAAAATTTTTATTGATAATGACCAAGAACCTTGGTTTTCAGTGACATTAACTTTAAATGATACAGGGAAATTAAATGTACATTTTGATTATACAAATTGGCATGAAAGTGAATTCGGTCCAACAGCTAGAATTAAGTATTTTGAATACAAATATATAAGCAAAAACAAAGAACAGTTAGATTTAATAGAAAGAATGAAGGCATTTGAAGAAAAGTAAACAATAATGCACTTGGTTGCCTTGGGAATGAACCCATAACATGAGGCAAATAAAACACCTTTAAGTGAAATTCGGTTATTTTTAACCTAATGACTACTTAGAGGTGTTTTTTCTATGCGGACCGTAGTGAGTTATCCTACAGAAATTAACTTAAATTCGATTTAAATGAGATTAAAAGGAGAAAATCATCGCTTTTATCAACCGGTAGGAAACAACATATTCCTTTGGGAAAAACAGCTGATTTCTCGAACGAAACAGAAAAGTTAAGGGGGAGAATCGTTAATAAAAGAAACAAATTGATGTTTTAAAAAATAGAAAGAGTTGGAGAGGAATTGGTACTAGAAGTAGCTGTTGTGGCAGCCTTATCCTGTAGCGATTAGTAAATACAGAGCTCATAACAATAAAGAGTGTATTGGGTAAACCACTTTATTAGGATTAGGTGGAACAGAGAAAATTGAAAATCTAAAAACGGTGAAACTAAAAGAACATATATTAATTATCACTGAATTCATGGGTTCTATTGTATAACGAGAAAATATGTTTTATTTAAGATGAGTGAACAATGAGTACATCATAAACTAAACTGGAAAATGTATTTTCTTCCGGTTTTTAATTCTTTTATCACTTTTGTTTATTGTATTTATTAGCTTGTAAACATAATTTGATGAAGTTATCAACACTCCAAGATATTATATACCACCTAAGAAACACAGCTGCGAACAATAAAAATAATTAAAGACTTTTAGGGAGGAAAAATTTTATGGTAAAGATGAGACTGAAGATTGATGATGATTCAAACAAATTAAAGTATGTATCGATTATCAGGCAGAATAATGGAGTAAGCATTCAAGAGATTAAAAGAAATATAGAAGATAATAATGTGGTACTAGAATGTGATTATTTTGAAACAGATGAGTTAAAAAGTTTTAAGAAAACAATGGATGCTTTAATAAGTAAGGGGGCGACTGTACATTTGTTTCAAGATAATAGAGAGGTTCAGATTGATTATGTTAGTAACCTTATTAGTTCACATGAACAAATTGCTAAATATAGAAAAAGGTTAGATGATAGGATTTTGAGTGATGAATAAAGATTGGAAAATTGCCTGTTAAAAAAAGTAATACAAACTCGTAAGTTTTAGCGTAATACTTAATTCACGATATATATAAGTGTCATACTGTTGCTACTAGAATAACGATTTTATTTTACTAAAAAGATGAACTTAAAGCACTTGATTGTCTACTAATGACAAAAGGTGCTTTTTTAATGACATAGATATTAAGTAATATTTACAAAAAGATTAGTAAAGAGAAAGAATAATATAAGTTGAAATGAGTTGTAAGTCATTTCATTGAACAAGAGAATGTATAATCAAGCCAATCTTTTATGGGCTGGCTCTCAACCACTCGATTTCGTCCCCTGTGTTTCTAATATCAAAGCAGGCGTAGAAGCCATCTCCGGCAAAGACTTCATCACCGGCAGAGAAATCGGCTAAGTAGAACGAAGCCGGCTGGAATGATGTTCCCTAGGTGCCCTCATTGTGATGGGCTATCTGCCTTTCAAGGTTTTTATTTATAAATGTCCCATTTAAAAGTTTAAGCACCAAAAGGATTGTTAACACAATTAAAATAAAACTCACGCAAGCAATCCCTCCTATAGGCAAGAGAAGATGATTATGTCAAAATAAACACATGGAATTAATTGTTATTTATTTTTAAAAAACGGGTATTTAGACATAGGAACTAAAATTGGAATTAATCGTAAGTATGAATGTGACTTAGAAATTTCTTTTCTGTGTCAAGCGATAAAACTAAGAGACTGACAATAAATGATTTTGAAAAATAAAGGAGGACGGCATGTTAAGACGAGTTTCATTGTTTCCTATTTTGATATTATGTGGTTTTTTCTTTTTAGCCGGCTGCAGTGACAGCAGTGTTGCTGATGGCGGCAAACAGTCAGAAAAGCAGACGGAAGAAGATAAGTATGAGAAGTTGGTAAAAGAGAAAAATAAGCAACTGGTGATGGAGCCTTTAGCATTAACGACTTATAGTGAAGAGATTGGTGCGGCTTTCAGTGCACCGGAATATAAAGAGTTTGCTGTGAATGGCAGTGTGACTGTTGAAGGAGCCATTGAAAAATTCACTGGATTAAAGTCTGATTATGCATGGATTAAGGTAACTTCGGATGAAGAGGGGCCGGCTGGGAGAGATTATGAGTATTATGCACCGATAGAAGATGGAAAGTTTAAGCAGGTGATTCACTTTTTCAATGGTGAGGGGACGTATCGTGTAAAAGTGCAGCTTCCGGATACGAAACGGGATAATTATTATTATGATACAGCGTCATTTACGGTCCATAATGTGAACCCTGAACAGAAACGAGATATGACTTTTACCCCGTTTGGTCAGGATGCTGAAATGTCCATTAATCTTGATTCAAGTTTTGTAGAGGCAGATGAGACGTTTTCATTAACCGGTTTGGCTGGTCAATTAGAAGATGATGATACGATTATGATTCGCGTTTCAAAGGATTCGGATAATTGGAATCATGTATTGGCTATAGATGGAAATCAGTTTACTTACGATGTTCCACTGTTCTATGGGGAAGGGCTTCATAAGCTTGAGGTCATGGTACCTGATGAAGATCGAGAAAATTATTATCAAACGGCGACGACAATCATGATTAATAATAGCTCGGCACGAAGGATGGAGCCTATTGAATATTCCAATATGTATAATGAACGTGGCTTAACGCTTGTTGAACCTGCTTATAGCGGTGATCAGTCTGACGGGCTGTACAGCATTAGCGGTACAATTGATCCAGAAGCGGAATGGGGACCGGAAACTTCTCACCTTTATATCACAACAAAAAAGGGTGAGGATGAAGCATTGGATGTCATACCAGTTGAAGACTTTACATTTGATGATTCCTTTCATTTACGATTTGGACCAGGTACGTATGAAGTAACCGTCAGCGTACCTGAAATTAAAAAGGAAAACAGTGATACATTCCGTTTCTTCGGCGTTGCAAAGTTTGAGGTGGAATCAACGGGGGAAGATAAGCGGGATCTTCTTCCTTCGCGAGGGGTTGAGTCAGATTCACCAAAAATTAAAGAACTAGCAGGTGAAATAACAGGAGGCAAAGACGCTGAACGGGATAAAACAAAAGCTGTTTATGAATATGTCGCAAAAAATATTGCTTATGATGTAGATAAATTCAATACAGATAACTTTAATTGGGATGATAGTGCACTAAAAGCTTTAGAGACAAAGATTGGCGTTTGTCAGGATTATGCTTATTTAGCGATTGCTTTGTTAAGAGCAAGTGAAATCGAAGCCAGGTTCGTGGAAGGTAATGCTGGATCAGGCTTTACTAGAGGAGTTCTAGGCGGCCGCCATGCATGGGTGGAAGCGAAGGTGGATGGTGAATGGCTGACAATGGACCCTACTTGGGGGTCGGGCTATGTAGAGAATGACAAATTTGTCGCTGCTTATAATGAAGACTATTTTGACCCTGATAAGAAGTCATTTGAAGAGACACACTATCGCACAGGAATTTCATATTAATTTTTGCAAGAGGGAGATATTAGGTTTATCTCCCTCTATTCATTTTTAACTTCATGCATTTGGAATAAGGAACAGTTGGAAGAGTAAGGGGCAATCAACGCGGATGTCAATCACTATGTAATGAAGCTTCAGTCAAAGTAGATAAGAAAGCGCTGAATTCCCATCAATAAAACCGAAACCCAAGTTAATTTCGAAAAGAAAGAGCCGGATTCTCATCAAGAAACCCGAAGCCCGAATAAAGATGATAAGAAAGAGCCGTATTTCCATCAAGAACCCCGAAGCCCGAATAAAGATGATAA
>NZ_PISD01000005.1 GCF_002835735.1 Cytobacillus horneckiae | reverse complement strand
TTCACACTGGTGGTTTTGATTCAATTTAACTAAGGTAACCTACCCATTTACATCGTGGAACTGAAATAATTGTAATTTTGTATCATTTAAATTTTTATGAATCATTTTATTAAATTTTCAGGTCTAATAATAGAATTTAATTGAAACTGTGAAGAAGGCTCAAGGTGGTAATAAAATGGCTTTTCAGGAACTCATAGAACATGAAAAGAATAAATTGTATAGTATTGCTTACTTATATGTGAAAAACTTGTCTAATATTAATTGATTTCTAATCTCCGCTTTTGGTTTCGTTGCTACACTAATTACAGTGTTGAATGGTCGATAAATTAAATTTGTAAAAAAATTACTATTGTGTTTTTTTGATACGTATAATTTAATTAAAATAACGTATTTTGGAAATAACACTAATATATTCAGGAGGGTTTTAATGAAAAAAATAATGATTAGTTCGTTGTTAATCTTTTCATTGGTTGGATGTCAAAGTAATACAAGTAGTGAGTTTGATACTTCAAAATTAGTGAAAATAGAAATGTCGGATGTGACAGAAGAACAACAAAAAAACATACCAATAACATATGAGGCAAACTCTTTAGAAGATGGATTAAAAGCATTACCTTTTGAAGTCAAATTACCAAACTCTTTGCCCATTAAAGACACAGAGTTTCAACCACCTGTTATTAATGATATGAAACATGGTGGTGAGGAACTAATGACAGAATTTCAAGCAGCCTCTCAAGATGGAAAAGAATCGATCCTAATTTCAGTATTTAATAAAGAAGTTAATCTAAATGATGAAGGTACAAGAGAAGTAGATATCAATAATGAAATTAAAGGATACTATGGGAATAATTCATTAAGTTTTAATAAAGGAAACGTTTCTTATACTATATCGTTTCTGAATAAAGAACTTACAGAAGAAGAACGATTGATTGAGTTAACAAAAATTGCCGAACAAATGATTTAATAGAAAAAGGTGTTTCTTTTCACTTAAATCAAAAAATCGATAAGGAAAGTGCAAACCACCTAGTAGATGAGTTTGATTTAGTTGTTGATTGTACGGGCAAGAATGAACCTCTTTTTCCGTTTCCAACTGAAGAAGAGCTACCTCCTTTCAATATGCCTCAGCGAAAATGCATCGTAGGATACTTCAAAGGCATAAAACCCAATCCCCCTCTCGGAGTATGTGTAACGATTCTTCCTGAAGCAGGTGAAATGTTTGAAATACCCGCCTTCACAGAACATGTACCCGTCAACATTTTATTCATTATGGCCACCCAAAATCGTGAATTGGATGTTTTTAAAACTGTGAAAAATAAAGGATCATTTACGCAAAAAATGATAGATACTATTAAACAGTATTTTCCTGATATTTATAACAGAATGGAAGAACAGAACTTTTTAATATGTGATGATAAAGGTTTTCTCCAAAAAGCCATAACTCCAGTCATTAGAAAACCCTATATTGTTATAAAAGGAAAGTTAATTGTAGGCTGTGGAGACAGTGTATTTTTGAATGATCCTATTACAGGCCAAGGCTGCAATCTTGCTTCTTATTGTGCCGAACAATTGTATGAAACACTAATACAATACAAGGATGCGAACTGGAATCCTATTGGAATCGAACAAAGCAGCATGTAAAGGAAGTAACGGAATGGACGAATGCAATGCTGCAGCCCTTGCCACAGCATGTCGTACAATTACTGCTTCAGGCGGCAAATGATCGTTCGAAAGCAGATTGTATTGCTGAATGGTTCGAACAGCCTGACAAAGCTTATAGAGCTTTTTTTCAAGTAAAACGATGACAGATAGAGCCGTTCCGCTTAAACCAGATGCTTCATAAAATATCTTTCTCTTAATCTTGAGCAGTGTGTTTCGTGCATGCCGTCTCCCTTTCATCTATATCATTGCCATAGATAAATATAAATGGTATAATATAGGTAATAACTTCTACGAGAATGTGTATTTGAAATAACTAAAATATATTGATTAAAGTCTTTAGACCGGCGCTTATTGAGCCATTCTAAAGGCTTTTTTGTTGTGCCTGCCAGTTTATTAGAAATAACTTAACATAATTGGAGATGATGTATATGGAAAGTTTACCTTGCAAAGATTGTAAAGGAATGTGCTGTGGCCCTGTACCTATAACTAAAAATGAACGAAAGAAAATACAAAAAGAGATTCGAAAAATGCCTGTCAAAAAACGTTTGGAATTAAAAAACCAAAATCGTTATATAGGGACATGCATTTTTTTTGATGAAATAAATAATCGTTGCGGGATTCATTCAGCACGCCCTTCCATTTGCAAAGCGTTTGGTTTTTATCAAAATCTAGTTTGCTTTAAAAGCCCCAGTACAGCTTCTACAAAAAGATATCATGCTAGTGAACCACCTGCTGGTATATTAAGTGTGGATTTTACTTGGAAGGACTTTACGTGATTCATTGCCAAACCGGCACTCATAATAGAATAGTTTCGAAAATTCTATTATGAGTATTGTTTTAACCTCCTTATCTCTATTAAAACTATGATTGAGTGCCGACTATCACGAATCTAGAAATCGCTCTACCGCTGCTAGAAATTCTGGCAAATGTGTTTCATGCACAAAGTGTCCTGCATCTCCTATCGTCACTAATTCACAATTTGGGATAAGCTTAGAAACTTCAAGCAATTTATTTTGAGGAATGTGGCTGGAACCACCACCTATAATAAGAGTTGGCATGTTTATATTCGGAAGGTTCTGCCACCAATCAGGATTCGGTTCATTAAGTTGCTTTATCATTGCAGTCACAACCTGCCAATCAAACGGCAGAGGAGCAACAGGGCTTGATGGTATTTCAATCGGCTTATCAGGAAAAGGAGGCGGCGTGTCCTCCACAATCAATCGTTCTATCCTTGAAGAAAATGCTTCCGAGAAAAGATAGGAAACTGTTCCGCCCATTGAATGTCCAATAAGCGTGAACCTTTCTAGTTTCAGCTTGTTGGCAAAATGCAGCAAGTCATCGCACATCAATTCAAAAGAGTAATTGGTTGTTCTGGCACTCATGCCGTGCCCGCGCTGTTCTAATGCTAAAACACGATATTTTTTTCCTAGAATAGCAGCTGCTTCATCCCATGAATCTGCACTTTTGCCCATCGCATGGAGTGCTACAATAGGTGGCGCAGATGATTCTCCGCATTCACGGTATTGAAAGGTAAGACCATTCAAATCAATTTGATTCGCCCTTATTTCCATTTTCAGTTCCTCCTTGATCCGGTTTTCACACTTTCTACATTAGGCTCTTTACAAAATTCAGCCATAATCTCCTTCTTGATTTCTGCGATAGGAATCTTGTTAGGATAAGTAGCAATCATCAGCATGCTGCCTTGAAGCACGGTTGAAAAATACAACGAACGTTGCCGCGGATTCTTTACTCCAAGCCTTTCAAATATTTCACATTGCACCTCAAACATTCTTGCATTTTCTTCAATAAGCAATCGGCTGTATTTTATCAATTCCTCGTCAGCTATTGGCTGTGTTTGCAAATGTAAATAGAATCGATGGACATCAGGTTTTTGCTGGATATTATTAATCGCTCCTTCAACAATATGTTCAAGCTGTTTACTTGGAATCTCAATAGCGGAAGCTTCTTCTATCACTTTTATCACTTCTCTTGTCCTGGCAACAACCATCTCAGCCAGCAGTTCTTCTTTTCCTTTGTAATAATTGTATAGTAACCCTTTAGAAATACCTGCCTGTTTCGCTATATCATTAATCGACGTGGCATAATATCCTTGTTTAATAAATAATTCCATAGCTGCAGCACATATTTTGTCTTTTGAAAGTTTGCGGATACGATCATTTTCTTCAGGTGTTCTTGGCATATAAATTTCTATCCTCCATAAAGCTAGTAATTTTCTCATACAGCTCTTCAGGGTGAGTGAGTGTCACTAGATGATCAGCATCATCTATTTCAACGAAACGAATTTCGGGTACTTCCTGAAACCGCTCTGCTACAAGAAAATTATCTTGTATTTCTTGCTTGCCTATAATAAATAATGTTTTTGGTTTTAATTCTCCTAAACGTTCATTTGCTGGCGGCTGAGGCCAGCTTATGCATAGGTCGGGAGGCCACTGAAGAATATGTTGAAAATGAAGACGAAGCATTTGTACTGTGAGATCTTTGTGCGGGCTATTGATGACGACTTGATAAGTTGGAGTATGAAGTGCAATCTCTAACATTTTGTCAATATTTGGGGCAGCTTCTATAATGCTGTTCATATGATGGTTAAACTCATTTGAGTAGTTAAAACCTGATAAAGAAGGAGCAATTACTACAAGCTTTGTCACTCTTTCGGGGTAATTAAGAGCAAAATCTGTAGCAACTTGACCTCCTATAGAATGACCTATAATGGTTGCCTGCTTAATTTCTAAATAATCCATAAGTGATAATAAATCTTCAACATAATTAACATGCTTATTAGGCATTGGAGATTTACCTACACCGCGGCCGTCAAATGTAACCACTTTGTTTTCCTTTGCTAAAAGCGGCGCTAAATAAGTCCAGTCCCTCATATCAGCACCACCGCTGTGAATTAGAACAATGGGATTGCCTTTGCCGTTTACTTCATAAGTCAAATCCATTCTACCCCACCTTTTTTATTTGAATTTTCAGTTTTATTTTATTATTGAATGAACGTTTAGTCAATATAAAATATAAGAAATTGTAAAAACCATTCTGTATTATAATCAAAAAGGCTGCCAAAGCAGCCAAAGGGTGTTGAGAAATTAATTCTTTTGGTGAAGCATCCGTTCGACTCCTGAGGGAGTTTTAAGACAGTAGAGACACTTTGCGAAGTAGTGTCTGCATTGACGCTTCTCTTGTTTCCGGGCACTTCCTGGTTGCGAAGCGGTTCGACGCTCACCAGCTATAAAGCTAGTGTAAGCCGCGGGGAACATCCGTCACCTCATCATTTTGATTATGAAATGAGCTTTTCTTCAGCTTTTTTTCTATAGGTTATCGATTAGAAATCATATTCTTCATCTTTTTGCGCACGAATGATTTCATAAGCTTCAGAGGTTAATACTGTGTCTTCTATTAATCTTTCTAGACGAAAGAGGACATCGTCATTTACAATTTCCTTTCGCAAGAAATCTTTTTCTTCGATAAATACATATGAAGGAACGATATGTGCTTTCATATAAGATAAAATAGGTTTCAGTTGCTGTTCCGCCATTAAATAGTGCTTCGCTGTACCAGCTGTAACGACAACACTTACGACTTTATCCCGAAAGGCGCTGACTGGCAGCAAGTCAAATATATTTTTAAGTGTGGCCGGGATAGATGCTTGGAAGGTTGGTGTTCCAATAATAATAGCATCTGCCCCCATGATTGTTTCTGTTACATATTTAGTATCGCCATCATATTCAAAGTAATTTCGTCCATCACTAAAATCAAGTGTATAGTCAGCTAAATCCAATAATGTTACTTCATGCTCCGGATATTTGTTTTCAATCATTTCTCTCACTTTTATCATTGCTGTTTTTGTTTTGGAACCGATGATAGATCCAGCAAGCGCTACTATTTTCATGATGCTCTCTCCCATCTAATTAGCTGTATATTTTTTAATCGCCGGAATGATATCATTCCCAATGACTTCTATATTTTTCATGATCTTTTCAAATGGCACGCCGCCAAAATCAATTTGGGCCATAAATCGCTGCATTCCAAAAAGTTCATACTGGTAAAGGATTTTTTCGATAATCTGCTGTGTGCTGCCGACCATTAATGCATCACGCGTATCTGGCGCTTGGGCAAATTGCTGTTTTGGATAGCCGCCGCCGCGGATCGCCTGGAAACCGCCATTAATATGCGGATACATGCCCTGTAATGCTTCTTTCGTCGTATCGGCAACATAAAATAAGCTTGTTGTGGCAATTGGCAGTGTTTTTGAATCAAAGCCGCTGCTTTCAGCTGCCTCTCTATAAGCATCAACTGAATGTTTAAAGTTGATTGCCGGCCCGCCTAATGTAGTCAGCATCATAGGAATTCCCATGTATCCCGCTTTAATAGCGCTTGCAGGAGGTCCTCCGACTGCACGCCATATTGGCAATTGGCCGTTAAGAGGCTGCGGCAGAATTTCTGCATTTTTTAACGGCGGACGGAATTCACCTTGCCAGGTTACATATTTTTCTTCATTTATTTTCTTTAGCAATTCCAATTTTTCTTCGAATATTTCCTCATAATCTTGCAAATCCACCCCTAGCAAATGATAGGCGCCGACACGCGAGCCCCTGCCAGCGACGATTTCGGCACGACCATCTGAAATTAAATCGATTGTGGCAAAGTCCTCATATACCCGCACAGGATCAGATACACTAAGCACTGTCGCTGAACTGGATATTTTAATTTTGCTCGTGGCCTGCGCAATGGCGCCTAAAACAACCGAGTGTGCTTGGGTTGTAAAGTATGTTTGGTGGCTCTCGCCAACTCCGAATACTGCGATACCAGCTTCTTCTGCAAGTTTACTCGCTTCAATTAGCTCCTTAATGCGCTGTTGAGCAGAAATTCTTTCACCTGTCAGCGGATTTTCTATGTGATCTCCTAAAGAGTATAGTCCGAATTCCATTCCATTGGATGGATTGATACGATATTTTTCCATCATTTATCCTCCTCAATTGGCTTAAGTTTTTGCTCGATCTCTGCACGGCGTTCTTCTAAAAATGGAGGTAAATCCAAGTTTTCACCAAGTGTGTCGATATCTCCATCGATTGTAAATCCAGGACCGTCTGTTGCTATTTCGAATAGAATACCATTTGATTCTCGGAAATATAGGCTTTTAAAGTAGTAACGATCAACAACTCCAGTCGACTGAAAGCCTCTTGCCCGCACCTGTTCATCCCAGTATGCCAGCTCTTCATCGTCTTTGGCGCGAATCGCCAAATGATGTATGCTGCCCCGCCCCGGCTTTTCAGCAGGGCCGTCTAAATATTTCACGACGATTTCCCCAAACACTTCACCTTGAATCGATTGAAAAACCGCTTCTTCCTCGGTTCGTGATATTTCTGTATAGGCAAACAATTCTGTTAGTGTTCGCGCTAGTTTATCTACTCGGCGCACAGTTATTTCCACTGTTCCCATTCCCATAATTTGATGTTCTGCAGGCACATCCGATTTCTCCCACGTTTCCCAATGCTCAATTTTCTCTCCATTTGATGCCATCAGCACCATTCGCAATCCCTCTGCATCTTCGAAGTGCAAGGCTGGTCGGTTTGCATAGGTCGTGATGGAGCCGTGTTGAACTCCATATGCTTCAAACCTTTTTTCCCAAAAGTGCAAGCTCGCTTCAGTAGGTAAGAGTAAACCGATTTGGGTGATAGCATTGGTCCCTCTGTATGTGCGTCCAACAAGCGGGATTTCAAAGAAGGATAACTCTGTTCCGGCACTCCCCGTTTTATCCCCGTAAAACAAGTGATACATTGATGGATCATCTTGATTCACTGTCATTTTTACGCGGCGTAAACCAAGTACTTCACGATAAAAATAGTTATTTTGTCTCGCATTTTTTGTAATCATGGAAATATGATGGTGTCCTGATATCTTGTGCATAATAAGCCCTCCTAATATCGATTGATTAATCAAGTGAAGTGGTAAAAAAATTACCTATTCGCCAATTTTTTCGTTTCACTACTTTTATGAACGCGTGACATGAGCGAATATAAGGTCTTTTGTTCCTCTTCAGATAGGCACTCGTCAAAAAACGAAGATTGGAATGCGAGTTGATCCTCGAATGACTTTTCCAGTTTAGCCTTCCCTTTATTCGTTAATGAAATCGTGTTTGTTTTCCAATCTTGCTTGCATTCAATAAGACCGTCCTTTTCCAGGCGAGTGAGCATACGCGAAATACCGCCTTCGGTGACTGTAACTTTCTCAGCAAGCTCACATTGGGTCAAAGGTTCATAGGTTAAAATTTGCATCAGCACATCGAATTGTGCAGTTGTTAAATCAAATTGCTTTAAAAAATCATTTGAGAGCAAGTTGCTTTGATGAATGAAATGAGGCAGTCGCAGCCATATTAATGTTCCGCGCGTATTATATTGCATAATATCACTCCCATTCTTCACTATCACTTTACCACTCAATTGATAAAATAGCAAGAAAAATATCTTGAATTAAAACTATATTTATTTTGACCTATCTATTATTGTTCAAACAAGCGAAAAAGCCAAGGCAATCACACCCTGGCTTTTTTCAGCTATATAAATATTCTAATTTAGCATACTTTACTTAGTCTAAGCTCTTCGTCCAGTAATCAATTGGAAAATAAGTACGACGAGTGCGATTACAAGGAGCAAATGAATAAGTCCTCCACCAACCCCTCCAATAAAACCTAAAAGCCATAGTACTAAAATAATTAAAAATATTGTCCAAAGCATAATAAATACCTCCAAAAGTTAATTACTTTTATTTATGATGTTTGTATTTATATACCCTTAACTGCTTTGATATTAAACAGCCATTTTATATTAGGAAAAATCAGAAATAAATAGTACGTATAATTAGTATCATGGCTTTTTTTTCTGTAGGATGAATGTATTGAAAACAATCGAGGGAGGGGTATCGAATGGAAAAGGTAGGACTTATTTTAAATCCTCATGCAGGAAATCAAAAATTAGCTGAAATCGTCGATACAATTCACTCCAAGCTTTTAGAAGCATTTTCCGAAGTGAAAATTTTTAAAACAAGAAAAGCTGGAGAAGGCGCTGAAATCGTAAAGGAAATAGCAGAAGAGATTGATCTCCTGATCGGTGCTGGCGGAGATGGTACAATTTATGAAATTATTAATGCGCTTTGTCCATTAGAGAACAGGCCAGCGTTTGCTATAATACCTGGCGGAACGTGCAATGATTTCTCAAGAACGCTCGGAATGAATCAGGATCCTTTATTAGCTGTGGAACAAATTATAAACAAAGCTACACAAAAAGTAGATGTAGGTAAATATGATGATCAATACTTCCTCAACTTCTGGGGTATTGGCTTAATCTCAGAAGTGTCAAAGAACGTCGAAAGTGAAAATAAAAAGCTGCTCGGAAAAATGTCTTATTATATTCATGCATCAAAAATGATTTTTCAAAATGAGCGTTTCCATTTAAAAGTGGACAGTAAAGCAAAATCTTTTGATGGCGAAGCAGTTATGATGGTCATTGGAAATGGTTCATACTTAGGAGGAATGCAAACATTTTTCCCTGGTGCACAGATTCAGGATGGAAAGCTGGATGTTTTAATTATTAAGCAAACGTCTATTCAACACTTTTGGACTTGGCTGCAATCCCAAATTCAAAATAAATTTCCGGAAGATAGCAATGAAGATTTACTATTCTTTCGTGCAGAATGTCTTGAAATTGAAGCCTCTCCTCAACAAAGAATAGATTGCGATGGGGAAATAAAGTACGAAACCCCCTCAAAAATTTCTGTCCTGCCTGGTCATCTTACAGTTGTCGTTGGTGATTTTCCACTTAAAGATTAATATACATTAATTTGTCCTGAAGATATCCAATGATAGCTGAAATATCTTCAGGACAAACATATATTTCCTTCGAATAAATCCGTTATTTCCGTTTTGATTGTATCCCTTTTAAAATAGCCGTCGTTTGCGATTCGAATAACTCTTTATATTTATCGCTATACACTCTTCACTGTCATAGTGGGTGCCAATAAGGTACTCATTGCAGACTATCTATCAGTTTTTTTCATTTAAAATAAAACCGCCAATAACTGCCAAAGCTGGAATTCCCCAATTAATAAAAAAAACACTAACAAGTCCTCATTTAATATCAATCATAAATACGTAATATAAAAACCGGCTCTATAATTCCTTAAATATAGCTCTTGCTCAACTATTTTCTAATAAGTATATGTAGTCATATTTTATTATTTTTGTATTTCTCTTTTACTTTTTTTAAAGTCTCATATATACTAAAATCAAATTGAATAATAAATAACTAGGGGAGTCCAATGAGTTGGGCTGAGAAAGAAACACGTTGAAGTTTCTTGACTCTTAGGACCTGATCTGGTTCATACCAGCGTGGGGAAGTTAGAGTGATTATTGTAGCAATACTACTTCTGCATACATATTAGCCGGGTCCATCCATCTATTGGACACCGGCTTTTTTATGTATTTTTTAGGATATTTCTCCGCTTTTCCGCTTGTTATGTTCTATATCTTGTCCTTTATTACAAAATAAGGGAGAGAATAATTATGTCAAAGCGAGTAACTTCATTAAACGAACAAAGTCATCCATTCACAGCAAATTTTCCTGGCAGCACAAAAGTATATGTAACAGGCTCCAGACCTGATATTAAAGTCCCAATGCGCGAGATTGGGTTAAGTCCAACGACTGGCACCTTTGGAGAAGCAGAGAATCCTCCAGTGAGAGTTTATGACACTAGTGGTCCTTTTACTGATCCTGATTATGCAGTGGATATTGCAAAAGGACTGCCGGCTATTAAAAGCATATGGATTCAAGAACGCGGTGATGTTGAAGAATATGATGGCCGTGAAATCAAGCCGCAGGATAATGGTTATCGGAATGAAAACGATCCTCGAACACATCAACACGTATTCCCAGGCTTAAAACGGAAACCATTGCGTGCGAAAAAAGGGAAAAATGCCACTCAGCTTCACTATGCTCGAAAAGGAATCATTACACCCGAGATGGAATTTATCGCCATTAGAGAGAGCATGAAGCCAGAATTTGTCCGTGATGAAGTGGCCGCAGGCAGGGCAATCATCCCTTCCAATATCAATCACCCGGAGGCAGAGCCTATGATTATAGGCCGAAATTTTCATGTGAAAATTAACGCCAACATCGGAAATTCTGCTGTTAGCTCTTCTATAGAGGATGAAGTTGAAAAAATGACCTGGGCGACACGCTGGGGCGCTGATAATATTATGGATTTATCAACAGGGAAAAACATTCATACAACAAGAGAATGGATTATTAGAAACTCACCGGTTCCTGTCGGTACAGTCCCCATTTATCAAGCGCTTGAAAAAGTAAACGGAGTGGCAGAGGACCTTACTTGGGAGATATACCGTGATACATTAATTGAACAAGCTGAACAAGGAGTCGATTACTTTACAATACATGCCGGTGTCCTATTACGGTATGTACCGCTTACGGCTAAACGCTTAACAGGCATCGTTTCCCGCGGTGGATCTATTATGGCACAATGGTGTCTCTATCATCATAAAGAAAGCTTTTTATATACTCATTTTGAAGAAATCTGTGAAATCATGAAATCATATGATATATCCTTCTCTTTAGGTGATGGTTTGCGTCCCGGTTCAATTGCTGATGCGAATGATGAAGCACAGTTTGCAGAATTAGAGACGCTTGGGGAATTAACGAAAATCGCTTGGAAGCATGATGTTCAGGTTATGATTGAAGGACCCGGACATGTGCCGATGCACCTTATAAAAGAAAATATGGATAAACAATTAGAGGTATGCCAGGAAGCTCCCTTTTATACACTCGGACCGCTGACTACCGATATTGCTCCTGGATATGATCACATTACTTCTGCTATCGGCGCAGCAATGATTGGCTGGTATGGGACTGCGATGTTATGCTATGTCACTCCAAAAGAACATTTAGGATTGCCGAATAAAAATGATGTTCGCGAAGGTGTGATTACTTATAAAATCGCTGCCCATGCCGCTGATTTAGCAAAAGGACATCCCGGCGCGCATATAAGAGATGATGCTTTATCAAAGGCCCGTTTTGAATTCCGCTGGAGAGATCAATTTAACTTATCGTTAGACCCGGAAAGAGCAATTGAATATCACGATGAAACATTACCTGCTGAAGGCGCAAAAACCGCTCACTTTTGCTCAATGTGCGGACCTAAATTTTGCAGCATGAGAATTTCTCAAGATATTCGTAAATACGCATCAGATAACCACCTTGATACGAAAGAAGCAATTGAAAACGGACTGAAAGAAAAAGCTGAACAGTTTAAGCAATCTGGCAGCAAAATATATCAATAATATTTCTTAGAGGGGGTATTACAATGAATGTCGAGATTCTTCAAGAAGAGATTAATCATATCAAAACACGCCTTGCTATTTTAGAAAACCGTCTAAAGGAAATTCAGCATTATTGTGATCATCATTATTATAAGCGAAATCATTTTTATGAGGTGTGCGCGAAATGCAATAAGATAAATGTTCTATATTATTAAATTATGCTTTTGAAGAAAAGAGAAAACCTCATACTAGCAGCTGTTTTTCTTCAACCAAATAATATTGATAATATAAAAATCAGCAAATTTGTGATGGAACCTTCTTGATTCAAACCCATTTTCAAAGTCTAGATTAAATTTATAAAATAAGCCAAAAGCTAAGAAGCAAAGGGATCTCTTCTTAGCTTTTAGCTAAACCTTAAGAAAAAGTTAAAGAGTTATTTAGCTCTCCTCTAATAAATTCACCTTTAAATAGGACCGCTTCTCTCTTACTTGTTCTAGCTACCGCCTCAGCAGAACAGGATGCTCTGACTAAAACTAAACTGGCTTCATCACCGACATTTGGCCATTGAGGCTCGCCTGCTTTATTTAATGGTGTGATTCCACCGGTTGCATATTTTAAAGATTGGCTGAGTGAAAGTTCATCACTCTTTCTATAAGTCTCACAATACCTTGTTACTTTTTCAAGAACATCTCCGTTACCAAACGGACCCCATGAATCATAAAATCCGTCACATCCAAGATGAACATTCACGCCTTTTTTATCCAATAATTCAATAGGTGGTAGTGATTTTGTGATTGGAATGGTGGACATAATGGATATCCCTAAATTGCTTAATTTATCACTAATATGTTCTGCTTGTTGTAACGGAACTTCACCAAGACAGAAAGCATGACTAATTGCTACACGGTTATTCCATTTTGCTTCTTCTACCATCTCAGCTAGCTTGTCAATAGTATAATAGCCTACATGTCCACCATCATGGAGATGTATATCTATATCAACGTCAAATTCAGTCGCTAAATTCATTACCTCGAATAATGACTGTTCAATATTTTTATCTATTCCAGCTGGGTCTAACCCTCCAACAAGAGTAGCACCAGAATTTAAGGCTTCTCTCATTAAAGGAATTACCTCTCCTTTTAATAATCCATGTTGCGGGAAAGCGACAATATCATATGTTAGATGGTCAGAATAGCTATTCAGCGCTTCTTTTACTCCCTCTAAATTCTTTAAGCCAATGTACGGGTCAATGTTCACATGGGTGCGAATATGTGATGCACCTTTAGACAGGATAAGGTCAATCATTTTAGAAGCTCGTTGTTTAACAGTAGTGGATAATTCCTCTAATTCCATTGCTTCAAGCCGCAACCGTTCTTCTAAGTTTTTTGCTGGCCTGCAAGCCTTCCAGTCTAGCGATAGGTAAGTTTTATCTAAATGATTATGCATTTCTTTTAAGCTAGGTATCCCCAGAAGCCCTTTACAATCGATTTGATCCTCTTCAGGAGAAATCTTATCGTTTTTCTCTTTTTTTTCAACAATTTTCCCATCAACAATTTTTAATTGGAATAAGTCTGTTTTTGTGGTAATTGTGTTATTTTCATCTCTTACATAGCCTACTTCTAGCAATACATTCGTTAGCCAAAACTCCTTTTGCACGATATTATCCCCTTTCGTAAATTAATTTTAAATAGTAAGCTCTGATTCTAGTTTGCTTTCTACCTTTTTCCCTTTAAAGAAAAGTGATTTGATTTCTCCTCTTCTAGCCACGGCTTCAGCGGAACAAGAAGCGTCCACTAACATCATCGTTGCATCATCCCCTACCTTAGGCCACACTCTTTCTCCCTTAGCATTTAACGGCTTAATCCCGCCGGTTCCGTATTTTAAAGCTGTTGATAATGAATGCTCGTCACTCATTTTAAATCGTTCCGCCAAAATAGAAAGTTTTTGAATGGTATCACCTGTCCCAAATGGTGACCAATGATCAGTTATACTATCATGCCCTACTGAAACAGTAACCCCCAGCTTATCTAATAGTGGAACCGGAATTGTTTGTCTATTAATCGGAATCGTTGTAGTAATATCAATCTCCTGTTGCTTTAATATTTCTCCTATATAGGTTATTTCACTTTCATCTAAGTCCCCTAAAGCAATACCATGACTAATAGTAGCCTTTCCTTTCAGCCCTGTTTGTTCAGTATAATGTGCCATTCTTTCAAAGGTAAAAGCTCCTAAAGAGTTCGGATCATGGAGGTGAATGTCTACACCCCTATTATTTTCAGCCGCAATATCAAATATTGTATATAATGATTGTTCAATATTCCGATCGACAGTTGCAGGGTCAACTCCACCAACCAATGTTGCTCCATTTTTCATTGCATCCTTAACTAGTTGTACAGAATCACTTCTTAGCAATCCATGTTGAGGAAAAGCGACAATATCATAAGAAAGTACATCTTCGTATTTTTTCAAGGCATTCACCGTTGCCTCTAAGTTTTTCAAACCAATTACAGGATCAATATTACAATGTGTGCGTATGTGCGTATGCCCATTTGCTATATATAGTTCTAGCATTTTTTCAGCGCGTTCTTGTGCGGTTGGCAGCAGTTTTGGAAGTAATTTTTTTTCTTCATCCAATCTTGTAAAGATGCCATTAGTTATAGGCGTACATGCTTTCCATGGACCACCATAGTATGTCTTGTCAATATGGATATGCATGTCTCTTAATGAAGGTAATAGCAAATAACCTTGTCCATCTAATTTCATTTCATGAGTGTCTGGCAACTGATTTGTTATTTCTATTATTTTGCCATCCTCAATTTTCAAATGACATAATTCCGTTTTCGTCCCTCGAATTTCACCAGCTTCCATGTCAAAAGATTTCTCTAGTTTCACATTCAATAACCATTGAATTGTCATTTATATACCTCCTAAAGGATTTTTAAGGGGGAAGCTATAGATTTTAAGCTAATTATCCCCTGTTATAAATATAAGGTCTTATTTAAACTTCACATCGTTTTTAGAATCATTGCTTTCTAAATTAACATTGTTACTTGTTGAACACCCTGAAATAACTAATAATATGAAAAACAATAAGCCGAACACTTTAAATTTCCCCCTCAATCCTATCCCCCTAGAGCATTATTTATTTAATTATAATAATATTCTGATAATATTTTTTCTAAATTCTTTACTTGTTTTTACGCTTTTTTTACTTTTTTATATTGTTGAAAACATATTACAACGAATATACAAGCTAGTTTTGTGATAGGGGAAAAAATAGTATCGACATTTGTTTTTATAAACCCTCAAAATATATCAATTTCATCTAATTCTTAGAGCTGTTTTATATAAATTCATAAAGATTTAGTCCTTGAACATAAGCAGAGATGACAGGATGATAAACGTACCTCTTATCTACCATCCGTTGGAGAATTTACTCGAAGCATCCTCCCTTAAATGCCGAGTACAATTAGTATAATGAATCGAGTAGCCAAGATTGTTAATTTCGAGAAGATGAATACCGGTATCACCGGTGTGAAAATATTTATTATGAATGATTGGCAATTGAAGAAAGGACTCGATCAATCTAGAAATCATTCCGCCATGGGAAACAATGGCTATTTGATCATAGCATTTGCTCTGTTCAAGTATTTGTGACAGAGCTTGTTCGGCTCTAGCTCTAAATTCTATTCTCGTTTCGCCATAGGCTCCCCACTTTATATGAGGAGGCAGCAGGAAAGGATCATCCGCTTCTTTAAGCGGCTTGCCAGCTATGTCGCCATTATTGTGCTCTCTTAATTCATCTAAGTATTCCACTTTACATTCAATTACTTCACTTAACATAGCAGCTGTTTTACTTGCGCGTTGCAATGTACTCGCCCAAATTTTTTCTAAAGCAAACTCATTGCATACTCGATTTGCCAGTTTTTTCACTTGTTCGATCCCCTCTGCAGTTAATGGATAATCTGCCCTACCTTCATGCACCTTCAAAAGGTCGGCTTCCGATTCTCCGTGCCGGATCAATAAAATTTTCATATAGCTCCTCCTCTGTTAAATATTAGAAAATTAATTCTACTAAATCACAAAGGACAAGTAAACTGATAATTTGCTAATTTATATTTTTCACTAAAAAGCGCGATTCTCTCATTAAGAATCACTCTTTTCAATATTTATTCTGTTTGTCTCTCTAATAAATGATTTTTTTCTAGCGCGCGTTTTTCTAATTTAAGCAGCCATGCTTTTCTCTGAATGCCGCCGCCGTATCCTCCAAGATCACCATTTAAGTTAATGACTCTATGACATGGAATAAGAATGGATATTTGATTCGCTCCATTTGCACGGGCAACTGCTCGATAAGCTTTATCGATTCCTACCCTTGTTGCTAACTCCTTATAATGAATCGTCGTTCCAAATGGTATTTTCATCAATTGTTCCCAGACTTTTTTTGGAAAATGGTTCCGAACCGTTCAGCGATTGGCGTTTTAAATGCAATTAAATCTCCTTCAAAATAATCCTTTAATTCAGCTTCCAATTGTTCAAGAATAGCGTTCGTTCCAGGAATAATTGCTGCAGAAAGCTTTGCTCTCAGGTTTTCCAGTTCCTTTTCCAAGCCTCTCCTATCAACAAATTCCAACAAGTATAATCCATGCTCATCCGCTATCGCTATCATTGGACTTAATATAGTTTCAATCCATTTTGCTGTTAAAAGCAAGATGTCAGCATTTCTTTTAGGGACCGCCCCCATAGTCCTGGTAAATGCGTCGCGAAATCCATTGCCTGATTCAAAGCCGCTATCCATTTGCGTATAAATAATCGGTTTACCATTGCGAATATGGTTAAATGCTATTCCAAGCCGGCGTGCCCTGGCGTATTCAATAAAGGTCATTCCAAATTGTTTTTTAAATTGCCTCCTTGCTGTATTAGCACTAATTGATAAATCGTCAAAATCTTTATCCTTCCACCTCTTTTGCGGATTTTCTTCAATCGCGAGTACCAATTTCTTTACTTCAGGTGATAAGTAGCTCGGATGATTCAACGGCTGGCACCTTTTGCAAGGCCGGTAGTAGGCAAGTGCCGCCTCTTGTGCTGTATGAAAAAATTCACAGTTTTCTTTCTTAGGTTTTTTTGCCGGACAGGTTGGGCGGCAAAACACTCCAGTTGTTTTCACCCCTACAAAGAATATTCCTTCATAGTTGGAATTTTTTTCGACTAACATTTTATAAAAGGCATCTATTTTTTGAGGATCACTAATCATTTTCCTTCTCCTTTATTTAAAGAAATATAAGTGATTCTTTAAAAACTGCTAAGCTTAAAAATTGGAATAAGGGTTATCGCTAACCCCTTTTATACGAATACAAACAATGGCGATTGCTCCAGTCGACAAAAAACTGCAATCGACTCTACTAAAGCAAGACTGGAACCTCAGTCCCACACACTATGACCGTTTTCCTTGCTTTCCATTGGATTTTAGTTTCAGTTCGAACGGTTTCACCGCCACTAATAAAGCTGCTTTACCAGGGCTTTCACTCCTTTTCCCTCAATCATTCCGGCTACTATAACATCAATGTTTCTTTGATGAGGTAGGTTTTTGAATGTTTCATATCGATTCACATACATGGTTCATTCCTCATTTCTTTTTAATAAAAATATCATACAGAAACGAGAAAAATAAAAACCCCAAAAAATTAACACCAATTTTTTTGATATATTGATTAATGTTTTTGATGTCACTTTGCTTAAAAAGGCCAATCAAGGGAATATACTTATTCTAAATACTTTTAAAGGAGCAAAGGAATTGGATCTATATCTTTATTTTTTCTTCACATGTGCATACATTTTTTTGTTTGTTTGGAGCCTCTATAAAAAACAGCTTTTTAATTTGAGCAGCTTCGTGTATTTAGTTATTATCGGACTTATATTTGATAATATTGTCGTTGCCCTTGGACGATTTATAGGTGTCGGCACTTTGCTTGAAAATCTTAACTATCTGAGATATTGGGTTCATGCATTCGTTACCCCTACTCTTATCCTCTTCTGTCTAAGTGTATTACAGCACACGGGCATAAAATGGGTGAAATCTAAAATCACCCTATGGATGACTTGGCTTTATACAATAATCTTAATTCTTTTAGAAATTTTCACAGAAGCTTGGGATATTCAATTAAAGCCAGTGTGGGAGTATGGAGTTCTCCGATATATTCCAGCTGAATCGGCCAGTGGTCCACCTATTATGATTATTTTTATAAGCATCACCTTAATTGCTACAGCTATACTGCTTTATAAATATACAAAATGGAAGTGGATGCTGATTGGTTCCGTTATCATGACAATTGGCAGTGCCATCCCATTTCCGTTTAACAGCGCTGCAAGTACAAATGGATTTGAACTCTTTCTACTAATTACTTTAGTAATAACAAAGCTGCACTTTGATAAAAAACTAACGACAGAGTAGACAGTCATTTTATTTACTATTTGGTTTTGTTAAATTGGGCTGTTGATTTACTTTTCAGCAGCTCTAATTTTCATATAGTCAGTCAAACAGAACAAACGACTCTTCAAATAAGAGTCGTTACTAAAATGCTATAGTATCATGTTAATCAAACACGTCTTTTGGATCAATGTCCCGCAATATTTCATAAATTGCCAGTCCGTCGCTCACATGCTCGTCATTATACTTAATTGGCAATAAGGCAAAGAACACATAGTATGCGGAAAAATATCCAAATTGATAAAAATAAGATGTCTCTGGAATGATGTCAATGGAGATAAACAAATTTAGTATGAGCATAGTACTCAAATTAAAGATGATTCCCCCTGAATGTACAAGAATATGCGCCAGTTTGTTATTTATCTTCAACCCTTTATACGAACACGAAGAATCAGCAATATAGATTCTCTTAATAGTAATCGGTCCAAAAGTGACGAGCGTTTTTCCTCTGCCTATTACGAGATTGGAATCTCCTCCCAACACTTTCGCCATTGTCCAATGACCTAACTGATGAATAAGAGAGACAATCGGCAGTATTAGGAAAAAAGCCCAAAACGCAGTGATTAAGTCATTCCATTCGAACATTGAAACACCCTCCTCTACGAAGATGTTTTCCTTAATCTCTCATTATTCAAACAAAAATATCCTATTCTTACACCGTTGTAATGGAAAATATATGAATACGACACGAATGAGGATAGCTTGTAAAAAAATTAAATAAAAACACGGAAACTTTTACACTAGCTAAATCATTTAATTGTTTGATAATACGCAATTCGGGAAAAGTATAACTAACAGTAAATTATAAAAAGGAGTGGCTATGATGGAGTCTACACAAAATGCTTATTATATAGATATTGAAAATGGAACGATTTTGGATACTGCCGACGGACATGACTGGCAATTTAAAGTGTATGCTAACGGTGAACAAATAGCAGAGCTGAACAGATATATGCGCCAAAATTATGATGCCGACTTAAAAACATATGTCAGAGCACATGTTCCATTTATGGAATATCATAAGAAGTCTCAAAATCCTGAATATGACTATACAATGGTTAAGCTTTACGAGATGATCTATAAGTTTGGGGATGAAGAGTCCAGACAGCATATTAACAAAATGGGTATTATTGATACAAATAAAATTGATAAAGAAACCCAATGAAAGCAGCCCATTTTTATCTGGGCTGCTTTTATTCGGTTCTTCACTTCATATGATTTCCCTAAAACCTTTTACAAGTTTTTACGATTCATTGGGAGCCTAGCTTTTCTAGCATGCTTATAATTGATAATCAGCTTTAAAATCAGACAGACTAGGCTGCAGTAAATCAATCGTTGTGCTGCGATGAGCTCACTAAGCGAGACAATCCCTCTGGCGAATAGACTCACTTCTAATGATCATCCTGAGACAGCAATGAAAATCTCTATGCCGCCATCAATATAATACTTTTCATAATCATATGTATATGTCCTGTTTAAGTTCCCGTCTTTTTCCAATTTCCAAATTTCATTCCACGTATTAAATACTCCTTGGCTAGAGTCTTTATTAACTGTGAATACCTTATACTTTGTCTCATCGGGGATTGTTATTGAAAAGCCATCATCCCCATCAATAGCGACACTCAATGTGTAGTCGCCTTTAAAATCAGACTCGTATTCATAGTATAGTCCATATATGCTTCCTTCGTGCTTGATCTCATTCAAGTTTGCAGAGGCACTTTTCCACATGTCTGAAATCTTTTCCATCATACGCTCATCATTAAAATTATTTGTCCTAATCGTATTAATAATTTTTAAATCCATAAAGTTCCCGCCTTTCACACTCATTAAAAATAGAACATTTGTTCTTTTTTATTATAAACAAATCTTTCCAAAGATGCTATCTTTTTATTTTCCATTAAAGAAGTGGCCAAAAAATTGCTTATGCAATCAAAATGGTATAATACTATAAAATGCTTAAAAAGGATGTTTCAATTGGAATGGAGACCAGATAGAAAATCTAAAATACCGCTTTATAAACAGCTCGCTGCATATATAGAAAATGGAATATCTGACGGTACTTTTCCACCTGACAAGTCGCTGCCGTCTGAAAGAGGGCTGGCAAAACAGTTTGACATAAATAGAAGCACAGTTGTGGCTGCGTATGATGAATTGCAGTCCAATGGCCTCATTAATCGAAACAGAGGAAGCGGAACCACTGTAAGTAAAGATATTTGGGGACTTGCAAAAAAACGTATGCCTAGCTGGAACAGATATATTGAAGCCGGTTCGTTTCTACCAAACTTGCCTGTTACGCAAAGAATATATAAAGAGCTTGCTGAGACGAAGCTTATCAATTTAGCCAGCGGGGAACTATCTCAGGATCTTTTTCCTTTAGCCTCGCTAAGAGAGATTACTGCAAGCAGGTCTTTTATTGGTAGCTTGGGATATGACCATCCCCAAGGCAATGAAATTCTCAGAAAAACATTAGCTGCCCACGTCAGCCAATATAGAGACATTGAGACAAATGCATCTTCTATCCTTATTACATCCGGTGCGCAGCAGGCCCTGCATCTTGTTGTTCAATGCCTGCTAAAACATGGAGATGCCGTTGCTATCGAAGATCCCTCCTATCATTATAATTTACCGATATTTAAGTCTGCTGGAATAAAAACATATGACTTAAAATCGGAAAAGGACGGTATCAATCCTGATGAAATTACAAATTTATATAAAAAACATCGGATTAAAATGATATTTCTCAATCCTATTTTTCAAAACCCTACTGGTGCTTTAATGCCAGAATCGAAAAGAAGAAAAATTCTTGAATTGTCTTCCGAGTATGGCATTCCTATTGTGGAGGATGACCCCTACAGCTTAACCTCCTTTTTCGGGGAAAAAATACAGCCTCTTAAATCATATGACAAAAATGGAAATGTACTTTATATAAGCTCACTGACCAAAATAATTGCTTCTGGACTAAGAATAGGATGGATTATTGGACCAAGAGCAGTGATTGAAAGATTATCTGATGCAAAACAGCAAGTTGACTTTGGTCACGGCAGCTATTCGCAATGGGTCGCAAATGACTTTTTAGAATCGAGAGAATTCAAATCACATATTAAGCACTTAGTTAAACAATTAGAGCAAAGAAGAGATCAAATAGTTTCCAGTCTCCAGCTTTTTTTAAAAGACGAAGCTGACTTTGATATTCCTCAAGGAGGAATCCATATTTGGTGCAAATTAAAAAAAGAGGTCAGTGATATTCAGTTGCTCGAGGAATCAATAAAAAGAGGTGTAATATATGTACCGGGAACAACGATGGGGTCTGAAAAAGGTTTTGTCCGTTTTACCTTTGCAAGAGAAAACGAAGCAACCATACATGAAGGCATTAAAAGATTTGCTGAGGCTTTGGCAGCTATTTAGAGGAAGCTGTGATCAAAAAATGACAGATCTTATTAAATCTGTCAGAGTGTAGAGAAGTTGATAATATGGAAATTCGGTTAAATTAGGAGAGGTGACCGCTCGACTCCTGCTTAGAGTAGCGAAACAGCCGAGACACTAAAGGCGCGCAAGCGAAGAAGCAGCTCGACGCGCGCTCCGCGGAAAGCGAGCGGTTTTTTGAAAGATCTTATTAAGACGGTCTTCTTCCTATTGTACTTTACATGAGCCAAATATAAACGGCCAGTGCAACTAAAGCGATAAATATGATGACCACATATATTAACGTTAAATTAGTTGTATTTCTTTTTGTTGAGCTTCCGTAATTTTCATCTGCCTTTCCAGTTAGCAGTAAAGTAGAAACCACAGCAAAAATTAAAATTAAAATGACTAACCCGAGCAATATTTGCATGCTGCACCTCTTTATTTTATAATTTCCCTTAATTAAATCATAACGTACTTAGTAAAATTATTAACCATCCAATTTTTCGTAAAATAAACCATCCACTTTTACTGTTTGAAAACGCCCCTAGCATTTAGACAATAAAAAGAACACCATAAATTAATTTGGTGTTCCTGGAGGATAATAATATGGCGGTATCTTTAACCATCCATGACTTTCCATAAGGGTTTTAAAAGAGGTGCTATATTTTAAAAGTTCAATTAAAACGCCAATCATTAACTGAGCTGAATCATTTCTTATAGACATAGCTAAGGATTGTCCAATTAGCGTGATTTGTGCGGCTATCTTCGCAGATATTAAATTGGCAAGCTCATCATCTGAGTACTTAACTCCTAAAGGAATCGAATGAGAATCGGATTTCGGCTTTTCTGGAGATGTTGCCGGAAGCGGAATTCCCTCTTCCTTAAGAAAGGCACTCAAGTTGTTACTCGTTTTCTTAGAGAGAGCTAGCCCGTCACCTAAAGCATCTAATAGCTCTTTGTTATTAGTTGTATTCATACCAATTTCATATAAAGATACGCCTTCCTCTAATAGCGTCAGCAAAAGCCAGTGATTTGTTACTTCCCCAGTATGTAATGGTTTTTTATTATTATTGCCTACTAACGGCTTAAGGAAATCCTTTAGCGATTCGAAAATATTCGTCAATATATACACCTCCTTTTATAGGTATTTTTCTCAATACATTCTGTTTTAATGCAAAGCTCATTAAATTTATGACTCAAAAACCATAATTTACCTTTTAAACCTAAACTAAAATTATGCTAATATACTAATATATGTAATTTAATAGGTTAGTAATTCCATATAGCTATACTTTGCAACTTTTGATTTTAAATGTAGAAAAAGGAGAGGAAAAATGGTTTATCCAACTGTAACCGATAAAGACCCAGAGAAAATACATATCGTAAAAGATCAAAACTATACTGTCTGCGGCTATTGCTACAATAAGTTCGCAACATTTACGAAAGAGGACTTAAAAAAAATACATTTTATAAAAGTAGAAAAAATCACGTGCAACTCCTGTACTTCCAGTTTTTCATAAAGCTTTTTACTTTATGCTGGATTTTTATTCTGATCATTCATGTGGTACAGGAAACCTGAATTATACATAATAATCATTATTATTTTGAGCTGAAAGAATGCAGAAAAAAACAATTCTCCAAAATAGAAGAATTGCTCACGGCAACGCAGACATAAAAGCTATCCATCGTTTCTCCTCAGCCATGCTAATACTTCCCATGTATGGCCATCAGGATCTTTGAAATAACCAGAATAGCTCCATTCATTTGCTGCAGCCGCTTTTAAGATTTTTGCGCCTGCATTTTTTGCTTTCAGAAGTATTTGATCTACTTCTTCATTGCTGCCTGCATTATGGGTTAAGATTAGTTTGGAGGTGCGCGATATGCCTCCTATCTGTTCAGTCATTCGCGCAAACTCTGATTGCTCGAATAGGACTAGTGAGATGCCATTCTCTAAAAAAAATGCAATATGGTCCTCACCCGAAGATACTTGCTCATCATGCAATTCAAGTAGCTCCCGATAAAATCGCTCTGATTCTTTAAGGTCTTGTACTGGAACGGTAATCATATCAATGTTTGGCTTCATACGTTTACACCTTTTCTTTAAGTCATTACAGGCTCTCAGCCAATTTTTTTATTTCAGCTTTTGAAACTTCAGCAAATTCTATTGAAGCATCGTAATACATCTGACCATTTTCAATGATTGAAAAATCGCCAATTTCAATCTTTAATAAGGTTTGATTGTCTTTATCTATAAGATTGTAATGATAGGCCACTTCCCCAGCCTGAGGCTTAACCTTCCACGCGGTGCCATAAAGATCTATTACTAATTCGAGATTTGGAACAGCTTTGCTAATGCTTGTAATTGATTGTTCACCATTGGGCAATTTCCAAACTACCTTGCTTCCAACCGTCATATTTTCTTCAGGATAGTTTTCGGGCAGTTCATCCCATTGTGCAACATATTCTGGATTAACAAGGACCTCCCATACCTTTGATGCATGAGCATTAATAAGCGTCTCCGTGCATACTGTTAACTCCTTCGTCATATCATCCCTCCGTAAAAAGTTCATTAGTTATATTGTCCCTTAATCTTATCTCATAAAACAACGAAATACAAGAACATACGTTTCGTTTTAAATAACAAAATTGCCTCTAAAATCATGGAAGTGCCTTGTGCTTCTTAAGCAAAACAGATTGAGCGGCCTTAATCAAATAATTAAATCAGGCATTTACTTTTTCCTCCCTATATAAAGCAAATGGGAGGATACACCCAATGTATAAGTATCTGAAGCTCTTTCTTTAATAAGTTGAATCACCTTATCAGCCTCTCCTCTTTCCTTCCAATAATCCCAATTATGTTCATTTAACATAGCGCCCATATTTGATCCAATTAATTCCTTTGTTTCAAATCCATGCGATTCCATAAATGGATTGATGTCATCTATTTCAAAGTAATATGCCCCAGTAAAGCGCCCCTCATCAGAATGGTTAAAACACCCTGATTCAGAGAATTGAAGGATACGATCAATACGATTATTCGGTTTCCAACTCTCTGGATATAAAAGGGAAGTAAGAATATGTCTAATTCTCGGCATAAATGCAACAAATACAATGCCGCCCTTTTTAGTTACTCTATTCAATTCCTTAACAGCTTTTATTCGATCTTTCTCTTTCTGTAAATGATACATAGGTCCAAGCATTAATGACGCGTCAAATTGCTCATCATCAAGCATGGACAGATTACAGGCATCCGCAATATAAAAACCTAAAAATTTTTTTGCTACTCCAAGTTCCTTTGCCTTCTTCTCAGCTATTTCCACTAATCTAGGAGTAATATCTGTTAATGCTACTTTATAGCCCTCTTTTGCAAACGCTATAGAATACTTCCCTGGTCCAGCCCCATTATCAAGGATTGTTGCGCTTTCACGTAAATATTTTTTCATATAATGCCAGTTCACTTGAAATTCTACAGGCTCTCGCTCCAGTCGTCCTAACTCATCAAATTGATTATAGTATTTTAAAATATTATCCATTTTTTCTCCCTTTTTATCTTATTTTCCAACTTTTTTGGCTTTAGAGGCATTCAATAGACTCCGTTAAATTTGGCGTACAAACATTGAAGTGGCCAATGGGCTTTCTTTCTTTTCTGATCTTGCTTATCATTAGCGATTAACGTAAGATTGATAGGCTCTATATGAATATATTATTGAAATGAGCAAGGTACATAAAAGGATGGCTAGAAAACCGGGCAACATCAGTGCATCTGGAAGAAATACACATAGCAGCATGGCTATTCCGCCGATAAAGAGCGGGTAAGAAAAAGGTCGAATAATGATATTCCAAGCTTGATTGGTTGATTGAGTAAATTCTGAGGAAGTTTGATGTATTTCTAGTTGAAATCTTGGAAGGGTATTCGCTGTAGTGATGAGTACAATGCCTGCGCAAACCGGAATGAAGAGCAGTATATTCACTTCTCTGCCTGTTGCTGCAAGAATTAAACCGACATACAGAAGCGCAAGGATGATTGATAAAGATAAGAAAATGCTTTCAATTCCTTTCTTATAGCGTGTGAAGACATCAAATTTGAAAAGCTTCGGAAAAATGAAAAGCTGAATATTAACTAATAACATTGTGAAAGGAATACTAAAGAATAATATTTCACTTGCACCATATTTCACCTCATTAATAGGCACATCCATGCTATATAAATATAGACCCATGCCAATAGATGCTAGGGTTAAAAAAACGATAAAGCTTTTTGTAAACATTATTTCTCCTCCAATTTGTTTGAATTAAATTGAATAATCCATTTCAAAACTTCCTGAAAAACAGTTGCATTCAAAGAATAATAAACAAATTGACCTCTTTTAACGGCATACACTAATTCAGCATTTTTTAAAATAGATAAATGTTGAGATATTCCAGCTTTGCTTATTTCAAAATGATGAGCAATATCCCCTGCAGTCATATCTCCATTTCTTAATAGGTCTAATATTTTTCTGCGATTTTCATCAGATAAAGCTTTAAATAAATCATTTATGGACAAATATAATATCCTCCTCTTTCATTATTTAAGTATTTACTTAATTACTTAAATTATATGCGATTGGAGATAAATGTCAATCGCGATTTTCACTATTTAGATCATTCTCTCCTTATAAAAAGTATAAATTCCCCCCAGGCTGTAGAAGAACTTATTTCAAAAATAAAAATGAAAGATATTGGATTCCCCAATGCTTCCCACTCGCTTTCTAGCGAAATGTGATTTATCCCGACGATAGGAGCGGTTTCTCTGTGGTTCAGCCGAATAAATGTGATTTATTACGATTAAAAAGCTCAGCGATAGGTTGACAAATTCTCCTGTTTTTTTATAGTAGTAATGTATTAAAAAACAGCTTTCAGAACAAAATATAGAATATAGCTAGTCATTTAACATATTTATTTATGGATAACCTTTCTACTATTGTTTTAAAGGAGAATAAGAATGCTTGAGAATAATGAGAGAATGTTAATGAAGAGAGAGATTGTATTCTTGCAGGATATGAAACGTCATTTGAATAATCCTAAAGATCCTCGTACAAGCATCATTGAAGAGCATATTTCACTTCTAGAAGAGGCAATGGATGAAAAAAACATTGAGTAGAAAAAGAATGTCTATGAAAATTAAAGACATTCTTTTTTTCTTTTATTTATTTTACAGTTAACAACGAAATGCTATGTGCTAATTCTTGTGAATTACCTTCGTATAAGTGAAAAGTAAGAGAATCAATTAAGTGATTAACTTTTGCATCAAATTCTGCCAAGCCATTTACCTCAGCTGACCAATGAATATCAGGTATCGCAATAATATACTTCTCATCAGCTGTATGAATAATAAAAACATCAGAATTTTTTTACCGAGTACATTTAACTTTTCCTGTAAATATTTCATATGGACTTCACCACCTTAGTGTGATTGACCTGCAATTTTTCTTTTTTCTAAGGGGTAATTCTAGTTTTGACCATAGTATCAGATTATGTATTGATAAAGCAAATCATCACGTAGCTTAATAGATTTACTTCACAAATTTGTACAAGAGGATATCATCAAGATACCTATCTTCACTTGCAGCCTTCCTTAATAAAACCAATCGATCATCCTACAAAGCTCCTTCCTTTTTCTATCCATTGATTTCTCCATTTTGCAATTAGTAAATGCGCTTCATATAAGCCATTAAGCATTATAATCACTCCTTTTCGCTTAAATGTATCACCTAGCAATAAACTGAGAAATCGAACGACTTTTGATGAAAATTGACGAAAAATTGCGTTTTCTGATATATTATAATAGAATTTTTCTAAATTTCCGAAGGAGAAAACCTTTATGGACACACTGCGTGAAGATAATTTTAAGAGGAAAAAAAAGAAAAAAAGCAGGATATTTTGGACACTTATTCTCAGTTTTCTTACGTTACTTATGCTAATTGCTGCCTATGCCTATTTCGACTATAAAAACAGTCTTAAAAAAGCAAACACTTTTACAAGTGTCCCTCAGGAAAATTACGACTTTAATGGAATTGAAGATGATTTAGGAAAAACTAATGTTTTGCTATTAGGTGTTGATTCAAGAGGGGAAGAGGCATCGCGGTCAGATACCATTATGATTGCACAATATGACCCTGATACTGGCAAATCAAAAATTGCCTCCATCATGCGTGATACATATGTTGATATCCCCGGATTCAAAAAGCAAAAAATTAATGCAGCGAATGCTTTAGGCGGTCCTGAGCTTGTAAGGGAAACAATCAAAGCGAACTTCAATATTGACTTGCAATACTACGCCATGATCGATTTCAAAGGTTTTTCAAAAGTTATAGATGTCACCTTCCCAGATGGAATTGAAGTAGACGTGGAGAAGAAAATGTCGAAAGGAATTGGAGTGACACTGCATCCCGGTGTACAAAGCCTAAATGGTGATGAGCTCTTAGGCTACGTAAGATTTAGAAATGATGCACAAAACGATTTTGGCAGAGTCGAACGCCAGCAGGAAGTAATCGGCAAAATGGCAGAAGAAATCTACCATGTCGGCAATATTGCTAAACTGCCAAAAATAGTTGGCACCGTCCAGCCTTTTGTTAATACGAATCTTAAAAGCACCACCTTAATTTCATTAGCTTCCAGTTTCTTAACAAAAGACTCCTCCTTTGAAAATATAAGAATACCAGTTGACGGCACCTATTCACCCGTAAGATATGAAGGGATCGGCGAAGTTTTGGAGGTCAACCTAGAAGAAAATCAATCGGCTTTAAATGAGTTTTTTAATTGATTATATGTTATAAGCGCGGCATCGTATGGATGCCGCGCTTTTCTTCATGCTGTTTGCTATTTCTTTAAGGCAAATGTAAAGAGCGTCATAATTGCCAATAGAACGCCTGCACCAAACAAAATGCCTCCAATTATGACAAAGTTAATATCATACATTGCGCTATTATGCGCTAGGCTAAACATACTAAATAAACCGGCTACCAAAAATAAAAATGAAGTCATCGCTAATGCTTTTAGATTATTGCTATTCACAGAACTACCCCTTGATAGATTAATATATTCAGATTCTTTTTACAGTATAACTGAACTTGACGATAGATACTGCAATTTTTTAATTGACTTCTCGATTTCATCTTTTTTATATTTCCGGGCACTACTTTTGCAAGGTCGTTCGATCATAAGCACAGTCACCTGTCTCACAAACAATCTAATCAGCCTTCTGCCTTTTTCCTCCCAGTCAACGTATAGAAAACAATAAAGCCGATAAATGAAGTTGTGAATAGAATCGCTCCCATCGGTATTGCTGTGGTTTCATTGATGCCTACGAGTGGAGAGACTGCGGCGCCCAAAATTAAAGGCATCATGCCCAGTACTGCACTGGCACTACCAGCACGGTGGCCTTGATGCTCCATTGCCAAGGTAAATGAGCTTGTAATGATCATCCCCATTGTTGTCATATAGATAAATATTGGAATCACTATTGTGGCTAGCGGACCTTGGATAATGGTCATAATTAATAAGAACGCAGTTGCCGATGCAGCGACAGTCACTGCAATTTTAAGCAGCGTTCTTTCAGGCACTTTGCCTCCTAGCCGCCCTACAATTGTACTTCCAGTAATGATGGCAATGCCGTTGATGCCAAACAGGATGCTGAACACTTGAGGTGATACGCCATAAATTCCTTGATAAACAAATGGTGTTCCGGACACATAGGCAAAGCTTCCTCCATGAACAAAGCCGACTATTAAAGCATAGCCTATAAAGGAACGGTCTTTAAATAAACCGCCCATCGTTTTTAAAGTAAACCGAAGCGAGCTTGGCACCCTTTTTTCCACGGGCAAGGTTTCCTCTAATTTGAATGCAACAATGGATACAATAATAAGTCCAATGATTCCGAGGAAAATAAATATCGTGCCCCAGCTTGCAAATGGCATCAACAGGATAGCGCCTCCTGCGATTGGTGCTACTAAAGGAGCTACTGCATTAATCACCATTAACAGTGCAAAGAATTTAGTCAGTTCGCGACCACTAAATACATCACGAACCACTGCACGTGATAAAACGACCCCAGCAGATGCAGTCATTCCTTGTAAAAATCTTGCGATAACCAATGTCGTGATATTTGGCGCGATAGCACATAGGAAGGATGCGAGAGCAAATAAAAAGATAGAAATTAATAATGGCCGTCTTCTCCCTTTCGCATCACTGATTGGGCCGATGATTAACTGGCCGACAGCTAGCCCGATTAAGCATGCCGTTAAGCTTAGTTGAACGAGTGAAGCACTTGCATTCAAGTCTTCCGCAATACTTGGAAAGCTAGGCAAATACATGTCAATATTCAGCGGGCCGAGCGTTGCCAGCATACCGAGAAGAAAAGCAAGCGCCATTCGCTCTTTTCCTGTTGGGTTATGAAGCATTACCTTTCCTCCCTTCCGATAATTTTATAAAGCTCGTTTAAATGACGAATTTCATAAGTTGGCATCACATGAATATCATCCGGTTTCTTTTCAGGATTGATCCAGCAAGTATCCATGCCAGCCTGCTTTCCGCCTGCCATATCTGCGAGCAGTGAATCACCGATAATTAGTGCTTTATCTGGAGAAAAATCTGGAATTCGTGCGAATACATAATCAAAAAATTCCTTCATCGGCTTTTGAAAGCCGGTATCCTCCGACACGAAAACCTTCTTAAATAATGGGTGCAATCCGGAATCGCGCAAGCGTCTATCCTGCGTTTTTGATACTCCATTCGTTACGACATAGAGTTCATACTGATCAGCTAATCGGCTTATTAAATCAAGTGCTCCATCCATTAAATGATGGCCCTGTTCTAAAAAGCTGCGGTAGCTCTTTTCCATAAATGCTCCGTCTACTACTTTGCCATATTCTTTTAAAAAGGTTGCAAAGCGTGTATTTAACAGCGTATCTCTCGTAATTTTTCCTTCTTCAAAAGAACGCCACAATGATTGATTAAATGAACGGTAATGCTTTTCAATCTCCGGAGTTAACAGCAATTGCTCTTGTTCAAAAAGCAGCTGCAATGACATTTTCTCTGTTGCTTGAAAATCTAATAAAGTATCATCGATGTCAAATAGTAAATATTGATATTGTTTCATTTTTTCTCTCCTGTTCTACTCACATGCTGTTCATTTCTCATATAATGAATGTCCTGCTATATTTTTTAACCCCTGCCAATCTTTAATCACAATGCTTTTACTGTTCCGTTCGACTAAACCTTCTTGTATAAATTTCAGCAGCACTCGATTCAAATGGCGGTAACTGGTACCAATTAAATTTGCTGCATCCTTCAAACTTTCCGTACTATGGATGCCAGTTACTAGTGAGTGCTGCTCATCAAAGGAATGTGACAATAAATAACTGGCCAGCCTGACATCCACTGAATGCATTAAATTAAAGCTAAGAAAATCGGATTTCACATAAAATTTTTGCGTAATAATCCCGAGCATAAACTTTAAAAAAGGCGGATGATTTTCACAGTGTGCTCTTAAAGCTTTATATGGAATTCTAACGACAGTTAGCGGAGAGACGGCTTCCACTGTATTAATAATATCGATTTTCTGAACATACTCAATGTCTCCAATTAGCTCAAGTGGCGTTTTGAAAGATAGAATTAACGTATTGCCTTCAGATGAGGTTGTGAATACTTTCACCTTTCCTTTTACTATGATAAATAATTCACAAGCATTGTCCCCTTGCATACAAAGATGCTCTCCCTGCTCATAATAACAAAGAGAAAGATCACCTATCAGTTTGGAAGGAAATACATCTTCGATTGCAAATTTTTTCAAATATAGCTTTAGTTGCTGATGATTTGCCGATTGAATCAATCCAACACTTCCCTTACGCTTTTATTAAAAGATAACAGATACAATTTGAAAAGGACATATGTCCTGAAATCTCAAATAAAAAAACTGCGCAGCAGCACAGTTATCATTTAAACTCTTCATTCGTTAAATCCATATTGACGCCTATCGCCGTTCGGCTGCCATCGCCAACAGCAATAGCAATTTGCGATGGAGAAATAATGGAGCTGTCACCAGCAGCATAGACTCCTTGTATATTTGTTCGGCCCATTCCATCAGTCATAATGCCGCCTTGAGGCATTTTTTTACAGCCAAGTCCATTTGCTATGTATCCGGAATGACACCATTCCGGACTAATAAATCCAGCCTCGATTGGTTCCTCTCTGCCATCTGCAAACCTGACTGCTTCTACTTGATCTCCTGCGCCAGTTAACTCTGTTATTATAGTCTCAATAACCTCAATCCCTTTTAATTGCAGTGTTTGTCTCGTTTTCTGATCAATCGGATGATGGCCATTCGTGCATACAATTAAATTCTTTGACCAGTTATACACGAGCTTCACAAGCTGCAGTGTCCCCAAATGACTCGAAAGAATGGCCAACCGTTTATCGCGCACCTCCCAGCCATCACAATAAACACAGTTAAATATGCTTTTTCCATAAAACCGGCCTAAACTTTTTATATTAGGAAGAATTTCTTTAACGCCAGTTGCAATAATTATCTTTTTCGCTTCAAACACATCTTTATTCATTGTGACAATCGCAAAGTGTTTATCATTCTTCCTGGCGTGCACCACTTCTGTACGTTTGATTGTTACTGAGGGATATTTGCTAATATCATGATGAGCGGCCGCTTTAAAATCAGAAGGCGAGATTCCATCTCTTGAAAGAAAGCCGTGTGAATAGCGTGTTACTTTATTTCTAGGGCGGTCCGCATCAATAAGGAGTACATTTCTTCTCGCCCTGCCTAAAACAAGCGCTGCACTCAATCCAGCTGGACCTCCCCCAATAATGACGGTATCAAACATCTTGAGTGTCCATCCCTTCAGAGAAATTTACTTAACCTAATTGATTAAATGAAATCTCTTGTCCATTTTTTAAGCATTGTATTTTTTGAGCAGCCCCTCTATAGCCTCTTCTTGTATGATGAACTATTGCCGTTCTCCCGCTGACGCATATACAACCTGACTCACATTCGAAATAAAACTGCAACTAATTAATCCTGTCAAAGTGAATACTGTCTAAATGAATCGCCATAGCTGTCTCCTATCATTCATATGCGCTAATTTAGATAATTATCCTACAGTTTCAATATGCTAAACAAACCGCAATCAAGCGGAAACATTACTGCAATGAATTTATCGCCTAATAGCAAACCGCTTTAAACAACATCTTCTGTCTTTTATCCACCTTCACCCTCTCTCCCGCTTCTTAACTGGCTGCAACCGCAATTCCTTTTGCTATTATTTCATGCACAGGATCACTCCCTTTCCACTTGCCTGCCCCTCATTTTAATCCCTGATTGTAAATAAATATAAAGGAATTTATAGATAATATTAAAATTAGATCATTAAATTTTTACAAAAATTGGAGCATTGTACCCATTCTCAAAATAGACGGAATATAGTTACTATTAGGATGATTATCCCACTACTCTACAATAAAAGGAGATGGAATTGATTTGAAAAAACAATACAGCCAAATGGGGAAAACATTTGTTGCATTTCTATTGCTGCTTTCAACCTTTGCATTGCCAGGATTTAATCGATCAGCCGATGCAGCGGAAACAAATGGCTTAAAACACAAGTTCACGCATAAGGTTGATTTGCGAATTTTAGGGACAACCGATATACATACCCATTTATATAACTATGATTATTATCAAGACGAAGAAACTAATGAATTCGGGTTGGCGAAAACAGCTACCCTTATAAAAGAAGCGAGAAAAGAAAATAAAAACAATCTTTTATTTGATAATGGCGACCTTATTCAAGGAAACCCTTTAGGAGATTATAAGGCAAAGATTGATCCCCTTCGCAAAGGTGAAAAACATCCAGTTTTTAAAGCCATGTCATTATTAAAATACGACGCAGCAACAGTTGGAAATCATGAGTTTAACTATGGCCTCGATTTTCTTGATGAAGTGTTAAATGATGCACCTTTTCCTTACGTAAATGCAAATGTATATAAAGAAAACAAAGGGAAAGAAAAAAATTACTTTAATCCGTATAAAATTATTAAGAAAATTGTCAAAGACGAACGAGGTATTCCACAGCTATTAAGAATAGGTGTAACAGGTGCGGTTACTCCACAAATTACTCAATGGGATAAAGCTCATTTAGAAGGAAAAGTATATACGAAGGATATTGTCAAATCTGTAGAGGCTGTCATTCCAAAAATGAAACAAGCAGGAGCAGATATTATTGTCGTATTAGCTCATTCAGGAATGGGGGAAGCACAATATTCTGAAATGGCGGAAGATGCAACTTATGCACTTACACAAGTAGATGGAATTGATGCGATTGTATCAGGCCATAATCATAAGCTATTTCCGGGGGATTTTGCCAACCTTCCTGGAATTGATGAAGAAAAAGGAACAATCAATGGCGTGCCTGTTGTCATGCCGGGCAACTGGGGAAGCCACCTTGGCGTCATTGACCTTTCCTTAACAAAGAGCAGAGGCAAATGGGAAGTCACAGGCAGCCAGTCAGAACTAAGAGCTATCTATGATGAAACTGCAAAACAAAGTTTAGCTGAACCAGATCGTTCAATTCTGCGGGCAGTAAAAAAAGAACATGAAGGTACATTGAATTATGTTCGTCAGCCTGTTGGCGAAACAACGGCAGATATTCATAGCTACTTTGCATTAGTACAGGATGATCCTTCCATTCAAATTGTGACAAACGCCCAGGTATGGTATGCAAATAAACAGCTTGCAGGTACAGCTGAAGAAAATACACCTGTTCTTTCCGCTGGTGCACCGTTTAAAGCCGGCGGACGAAATGGCGCAAGCTACTATACGTATATCCCGGAAGGAACTATTGCCATCAAGAATGTATCAGACTTGTATTTATACCCGAATACAATCGCAACAGTAAAAATTAATGGCGCCGATGTAAAGGAATGGCTGGAAATGTCCGCAGGGCAATTTAACCAGATTGATCCAAGCGTGACAGGTGAGCAGCCATTAATTAATAACAGCTTTCCTACTTATAATTATGACGTCATTGATGGTGTCACATATGAGATTGATGTAACAGAGCCTGCTAAATATGACGGCAGCGGTAATATAATAAATGCTGAGGCCAATCGAATTAAGAATCTAGAATTTAATGGAGCGCCGATTGATCTTGAACAGGAATTTATCGTTGTTACAAACAACTACCGTGCAAATGGCCATTTCCCTGGTGTAAGAAACCAGACAGCTCTTGAAATGTATCCGGATGAAAACCGTCAAGTCATCATCGATTATATCTTTGAAAAAGGAACGATCGACCCATCAGCTGATGGAAACTGGACTTTTGCACCGATTGGCAATCATGCCAACCTCACGTTTGAATCGTCTTCTGAGGCAGTTGACAGCATTAAGGAAGGCAGCGGCATTCAATATATTGGTAATGGAAGTAATGGCTTTGGGAAGTATTCTATCCAGTTTCCAACAAATTAACTGAAATAGATTAGCTCCGTACACAATTAGCGATGCGGAGTTTTTTCTATAAAAAAAATAAATTTAACTAGTATTAACATGTATAGAATATATTTGAATTTTTTAAAAGTATGTTATTCTGTTAGATATAGAAATAGTTTTCGCAAAGTCCCATCTTTCTGAATATCTGCTGAGAGGAGCGTTTCCTATAGTATGACATCGCGAGGAAATTTTTCCTTCTTCAATGAAGGAAATTCAATTGAATATATTAATATGCACGAGCTATTGTTGAATATTTCTGATGGATGCTATTATTTAAACAATCAAATGGAGTTTACATTTATTAATAAATCAGGTGAAGCCATTCTTGAAAGATCTAAAGAGGATTTGTTAGGTGCTTGCATTTGGGATATCATTCCAAAATACATAGGGACAGAGATTTTTAAACATTACAATTATGCTTATTCATCACAGAAAACTATTACATTTGAAATAACAATCGAGGAATCTGCTAAAACATTAAAGATAAAAGTTATACCAGATGCAAATGGCATATTAGTGCTTTTTAGCGACATCTCACTGCAAAAAGCCCAGAATGAAAAAGAAATCTATTTTGAAAAGCTGAGAATCATAGGCGAGATGGCTGCTGGAGTTGCCCATGAGGTGCGGAACCCTTTAACCACTGTGAAAGGATTTTTACAGCTTGTTTCACAAAATAAAGAATTGCTGAAGTATAAGGATATCTTCAAGTTAATGATTGAAGAGATTGATAGAGTAAATATAATCATTAGCGAATTTTTGGACATAGCAAAAAATAAGCATAGCAGAATGGAAAAACAGAGCTTAAACACAATTATTCAATCGATCTATCCATTAATGGAAACAAGGGCATTAAAAGAGGATAAGCTTATTCATCTTCAGTTAAATCCGATTCCTGCACTTGAGCTTGATCAAAGTGAAATGAGACAGCTTTTAATCAATTTGGTGAATAATTCACTTGATGCAATGGAAGCAAATAAGTCTGTTCATATTAAGACTTATCTCGCGGAAGGAAAGGTTGTTTTATCTATCAGTGACGAAGGGACAGGCATCCCTGTTCACATGATGGATACGATTTCTACGCCTTTTGTTACTTCCAAGGAAAAAGGGTCGGGCCTTGGGTTAGCTATTTCTTTCGCTATTGCGAAAAGAAACAATGCCATGATAGACTACACATCAGATTCTAGCGGAACAACATTCCATATACGATTTTCTCTTTGAAGCAATTATACAAAAAAGTGGTTATATGCAGATTTAACTATCTCTATCAAAACCACTTTTTATTTTTATTCCCATGTACGTAACTTATTAATTTCCATCTTCTTTTTAAAAGCGTCTTCCAAATCTATATCAAGCTTATTTGCTAGCTCACATACATTCCATACAACATCGTATAGCTCAAGTCCCAATCGCTCTTTAACTTGATCCTTGTCTTCTTCCCATGATAAAGAAAGTACCTCCTTTGCAACTTCACCCACCTCTGTCATTAAAAATAATGTTCTTGCCTCTACAGAAGATTGGTCAAATCCCTTTTCTTTACTAAATGCCTTTACATTCTTTTGTAATTCAGCGATATCAAGCATCTTCTCTCGCTCCTTTTATGTCAATGATTTAATCTATTAAAAAGCCAATAGCTGTTTAAGTGTGAGCACGATGTAAGCTTTATCTCCACACCTTATGCAGCTTATCCGAATAATAAACAATCGCCTTTTTATAATCATGTATGTGCCGATCAGATGAAGTATCTGCCAATGCTTTTAACAGTATTCCCATCGCTCGTTCATATTCCTGCAAATTATACAAGGTCATTGCATAAAAACAGGCTATCGCATTATTTTCAGGAAAAACAGCCAGCGCCTTTTCAAAAATCTGTCTTGATTGTTCGTATGCTCCTAAGGTCCGATATGTACTACCCAAGCCTAAATATGCGCCTGCTAAATCTTCGTCAGGCAAACCAAGTTCTATCGCACGCTCATAATATGGTACTGCCTCGGCTTCTTCTCCTAGCACATCTAAGCTCCATGCACATTGGTATTGAATATTCGCATCATTAGGATGTGTTTTAACAAGCTGCATGAACATTTGATTAGACTCTTTTAAACTTCCGATATTCCTTAAATGGATAGCCTGAGACAATTGTTTATCCAACTCTCTCGCCTCCTTTTTATATAGTTTACCATTATAAAAAGATAAAAGCTGAAGACCACGATTATCGTTTTTTTCTTCCTATTAAGAGCTCCAAGTCTACTGTAATATTTGCAGATGTTTGATTCATAAATTGTTTTATCTTCTCTTCTTTGCCCTTCCAAGCTAATGGCGTCATCGTCACAAGATTGGCTAAATCAAACTGATTCAAGTTTTTAGCATACGACACTCTTTTCGTTTGGACTAAATCAAAATGCCTGTTAAACAGCGAAACCGTTTGCTCATTGGAATATTCGGACTCCTCATATAAAAACGCCCGCAATTCATGCAAATACCTCTCCCCTGGAACGACCTTCACAACCACTCCTTCGGGAGCAAGCATTCTTTTGAATTCCTCATAATTTGATGGAGAGAGTATATTAAGTATCACATCAACAGCTCCGTTACCTATCGGAGACTTCGCTAAATCACCTACAAGCCATATAAGCTCATCATAATTTTTCGCAGCCATCAAGATGCCTTCCTTAGCAATATCAATTCCAATTGCATCGATTTCTTTTGCATTTACTTTATCCACTATTTTCTGCAAATGCGATCCCTCACCACAGCCTAAATCCGCAACCACCTTGTGTCCAGGCATTTGATCAATGATGGCTACAAACTCATCATGAAGCGGCTTATAAAGTTCAGCATCCATAATAATCTGCTGTCTAGCCTGAAACAGCTCTTTACTATAATGACTCTTAACTGCATGAGTAAGTAAATTTAAATACCCCTGCTTCGTAAAGTCAAAATTATGACTTTGGTCGCACACCAAACTTTTTAGCTCAACAACTTTTACCGGGCTTCCGCACAATGGGCATATAAACGCATGCGCCAATTTTTGAATTCTCTTCGCACTATTTATTTTCTTTGACATGAATGAACTTCCTTCCATACTTAAAACTCTATAAGAAAAAAAATCACAGGCTCCCTCCTGTGATCAAAAATAAAATGAGATAATAGTTTAAGTGTATGGAAATTTTTTGCGAAAGTCAAAGAATGGTTATGCTTTAATGACGGCCTCTTTAATAGGTGGTCCATCTTTATAATGGTTTTCATACTCGCGAAAAACAAATGAGAGTCCAGTTATGTTATCTGGCAAAGCCGGTGAAACGATGTACTTATTCGTTGTTTGCCCTGAGGAACCGCTTCCGCTCTCGAGATTTTCTTATAGATTCTCTTAGCTTGTTAAAAAGACCTTCTCCTTTTTTTCCTCGACGGCATGTAGCGCCATTTTGATATCGTGCAAATCATAGTTTGCAACCATATTCATCAACAACAGTTTCTCATTTGCTGCAAGATCAATAATCCGTTCAAAGGTTTTATGCCATGTTCTGATGGATGTATTTCGATTCCAATGTCTCAAATGAAATAGCTTAGCATTTACCCGGCTGGAGATTTCACGCCAATCTACTTGCACGCCTGACAAGAGGCCGATCGTTAAAAATGTGCCTGTAGGCTGCACACATTGAGATAGCAAATTCCCTTCATCGCCACCGATTGAATCAATCGCCGCGTCTGCTCCTCTACCATATGTCAAAGCCATAATCGCTTCAGTTAATGAATGTTTGGATGTATCAATTACGTGGAAAGCACCGAGCTGAAGAAGCCGCTCTGTATAATCTCCATTTCGCACAACTGCGATGAGCCTGCAGCCTATCAGCTTCGTCAGTTGGGCATAAATATGGCCGATCGCTGAACCGCAAGCATTGACTACTAAAGTATCGCCTGCCTTTATCTTTAACACCTCTGTTAAAGTAACCCAGGCGGTAATCGGATTAATATACATTTGCGACGCTGCGGTATCATTTATTGAATCAGGTATTGGGACGGTAAAAGCGGCCGATGTTTTCACAACTTCCTGCCATGTCCCTTCACCGCGCAAAGGCAGCACTCTTTTACCTATTAAATCGGCTGAAACCCGATTTCCTACTTGCTCTACTATGCCAACTCCTTCATATCCAGGAATAGCTGGCAAAGTGATGCGGTGTGCGTAGGAGCCCCTGACAGGAATTAAATCAGATGGGTTAATCGGCCGCAGCTTCATTCTTACCAAAACCTCATAGTCTTTTGGCGCAGACTTATGTTCATATTCAATCCGCAGTACTTCACTTGGATCACCAAACTGATCGTATTTTACACTTGCAGAATTCACAATCATTTCCCCTCAATGTAGATTCTTATTCACATTATATTAAACAATCAATTTATTCATTCTACTCGTTATCGATTATCGTTTCACTCTTATAATAAATCAAATGTAACATCGTAAATCAAAAAAACACAACTCTTAGAAAAGATGAGCTGTGCTTCTTTATTATTCTTGGTTGGTAATTTTCATTCCAAACGGCTTCAGCGAGCCCCTAATTTGAACAGGAGTCCCCTTGCCTTATGATTTTGAAAGAACCATTACACCGCCGCAATGGGAGACTTGTGTAAATGTACTATGGCTGAAATCTGCCATTCGTGGTTTTAATTCTTCAAGTACGAAATAAAACTCATCCTCATCCCAGAATTCTTTACTTCTATCCCTGCACTGATTATGTGCGGCTCTTGTCTGAAATGCGATATCGCCAATAACGATTTTTCCGTTATCATTCAGGCGAAGTAATAAACTTTGTATAAAAGGCACCTTCTCCTCATCAGTTAAATGATGCAGCGCATAGGTACTTATAATAGAATCATATTTTTTCGCTTTTATCGATTCCGGCAATCCTTTAGAAATATCCCATTCAATTAAATTTGCGTCCGGCATCTTCTTTCGAGCTAAGGTAATCATTTCTGATGAAAAATCCAATCCATCTATAAGATGTCCTTGTTCATATAATTGACTCGTTAACACACCTGTTCCAAAACCAATATCAAGAATGGAAGATTGCGGCTGCCGCATCGCTACATTAAACACGATATTTAAAATTTCATTATAGCCTGCAAAAGGATATGTTTTATTATCTTCACTTAATTGAACGGTTTGATCATATTGATTCGCCCATAAATTAAAGCCTTGATTCGTTAACATATTAAAAATGCTCCTCCTATTATAACAGCGGGCATTTTATTTGCTCATTACCCAGCTGATTTTTCTCCATTTATTTTTATAAGGGTGCATTTTGCATTTTTCATCTTCATCCCGTCCTCTTCATTAAGTTACTGCTATTGTATCATTATTTTCGAAAATTGAAATAATTTCTACGCGAGGTTGAGAATGTTTAATATAAATTCAGAATCTTTCTGTGTATATTCTTCTCGTGTGCTGCTAGTTTTTGCTAGCTTCTCCCGCAGGAGTCTCGCGCCACCCGCTCCAATCAACAGCAAATAAAATCAGAGCTTTTAATAACTTTCCCTCTTTCACCATAACTCAATTACATATAAAAGAATGGAAAAATTACGCTATAATAAGATGAGTAACTTAATAGTTCGGGTGGGAGGTTGCTTTCCCTTTGCTCTAAGTCGAAGTTGGAGGGAGGTGACCGCAATGGATGTACTAGTGGATTTACTATTAACTCTTGCTAAGGCAATAATTACTCAATTTGTTGCCTTTCTATTCAGTAAGATTCCTAATAAAAAATCCAAAAAGAAAACCACCCGTAAAAAGACTCCCCAGTCTCGGGTGGTTTCTAAGAGAAACAAGTAATTAAGTAACCTCCCGCCTGGGCGATAAGTTACTAGACAGGGTGTTCACGCATCCTGTCTTTAGTATTATATATCCATTATACCATAATTATTTATAAACTAAACTATTTGAGTTTTCGACTAATATCTTTCAGAAACTGCAAGCTGATTATGTAAAAACCATCTTGAATACGGCAGGTGTCAAGCACCAATATTGAGTGATTATGTTGCGTTATAGACATGATGAATTGGTAATAAAGGAAAGGATTTGTTAATTTGAAAAAGGTATTTTTAGTATTGTTACTGCCTTTCTTTGTATTATTGTCAGCTTGCACCCAAAACCCAAATCAATCTTATGATATTAATGAATTTTTATATGGGTTAAGCGAAAATGAGAGAGCAGAGAGTAGCATCAGGTTTGAAATTGAAATCATTATCCCTGATAACGATAGTAAAAAAATTGATACATTAAGTATTAAACCTATTGTAGGTTCATGGGTAGAAGATAAAGTTAAAGACGTAAACATTAAAGATGTAAAAAATACAGTTAATGAGGATGATAACCTTTTAGAAATCAAAGGTGAAGTGACATTTGATAATGAAGGTCTTAGTAATGATAAATTAGAGGAATTAAATAAAAAAGAGCCAGCTTTCTTAGGAGTATCATTTATTAATGAGGATGAAAAGAAATATGATATTACATTCCAAGAAAATGAAGTAAGTGTTAAAGAAATTGAATAAGATATTTTTTTCATAAAAAGGACTTTAAGTAAAGGTTGTAAAATTACTGCGAATAAAAATGGGTACGCGGGAGTGTAATATAAACTGTGTAAGTAAGGAAAGCGTACGGTTTCTTACTCACACAATTAAGAACTGCCTTTAGTTCCTAAACACTTCTGTACATTCGTTTGATAGGGTCCTGATTGCTTCATATTGATCTACCCTCCTTTAGTTAGCGGAAACTGCACCTCAGTCAGCCATTCGCGCGAATCATTACGATTCCATATTCCATCAATAACGGCTTCTCTTGGGTTATCAGCCAATTCGTATTGATTATGCGCCAGCCAATCAAATAGAATCGCATATGTTTCACCAATCGTTTCATATGGGCCGCGGTGAAGAAGGCAGGCTGCCATAGGTACTTCTTCTATTTCTTTAAAAATTAAGCCATTTTGATTTTTCTTCATTTCTGTTACGGCTTCACAAATTTCAAAATCAATATTCTCTTCTTTATATTTCCCATCATGTATAATTTGGAAGCAATATTGAATTGGGTCAACTTTGCAGCCGACTGCAATCATTTTCTCGCCCATTTTCGGAACAACTTCAAATAAGGCCTGATAATTAGGCAGTATATATCTAGTAGAAGCAACAATCACTTGCGGGAGACTTTTGATAAAGATTTGCGGTGTATATTCTTGCTTTTCCAAGTAATAGTCAGCTTGAGCAATCTTCTCGTTTATCTTTTTAGACTGCTCTTGCAGTTCTGTCCGTTTTTTTTCAATCATGCGGCTGACTGTTTTTGTTTCGATAGCCTCCTTGATTTCTGCAATTTTAAAGCCCATTTGCCTTAATGCCATGACTTCATGAAGCGTTACAATCTGCGCACTGCTATAATAACGATAGCCTGTCTTATTATCTACATGTGCAGGTTTGAGAATGCCTGCACGATCATAATATCTTAATGTTTTAATCGTTATCCGATTCATTTTCGAAAAAATGCCAATGGAATACATAGGTTTTCTCCTTTCAAAAAGGAAGCAATTAAGCTTCCTTACATTATTCCCATTTAAAAAATTTTATAGATATGATTAGACATACAATGGCTGTGAGAATGAGTACTGTCAAACTAAAGGTAAGATTTGCCAGCTGATTAAGCGCAATTCCTTTTAATAATTCAATGCCATGGGTAAGAGGGAAGATTTTTACAATCGACTGAAGAAAGCTTGGCATGATCTCAAACGGAATCGTTGCGCCGGATAGTAGAAACATCGGAAAGTAGAGCGCACTGCTGATCGCACCGGTCGTCTTTTCACTTGGCGACAGACTGGCGATGATGAGTCCGATGCTATGAATCGCTGCCATAACAAGTAAATAACCAGCGATAAACTTTAGAGGAGAGCCAATGAAGTTCATCCCATAACCGAACTTTGCGACCGCAAATACCATCAGCATAGAAGAAATGCTTAAAGAGAAACAATAGCTCACATGAGCAAAAAGGAGAATCATCGGACTAATGGGTGTCACTTTATATCGTTTGAGAACCTTTTGCTCTCTGTAGGAGGAAAGTGATAATGGCAAACTCATGAGGCCGGTTGCACATAATCCAATTGTTGCAATGGCCGCAAATGAGAGATTCAGCTCCTCGTTCGAATAGGCAAACATTCCCATTAACGCCATTAAAACAGCCGGCAAGATTAAACCGAAAATAACCGAGGACATTTCTCTGAAGGATAATTTAATTTCTGCCTTATATAATAACCAAAAAGTATTCATTGAACATCCCCCTCAATTAAATGGATAAATGCTTCGTCCATGTTTTTCGTACCTGTACAAGCAAGTACCTCTTGAACCGTTCCCGACACAAGCGTTTGTCCATTTTTTAGCACAAGTAGCTCATCACATAAGTTTTCGACCTCATCCATGAAATGTGATGTAAGAAAAATTGTCACACCCGTTTCCTTTAATTTTTCAAGTGTTCGCCATACTTCCCGTCTAGCTAGCGGATCAAGTCCTGTAGTCAGCTCATCAAGGAAAATCACTTCTGGTTGCCCCATCATCGCCAATAAAATGCAGAGCTTTTGCCGCTCTCCGCCTGAAAGCTCAGTCACTTTTACCTTTTCACGATGACTGAGACCAAATGCTTGCAGCTGCTCACGCCAGTTCATTGGATGCTTGTAAAGTGAATGCGTAATCTCACAAATCTCCTTCATCTTCAGCCCTTTTTGAAAAGCATTTTCCTGAAACTGAACGCCGACTTTTTCGAAAAGCTGCTTGCGATTGGCGGCTGGATCGCACCCTAGAATAGTCACTTCACCGGTATCCGGCTTTTGTGTACCAAGAATGCAGTCAATCGTAGTCGATTTCCCTGCGCCATTATGTCCAAGCAGGCCAAAAATGGTGTCCTTTTTTACTTTTAGCGATAAATGATTGACAGCCGTATGACCGTCGAATGACTTTGTTAAGCCTGAAACTTCTATTGCGTTTTCCATCGTTTTATGACCTCCTTTTTTTGTCGAACTTTAACAGTGTAAAAGCTCCTGTTAGGGGAGAGTCAATGAGTGGTTTTGAGTTTTTAAAGAATTTCTTGATAAATTAAGGAGTGTGATTATTTACTCGTATCTTCCTTACCTTATCAGCCGTCTTTCTCCAGTTTTCTGTTATACTAAGACATAAAAAAAAACACCTCTCCCAAAGGAAAGGTGTTCCGATAATTTAAATTAAAATGCTGCAGTCCATCCTGCGTCTGCAGTGATCACTGTACCGTTGACAAAGCTTGAATCATCTGATGCAAGGAATAGCGCGACTTGTGCAATTTCTTCAGATGTTCCTGTACGCGGCATTACTGCTTGAGCAAGCTGAGTACGGCTCATTCCAAATGCATTTGGCTGTTTAAGCGATGATGCAATATTTGTCTGTACTCCGCCCGGTGCAATTGCATTACAGCGAATGCCTTCCTTTGCATACATGAAGCCTGTGTTTTTAGTTAAACCTACAACTGCATGCTTGGACGCACCGTAAGCAGCGCCTGCGTGTGCACCGTTAAGCCCGCCAGTGGAAGCCGTATTAACAATGACGCCTTTACCTTTTTCCAAGAAAATTGGGATGGCTTTTCTTGTTGCACGCATCACACCTTTTGTATTGATATCAAAAATTAAATCCCATTTTTCATCCGTAATATCTCCAACTGGTTCAAATGCATCCATGATGCCAGCATTATTTACTAAAATATCCAAAGTGCCAAATTCACTTACAGCGGTATCTACCATTGCTTCGATGTCTTCCAGCTTAGCAATATTCACCTTTACAGCCTTTGCCGTGCCGCCTGCATTGGTAATTCCCTCCGCCACTGCTTCTGCACCTTCGATATTAAGGTCAGCCACAATGACTTTTGCGCCTTCTTTTGCATAAAGTTCAGCAATGGCTTTGCCCATACCAGAAGCTGCACCTGTTACAATCGCTACTCTATCTTGTAATTTCATGATAAAAGACCCCTTTCCCTTGGAAATAAAATACAAACTCAAGATGAAGCGCTATCATTTGTACTACTTTAGTTTAATCTTCTATAATTTGAGTAACAATATGCAAATCGTTCGCAAAATGTACATTAATCGATATTTTCATATCAATTTGTACAATATTAAAAATTAATAGACATATGGGACGTGTTTTGTTCATGAAAAATGACAGAAGAATTAGCAAGTCAAAAAAAGTGCTAAAAGACGCATTAATCTCATTAATGCGAGAAAAGGATTTTAAAAAAATAACGATAACGGATCTTGTTCAGCGGGCAGATTTAAACCGCGGTACATTTTATAAACATTTTCAAACGAAAGAAGAACTGCTGGATGAATTAATTGATGATGTGATGGAGGACTTAATTTCCTCATATAGAGCACCGTATTTGCGCACTGACCAATTTAGCATCAATGAACTTACCACTACAACGGTAAAAATCTTTGAACATGTTGCTTCCTATTCTGAATTTTATAGTATGATCGTTAATTCCAATGTTCTTCCTGGCTTCCAGGACCGCATCATTCATGTCTTTACACAGTTAACGAGCCAAGAGATTATAATGGATCAAGTAAATGAAAGAATTAATAGCGAACTGCTTACAAGCTATAACGTATATGCACTCTTTGGTTTGATTGTTTCTTGGGTAAAGGGCGGTTTTAAGTATACTCCGGCACATATGACCGAGCAATTAATCGAAATCCTTTCTTATTCCTCTAACAGAGCAAATATTCATATAAAAAGAGTCGATAATACTGAACTTAAAAAATAACGCTTCTGCTTTGAGCAGAAGCGTTATTCGTTAAAGATTAAATAGGATACCCACTAAAGAGTAAATGATTACCGTGGAAAACAACACTGTCATATGAATCAATGAATAGAAGAACAATGCGTTTGCCCACTTGCCTGGGTCCATTTTTTTATATCCATAAATGCTTAAAACCAGCCAGCCGATACTTAACAATAACGCGACTAACGTCAGTCCCGGGCTTAGCGGCCAGAATAAAAAGCTAGTTAAGATTAACAGAACCAAGTATACATTTGTCTGCAAATAAGTTCTTCTTATCCCTTTCACTACAGGAAGCATTGGCACATTTGCCGCTTTATAATCATCATGCTTGCGGATTGCAATCGCATAAAAATGGGGCATTTGCCAAATAACTTGAATAACGAAAAGTCCTAGAATCGCAGGATGAGTAATATCCGGATGAATCGCTGCCCAACCAATTAATGGCGGCATCGCACCAGAAATACTGCCTACCTCAGTATTATAAACCGTCCTTCTTTTTGTCCACATCGTATAAGGAACGACATAAAAAAACCACCCCAGAAAGCCTAACAACGCAGCAAGCGGAGTTGTCATTGCAAGCGCGGCTATTCCCAGAACACCCATTACAATCGCCAGAGCCAAAGCTGTTTTAGCGGAAATTTCACCTGTAACAGTCGGTCTGTTCTTCGTTCGATCCATAATCGAATCGATATCGCGATCATATAGATTATTAAATGCACCGGCAGAGCCTATGATTAATATTGAACCAATCAAGGCAAAAATAACCTCTGGAATTTTATCAAAAATCCCATAGCCATACGTATATAAAGCGAGCGTCAAACCTGCAAACATAGGAAAAAGATTGGATTTTATTATCCCAGTCTTTACTGTCGCAGCGAATATCTTAGTCACAGGCTGACGTGTTTGCTGTACAGAATTATTCATGCTGATACCATTTTCCATAACACAAGGAACTTTCCCTTCCGTATTGTATTTCTATTATATTGTAACACTTTATATAGGATTTTATCTCTCCTTGCGAACCTTTCACAATTTATTCAAAAATATTACAGATAGCCCTTTAATCGAAGAGCAAATGGTTGACGATTGTAAAACCTCACTATTCCAGTTCGCATAAAGAACAAATAAAAAATAATCAACCCTTTCCATTATAAAGATGCTGTTTGCTTTTTACTAGGACTGATTGCAGAAAAGTTTCTTAGGCTTTAACGATATGCGCCAACTAAAAGAAACCCAGGTCCTAATTCAGACCTGGATTCATCGTATTTATAACCGTTCCGTAAATTTCTCCAATAACACTGCGTGATGCTCATTAAAAAAGCTATTATCTACCTTTCAGCTCTTTTCACCACGCGGATGGTTTCGGAGCGCGCTCAAGATTACAGTAGTCTCCATCCATCGCTTTTTATATCCATTTCACATATTCATCAGCCAGTTTTTGCAATTCATTGATATATTGACTCGCATGATAACCATCACAGACTGCGTGATGCATTTGCAAAGAAACTGGCAGAAAAATTCGCGACTCTTTTCTTATAAACTTTCCTGCAGTAAAAATGGGCAATAAATAATTACCGTGATTCATGATATTTAAATTAAATCCCGTAAAACTTACCCAAGGAATCATCGACACCGGAAAGGAATTCGAAGGGATTGGTTTCTTAGGAAACAGTTCCTCTTTTCCTTCATACGCTCTTATGTCTTCAATCACCTTTTGATGAAAGGTTCTGAAGCACTCGGAATGCTCCGTCCAAATGCTTGCGAAAGTTTTTGACTTCTCATTAAATATTGTATAGCTCGCCACCATGCTCGACCAATAGCCCAGTTCCACATCTTCATTAAAACACGTTCTATATTCATCATGATTATTTACTACTTTTGTCAGCATATAAAGCAAGGCAGGATAAAACTTAAATTTGTGCGATTTCAGATGGAAATATAATGGTGTGATATCTATTTCGCTTGTTATACTAAAAGTAGTCTCCTGTGCTAAATAATAATCAAAATATGGTTTTCTTTTCCAGTCATTTTGGTTAATTAAATTGAATTTCATCGTTAGCCTCCTAAAATTTAAAATCTGTATTTAGGAGGCCACATCCACTGCTCTTATCACCATCATCAGCCCTTAATTTTTATTTTATTACTCGGAATCATGCTGAAATGATCAATCACTGTCATTATCAAACTATCTTCCAGGAGCACCTTATGAACATATTATATGCCATCGTTATCATCATTTTACTGTTATCCGTTGTTTTTACACTTATTATGCTCACCGGAAAAAGCGATGACCATTTTAATTAAAATGACAATTCACTCTTCTCGGGCACTGTTCGTCACTTTACTTTCCCAATAAATAGAGTTGTATCACTAGTATTTTCTCCTCTAGAGTAAATCTCCTTGCCTTTTTCAAAAATGCACCCCTATCATTAAATTACTTTCATTTTTTTACTATCTATCCCTTCACTCACTTCACCGATGGGACAGGAGCAATGGTATAGATGAGGGATATCGATGAGGTTGTGTTTTATCAATAGAAAGGAGTGGCTCAAATTAGGCAGCCACTCTTTTTCTTACTTTCTTAAAGGATGATACGGCCTTAAATCTACATCGATTTTACTTTCGAGCGCGATTTCACCAGCAAGCACACCAACATATGGCCCCATCGTGATGCCGGAAGGCCCAAGTCCTGTAGAAATGATAATATTTTCTAATTTATCGATCGTACCAAGGAGCGGCAATACATCAGGTCCCATCGGTCTAAATCCGATTCTCATTTGATGGATCGTGCTATCTGCAAGTCCAGGAGCCATTTCGAGGCCAGCATCAATGACTTCTTTTACTCCACTTGCAGTGAGCCGATAATCAAATCCTGTTCCAGTTTCCCTTGTTGCACCTACAACCACGCGGGAATCATCAAAGGCCAGCATATAATAACTACTATGTGGAATAACAACTGGCCACTCGCTTGTGTCCTCATTCGCTACTGAAAAATGAATAATCTGGCCTCGCTGCGGCTCAATTTGCAGGTTTATCCCGTATGGAGATAATAGCGCTTTTGTCCAAGCACCTGCTGTAAGAATCACTTTATCAGCAAAAATCTCTTTTCCATCAACTTTAACGCCAGTGACTTTGTCATTAGAGACGATAAGCTCAGCCTCTCCTTGGCAATAGGTTAAGCCATATTTTTTTGCTGCTCTTTGCATTGCATCACGCAAGCTCCTGCCGTCCACCCGAGCTCCACCAGAAACATAGACAGCTTGAAGCTCATCATCTAGCAGCGGAAAACGTTTGCTTGTTTCCTCTGCCGATAAGCGCTTAACCGTGCCAACTTCCGGCGTATCGTTTCTTCTCGCTAATGCTTGCTGCTCAAAGCGGCTCAGTTCATCTTCATTCTTACTCACCGCAATTGCACCTACCAATTTATATCCGAAATCTTCTTCACCATCATTTTTAAGTGCTTCTATTAATTGTGGATAATACAATGCCCCTCGTCGTGCAATCGTATACCAATCCTCATTTTCGACACTGGAGATCCATGGGCAAACAATACCGGCACCTGCTGCAGTTGCTTGACCTTGATGGCCTTGATCCACAACTATGACTTCTATTCCTTTTCTAGCAAGATGATAAGCTGTGCTTGAACCTACGATTCCAGAACCGACAACTATGATTTTCATATTAAATCAATCCCTTAATTTGTTTAAAATGAGTAATACATACAATAATTATAATATACACTATTTTCAAACAACAATAAGAACGCCTTAATCTGGTTGTTTGTTAAGCTCACTAATATAAGCAAAAGAGAAGAAATCAAAGTTAACACAGTTCGTGTTATATAACCTTATATCATTTCATCATTGCTGACAAAAAAGGTCGTGATAATAAAAATAAGCAAAGATTGCATAAGCAGTTTAATAGAATTTAGTCTGTACCTATCACCACAATATAAAAAATCTGTTTTTTCTAGAATGATTGTCAATTAATCTTCCTAAGTAAGGTATGATGCTAAGCAGAATCATCACGAAAATCGTTAAATATCCAAATAAAATTGCCTGTTCCGATCATTGATACAAGATTCGCCGCTAATAAGCGTTTTAAATTTACCATATTTTTCTACTTATATAAAAATGACTTGTTGCCTTTATTTTATAAATACAGATAAATACAAGGGACATTCAAATGATTGAGTCCTTCTCCAGACAAAATAAGAAAACCTGCCGCATGTGCAGGTTTTCTTATAAATCCTTTAAAAATAATACTCTATCCTGTCCAATCCCATCATAATTAGAATAGACAGATAGGCCGTCCACGACCTTATCCCCTGTTTCTATCATAAATCCCATTTTATTATGAAAGGAGATGGATGTTTGATTGATTGGCGAAGTGACAGCTCTTACTCTTGTTATCCCTCTCAATTGCACCTCTTTGAAAAATGTTTCATAAAGCTTTTTTCCAATGCTAGCGCTGCGAAATTCCGGATGAACGCCAACAAAATGGATATAAGCTTCTGTGGGCTTTGACTGGGAAAGGAACCCAATTAAAAATCCAATGTATTCTCCATCCTTTTCTGCAATAAAGCTCGTATCATTAAAATGATCAAAAAACAGCTTAGGCAGCATATCCATCATCTGCCTGCCGCCCCACCAGTCATTAATAACTGGTGCTATATAGTAATAATCTTCTGCTATTACATTTCGGATTCGCATCGCCTTTTAAACGCTTGTCTTCATTTTATTTTCTAACACTGTGAATAAATGGCCCAATGCATCCTTTGGAATAGATTGATAATTATCCCCAAGGCTTAGCTCAAAATACACTTGATTGCCTCTTTCCTGTACTTTAGCAGTGAGACCAATGGTGGTTTCTTCGTGTATTTCTGCGATAAAGGCTTCAGCCTCCTCTTTCTTTAAGGGAAGATGAACATGAAACATATTTGAAACGGGCTCTGCGGGGATGGTAGTCACTCCATTACAGGCATTGAATGATTTAGCCAATTCCTTTGCCGAGACATAATAGTCTGCCATTTTATCCTTCCTTTTTTCATAAAAATGGTCAGCTGGAATGATATATGGATAAAGGCAAATGAGATCGCCTCCATGCCGGCGCTTCCATACTCTTGCCTGATTGACAAAAGACTCTTCACCGGCTAATATAGCGCCTGCGATTCCGCCAATTCCTTTATAGAAAGAAAGATACACACTATCAAATAATTTACTGACTTCTGAAGCAGTTTTCTTATAGTATGGAAGTACCTCTAATAATCGGGCGCCATCTAGATGTAACCGAATTCCCTTCTCACGGCAATAGGCAGAGATTTTCTGAAGCGTTTCAAAGCTCGGCAGCCGTCCGCCAAGCTCACGTTGCGGCAGTTCTAATAATACGGCAGAAACACCATCATCTATATTTATTAGATCATCCATTTCAATGACTCTCGTTTCATCTGCCAAATGAGTCACTTCAAAGTGATGCAGCTTCCTCGGACCATCTTCTTCATGTATTTCCAGATGGCATAAAGGATGATAGGCAATTTTCCTCGAACCCTTTTCATCGCACCAAATGCGCAAGGCAGCTTGCTGAGCCATTGTTCCGCTTGGGAAAAAGACTGCTCTTTCTTTTCCTAATAATGCTGCTATCTTCCTTTCAAAACTTTCTATCACGTGACCTTCTCCATAAATATCGCTATCCATTTCCCCATCGACTTGATCGAAAGCCTCTTTCAAAACTTCAATATTGCGTTTGCCATGACCAGCTAATTGATATTGAGTCTGTTTATAAGAATCTGCAAGCTTCATTTTTTCACCTTCATCCTTTTTCTGAATGTTCGTAATTAATATAACACAAATATGATGCAGATTAGATTATTTTAATGAACGCTTGCTGACAACAGAAAATTCCTTTGCAAAGGATTGAAGAATATTAATTAATTGTTGCGACATTTCATCTGCTGAAAGGGAGTAGCCGGTTTTAATCCAATTCATAATCAAGCCAGCTGTTCCATGGGCCATATATAATTTATGTGCTGCATGGTTTATATCCTTCTTATTAACTGGTGAAAGAATGAAGCTTTCTTCCAAAACTTCATATATTGCCAAAGGCAAATCTTTATATAAGCCGGGAATAGTATCATTTTTAAGATACAAATTAAAAAAAGCCTGATTGTCAAATATAAAATGAGTTAATTCAAAAGATGTCGGTCCCATGTCCGTTATATTAATGGTTTTGCCTTTTTCATATTTGCTTATGCTTTTTTCCTTAATGCGTGCAAACATTTCGAATTGCAATTCCTCGGCAAGGCACTGTTTATCATGATAATACAAATAAAAAGTTGTGCGGTTATACTTCGCCCGTTTAATCATATCGGTAACCGTCACATGACTATAACCTTTTTCATTCACAAGAGCGATAAATGCTTGTTTTAAATGGCTCTTTGTTCGTTCACCTTGCTTGGATATTTTACTTGAATGCTCAATCATGTATTTTTTCCTCCTGAAATGAACACTTTATGAGAATATGTTGATTGTATCGACACTCTCAATTTTTTTACTGATTGAAGGGCTTCATGTATACAATTAAACTTATTTTGAGGTTAAAAAAACCTTATCATAATATACAATAAAGGGGTAGTATACATTATGAAACGCTTTGAAGATAAAGTTGTTATTATTACTGGCGGTGGATCTGGCCTTGGGAGAGCATCTGCTAGTCAAATTGCTAAAGAAGGAGCAAAGCTTGTCCTTGTAGACTTGAATAAAGCTGCATTGGAAGAGAGCAAATCTGGCATTCTCTCTGAAACTCCTTCAGCAGTAGTTGAACTGGTAGAAGCGAATGTAGCTGAAGAAAAAGAAGTAGAAAAGTTTGTGAACTTTACGATTGATAAATTCGGTAAAATTGATGGCTTCTTTAATAACGCAGGTATTGAAGGAAAACAAAATTTAACAGAAGACTTCGGTATTGATGAATTCAATCGCGTTGTAAATATTAATTTAAATGGTGTATTCTACGGCATGAAACATGTATTAAAAGAAATGAAAAAACAAGGATTCGGTTCTATCGTCAATACAGCTTCTGTCGGAGGAATCCGCGGGGTAGGAAATCAATCAGGATACGCAGCAAGTAAACATGGCGTTGTTGGTTTAACGAGAAACTCCGGTATCGAATACGGTCAGTACGGTATTAGCGTTAAAGCCATTGCTCCAGGTGCGATCATGACGCCAATGGTAGAAGGGTCTCTTAAACAAATTGGCGGGGACAACTGGGAAGAAGCGGGCAAAGAGTTTGTCAGTGTCAATCCTATGAAACGCTTTGGTAAACCTGAAGAAGTGGGATACTTAGTTGCATTTCTGCTATCAAATCATGCAGACTTTATCAACGCAACGGTTATACCGATTGACGGCGGACAATCGTACAAATATTAATTTTGATTATGAGCGGCTCCTTGCCGCTCGTTTTTATTATGTTATAGATAATAGCTCATCACGATGAGCTCTCCGCTTGGCCCCATCGTCCTTTTGCCTTCATCTGCAAACCCGCACTTTTTATACAACCTTTGTGCTGCTATATTCCTTACATTTACCGCTAACACAATTTCATTAACTCCAGGGAAATGACTTTTAATAAAGGGTGGAAGAAGCTGCAAAGATTGTGAAGCATACCCTTTCCCCTGTTCCCTGGTATCTGTCGAAAATGCGCGAATTAAAATGGCTTTTTCATTATTAGTATATGGCTTAACCCCCTCATTAATATGAAGAACAAAAAAAGTAACCAGCTTATCATTTTCTAATGCAAGTATGGGGTAGCGTCCTAAGTCTTTCTCTGCTTTTAATATTGATTCTTCCGGTGTGCCAGTAAACATGAGCTGGTCTTCAGTCAGCTGATACGTTTGAATGATTGGATTATACGATTGATCATAGATGATAAGTTCCATTTATGTCTCCCTCACAAAGAACGTTTGTTCCTATTCTATCATCTATCACTTTTAAAATCAATTATTTCTAAAAATTTAAAATATGGATGACATAGAGCTACAAATGCAACAATCACAATGACACCTCCAATCATAATGTATAAACCGCGAATTCCTATCCATTCACCCGCAAAGCCGCCGCATAAAACACCTAACGGCATCACACCTCTAATGATAAGAAGGCGTACGGACGATACTTTTCCAAATAATTCGTTTGGCACGACCTGCTGAAAAATGGTGAGGTTGTGGATATTAAAGATTGCCATCGCAATTCCCGCTAAAACCTCTGTTAGAATGGCAAAGGAGAAGCTGTTGTTCAACCCAAGAAATATAAAGGTCAATCCCCCTATAGCTAGCGAAGACAGCATGACTGTCCGCATATTAATTATCTTCATTTTCACGACAAGAAGCGAACCGATTATATACCCGAGCGGAAAGCTGGCCATGAACATGCCGTAGTCTGAATAACTCCCTGACAATTCATTTGTTATGTACGGAAGTGTAATGACCATTGTCACTCCTACGCCAAATTGAACAAAAGCTAAAAATACTCCCAGCCAGGCAATGATTCTATTTTTAAAGAAAAAAGTGATTCCTTTCATAAATTGCTGCATCCATGTGCCTCGCTGTTTTTCTTTCCTTCTCGGTTCAGAAACAAATAACAGCAAACTGCCGCTAATTAGCAGTAAACTAATAATTAGTATGAATGTAAATTGAATACCTAAAAATTCGATGACAAATCCTCCTGATAACGGTGCTAAAAATGTCATGATCCTTACTGTCCCATCGATGATTGAATTAGCTTGACTAAGCTGCGTTTTCGTAACTATCGTTGGTGTCATTGCTTGATTTGCGGGGGTATAAATAGGAGTGACTAGTCCAATAATCATTTGGACGATGTAGATTGACAGAGGTGTAAGACTCTCCAGCATCAATAAAATGAGCGGTAGCAAAAAGATGAATCCCCTAACCCATTGTGTACAGATCATAAGCCATTTCCTGCTCCAGCGATCAATAAACGGGCCAATAAACAACTGCAATAATAGCGACGGAATAAAATATAGCAGCCACATGCTTCCTAAAGCAGCTGTTGAACCGGTCATCTGATAGATTAGTATTGAATTGCAAAAGGTTCCAAACGCGCCGCCTAGCTCAGATATTGCATTTCCTGACCAAATAAATAGAAATGAACGGTTTTTAAAAATGGAATTGATTATGTTTCCCTCCTTTTTCATTCATTTTATCGTTTCGTCACCTTTTATTCAATATATTTAGAATTTTATATTCAATTTTTATTGAATATTTTTCTTCATAAGCCATAAGAAACTTATGGTTTATGTTATAGAGGAACTTTTTGCTGACTACGCATAATTTCGGGTTCCAGTTACGTATCTGAATAGAACGATTCGTCACTTTAACTGAGGTTTAAAGTGACAAATAGCACCACAGTTGAGCCATTCGTCATTTTACTGCAAAAAAATAAAAAGGACTAAGTACAGTAGAGTACCTGGCTCAGTCCATGGTTGCATAAATAATGTGTCTAGCTTTTTAGGGTCATTTCACTGCGGCATTTCCATGTTCTCGACTGTCTCGCCTCTCTCCCGCAGGAGTCGAGCGGACACCTCTACAAATCCAACTAAAGATCTTGTTTTCACTTTTTCAAACTCTGGCGCCATAAGATACTTATGACTAATTAATGCTGCATTCATTTCACGAAAATGAAAAAGCTTCCGTTTTTTCTTTTCCAGTGACCATATCTTTAATTTTCATTTTATTGCCCTTTACCTCATCTTCTCCAACGATGATGACATATGGAATTTGTTCTTTGTTAGCTTTTTCGAGAGCCTTTCCGACTTTTTTGCCGCTCATTTCAAGTTCTACTGGAAACCCTTTATCTCGCAATGCTTTCGCAATAAGCATAGCTTCCTTCTTTTTACCAAGAGGAACGATATAGTATTGCACTTTTGAAGTCGGTGTCATTTCATTTAATAATTGTTTTATTGCAGTAAAAATAACATCCAATCCAAACGAGATTCCTACTGTAGATATATTTTCTCCTGAGCCAATGAACCCGCCGATTGCCTGGTCATAGCGTCCTCCGCTACCAATGCTGGAAGAAATTGAGCGGTCAGCTAGAAAGATCTCATAGATTGTACCTGTGTATATTTCTAACCCTCTTGCCAGAAAAGGGTTGAAAACACATTGAGCGTCAACCCCTAAATACGCCAAATAACCTTGGAGCTCATTTAATTCGTGCAAGCCTTCCTTCAGCTGATTATTGTCCTCCGCATATTCCGCGATATAACGAAGATCGGCTTCTACTAAAAATTGTTCAACTTGCTTAATCGTCTTTGTTGTTAAGCCATTATCTAAAAGCTCCTTCAAGACAGCATCCCGACCAACCTTTTCAAGCTTATCTAAAATTAAAATCACCTTATTTATTTGATCCGCTGGTACTTCAAAAACATTTAATATGCCAGCTAGGATTTTGCGATTATTATATTGAATTTCTACACGCAAGTTTAGCTTCTCAAATGCGTCCAGTGCCATCATCATTAATTCAGCTTCAGCTATTTGAGAATCTACTCCGGCTATATCGACATCACATTGCGTGAATTCACGAAGTCTCCCAGTTTTTATCGGACCGTCTCTAAACACTTTCCCAATTTCATATCTTTTGAACGGTTTTTTCAGCTTCGGATTCATCGCGACCGCTTTTGCAAAGGGAATCGTTAAATCATAGCGGAGAGCAAGTTCTCTCTCACCACGATCAGATAATGTATACATTTCTTCAAGAATTTCTGATCCTCCACCATATTTACTTGCAAGTAATTCCCTATAATTTAGAATTGGCGTTTCTAAAGGGCTGCATCCATATAAAATGAACACATCTTCCAATGTCCTTCTCACCTGTCTTCTTATCACTTCATCCTCTGGCAAGTAATCCTGTGTACCTTTTACATTTTGATAATCCATTTTCTTCATAACTACAAACCTCCTATTTTTTAAAGAATGGCTCTGCAAAAAAATAAAAAACCGCATTAGATATAAGCGTTAACACTTTATCCATGCGGTTTAATGGGAAATAGCCTTCCTATATCGATTGTTTTAAAATCGGCTAGCAAGGCTACTTGATATGATGATGTTGGTTTTGTGAACCGTTTGCGAATATTTTCATGCTTTCCACCTCTGATTTTACATAATTTATCATATCTTTTGATGAATAGCAATAAAAATGGAACTTTTTTGAAAAATCAGTGCCCGTAATCGTATGAAACCTGGGTATACGGGCAATACTTCGGAAAAGCAGTGGCCAGTAACGACAGTGAAATTCATCCATCTCTCCGGTTTAAAACAATTTTCCCACGAGTTCTGCCTGTTTGACTGGTCAGATGCGCTTTACGAACGCCTTCGACTGTCATAGGAAAAACCGATGCAATGATTGGACGAATATGTCCAGCCTCAACAAGTACTTTTATATGATTCATACTTTCTCCATCTGGACGAGTAAATACAAACTCCACTTTCAGCAGCTTTTCCTTTTCATATTCATCAACATTTGCCGGTCGAATTGCATCACGTTCACTAATAATGGTTGCTACTTTTCCTCCGCGCCTCATCCAGCGAATGGCATCACGATATGCCTCTCCGCCAAGGGTATCAAGCATAAAGTCAAAAGAGGTGATTGTATCAAAAAAAGTACTGTCATATAATAATACCTCGTCTGCACCTAGGTCTTTTACAAAGTTCTCATTTTTCTTACTTGTCGTAGCAGCAACATATGCCCCTCTTGCTTTTGCTAATTGAATCGCAAATGAGCCGATGCCTCCGCTTCCAGCTAGAATTAATACATGGTCTCCTTCTTTTACATTTCCCACTTCTATTAGTGCTTGCCACACAGTAAGTCCAACTAATGGAAGGGATGCCGCTTCAATATGAGTAAGATTTTTTGGCATAGGAGCGACAAGGCTGGAAGGAACGATGATTTCATCAGCATATGTTCCTTGCTTTTCCATCTCTGGCCGAAAAAAGACATCATTCCCTGCTTGAAAATTAGCCACAGCTTCTCCAACCTCTTTGACTGTCCCTGCTGCATCCCAGCCAAGAATCTGTGGGAGCTGATAGGGAAAATCATTTTGCAGAAGTCCTTTACGAACCTTCCAGTCTACGGGGTTTACACCGCTCGCTTTTATAGATATTAGCAGGTCATTGCGACCTAATTTTCCAGTATTCACATGTATCTCTTTAATTTGCTGTTCATCACCGTATTGTTCAATTCCAAAACCGATCATAGAGGGCCTCCTCAGATGTACTTTAAAAACAGATTATCAAAACCAAAACGCATTTCAAAATTTTTATGACTAAAACCAATGTGACCCTCATTTCGTCTTTGTAATAAGGAGGGGGTTAACGATGCATATATATGAAGGCTTTGTTAATGGGGGCATTTATACTTTTTAGACCTGCTTTTTTAACTCTTTTTATCTTTTTTATTTTATTATTTATTGCTCTATTATTGTCATATAGTCAAAAGCGAAAAATGAGCGCTATAATGGAAGGAATGTGAAAAAATTCATTATTATATTACATGAAATCTACATTCTTTTAGCATTCGCCATTCTGACTTTTCAGACTAAAAAGGAGCAATCCAATTAGTCACTATTCGGCTAATGGATGCCCCTTGGTAGTTATATAAAATTTTGGACTTTTGACTATTCATAAGCAGAAATTCTCTAAATGATCTGCTCGATCGCCTTTACTGAATTGTTAATTGCCTCTATATTGCTCGTAATGACTTCCAGCTGACTAATGGATAACCCGGCAAACATTGCGTATATTTTTTCCGCACCTAATTTAGTCAAGGTAACTCTTACGACGCGCCTGTCTTCATTTAAGCGTACTCGTTCCACAAGTCCCATCCTCTCCAGCTTATCACACATATTTGTCGCTGCTGCAGGCGTGAGATGGAATGCCGCCGAAATATCAGTTATCTTCATATAGCCGGCAAGCTTTAATCTGTAAAGCAGGAGAACGAGATTATCTGATAGCTCATCATCATGAATAAGCAGACTGTTGAGACGAGTGTTCTTTAATACTTCTACAATAAAATGGTGAATGGATCTTTCCTTATTTTCATCCATGAAATACTTCCTCTCAAAAAATTTTACCTGCTTAAATATTTTGCTGCAGTAAACGCTTGGTTGCCCAAGCGAATACAAAAAATCTATTATTCTTTCTCTAAAATCGTTTTTGCCAGCTCCCGATCTAAATCTTCAAATTTAAAATAGGAGATTGTCTCATATAATTCTTTCCGTGTCTGCATGGCAGCTAGCGCATCTTTTTGAGTTCCTGTGGTTTTGATTAAATCAAATACTTGTTCATACGCTTTGGCAGCAACTCTTAATGATGTAACTGGGTAAATGACCATTTGAAAGCCCATTTCGGAAAATTCCTCTGCTGAATAATAGGGAGTTTTTCCAAATTCGGTCATATTGGCTAGCAATGGGACAGCTACCCTTTCGGAGAAAAGACGAAATTCTTCAGCTGACTGCAATGCTTCGGGAAAAATCGCATCAGCACCTGCTTCAAGATAAGCTTCCGCTCTCTTAATCGATGCTTCCAACCCTTCAACTGCCCTGGCATCTGTACGTGCCACAATGTATAAGGTCGGTGCTGCTTCCTTCATAACTTTTATTTTTTGTACCATTTCTTCTATTGTAACAAGCTGTTTTCCGTTTAAATGTCCACACTTTTTCGGCAGCTGCTGGTCTTCCACCTGAACAGCCGCAACTTTTGCCTCTTCCATCTCGACAGCGGTACGGGCTGCATTTAATACACCGCCAAACCCTGTATCTATATCTACTAACAATGGTAGATTGGTTGCTCTTACGATATCCTTTGCCCGCTCAGCCAATTCGCTGGATGTAACAATCCCTAAATCCGGCAGCCCCCTGCTCGCTGTATAGGCTGCTCCAGATAAATAGAGTGCTAAAAACCCTGCTTTTTGGGCTACTAGTGCTGCCATCGCATCATGCGCACCTGGAATTTGCAAAATTGGTGGAGAGGACACAAGCTCACTGAACCTTTGTGCAAGCTCTAATTGCGTTTTCGCCTTGTCAACAATCCATGCCATTATAAATACCTCCTCTTATTTTAAAAATAAGGTGACAAACTCATTTACATTCATTTTTTCAAGCGATTCCTGATTAGAAACGGCTTCTTCAATTTTGCGCTGCTGGCCTGCAGGAAATTGTGCTTTCAAGTTGCTTGAAAACTTCTCTATAATCTTTGGTATCGCTTCATCTCTACGGAAACGATGGCCTAGCGGATACTCGCATTCAACGAATTCAGAGGAAGTCCCATCAATATAATGGACTTGAACCGCATTTGCGATTGAGCGCTTGTTCGGATCTAAATAGTCAACACTATATTGTTTATTCTCGATGACCTCCATCTTGTCTCGAAGCTCATCAATTCTTTTATCATTGGCTATCTCATCCTCATAAAACTCTGCACGGATATCCCCTTTTAACAAACCGATTGCCGTAATGTATTGTAAGCAATGATCGCGATCGGCCGGATTATGAAGCGGCCCCTTCTTATCGATGATTCTTATCGCTGATTCATGAGTTGTAATAGTAATACGGTCAATTTCATTTAATCTGCCTGACACTTGCTTGTGCAGTTTAACCGCACACTCTGCTGCTGTTTGCGCATGGAACTCTGCTGCATAGGATACTTTGAAAAGAACATTTTCCATCACATAGGAATCAAGTTCACGTGCCAGCTTTAATTCTTTTTCCTTAAACAAAACATCTTGAAACCCCCAGCCTGGCGCAGATAGCGCTTGCGGATAGCCCATTTCTCCTTTAATGGCCATTAAAGCAAGCTGAACGCCTCTACTCGTAGCATCACCTGCCGCCCAAGACTTTCGCGAGCCTGTATTTGGCGCATGACGATAAGTGCGTAAGCTGGAATTATCTATCCATGCATTTGAAACAGCATTAATAATCTCTTTTCTGCTTCCTCCCAGCATTTTCGCTGCCACAGCTGTTGTTGCCACTTTAACAAATAAGACATGATCTAAGCCAACCCTGTTTAAGCTGTTTTCTAATGCAAGTATCCCTTGAATTTCATGTGCTTTAATCATCATTTCGAGCACATCACGCACTTTTAAAGGCTCTTTGCCTTCTGATAGCCTGACTTGGCTCAAGTAATCCGCCACTGCAAGAATGCCCCCAAGATTGTCTGAAGGATGTCCCCATTCAGCCGCAAGCCAAGTATCATTATAATCAAGCCAGCGAATCATACATCCAATGTTAAAAGCTCCGCGCACAGGATCAAGCACAAAGGAAGTGCCTGGCACCCTTGTGCCATTAGGTACAACCGTACCTGGAACAACCGGTCCTAATAACTTAGTGCATTCAGGGTAATTAAGCGCCAATATGCCACATCCAAGCGTATCTAACAGAACATATCTCGCCGTTTGGTAAGCCTCTTCACTAACAATCTCTTTTTCTAATACATAATCAGCAATGTTTTCTAGTAAAATATCCGTTTTATTTTGATCACTTGTTTTCAGCATATAAACACTCCTTAATTTGGTAGACTATGACGTTCGCCTGTATAGAGCACCCTCGGTCTAAACAAACGATTATTTTCATGCTGCTCGATAACATGAGCACATAATCCAACTGTTCTTGAACTGAAGAAAATCGGTGTGTACAGAGAGATAGGAATGCCCAGCATCCAATAAACCGGTGCCGCATAATAATCAAGGTTTGGAAAAAGACCTTTTTCGCTCTCCATTATTTTTTCCCCTGCCTCACACATTTGTAAAAGCAGGTCATTGCCTTCTTTTTCACATAGATCCTTTAAAGCATTTTTCATCATTAATGCTCTCGGATCCATCTTTTTCATGTAGACCCTGTGACCAAAGCCCATAATTTTTTCTTTGTTATATAATTTTTTATAAAGATTCTCTTCAAATGCCGCGACACTTCCCGCTTTGTTCAGCATATACATGACCGCTTCGTTCGCTCCGCCATGAAGACTGCCTTTTAAACTTGCAACTGCACCTGTCAGCGCGCCGTATAAATCTGATTGGGTTGAGGCAATCACTCTTGCTGTAAATGTAGAATTCGGCATTTCATGTTCACTGTATAGAACGAGTGAGAGATCAAATATTTTTTCCTCTAATGGTGATGGATATTTTCCTGTCAGCATATAAAAGAAATTGGCACTATATGATAATTCTTCTTTTGGCTGAACTGGTTCCATTTTCCTTATGATCCGATAGCTATTCGCAACAATATTTGGCACACTGCTCAACAGATTATATGCCCGCTCCTTATTTACCTTAAGCGATCGATCTTCTAATTTGTCATCATAGCCCGCCAGAGAGGATATCCCTGTTCTAAGACCGTCCATTGGATGCGTTTCATGAGGCAAATTCCTAAACACTTCAAAAACACCATTAGGAATTTGATAGGCTTGTTTCAGCTTATTATTAACAGCTACCTTTTCTTCAACATTCGGCAAGCGATCTTCCAAAAGCAAATGCACAATGTCCAAATATTCCCTTGTTTGAGAAAGCTTAATCAAATCGTACCCTTTTATGACAATTTCGCCTTGGACTGTATCTAAAAATGAGATCTTCGTTTCTGAAGCAATGACACCATCTAAACCGGGAATATACTTTTCCTCAATGCTCATCTTCCTTTTCCTCCCATCCAATTACATCCTGCCTGACGATGCTGTAAGCCTTTTCAGCGTTATTCAAATAATGATTAATTGTTGCCTTTTCTATCGAAAGTGCTGCAATCTCATACTTTATGCTTTCAAATTCTTCTTGTAATGAACACGCTCTTTCTGCACTGTGATTAATCATGATCGTTGATTTCAATGAATTGATAAAATATTGAACGGTTCCAAACAATTATTTTTCCTCCAATTGTGTAATGCAAAAAAGTTGCCATTGGCTTGTATTGAATTTATGTTGATTAAACGAGCGTCCATTGCTTCCATCGCTTTTGCGGTAAAATTTTATTTTCGTACAAACTGCAACCCCTTCTGGAAAACAAAAAACAACTTCCAGAAAGAAGTTGTTAAGTTAAAAACGAATATCAAAATAAACATGCTTCCTAATAGCATGTACCTCAAACTCGCACTTAACACCCCCTATCCGCGTAGGTATTGATGTTTGCTAAAACAGGCAGGTCTCCTGGCTCATGGTCATCGCTCTTCGAACCTTCCCATTTCCATGTTAACGGAAACAGTGGTGTTACTCGAATCGCTCACAATTACAGTTGCGGGACAGCGCCGGTCTCTAACCGGACTTCCCTTTTAAGCAAATAGCATTGGCTATCTGCACCTATTTCTACAACTATTTAATTTTACAAGTTCAATATATCAATATTTTAGAAAATTTACAATTGTTTTCTTTGAAGTGCATTATTTATATGTGTATCCTTTGTATGAATTTTTCTATACTCTATTAGCCATGATATGCCCAGTCTATCTGTAATAACAAGCTGTCTTGTCCAATCTCTTCAATATAAAGCTCTTTCACCCTTTCCCCTCCTTACCTAATGATTAGACGATTTTGAACAGCTTTTGGTTTAAAAACAAGAAGTTTTTTTCACAAACATAGAAATACTGATATAAAGACAATGTAAACCCTTACTATAATTTCACTGAATACTTTTACTACATTCACCCATAGACATGATGAAATGATATCTGTTATAGTATATTAGTTACCAAGGATAACTATTTTTAAAGAGGTGTTTTCTTATTAAAGCCAGCCAACGATTTTTTCACCATTTTATGATGCTTTATCGTCCATTTGAAAATAAACTGAATGCGATGCTCAGCAAACATCAACTGCAAAGGGCACAGTGGACGGTCTTTTATTATTTGAATACATTCGGTCCAGCCACGCTTGTTGAAATTGCTAACTATCAAGGGGTTGAAAAACCAACTGTTACACGGACAATCAACCGGCTGGAAGAGCTCGGGTTTGTGGAAAAAATCCCAAGCTCGGATAAACGCGAAAAAAGAATGCAGCTGACACAAGCTGGAATAGACATTTACTTAAAGATTCGCGTGACGATTGACGAATTTGAAATGGATATTTTAAACGGAGTTTCAGCAGAGGAACAGCAAGATACAATCCGAATTATGCAGTTAATCCGTGGAAATTTAATTAATCAGGGGGAAGAACATGACACAGTCAAAAGCTAAGCTTTGGACGAAAGACTTCATCATCGTGTCTTCCGTCAACTTTTTTCTAACATTAATTTTTTATTTATTGATGGTAACCATGGCTCTTTATGCGGTAGAAGCCTATGATGCCACACCAAGTCAGGCCGGCCTTGTTACTGGTATCTTTATCATCGGCACCCTTATCGGCAGGCTTTTCATCGGGCGCTCGATTGATAAGATTGGACGAAAAAAACTTTAGTGATTGGACTCATTATTTTTACCATTGTAACAAGCATATATTTTATTGACGCCGGAATCACCTTCTTACTAATAACACGCTTTATACACGGCCTCACACTTGGAATGGCAAGCACGGCTTCCGGAACGATTGTCGCATCTATTATTCCACATTCTCGCAAAGGTGAAGGAATCGGCTATTTCAGCATGAGCGCAACGCTGGCAACAGCTATTGGGCCATTTATTGGACTTATCATGAGCCAGCATACAAGCTTCCAAATGATATTTGCATTCTGCCTTGTTTTAGGAATCATTTCTTTATTCATCGGTATGACTGTTAAAGTTCAGGAATTAACTCAAGCTGAATTGGAAAAAGCAGATATCGCCGGCTTTAAAATTTCTGGATTTATTGAACCTAAAGCATTTCCAATTGCGATTGTCGTCTTAACGGTTGCTTTCTGTTATTCAAGCGTTTTATCGTTTATTAATTTTTATGCCATTGAGGCTGATCTCGTAAATGCGGCGAGCTTCTTCTTTTTTGTATATGCTGTAGCTGTACTCATTTCAAGACCATTCACAGGTCGGCTCATGGACATAAAAGGCGCCAATTTTATCATGTATCCAGCCTTCATCTTAATGGGCGGGGGACTGCTGCTTTTAAGCACTGCCTCCAGTGCAGCAACGCTGTTAATCTCCGGCGCATTGATCGGGCTTGGTTTTGGTAATATGCAATCCTGTACACAGGCGATTGCAGTGAAACTGACACCGACACACCGAATGGGCTTGGCTACATCAACCTTTTTCATCTTTTTAGATGCGGGGCTTGGATTTGGTCCTTATCTGCTCGGATTGATGATTCCTTATACAGGCTATAGTCTTTTATATGTTTATATGGGGAGCATTGTATTAGTAGCCATCATTCTTTATTATTTTGTCCATGGCAAAAAGGAGAATCCGCGCAGAACAAAAGGCGCAGTCAACCACCACTCCGCTTCCGTATAAAGCAACTTAGTTGAGACTGTATTTTTTCTTTTACGAGAATACAGTCTTTCTTTTCAGATTAAGTTACCAGAAAATTCTTTACTGTTCATTCTCAATAATGCTACGATATTTTTAAGGAGGATGGTGATGGGAAGAAACAAGGAATTTAATGAAGAGGCCGTTTTATTAAAGGCGATGAAACTTTTTTGGGCGCAAGGTTTTGAGAAAACTAGCATGCAGGATTTGGTCGATGTAATGGGCATCCACCGAAGGAGTATTTACGATACATTCGGTGATAAGCATACTCTATTTTTAAAAGCATTGGAAAAGTATGAAAAAATCACATCTAAAAATATCCATGCTGAGATTCAGCAATTGCCTACCATAAAAAGGCGAATAAGAAGACTATTTGAAATGGCAATGATCCGCGATGACCACACACCTAAAGGCTGTTTCATCGTCAATACAGCAGTGGAATTCCCTCATGATTCAAGCTGCAGTGATTTTGTGGCAAACAGTTTTTCTAAAACAGAAAAGCTGCTAAATGAATTATTAGAACAGGGACAACAAACCGGAGAGATTGGCTCGCATCATGATATTAAACACCTCGCTCAATTTCTACACAATGCTTTCACAGGTTTTCGGGTTTTAGTAAAAACTACTGATGATAAAGAAAAGCTAGAAAATATCATAGACTCCTCACTAAATAGCCTGGATTAGTACATTATTTTAAGAATGTTCATTCTAAAAAAAAGAAAAGGTGATAGTTATGAAACATTTAGAAGGCTTACAAAAGATGGCTGCAGGAGATCTCCCAAGTGCACCGATTGCTGAGCTGCTCGGCATGAATGTGACAGAAGTCGAAGTAGGCAAAGTTGTGATTGAAATGGAAACATCTGAACGCATGTATAACCCCATGGGCACACTTCATGGCGGCGTCATGTGCGATATCGCCGACGCTGCCATGGGCTATGCATTCGCTACCACACTCGCAGACGACGAGCTATTCACAACTGTAGAAATAAAGCTAAATTTCCTTAAGCCTATATGGAAATCTAAACTGCGCGCAATCGGCCAATTAATTAAAAAAGGCTCTTCAGTCGGGCTGCTTGAATGCAATGTATATGATGAAAAAAACAGCCTTGTTGCTCATTCAACGAGCACATGCATGATTTTAAAGGGGAATCCCTCTGGTTCGCGGAAACAGACAAAATAAAGTAACCTTTCATCGATAAAAAAAATCAGCCCAAAACATGGGCTGATTTACATTAAAATGGCTTATTCGGCTCATAAGTAGGCTGTTGATTTTTAACTTCAAATTGCTGGCTTTTAGCGACAGCACTTTGCACATCTTCATCTTCTGAAAATTCTACATCCACTTGATTGTACTGCTGTGCTTGATTTTGAGCGGCGATGATTTTTTCATCTAGTTGATTTTCATGATCTTTCTTCATTTGTCATCTCTCCTTTATTTAATATCTTTTTGTAGATTTCCCTGTCTAATCTTAATTATTCTTTCATAGATAAATAAACGAAATATTGTTAAAATAATGCAATCAAATGTTTGATTAAGGATGAGGTTTAGGTGAATGAACAAGAGCTGATATTACTCCTTCAAGAGCAAATACCTGATTTAAAAATTGAAAGCATAGCGGTGAATCAAATGGGTTGGGATAACGATATTTTTATTGTGAATGATGCGCATGTCTTTAGGCTGCCAAAGAAGCCTGAGCTTACAAAAACCATTGAAATAGAAAAAAGGCTCCTTGAGCTTTTACATGCCAAAAATCCCAAAATGCTCATTCCAGCCTATGAATTTCTATATAATGAGAAAGGCGAACGAATCGGCACCTCTCATCGCTATATTCATGGAAAGAATTTGACGCTGATTGATTCAAGTATGGATTTAAAAGCATCAGCACAGCTTCTCGGAGATTTTTTGACTAAACTGCACCAAATTGAAGTCGGTGAAGCGCGGGCGTTTGGATTGAAGGAAATTCATAATGAGCAGTATTGGAATAATCTATATCAAACACTTGAAAAATGCGTATTCCCTTTCTTATCAAAAAAGGAACAGCATCTCGTTTCTTTTATTTTCGAACATGCTGATTTTCATCCGGAAAATAAAACCGTAATTCATGGCGATTTAACAGCGGCAAATATGATTTATGATGATGAGAGCAAAAAAATAACAGGGATTATTGATTTTACTGATGCCCAAATCAGTGATCCGGCGTTTGATTTTGCCGGGATATACTGGGATTTCGGAGCAGCATTCACAATGGAAGTGCTGAAAAACTATTGCGGAACTGCTCCAACAGAATTAATTTTAAAGCGTGTTGGTCAATTTTATGGCTTGCAGCCGGTGTTTCATGAGTGGATTTATACGGTTAAAAAGGGCAAACACCTCGATCCGAGCGACGGTCTGATGAAAATTAGCAAACGGCAAAACTTATAATTGAGCTGCTGTAGGAGATGTCTTCTTTATTCTGCATTTTTGCTTTGATAGGCTGGAAGTTGTTCGGCAGGATTTATCACAGAATCTCCATGACAAACTTCCAGCCTGATTGGGTTAAGCTCGCTCACAATTTCACTGCTCCGTACGGCCTGTGCCATATCTGCCGTAAACATGGACATTGGAGGCTTAAGTTTCCCCTTCTTAGATGTAAATAGATCTCCAGCTAAAACTACTTGATCCATCTCATGATAGTAAATGACATGGCCTGGTGAATGGCCTGGTGTGAAATACGGAGTTAAGCCGCCAATTGTAGATAATTCACCTTGATCATTTGTTATAAGCGGCTTAACAATATTTTTATCAACATTGAATTCAAGCTTTTTTCTGCGCGGATAAATGCGTTCACCAACCATATAAGGGATTTCCTCCAAATGTGCGTATACAGGCACTTCGTCCTCTTCCGCCAATGCTTTGATTGCGCCTGTATGATCAGAATGTCCATGTGTAAGTAGCACTCTTTTTAACGGACCTGCATTCAAGTCTTTAATCACTTTCGAAATCTTTCCGGCCATTCTATTCATGCCGGCATCGACAAGTGTGATTCCCTCTTCATCCTTTACCAGCCAAACATGTACAGGAATCACCATCCATGCTTTAATGCTCCAAATATGTTCCGAAACTTTCGTAACCTTCATCCTAACTCTCCCCTTTCTTCATTTTTTCAATGCATCCTAAAATAAACGTTTCAGCCATCAAATCAAAAGTAGGTGTAAGCCGCTCCATTAACTCCTCTACAGACTCGTGCATATAAGCGTATGTCGTTAAAATACCATTGAGACTATAATAGTAAATTCTTGTATAAGCAAGTGCGGTTTCACTATCCTTTATTTCAAGACATTCACTAACTGCATTGATCAGCTCCTTAAAAATCATATTTCTTATTTGATTAACCTCAAGTGAAGGATTTTCTTCATCCACTCTTCCAGATCGTGCATTAATGAAGACGCTATACATATTTTGATTTTCCAAGCAAAAAGAAAGATACTGTCTGCTCATAGCTTTTAATTTTTCTGCGGATGCGATAGATTCATCGCTGGAAATCTCCTTCAGTTGTTGATACAAATGTTGAAGGGAAGGCATTGAAAGCTGCTGTAAAAGTGAGATTTTATCTTTGAAGTATAAGTAAATTGTTGTATGAGAACAGCCTGCTTCTTTAGCAATTTCCCTCATTGTCACTGCCTCATATCCTTTTTTTGAAAACAGCTTTGTTGCTGCTAATAAGATGGCCTGTCTAGTTTCTTCTGATCGTTTACCCATTTTGAATGACTCCTTTTTTAGTAACTAACCAATGGTTATAAAATTAGTTTATAACCGTTGGTTAGTTTTTGCAACAATAAATAATTTTTGCAGGAATTTAATTCTCTCTAATCGAAAGAGTTTATTTTATTTTAAGTAGCTTTTTTAAAAGGAGGAAATAGCAATATGGCCATCTTGATAAAACTGGGACAAGAGTCAGAGGTTTACATTGCCCATCAGCTCATGCAGGAGGCGTTTGCCGAATACAGCACTCTAGATGTGCCATCAAGTGCGATGACTGAATCCGCTGATGTACTGCGCAATGCATGGAGAAATGGGGAAGAACAATTCATCATCTGCTACGAAAATGAAACTCCAGTAGGTTCATCAAGATGTAAGCTGACCTTCTTCAGGTGAATAAACTCGTTTTATTCCTCGGAAAAACTATTCCATGACCTTCTTCAGGTGAATAAACTCGTTTTATTCCTCTGAAAGCCTAACCTCTGTAGCGTTTAAACGAAAAAAAGACCAGGAACCCCCTGGTCTTTTTTTATTATTTGCTCATCCACTCTGGTTTGCCGAAGCCTTGGAATTGTTCATCGATTACTTTTTCAAATTCGTCTGATTCAACGACTTCTTTTATGTCTTTTGCATATTGGGTATCTTCAAATTCTGCTTTTACGGCAACTATATTGCGGTAATTATCAAGCATGTCTTCTAAGGCAAGTGCGCTTAAAAGATCCATTTTGGCAGCTAAGGCAAAGTTACCAGGGACAGCGGCTAAGTCTGCACTTTCAACAGAGCGAGGGAGCTGGCCTGCTTCAATTGGCTGGAAGACAAGATTTTTTTCATTTTCAATAATGTCTTTCTCTGAGACGGTTAGTGGATCTGCGTTTGCATCGATTTTAATTAATCCTTCATCTTGAAGTGTGTTAAATGCACGAGCCACATTGGTTGGGTCATTCGGAACGGCTACGGTAGCTCCATCCTTTACTTCTTCTAGAGAATTATACTGATTTGAATAAATGCCCATTGGTGCAGTAGGGACGATGACCAATGGCGTTAAGTCCATATTATTCTCTTTTTCAAAGTTCTCGAGATAAATCGTATGCTGGAATAAGTTCGCTTGAATATCGTCTTCGTCAAGTGCTTTATTTGGCTGAATATAATCGCTGAATTCTACAATTTCTACTTTATAGCCCTTCTCTTCTAATCCTGGAATAATAGCTTTCTTTAACATATCGCTATATGGCCCTGCTGTTGCACCAAATTTTAATTCCTTTGTTTCATCAACCTGGTCACCGCTTGTGCCTGACCCGCCGCAGGCTGCAAGGAAACCTGCTGTTACGACTAAAATGAAAGTAATTAACCATTTTTTCATCTGATTTTTCCCCCTTTAAGAGCGTTCATCCAGAAATTGACCACATAAAAATGCCTCTTCAATATCTGAAAGAGGCATTTTAAAATCTATATTTCGCCTTATCTTTCAGAATGGAAATCATTCTGCAGGAATTGGCACCTTCCCATTGCTGGGGGTTGCCGGACGTCATAGGGCCTAGTCCCTCGGTCACTCTGGATAAGCTTTATCTTCAATTTTTATGTTATGATATTACTACTCTATTGATTATTTGTCAATCTTCTAAGTTATTAAATTAAAAATAATCTTCCCTAAATTTAACTGGACATTTTTATCATTACGATATAAAATTCGTTCGTATAAAGATTAATAACATTCAAAGGTGGAGTCAGCATGGAACTTTCTGATCGCTTAAAGCAATTGCCGCAGCAATTTTTTGCATCACTCGTCGGTAAAGTAGCTAAAGCTAAAGCTGAGGGCAGAGATGTAATCAATTTAGGACAAGGTAATCCGGATCAGCCGACACCCGCCCATATTGTTCGATCACTGCAAAGTGCGGCGGAGGATCCAATTACACATAAATATTCTCCTTTTCGCGGGATTAATGAATTAAATCGTGCATCAGCAGAATTTTATCAACGAGAGTATGGCGTCGAGGTTGATCCTGAGAAAGAGGTTGCCATTCTTTTTGGCGCCAAGGCCGGTCTCGTTGAATTGCCAATGTGCCTGCTTAATGAGGGCGACCTTATGCTCCTGCCAGATCCGGGATATCCCGATTATGAATCTGGAGCCGTGCTTGCCAATGTAACATTTGATACTTTCCCGTTAAAAGAGGAAAATCAATTTCTGCCAGACTACTCTGCCTTTTCAGACGAGCAAAAAGAAAAGGCAAAGCTATTGTACTTAAATTATCCGAACAACCCGACAGGTGCGACTGCTAGCAAAGAGTTTTTCGAAGAAACAATCGCATTTGCCAAGGAAAATAACATTGCCATCCTGCATGACTTTGCTTATGGTGCCATTGGCTTTGATGGAGACAAGCCGCAAAGCTTTATGAGCATAGAAGGCGCAAAAGAGGTTGGCATTGAAATGTACACTCTTTCTAAAACATATAATATGGCAGGCTGGAGAGTGGGCTTTGCAGTTGGCAATCCAACCATTATCGCAGCAATCAATCTTATCCAAGACCATCTTTATGTCAGCCTATTTCCTGCTGTACAGCAGGCAGCAGCAGATGCACTTACAGGCGATCAGACAAGTGTGAGAGAGCTTGTTGCTCTTTATGAACGACGTCGCAACAGGTTTATTGCAGCTTGCGAAAGTATAGGCTGGAGAGCAACAGCACCTGCAGGGTCATTCTTTGCCTGGATGCCTGTAGCTGAAGGTTTTACAAGCGAGGCATTTGCCGATTATCTGCTTGATAAGGCCGACGTTGCGGTCGCCGCAGGCAATGGATTCGGTAAATTCGGCGAAGGTTATGTGCGGGTAGGTTTGTTAGTCGACGAGGAACGATTAGAGGAAGCAGTAGATAGAATTGGACAATTAAACTTATTTTAAATCTTAAAATGCTGATAACTCATGAGTTATCAGCATTTTGTAGTCTTTTAAGATGTTTTAAGAAACTGACATATTCAGTACCTTAGACAAGGAGTGGTTTGTCTCTACAATTGATTCAAAATTGTATTTATGAAAAATAGGTGTATGCTTCGGGCTCATTCCGATTAATTTTACTTCTCCGCCGGTAATTAATCGCAAACCTTTAATCATTTCCTTCAGCTTCAATACTCCATCATCGTATATATAGCCTACAGATGTAACATCAATTAAATTGAGTGAATACTCTCCGTTTGAAACAGCATGATAACATCTTTCTGATATAATGGATATTTTCTCTTGTGTAATGTCTCCAAATAACGGAATATAGGCGATAGAATTAGATAATGGAATAAATGGACCGGACAGCTCATCCAGTCTTAATAAGGTCCGTTCAAGCATCTCTTTTTTTTCATAAAGTTCAAAGTCTGTCGCAGCCAGCCTGTTTTGTAGCTCCTGCAATTTTTCAAACAATCGTTCATTATCTTTTTCTTTTACAGCAAATTGCATATACGCATTGTGCTCATGATCCCAAGTAATATATACATCAAACAAGGTAATCTGGGAAGTTTTTGTTTTCAAATTCGCTTCAAAACACATATTTTTCCCTGCTATGGCGCGAGCATTTTCAAACTTCTTTATGCTTCCTTCATCAATAAGGTTCAATAGAACCCCTTGTGATAAATCGAATATCTCTTCAGCTTGATAAGAATAGCTGATAATCTGACCTGTATTATTGGCTTTTAAAAATGGCAATGGCAATTCAAAATCAATTAATTGCATTTGTCCTCCCCTCCATTTGATAGTTGCTTATCCACTCATTTAATTCATATAAATTTGTTATAATCAGCGGATTATTTGCTGCAAAGGTTTGCAGGTTATACATGCTTGTAAGTCTGCCGCCTACAAGAATGGTCGGTTTTTTAGGGAGATAAGTGAAAACTTCTGTATATTCTTTAAGCTTTGGCAGATGTGTCGCAATGGATACTGAAAGACCAATCACATCCGGCTCCCATTCTTTTGCAGCTTTCAATGCATATTGCACAGGCAAATTTGCACCAAAAAATTTCACGTCCCATTTTTTCTCTTCAAACAGACTAGCGGTCATCTTTAAACCGACATTATGCTGTTCTCCTTCCAAACATAAAAACATTGCTTTCGGCGCGTCATGGTCTTCACTCTTGCTCTTATATTTTGATGCAAGTCTTGCAAGTATAAAATCGCATACACCTGAAGCTAAATGTTCATCGGCAACTGTAATTTCAAAGTTCTCCCATAATTGCCCGACATATATCATCGCTGGTGTTATAATATCTTGATAAATTTCCAGGTTCGACAGATGATTATACTTCTCTATATAATCCCACGCATCTGTTACAGATCCCTTTAGAAGAATGCCTGCTAATTCTTCGCCTTTAGACATATTTATTTTCCCCTTTCATGCTTTGCAGCGCCTGAATAGCATCAGCCAAATATCTGGAATAAACCGCTGCTTCAGCATGATCAACAAAAGGACTGTTCTGGAGTGCTTCATCAAGATATATAAAGTTATCTATTAAAGTTTGGGAAGTCATCCCAATTTTTGTTAATATACCATTTAACCAAATGGCATAGTCTGTAAAAATAGCCGTGCTGTTTAAATCACTGGCAGCCTTCAAATAATCCAAATGATGGAGATTATCTGTAAATGTTTGTTCTTTTCCACGCTTTCCGTACCGCTCAATTAAAGTTGAATCTTCTCTGTATATTCTTATAGTTACCTCTTCGGCAATCGTTTCAAACCTGCTCATCGTGCCACAACTTTATACTGTGAGACTTTCGGTATGACTGCAGCCAATTCCTGATCTGGATATTTTTTTTCTAACTCATGGATTCTTTTAAAATCCTCGCCTCTCACCCATTGCAAATAATCCTTCTTATTATTAAAGATTAATTGAACAGTTAATTCTCCCGGCCGTTTGTCATTTTGCAGGAGAAAAAAGTCAACAAAACCTTCCGCACTGTCGACAAGACGGGAACGATTTTGATAAATCCCAATCACTTCCTCTGCTTTTTCTTCATTCACATCGAATGTTGAAAAAACTGTATACATAGATTAGCCTCCTCAAGAAAAATACTATGTTTATCTAATTTCCAAAACCATTGTAACCGTCTTTACGATTACTCCTTCGAATGGATCGTCAAACTCGTCAACCGCTTTAAAACCTTTACTATTATAGAAGCTTCTGCCTAATTTATTTTCTTTCGCAACATTTATTAATAGGGTCTTCACACCTTCAAAATGCTTTATCCCTGTTTTCAATAAGCTTGAGCCGATTCCTTTTCCTTGATAAGCAGGCAGCAAATAAATGGCGCCTAATTCTACCTCTCCACATTCTCGCATTTGCGAGTAATTTGCAAATCCTATAATTCTACCATCAGCTTCAGCAACAAATAGAATAGATTGCTCAAAACGCCTTGTTAGCATTTGTTCGCTGTAAGCAGCTAATAAAAAGCTTTCTTGCGCATCAATTGGGATGATCCCTTCATAGGTTGCATTCCAGCTTTCTTTTGCCACCCTTTGAATTTGCGGTATATCTGAAATGTTCATTTGACGTATTTGGATTCTTTGTTGCATTTCCACTCCCCCTGGAATACTTTCTTGCTTAATTCAACTTCTCCCATTAAAATTCCTTTTTATCTATGAGTGGATATTCATTATTTATACTTTCCCGCAATTCTCCACAACATGGGCATTGTTCTGGCTCATAAATTCCAACTTCTATATATCCACAATCATAACAAATGAATGAAGAATGACAAGAATTCTCTCTTTTTTCGCACATATTCAACACCCTTCCTTTTTCTTTATTGTAAATGAGAACCATTATCAATTACAACGATTTTTTCATTTGCAACTTTAGTAATATTTGTAACCTGTTAATTGAAATGGACGTCAATTTAATGGATGGGAGGATTTAGATGAAGAAATTGATTGTCATTGTTTTGCTCTTTATTTTCATATTATTTATCTTTATGTATTTCTTTAAAGGCGGGATTATTTTAGATCATCTTGGTATTCATTTAGAGGAAATACATACATCAGATAACTACTCCACCATTGATGCCAATCAGAATGGGATTCCCGATGCCCTTGATATTGTTGAAGCCGCCCGGAAAGAAGTCAGACAGCAAACAATTTATAAAAGCAGGTATTACCAGAGAGGCTATCCTCCTAGTGACGAAGGTGTATGTACAGATGTGATTTGGAGAGGTCTCCTTGGCGCGAATATCACCTTAAAAGACTTAATGGATGCTGATATTGTTGAACACACACATTTGTATCCGAGAGTCGATGGCAAACCTGACCCTAATATTGATTTTCGCAGTGTGCCTAATCAATTCGTCTATTTTGAAAGATACGCTGAGTCTTTAACGACTGAGCTTATAACAGGAGATAATGAAAACTTGCAACAATGGCAAGCAGGTGATATTGTCGTCTTTATGGAAAGGAACTTCCACCATGTAGGCATTATTTCTGACAAAAAAGCAAAGGATGGGACCCCTTATTTTATCCATAATATCCGCCCATTTGCTGCAGAAGTAAAGCTTTCGTCTTTTAATACACCTATTGCAGGTCATTATCGTTGGAAATATTGAATAAATTGTTTGAAACTAGAAATCGGACAAGACCAGCTTGTTCACAGAAAATAAAATCTATTGTATAATAAAGGAAACGAGTTGCATATATTAAAAAAGATCGGTGGTGGGGCAACACCAGCCGATCTTGCAATAGAATGGTTAGCCTTTAAGGCAGCCAGCTATACGGATTAAATCCACCGCACATCGTGCTTAGGTGGATTATTTTTTATCGTTGTGGTTGAATGACAGAACAGCCATGATTAAACTTGTAAATGTACAAGCGAATACCAAAGCCTCAAAAACTGTCAAAGCAGCACCCCCTCTCCTTTGGGGATGGGCGGACTGCCTTCGACATAACAAATCCATTGCTGTATTAATTATACCATTAGAATGTATATATTTGGAATATTGTGATTTTTTCACAATAATTTTTTAAAGGAGAATTTTTATGCAAATTCAAGGAATAAATCATTTGCTTTTTTCAGTATCTGATTTAGAGAAATCAATTGAGTTTTATCAAAAAGTATTTGATGCGAAACTATTGGTTAAAGGCCGGACGACCGCATATTTTGACCTAAACGGGCTGTGGTTGGCCTTGAATCTTGAAGCTGACATCCCCCGAAATGAAATACATCAATCCTATACCCATCTTGCTTTTACGATTGCAGAAGATGACTTTGATGTCATGCTTAATAAACTTATTCAATTAAATGTACATATACTTCAAGGCAGAGAACGCGATGATAAGGATAAAAAATCAATTTATTTCACTGACCCGGATGGCCATAAGTTTGAATTTCATACAGGTACGCTGGAAGATCGCCTTAATTATTATCGAAACGAGAAGAAACATATGGAGTTTTATTAATATGAGTGCCTCTGTTCTTAGAAAAGTGGCTGGGATAAAACCCTCCTCTAAAACCAAAAAGCAAGATTGACGTGGAACCAGTTTTTAGATTATTGGAGGCTAATTTGCATTTCACTCTATTTTCTGTCCGAGGAAAATCGAAGGTTGAAAACGAAACGGGCCTCCCATAAATGGCAGTGAATTTAATCAAGGCATCATAACGAAAAAGAGAAATTGAGCACACTCAACTTCTCTTTTTTCATTATTTGAAGCTAGTTATGTTCAACGTTCAAACCAATAGAAAGCGAGCGGTGCGCCTGGAAAAACTCAAGCTCTTCATTTTTTTTTACAGCCTGAGGAATGCTTGCTAGGCATTTCTTTTTAGTTCATTGATAATCCGTTTTTCAGCAAGTTCATTTCGATGTTAAAATGGCGCATAGCCTCGTCTTCTGTGAGGTCCCGGGAAAATTTATCAATGACGCTTCTCATCATGACTGAGATTAAAATTTTCATCATGCACGCAAATTCTTCATCATTTTTAATGTTCAATTTGTCTTTATCAATGAGAGAGCTAAATTCACTAAACTCCTCATTTGCTTCATGATTACTGAAGCTTCGTTCGAATTCTGTTTCAATTTGATGATTCATATTCAGAAAAATATTCCTTAGAAAGCTTAAGTTTTCTTCCTCTTCGGTAATAATTAATTTATAAAAATCAATCAATGTTTGAAAAATATCCCCTTCATGCCGCTTTATTAAGGAAAATAAATAATTTTTATTCACCTGCACCCGTTCTTTTAACAAATAAAAGAAAGCGTCTTCTTTATCTTCAAAATACTGATAAAAACTGCCTCTCGGAATCCGTGCAGATTTAACTATATTAGTTATTGATGCCTGATATAATGGCACTCTTGAAAATTCCTGCCTGGCCGCATGAACTAATTTTTTTTGTTTTTCGTGTGGCAAGTTAAAAAAGGTGATTTTTGGCAAGGTTTCTCCCCTCCTACCTAATTCTTACTTAGTAATATGAACGTCTTCTCTCCTCTTGCAGAAATGCTGTAAATTGCGCCAAGGCAGTAATCGGCTTTTCTTTAATTAAGGTTACATATTTTGTTTTCATTTGTTCTGAAGCATGTTCACTTTTATTAATTCGTTCAATAATATAGTCCATGCTCATTTTTTCTATTTCCTTGCGGCGGATTTTCGATTCTTTAGATAATGCCATCCCTACCGCACCTAACACTGCGTAAATCCCTACCGTAATCCACATATTCTCGTCATACGGAACGGCAAAAATGAGAATAACTAAATTCATGATTGAGAAAACAATTAGAGGAAACGAAAATAAAGCGTATCGTGAAGCCTTCTTCATAAATGGAGAAATTTTTTCATTCAATTTCTCCATTTCTTTTTGTACAAAGGCGGGCATTTCGGCAAATGGGTTAAAATTCATGTTTTTCCTCCTCCAGTGTTTCTTTTTAAATTGAGAAATTGGGCAGGTAAACGAAAACGTTCATTTAAAATTTGCAGCTCTTCTATATGTCCTGCATCATGATTAAGCTCCTTCAGTTTGTTCATTTCTAAATGGATGCTTTCCATTTTCCGATCAAGCTGGGCTGCAGTTTCAGCTGCTTCGCTTAATTCTTTTTTCATATACGCTGGAATTTCTTTATCATACTTATAATAAATTTTGTGTTCTAAACTCGCCCAAAAGTCCATCGCAATCGTCCGGATTTGTATTTCAACAAATACTTTCTGTTCACCGTCGGACATAAAAACAGGGACTTGTACAATTAAATGCATGCTTTGATAGCCGTTCGGTTTAGGATTTTTAATGTAATCCTTGCACTCGACCAAAGTTACATCCTTTTGATTGGCAATCATATCCTTGATTGCATAAATATCTGAAATAAATGAACATGTGATTCTGACTCCTGCAATATCACGAATATTTTTTTGGATAGATTCAATCGTGAATTCATCACCTTTGCGTTCAATTTTTCTCAAAATACTTTCAGGTGATTTTAAACGGGATTTCACATGTTCGATTGGATTGTAATCGTGAAAATATTGAAATTCCTGTTTTAATATATCTATTTTCGTATTGATTTCTTCCAATGCAAATTTATAAGAAAGCATAAAGCGCATTAATTCTTTCTTTAATGTCTTTAATATCTCATTTGTGTCCACTAAATTTTGATCCATTTTTTCTCCCCATTTCTAGTTTGCTCATTTATTTTTTCCGTAATTGTTCCTTCTGACAATGGGAATAATCCAATGTTTCATCCAAGATTCGGTAGCTTCTTTGCTTTTTTCTTTAAACTTGATGGCTTTTTACAAACGGATGCGCGAATTCCTTGAGATTGTAACTTTTTCACAAGGTCACTTAACTGCTTGTTCACAATAGTGATGCCTCCCTATATGACACTTTGTCATATTCGCTATAGTTTCATCATAAATGACACCTTGTCACAAGTCAATATCTATATGACACTTTGTCACATTTTTATCACAAATATATGTTTTTTATATGAAATAGTTGGTATAATGAGGAAAAAATTAAGAAGGTTTTTAAAATGGAATTGATTACTTTAAAACTCATACTTATTGCTCTATTTATCCTCCTCATTCATAGCGTTGAAACGCTCGCCTATGCAGTTCGGCTTTCAGGTGCCCGAGTTAAGCTACTGGCCTCCGCACTGTCTTTATTTAATACGATTGTCATTGTATCGAGAATGTCGAATATGATTCAACAGCCTTTCACCGGAAGCTTAGTTGACACGGCCCCTGAAGGATCGGTTGAATTTGTCCAAGGGTTTTTAGCCGATCAATATCGCGTGCTGATAGGCGCTTCAACTGTCGGGACACTCATAGGTGCGATGCTGCTTCCGACATTTGTCGCGATTTTTTCCCGGGCGATTATTCAGCTTTCTGTGGAGATGGGCTCTGTGCCTGCACTCATCAAGAAAGGCTTCACACCTTATTACATAAAAAGAACATTTTCTCTTTTTAGGAAGCCCAATATTAGTTTTCTTAAAGGATTAGAAAGAAAGCATATTCCAATGCGCTTGTTTTTCATTAATATGGCTGTCACATCTATTTATACGATTGGCGTCCTTTCCGCACTATATGCTTCCGTTATCGCACCAGAATATCAAACGACTGCCATTATGGCATCCGGCTTAATTAATGGTGTTGCCACCATACTACTGTCTACTCTTGTTGATCCGAAAATTTCTGTATTGGCCGATGCAGTCATCAATGGTAAGGGTAGCTATAATTATTTAAAAGGCGCCTCAGTTACAATGGTCACATCCAGATTATTCGGGACCATCTTCGCACAGCTACTCTTCATTCCAGGCGCAATATATATAGCCTGGGCTGCTAAATTTGTTGTGATGCTGAAATAACTTTGGGAGAGATCAAAATGAAGGCTAAACAAGAACAATTTTTGTTTAATTATTATCACAATCATGATCACCATTACGATTTAGGAAAAATTTAATAATTTGGAACTTACACCCTTTAATACCATAGATTCAATTCAAGTTATGAAGAAATCGATGTTATCACTACCATCCTTTTTACTGGAGGAATCTAACAATGTGGAGACAGGAAATCATTGATACAAAGCGTGGACCTTTTGAGGTTTTCACAAAAGGTGCTGGCGAACCTCTATGCATCACTCATTTATACAGCGAATTTAATGAGCTTGGTTATTATTTTGCTGAGCCATTTACCACCAATTTTAAAGTTTACTTGGTCAACCTGAAGGAAGCAGGGGCATCATGTCAGGCTCAAACAGATGATGAATTAAGCATGCTTGAAAGCTGCAAAGATTTAGAAGCAATACGGGAAGCGTTGGAGATTGAACAATGGGGGTTTGCGGGCCATTCTACAGGCGGTATGCTTGCGCTTGTCTATAGTGTTTACTTCAATACGTCCTTAACAAAAGTAATGATTGGCGGCTCGACGGCTTCGAAGCATTATATGAATCACCAAGAAAGCATGTATTGCAGGGAAAGTCCGCTTAACAAAAGAATAAAAGAAATCATGGCCATTCTGGGGTCACCCCAGTCAGCTCGTTCACTGCGTGTAAAGGTCAATCGGGAATGGACGGAAATGTCATTATATCGTCCTGAAAACTTCGACCGCTATTTTTCCAAGCTAAGCAGCGGCAAGGTTGTTCCGAAGCGATTGGATTATTATTCCTATCAGGAATTACCGAATTATGATATCAGGGAGTTATTGCGAGAAGCTTCAGTGCCTGCTTTTGTTTATTGCGGCCGTCATGATGCCCAATGTCCACTGCCTTTTTCAGAGGAGATTACATCTTTACTTCCATATTCAAGATTATACATATTTGAAGAAAGCAACCATATGCCATATCTTGAAGAACAAGAGAAATTCGAGGCAATGGTGATTGCCTTTTCCTTATTAAGAAAGCGAGGCGTATCTATTGCAGAACAGAATAACGACGAGAAAAAATCTGCTGAACAGTAATGGTGAATTAACCGAGAAAGGCTACGCGACCGCACTTTTATTAGACTATAACCGGAAGGACATTAAGGCAAATTTCCTCCGTATTAAAGAATGGGATTATTATTTGGTGATGAATGAGGACTATGCGGTTGCACTGACCATCGCCGATAATTCATATATGGGGCTCTTAAGTATTTCTTTGCTGGATTTTAAAAGCGCGTGGTTTAAAACAACGAGCGTGATTAAACCGTTTACGCTCGGCAAGCTCGGCCTTCCTGCCTCATCGAAATCAGGTGATATTGTCTACAAAGATAAAAGAGTAACAATGGCTTTTTTGCATGAAGGAAACAAACGCAGATTAACATGCTCGATGAAGAAGTTTAGTGCTGGGAAAGACTTCTCTTGCGATTTCATATTATTTGATGAACCTAAAGATTCAATTGTCATCGCTACTCCATTTCCCGACAATAAAAAGGCTTTTTATTATAATCAAAAAATCAATTGCATCCGCTCCGCAGGTACTGCCTCATTAGGAGAGCAAACCTTTCATTTTAATGAAGGCTCATTCGCTACTCTTGACTGGGGAAGAGGTGTTTGGACTTATAAAAACACATGGTATTGGGGATCTGCTTCAGGTTTACTAAAAGGCAAAACAGTTGGCTTTAACATTGGCTATGGATTTGGAGACACATCGGCTGCTAGTGAAAACATGCTGTTCTATGAAGAGAAAGCCCATAAGCTTGATCAAGTTGAATTTCATATTCCTATGGGTGGGGATAAACACCATTATCTTCAGCCTTGGCGTTTCACTTCAAATGACCGCCGTTTCGAAATGGCATTCACCCCCATACTAGATCGTGCAGACTATACCTCGGTTGGCATTATAGCCAGTGACCAGCATCAAGTATTTGGAAAATTCAATGGTACAGTTGTGCTTGATGATGGCACAATTCTCGAGTTGAAAGATTTCCTTGGATTTGCAGAGAGGGTTTATAACCGCTGGTGACATAGTGGGATGATTGACCTCTCAACGATTTAGCTTTCTAAACCTGAACTGCCGATGACTGCTTTGCTCATTTTTTAGTAGTCAAATTCCTATTATGAATATCGGCTTTATTCTCATTCATTTTCGCGCACCAGTTTCTTGCTCTGAAATATCAGTTTTCCTATTAAAGTAAAATTCTCATTAGTTTACCTGCTGCATCCAAAAGCGGTTGATGCTGCATATGTATTGTCAATTTAACGAATCAGGAGTATAATTTAACCATCACGTTATAGTTTGGAGGCATTACGTTGGGAACGAGAAACTGAAAATTGGTGAATTAGCTATTAAGGTGAATTTAACGAAAAGAACGATTGATCATTATACAAATCTCGGCCTGCTTGAAGCGGAACGTTCTCCTTCAAATTACCGCTACTATGATCATTCCGCGATCGATAGAATCCACTTAATTGAACAGTGGAAGAGCGAAGGGATGTCATTGGTCGATATTAAGAAGAAACTATTAGATAAAGACGTTCATGAAGCAGAAGAGATTGATGTACGTGAATTACGTTTAAAAATTAATGGATTAAAGGAAGATGTTTCAGAGGTATTGGCGCATCTTAATAAGAGTGATGCTGGGAGTCAAGAGTACATTAAAAAAAATGTCTCCTCCGAGAGTATGTCCCTTATCCAGACACTGCTTTTACTTTTAAAATGAACAATGAATAGATATAGGCATTGCTTACATATAAATTGAACAATTTATATGTAAGACATTTTTTAATTACTCGTCACTTCCTGGAATATCAGCTTAGGTAATCCACAGGAACAACCACTTTAGGAGGTGAAAGTCTTACCACCGTAAGACTGCAGCATTTTGACGACGACGTTAAACTTAATTTTACTATTCATACTTATTGCCTTAACCGCATTTTTTGTTTCTACTGAGTTTGCGATTGTTAAGGTTCGTATGTCTAAAATAGACCAATTAATTGCAGAAAATAAAAAAGGAGCGCTTGCTGCCAAAAAGGTTGTTACTCATCTTGATGAGTACTTATCCGCTTGTCAGCTTGGTATTACTGTTACTGCGTTAGGACTCGGATGGTTAGGTGAGCCTACTGTTGAAAGGCTTCTTAAACCATTGTTTGAAATGCTACATTTAAGTGAGTCACTGACACATATTCTTTCATTCGGTATTGCCTTTGCACTTGTCACCTATCTGCATGTTGTAATTGGGGAGCTTGCACCAAAAACCATTGCGATTCATAAAGCTGAGGCTATTACCCTTATGTTCGCAAAGCCGATTATTTGGTTCTACCGCATGATGTATCCTTTCATTTGGTTATTGAATGGATCCGCTCGTATCCTCGTTGGCCTATTTGGATTTAAGCCTGCCTCTGAAGGGGAAATGGCCCACTCGGAGGAAGAACTACGCATCCTAATGTCAGAGAGTTATAAAAGCGGTGAAATTAACAAAAACGAATTAAAATATATGAATAATATATTCGAGTTTGATGAAAGAATTGCGAAGGAAATTATGGTGCCGCGTACGGAAATCGTTACCTTCTCAGTAGACGATTCATACGACGAAATAATGGAAACCATTAAAGAAGAACAATATACAAGGTATCCTGTTGTAGATGGAGATAAAGATAATATTATCGGTTTTATTAACGTAAAAGAATTTTTAACGGCAAATCTTCAACCGGATGAAGCAAGAAAATCATCCATTCATGACTTTATCAACCCCGTTATAAGGGTCATTGAAACTGTGCCTATTAATGACTTATTAATTAAAATGCAAAAGGACAGAATCCACCTTGCCATTCTTATGGACGAATATGGTGGAACTTCTGGATTAGTCACTGTTGAAGATATTGTTGAGGAAATTGTCGGTGAAATTCGCGATGAATTTGATGAAGATGAAATTGCTGAAATTCGTAAAATAAAAGATGGCCATTATATTTTAGATGCTAAATTACTGATTGACGATGTAAACCATTTACTTGATATTGATTTACCCGATGACGAAATTGACACGATTGGCGGTTGGTTCTTAACACTTAATTTTGATGCTGAACTGGGCAGCCAAATTGAGATGGACGGCTACTTATTTACAGTCAATGAAATAGACGGCCACCAAATACATTATTTAGAAGTTAAAAAGCTATAATTATGAGAGGGCCGCTACAGCAAAGAGCTTGGATACATTCCAAGCTCTTTTAATTGACCGGTAAATACTTTGTAAAAAAAGCACCTAAAATCATTAATATGATAATGAGTGTCCAGCTGACAAGGCCAATGATATCAAACCAAAATGTAAAGATTGCGACAACCGCTACAGAATAAAAACAAATCGGTGTTAAAGCTGATTTTATCCCTGTTACACCAGCAGCCTTTCTTTTCTTGACTGTTGTAATAATAGATAGCGCCATAAATATCAGCAGTAGAATGGTAAGTGGTATCGTAAACAGGTCCAACAATTTTCATCCTCCTTATGCATTGTTCCTCAGATGAGCTTTTTATGTTCTTGTATTTTAAGCTGGCTTTCCAGCTCCATTCTCATTTTTTCTGTTTCAAGCATGAAGTTCTCCTGCTTAATTTTTTCAAGCTTAATTTGATCTTCAACAATTTTCGCTTTAATTTTTTTCGCTTTTAAAAAATGGTCTGAAACAATTGCAACAATCGGAATAGAAAACACCATCACTACTGCTACAAGTCCTGTCATTCATTTCACCTCTTTTTAAAAATTCATAATTTTTCTGTTTATATGGTACTATCATAACAAATTTGCTGCTATCATACTATCATCATATTGTAGGCACCTTTTGTTACAGCCTGTCACTGCTATTTTAACCAAAACAGCTCCGCATCCTCGGAAGGATACGGAGCTGTTATTTTATTCAATTAATGAACTTCCAGTCATCCATCCGGAGATGCCTGTAACTGTCAGACATAGGAGCGAAACCTCGGCAATCTCTTTATTTTTGGCACCAAGATGACGGGCATTCGCTACATGGATGTTGATTCCTTTGCGGTATTGGTCGCAAATATTAATAGCTGTTAACATCAGTTCTTTTAGCTTTCTAGATACTTGATGGTCAACTAATAAAGTATTTCTTAAGTTCGTATACTTGTAAAGGACATCGGGCTGATATTCCTTTAGCAGTGCTACCCAATCAGGCAGTGTATCGAATTCTTTTTCATAATAACGAATGCATGCCTCAACTGATTGAAATTCTCGGATTGTCTTCTGCAGTAAATCTTTTTCTCCAGTTTCACATAACGCCATTGCTAGTTTAATTGCCTCTACCCCTGTCAGCCATGCTGGTATCCCGCGGGAAATGATACAAGTAGCCAGAATATCCGCTATTTCCTCAATTGATGCGCCGCATCCTATCGCTTCTTTTGTATGATAAAGCATGCTGTCTTCCATTCTTCTTGCAGCATATACTCCTGTAAGAAGCAAATGCTTTTCCATTGCGCTCAATTCGCCATCAGAAAAAACCTCATCCTTGATGACTGATACTGCTTGGTTCACCTGCGGAGCGTACTGTTCCAAAATTTTAAGTCCGTTTAAAATCATTAGACCACTTCTCCTTATGATGGTTTTAATATGACTTTTATTGCATCCTTGGCAAGGCCTGCTTCAAAACCTTTTTCTGCTTCTTCTAAAGAGAAGATATGTGTAACTAATTTATCATAAGGGTATTTATTTGAAGCTGCCATTGAGATTGTACGCTTCATTGTTTTCTCTGTTACACCATAGACGCCTTTAACGGTCATTTCACCTCTAACAATTTCACTCGTAGGAAGTGTTGTTTCCTTCGGGCTAATGCCGATTAATAAAATTTCGCCGCCCTTTGTACAGAGACGTACAGCGTCAACTAGTGATTGATGAAATCCGCTTGTTTCAAATACATGATCGACCCCGTTACCGCCAGTTAGATCTGCCACTGCCTCGATTACATTTTCCTGATCCGCATACACGATATCTGTTGCTCCCAGTTCCAACGCCAAGCTTAAACGGTCTTTATCCTTAGTTAAGCCCGTTACAATCAAACGGTCGCAGCCATAATTAGATAAAGAGGCAATCATCGATAACCCTATTGGTCCAGGTCCAATAACGACAGCTGTATCGCCTGGCAGGATATTCGCTCTCTCGATGGCTCGCACGCCAATCCCGATTGCTTCAAGCATGCCTGCTACTTCAATGGGGACAGACTCAGGGATTGGCAGTACATTGCGGTGATGAATCGCTGCGTATTCTGCCATACCGCCATTTTCTCTAAACCCATATTGCAGTGATTTTGCCGGTACCTTGCCCATCGATCCTTCCCCATAATCACAAAGATTTGTATTGCCCTTTAAACAGTTTTGACATTGTCCACATGGTATATATGGATTAATCACTACTGTTTGATTGAGAAGATGCTCATGTTCACTATTTCCAACTTCCACAACCTTTCCAGCGAATTCATGACCTAATGTGACAGGCGTTGAGACCCATTCATATGCAGCCATTCCTTCAAACATGTGAAGATCACTTCCGCAAATACTTGCAGCCTCCACTTTTACAAGCACTTCATCTTTCTGAAGCACAGGTGAAGGGATATCCTTCACCTCTATTCCATATCCTCTGCTGTTTTTTACAATTGCTTTCATTTAAGTTCGCTCCTCTCTATATAAAGTGAAGCTTCCATCAGCGGAGGTTTCACCCTCATTGATGGATAGCTGGCTGCGATAAAATAGAATTACCACTCTTCAATGGCTAACGCTCTAATTGGCGAGCCTGTCATTCCTTTTAAATTTAGAGGCGTTCCCATAAAATAAAAGTGCTTTTTTGAAAGGTTTTCTAGGTTAACGATATTTTCGAAAATCATTATATTTCTCCCCAGCAATTCAAGGTGAACGGTCCGTTGCATATTTTCGTTAATGTCCGCATTCGGCAAATCAAGGCCAATCGCTTTAACTTTATGATCAATCACCCAGCCCGCAACGGATGGATCAAGTGATTTACATTGATGGAAGCCTTCGCCGTTCCACTCACCTGGCCAGCATCTAAAGAGAATGATGTCATTTTCTTTAATCTTTAATTGATCATTCTCAACAACCTCTTCAATCATTTCTCTTGTCACAGGCTGTTCAGGATCTTTATGTGATACATCTACAAGTACTGCATCCCCCATTGTCGCATCAATAGGTATGTCCTCAATGGTCAACCCATCCTTAAAAAAGTGATACGGTGCATCCATATGTGTGCCGCTATGGTCTGACATAATAATCGTTTTACTCGCATATCCTTCGCAAGGAGCTTGATAACGCGGTTTTGAAAAATCATGGGTAATATGGTCCATGAATACAACCTTTGGATGTGATGGAAAAGAAACGAGACCATCATATAATAGGACTGATAAATCGACTACTTTCATTGATTATCCCTCCGATATTTTTTTATAAGAAGTAACCCCAAATAAGACAAGCTGCTATATAAATAATACCAACATAAAACATAATCATGACTAAATATCCCATGATGTCTTTTAACTTTAATTTAGATAAGGCAAGCGCTGGAAGAATCCAGAACGGCTGCACTAAATCATTCCATGCATTACCGAGCATCACGGACATGGACGTTTGACTGATTGATGCACCCAATTCCTTCGCAGCATCAATCATAAACGGACCTTGAACGACCCAGTGGCCGCCGGCTGATGGTGCAAAGAAGTTGATAAAGAAAGAACTAATAATCCCCCAAAATGGCAAGCTTTCTGCTGTGGAAAAATTGACAAAAGCTGCTGCAATCGTGTCCACTAAACCTGAAGATGCCATAATAGCCATGATCCCCGCATAAAACGGAAATTGGAGAATAATACCTGAAATCGTACCAATTCCATTATTTAAGCTTTGCATATATTTCGCTGGTGTCCCAAGTAGGATAATGCCTAAGAACAAGATAATGAAGTTAATAATATTTAAATTTAATGTATTGCCATCCACGAAATACCAAACTGCATACACAAGACCGATCATTCCAATTGCGTATGATAGGAAACGGCTATTATTCAATCTTGTTGCAAACGTATGATCATCAAGTACATTAGGCGCCGCTGCTGTTTTTTCTTCATATAATGCAGGATTGATTTCGATAATATTTTTCTTTGGGTGAAGGGCTGCATTAACAAATGGCAAAGTAACGAGCAGTACAATTGCAGTAATAATCATTGGTAATGAGAAAATTGTTTCAGCCAATGGAATAATGCCCATTGAAGCCTCCAGCGGATGTCCTGGTGTTGAAATAAGCACCGGTATACTCGCTGATAAACCAAGTCCGTAAAAAGTGAAGCCGCTATATGCAGCTGCAATGATTAGTGGATAATGAACGCCTTTGACATTCATTGCAAGCTTTCTGGCAATAATGCCGCCAATGACTAAACCAAATCCCCAGTTTAAATAACTTCCAACTGCTCCTACAAGTGTGGCAACCATAATCGCTCCTTTTGGAGTATGAACCTTAGCTGCAATTTTATTTAGCAGTTTATCAGTAATGGGTGCAGTTGCCAGTACATATCCCATTGCAAGAATAACAGCCATCTGAGTCGTAAACGCTAACAAATCCCAGAATCCGTCACCCCAGGCAAGGACCATATCTTTAGGAGCTTGTCCTTCTATGACCATCGCTAAAATCATCGTTAATATCGTTAGGCCAATCGCGAAAACGAACGCATCAGGAAGATATTTCCTCATTAAATTCGTAAAAAAGTTAGTTAATTTCTCCATTTTAATAACCCCCCGTCTTATTCCATTGCTTTAAGCGCTTTCATTAATTGCAAAATAGCCGCATTTTTATTTTCTAAAACAGATTGTGCATCATGATTATTCCAATCATAAAACCCTTTGCCTGTTTTAATCCCTAGTTCACCAGCCTCCACCTTTTCGGTTAAAAGCTGCGCCGGCTCTGTCCGGTTTTCTAATTCTTCGTATAGATATGAGGCGATATGATAATGTACATCCAAACCATTCAAATCACGCTGCTCTAATGGTCCAGTAAACAATAATCTCGGTCCCAAGCTATAGCGGACAACTGTATCAATGTCTTCTGCTGATGCTACACCTTGCTCCAATAACGAGATGGCTTCCCTTGCCATCGCATGCTGAATTCGATTTCCGATAAATCCCGGGATATCCTTTTTAATTAACACAGGCTTTTTGTTATTATCCTTCAATAACGTCATTACAATCTCAATCGTTTTTTCAGAAGTGCCTGCACCTTTCACAACCTCTACTAATGGAATAACATTTGCCGGCATAAAAAAGTGAGTGCCGATAAACCTTTCCGGATGTGCCAGTTCTTTTGCCAATCGATCAATCGATAAACCCGATGTATTCGTGGCAATAATCGTTTCAGGACTGCATACACTTTCCAATTCATTTAGCACAGACATTTTCAAATCTATTTTTTCCGGTACCGCCTCAATAATTATCGATACCGAATTAGCTTCTTCAATTTTGTTTGTCCATTCTATATTTGACAAAACCTGTTCAATATTCGTCTTTTCGAAACCCAATCGTTCCAATTCACCGCTTATTCTTAATTTCGCCTTGCTTAAAACTTGAGTATCAATATCTATCAGCTTTACTCTATGGCCATTACTTGCGAATAACTGAGTAATGCCCGCTCCCATTGTTCCTCCACCTATAACAGCAATAGATAGATGATGTGTATTCATATGCTCCTCCTCCGACAGCGGTTCATGAAGGTACGCAGCCTTTTCTGATAACTAAAAAAACCTAGCTACTCCATAGAAAATAAGAAATAATACAGACTCTTATCTTCAATGGAAAAGCTAGGTATCCTTAAGTTTAATGAAATGGTCGTTTCATCGTTAAGAAGACGCTTTTCGTCAGAAAGATTGGTACGTTCATTTAATTTTATTATATTAATAATATTTTAAAAAATATATTTAGTCAATGGAAATTTTTCAATTCTAAAAACCTTTCAAGTAATATGATAATATATACTTGTTTAGGATAACGAAAGAACGAAGGAGGCCTTCCTATGGAACAAAATCAATTAGATTCCGTATTAGTCACTGCCTATGCAAAAGCACCGCAAGGAAGTGCAATGTACGAAGTATATAAACATGCCGGCATAGTTCTGGAAATAAATTCAAACAATCATAAAATCATCAATGCCGAATTTACTTTCATAACAGGACTTGCACAGGATTTCTTCAAACGAATGATTATCGGCTTTGATATGAGCTCAAACCTTGAAGTTCTAGTCAAGCGAATTGAAAAGCATTATTTTGCTCCATCAACCACTTCTGTCATCGTCGCTTTAAAAGCTGCACATAAACGGTATCATGAAAAGTTAAAGCAGCTAGAGGAAGAATAACGCCATATAGGGAACTACTTTCTCAAAGTAGTTCCCCTTTTTCCTTTTTCACGCTCTTTCGGGTACTGCTTTTTCGCACGCGCACAGGCACTACTTTCCTAATGTAGTCCCCGCTTCCGCTCTCTATAGTCCTACTTTTACAATTCAGATACACCATTTACAAATAACGGCCACAGAAAAGCCCCGCATAAATAAATACACGGGGTCATCCCTCTTTATATTTGCAGATTTTCAATAATCGTAGCAATCCCTAAACCGCCGGCAATGCATAATGTAACGAGGCCATACCTCTTCCCGGTCCGCTCCAATTCATGGACGGCTTTCGTCAATAAGATGGCGCCTGTTGCACCGATTGGATGCCCCATTGCTATAGCGCCTCCGTTCGGATTGACTTTTTTTATATTCATGTTCAGCTCTTTTATCACCGCTAAAGCTTGTGCAGAGAAAGCTTCATTCAATTCAATCAGATCGATATCTTCCAGCTGCAGATTGGCCATCTTTAATGCCTTTAATGTTGCCGGGACTGGACCTATCCCCATGAAATTAGGATTTACCCCTGCGGCTGCCTGGGCGATCACTCTTGCTTTTGGCTTGAGTCCGAGCTCCATTGCTTTATGTTCTGACATGACAAGAAGAGCGGCTGCACCGTCATTTCTTCCACTGCTGTTTCCGGCTGTAACTGTGCCATTTTCTTTAAAAACAGGCTTCAATTTCGCCAATTTCTCTATACTCGTTTCGCGTGGATGCTCATCTTGTTTAAATTCAATACTGCCTTTTCTCGTTTTCACAGTATACGGAACAATTTCTTTTTCAAAAAGACCAGTTGAGATGGCTTTCTGTGCATTTTCTTGACTTCTTAAAGCAAATTCATCTTGCTCAGTGCGTGAAATAGTATATTTTTCTGCAAGGTTTTCTGCAGTCATCCCCATTGTCAGCAGGCCGTAATCTTCAACAGGCTGTGAACCCGGCTGACTTTCCGTATTCGGGTCTAGCAGCAGGCCGTTGCCTGACTTTAGTCCAAAGCGAATATTTCTCATGTAATATGGCGCAGTACTCATCGATTCTGCTCCGCCTGCAATAATGGCGTCTGCGAGGCCGCATTGAATTTGCTGACTGGCAGAATTTAATGCCTGCACACCTGAACCGCATTGACGGTGGACGGTGTATCCAGGAATCTCCTCAGGCAATCCAGCACGCAGCGAGGCCACCCTTGCGAGGTTAGAAGCATCTGCACTTTGCTTCGCTTGACCAAGTATCACCTCTTCAATTTGCTCTTTCGGAATATCCGCTCTTCTTATCACTTCTTCAATGACTGAACTTGCCAGAAAATCAACCGGTTCATTTTCCAATGCTCCTCCGAGCTTTCCAATGGCGGTTCTTACCCCATCAATAATGACAACACCGGTCATAGCATGTTCCCTCCAGCGACAGTAACATCCGAAATAAAGTCCGCTTCTGTCTTTTCTCTAACTTCGTCCATTGATACACCAGGCATTAATTCGATACAATGCAGCTGCCCTTCCATCACTTCAAATACAGCAAGTTCAGTAATAATCATATCTACACTTCTTGTCGAAGTAATTGGATATGTGCACTCTTTCAAAATCTTGCTTTTTCCATCTTTAGACGTGTGTGTCGTCGTCACAATCACTTTTTTCGCACCGACAAGAAGATCCATCGCTCCTCCGACACCCATAATATTTTTTCCAGGAACAGCCCAGTTCGCAATTAACCCCGTCTGGTCTGCCTGAAGCACACCTAATATTGCCACATCTACATGTGCCCCTCTAATCATCCCGAATGAATCGGCGCTATTAAAATACGATGCACCTACTGCCTCGCCAACAGGCAGCTTCCCAGCATTGACGAGATTCGGATCTATGTCCTCCTCTGATACATCACTGACGCCAAGAAGGCCATTTTCTGTATGAAAAAAAACATTGTCGTCATTGATAAATTTCGCAACCAATGTCGGAATGCCGATGCCTAAATTTACGACGCAGCGCCCTTTCAATTCCTGTGCTGCACGTTTAGCGATTAACTCCTGGATGTCATTTTTGTTCATTGCTAACCACACCATCCTTTGTCAAAATTTTCTCCGCCCGGATGATGCCATCAACGAATAAATGCGGTGTGACAATCTCCTCAGGGGATAGTTCGCCAGCTTCAACAATTTCATCTACCTCAGCAATGACGACATCTGCTGCTGTTGCCATCAGCGGATTAAAGTTTTGCGCTGTTTTGTAATAAACTAAATTGCCTAATGTATCCGCTTTCCAAGCACGAATCAAAGCGACATCTGCTTTGATGGCTGGCTCGAATACATAAGTGATACCGTCTATGACCCTCTCTTCTTTCCCTTTAGCTAAATCGGTACCTACACCAGTTTTTGTATAATATCCGCCAAGGCCAGCTCCACCTGCTCTCATTGACTCGGCCAATGTTCCTTGCGGTAAAAGTTCGAGCTCGAGTTCACCTTTTTGATAGGCGTCGCCCACATCGCGATTACTCGTAAAATATGACCCAATCCCTTTTTTTATTTTTTTCTGATTAACAAGAATGCCAAGTCCTTTTCCCTTTTCACCTAAGTTATTGCTAATCACTGTTAATCCATCAATCTCTTTTCTAGTTAATTCATCAATCAAGGTCAGTGGTGCTCCTACTAAACCAAATCCTCCGACCATAATGGTTTGATTGCTTTTAACTGATTGTAAAGCTTCTGCTGCATCACTATAAACCTTCATCCTAAGTCCCCCACTTCTTTATTTTTCTATTAAAGAATCGCTCGCTTCGAACCATGCGGGAATTCCGGCCGTAAGCAGACATATATAACCTGTTTCTGCAAGTTCGCTTTCAGTTGCGCCATGATTTCTTGCTTTCTCCATCCATTCCCCTGCTTCTTCGCCATTCAAAACGGTAATATAAATACCGCTCATAAGGATGTGCTTTAATTTAGCTGACACGGCTCCGCTGCTTAATATCGTTTCCTGCAATACTCGCTGATCACCAGATTGCAAAGCTTCCAGTACTTTCTTTACATAGCTTGAATTTTCCTCACCCAAGACTTGAATATAATAATTTAATATATCTGCTGGTTCCTCTGTATCCTTAAATTCAGACACTTCGACTTTCTTTAATTCACAAGCATATTGCAGCGATTTCACACCTGTTATTAGCGCTTGAGCTCCGTAATACAAGTAAGAAACGAGAAGGTATTCAGCCAGTTCAGGCAATGAAGCGCCGCCGTCAATGGCCCCTTTCGTATGATAGACCATACTGCGCTCATACAGTCTTGCTGCATTCATGCCGACGAGCAGAATATCTTTTTCCTTCACAGATAACGCGCCAGGTTTCATAATATCTCCGCGAAGATTTGTATAATGATCTAATATATCCGGATTATAATTATGCATTTTCTGTACCCATCCAGGCACGACATCATATACATTTTTGAAATACTCTAATCCTTTACTCATGCTTTCAACCACCCTTTTAATAAAATAAAAAGGCTGCTCTAAACAAGATGCGCCTGTTAGGACATCGGTTGTTTAAAGCAGCCAGTATGTTCAATAGCTCAAATTAAAAAAGTTCGTTTTTTAACTGCTAATGAATAGGCAATATCAATATATAATTTTATTCTACATAATTTTTGTAAAATTTCAACTCAAGATTTAGATTTTTTTCAAAAATGCATGGATGGTCTCATTAATTTCTTCCCTGTTTTCAAACACCATCGTGTAGTGATTGCACGTTGATGTAAATGTCTCTATATTTTTTGTGTATGTTTTCGTGTCACCATATGCTTCTGCATAAAATAACGGCTCCATCGGTCCAATATGACCGCTGGCATGAACGAGCAATACAGGACAATCAATCTGAGCGCAAACATCCTTAGGAACGAATGAATAAAAACTATTGAAATCAGCTAAGATACTGGATTCTTCAGATTTATTTTCCCAATGTCCATCTTTTTCATGAATCTCATATTCTCCTACACTGCGAATATGATTATTCCATGTTACGCCAAGCCTTGTATAGATTGTTTCCAGTTCATCCAAGTAGCTATTTTGCGTTGGATATTCTTTGCTTAATCTCCCTAATGAAGGCTGAACAATATTGCGCTGCTGCTCTGTGCATGCTGCAGCCCCATCCAGTAAAATGAGCCCATTAACAGTATCCAAACGGCTGGCAACAACCGCACAAATAAATGCCCCCATGCTGTAGCCCATTAAAATTGGATTTTCGATATTAAGTTCTTTTATTAATCCAATGACATCATCCGCGTGTTTAAACAGGCTCGTCTCTTCATCGCACGCGCCGCTATTTCCCCTGCCGCGAATATCAATCGCTACAAAGCGATAATCGCCTTTTAAGCTTTCAGCGTAATAGTGCATTTGCTTATGATTTCCGGTCAATCCGTGAACGGCAATAATGGTCCCTTTTGTACCCGGATAATCAGCAATTTGGATCGTATTTCCGTTAATATTTTTTTGATAGAAGTCCATATAAACATCTCCAATTCCTAAAAATGAATGCCGCCGAATCAGCTAAAATAATTTATACGCCTTATTTTCAAAAATGTCAAAATGTTTATATTAGACTTTCATTCTTCTAGCCTAAGGAGAACTCATATGAAAAATACGTAAAGTGAGGCCGGTCAATATACTAGCAATAACAATTGATGCCAACAACAAATCTCCTTAGAAGATTCCTATTTACAAAAAATTCAATCGGAGTATAATGAATAATAACTTGAAGAGAAAGGGTGAGAGGATGACATTCAAAAAAGCGTTGCCTTATCTGTTATTAACTGTCTTTTTATCTTGCCTAGTCATCCAATATCCTGGAGATCATTCAAGGACAAATCAGCCCGGCGACAATCATCAGGCAGTATTAAATGCCAATATGGCTCTTGATGCTTCCCTGTTGAAAGATGATCTGAAGAAGCATCCATTGCTCCTGCCTAATGATTTATTCACCTTAGTGAGCGCTGCGCTCATCATCATTTTTATATGTCAGCTGGCTTATATAACAGTAAGGAATGAAAAATTTTATCATCCAATATTTTATCAATCCAATTATTTGGGCAGTACTTCTTGATTTGGAGCTATTTTTCAAATACAAGGAGGAATATAAGATGATTAAAATGCTAATGATTGGCATGTTTTCATTTACTGCTACTACTCTATTCTTTTTCCAAGGAATCGAGATTTTTCAAGCATTCTTTGAATACTTCAAACAAAAATAAATCAAAACCACCAGTGTGA
>NZ_PISD01000048.1 GCF_002835735.1 Cytobacillus horneckiae | reverse complement strand
CAGCAAAGGCGTCAAAAAAGCCGCCAAAGCCACCTACAACTTTGCCATCAGCGATGACATCAAGACAATCAAAAGCAAGAAAACCAAATGGTACCAAAAAGCCGGCGCCGCCATCAGCATCGCCTCCAACTTCATCCCAGGAGGAGGCCTCGCATCCAAGGCAGTCAAAGCCGCGATAAAAGGTACATCGAAAGCGTACAAAGCCGCCAAAGCCACTAAAAAAGCAACGACGAAAATTAAGCGATCACCGAGTAAAAAGGTTTCTTCCCAAGTCAACAAAAAGCCAAAAACCGTAGCTGCCAAGCCGATTCGGACGGCGCCTAAGGTGCAGAGTAAGGCGAAGGTGAAAGTGACTGCGACGGTCAAGCCGAAGAAAACAATAAAGACGTCTGTGGCGCCGAAGCCGAAGCGGAATACTGTCGTCCTTCGTGTGGAAAAAACAAAGGTTATCAAAGCATCAAAAGGCTCGCCTAAGGGTGGTTCGTCAACGGCAGGTAAATCACCTTCATCAGCTAATAAATCATCTTCATCAAATAAACAGATTATGGAAGATGATGCGGATGATGCTGTTGGGGATAAGGGTACTACTAAACCTACAAAGAGAGATGAATTACTAAATACTGTTAACGAAATGTATCGCCCTGGTGTAACGACAGGTGATGGTGGTCTTGCAGCTGCCATAAGAGTTGAAACTAAGTATGGGCAGTTGGTGGGTGGTAAATCCCATATTCAAAAAGGATGGGAACGTGTAAGAAATCTAGAAAATATCATGAGAAATGAAAAGTTAAGTGATACTGATTGGAAAATAGCAAATAATTTAGTTATTGATTTGAAAAGAGCATTAAACGGAAAATAAAACAAAAGTAGGTGGCTTTATTGAAATATGATAGTGTTGTTAGTGAATTTCTTAATGTTTTTCCAGAGTACAAAAGTGCATACAATGAGCACATTGAATATAATAATGAATTACTACCTCATGTATTTTTTGGAGAGACTATCAATGAAGACTTACCAGTCTTATTAGAGAAACATAGTGATAAGGAAAAGCTAAAAAATGTTTTTAAGTTTATGGAAAGGATGGCTACAGAAGGAGATATACACGTTCAAGAATTGTTATCTACTACTATTCTTGAACGACTTGGAGATAATCCTAAACTCCTAGAAGTAGCTACTGTATATATGGGGGATAAAACAAAAATTACTTTAGATGAAATTGAAACGTTTTGGGGACGGCAGTAACACTTTATCTGAAACCATGAATGAGCTTTTTATACTCATTCATGGTTTCTTTTTGAACTACCAAGGTTTTTTTCATGATTATATTTTTTCCAAGAATATTGATTCACGAGACTAAAAATTGTACGCAGATATACGAAATTGTTATAGGTATATAAAAAAATAGACTCTTCACATCTTCACTCACACTCAAGAAGGCGAAGACGACAACCCGATCTCATTCATCCGCTTCAGGATACATATTTAAATGGCAAGGATTATTGTGGAAATTTTTTTACACTACAAAAAAACAAACAATAAACCCCCAAAAAAACTCTCGGAATCCCTTCCAAGAGTCTTTTCAGCATAGGCGCATTCACACCATCTATGGTTTCATCGTTTTGGGGCTAGTTCTATCGCTGAGTTGATTGCAGCGATCATGCTTTTTTCGCCTGCGATGTTTTTGCCGGCAATATCGAATGCTGTACCATGGTCGACGGATGTGCGGATGATGCCGCCTTTTAGGCCGACTGTGATGTTTACGCCGTCTTCAATGCCCATTACTTTGATAGGGGCATGTCCTTGGTCGTGGTAGCAGGCGACGACGATGTCGAAATCGCCTCTTCCCGCTCTAAAGAATAGCGTGTCTGCTGGCAGCGGTCCCGTTACGTTGATTCCTTCGCTTTTTGCTTTTTCAATACCTGGTATCAGCTTTTCTTCTTCTTCTCCGTTGCCGAACAGGCCATTTTCGCCAGCGTGCGGGTTGATGCCGCAAACAGCGATTCTAGGCTGCTCGAAGCCTGCATTGGCAAGCGTGTCATGCGCTAATTTAACAACAGTATACGTTCTTTCTGGATTGATGCTCTCGATCGCTTCAATGAGTCCCATATGAGTAGTTAGGTGAATGACTCGCAAGTTTGGAGTTGTTAGCATCATTGAAAAATCTTCAGTGTCTGTTAAATCAGCAAGGATTTCTGTGTGACCGGGATATATATGGCCGCCAAGATGCAATGCTTCTTTGTTTAGCGGTGCTGTGCAAATCGAATCGATCTGGTGATCTTTCGCATACTCGATTGCTTTTGCTAAATATTGATAAGCTGCATCGCCAGCAGCGGCAGAAACCTCACCAAACGGCAGGTCAGCAGGCAGTAGATTTAAGTCAATGATGTCGATGAAGCCATATTCATATTTCGCTTCAGCAGGGTCATTGATGGAATGAACCGTTAGTTCCGATTGAACAATTGGCAATACCTTTTGCAAAATTTTGCTGTCACCTATGACTAAAGGTCTGCAATTTTCGTAAAGCTCCTTGCTCGCTAGTGCTTTGACGATGATTTCAGGTCCGATGCCTGCTGCATCTCCCATCGTAATTCCGATAATTGGTTTCATTATTCATGTGCTCCCTTCAGTTTATTTATCGCATGTATAAACACATTTTCTGAGCCAAATCCGCCGGCTTTTGTGATGACATAAAGGTTTTCGACACCGAGAAATTTAGAGATGGGCACGCCGATCTCGAGCTCGTCCAGCAGTTCAAATCCCTTGATATCCCATAAGCTGCAAATTTGTTTAGCAGTATCTCCACCTGTCATCGTTACACCATGAAAGCATTCTTTTGCCAGCAGCTTCGAGCAGATGGCTCCGATTGCTTTTACAATCTCGTTGCTCACTTCGGTGTGATTGAATCCGTTTGCCTCACCTGCCTGCCAAGCTTGTTCAATATCTGCTGTTTCTCCGGTTGAATAGATGACTACATCGTGGCCTTCCTTCGCTTTAGCATAAGCGGCTTCGAATATCTTATTTATTTCTTGTTCTTTCTCTGCTTCATCCGATACCGCTTTGTAGGATTCAAAGGCAATTGCATATGTGTTTGTTGTTTGCAGCAATACGTCCAATTGTGCTCTTGAATTTTTATTGACGCTGCCAATGACAGTCAGAATTGGACCGTCATTCGCAGGAATATCCAGGTTATTCTGTTTCACAGGTAAGCCATAATGAGCAGGTAAATAATTAGCAATGCCGGCAGAGCCGACCCATGCAAACTCATATGGAAGGTTTTTTGTGTAGCTCAAAATTTGCTCAAGATGGTGTTCTTCCGTTGAATCGATAATCAGATAAGCAATACGGCGTTCAGAATAGCTTTTGAGCAAATCTCTAATATGTGCTGCACCTTGCGCCAAATCATCAACTGTAATCGTGCCAATGTCATGCTCCGTCTGCTGCTTCAATAAATCGGGCAGGTAGGAGGCAGTCACTGGTGTTTTCGGATCCTTTGCGATTTCCGTTTCTCCTAAAGGAACGCCATTTAAATAATGGATAGATTGGCAGATTGAGCGGTTGTTTTTTGGATACCCCGGTGCAATCATCATGAAATCTGGATGCAGCACATCATAGATTGCATCAATTTCTGCACCAATATTTCCGCGCATTGTGGAGTCCAGTTTTTTGAAAATCGACTTAAAGCCCGCTTGTGTTAAAAATTCAGCGACTTGCTTTACTTTTTCGTAAGCATCCAGCTGATTGATGGAGCGGCTGTCAGTATCAAAGACAACCGCTTCGTAATTTCTTACACTCTCATTATCCATGTCGAATAATACCGTCGTTTTAAGACCATGACGGGCCAACTGTACCCCACTATCATTAGCGCCTGTTAGATCATCGGCAATAATAGCTAAATTCATAAAAAATCTCCTCCGAAAAATATAAAAGTGTTGAAAGGGGGTTCCTTTTTATTGATTATCGTTCGTTGTATTTGGCCACTCCGCCGCTTTTCTCGAGCCGTTTCGATAAGAAGCCAATAAAGAGCGGCAATAAGATCGCTGTTGTGACTACACTGGCTGCGACTTGAACGGTTGCTAATTCTGCAATTGGCGCAAAAGTTGCATTGGCAGCTGCGATTGCAGCGGGTGTACCGACGGCATTGCCGGCTGTAGAGCCTTCAGAGGCGCCGACAATTGGGTTCCAGCCAATCCATTTGAAAAGGAAAAATCCAATTCCGCCTGTTAAAAGAACAGTGATGATGCCAAGGAAAATTCCGCTTAGTCCACCTTTGATAATCGCTTCAAAGTTGATGCCCATCCCTAAAGAAAAAGCAAAGAATGGCACAAGTTTGTCACTGCCTTTGTTTAAGAAATCGCCCATTTCGCGGTCTAAGTTACCGATGACAATCCCAATAATCAATGGAAGGATAACGGCTACCAAGGACATCATCGAAAACATGCCTGTTGCAAACCCCATCGCGCCAAAGATTGATAGTGATACCATTGTCAAAAACGGTCCATCACTTAACGCTAGGAATGGATAGGCTGCTTTATCGTCTTCCTTGCCGTATTGTCCTGCAAGCGCGATATATAAACCGCCGTTAGAGTTAGTCATCGCAGCAATAATTGCGATTGGTGCTAGTCCTAAAAATAAGCCGTTGGAATCAGCAAGCCAGAAAGCAAGAAGTCCTACAAGAGAACCAATCAGCCATTTGAAAACTAAAAGTGTGACGCCTTTACCAACAGAAGTCTTAGCTGTCTTCACGTTGATTTGTGTTCCGGCAATTAATAGAAATAGAGCAATAAGTGCACTTGAGCTATTTACGAATAGAGCTTCAGTAAATCCGCCGATTCGCAGCATATTTGGAAAAAACGTATTAATTGTTGCCGCTAGCAGCAGGGGAACAACCATCATTCCTCCAGGAATCCGATCTAAAGTTGCTTTGATTTTCATAATTATGACTCACTCCTTATTTATTGAATTGTAAGATTATTAAGCGTTTACAAAGTTCGCTTACAACGATTATATTAAGGTAAATTGTTTTATTTAGCAACAATAAAATATGGAAAAATCACTTTATTATAATAATTGTTTAATTTTGCAACAGTTTAAAAAAGAAAAAACGCAAACTTATTCTTTAAGTTTGCGCCATAGGGTAGCTCGATTAATGCCTAATCGTTCTGCTGCTCTTGATTGATTATTATTTTCTTCTGAAAGTACCAATTTTATAATATTTTTTTCTATTTCCTTTAAAGTTCCGTTTAAGGAAATTTGGCTCGCTTCGCTTTGTGTGTGTGATAATATTTTTTCTATTGTATTTGCTTGAATGACATAATCCTTTTCAATCAAAGCGGTTTGTTTAATGATGTTTTTAAGATCATCAATATTGGCTGAACGCGTATCTTCCTGCAGCCTTATTAAGGCATCCTGGCTGATCTTAACCGCTGTAGTCCCCATAGTTTCATGGTAATCAGCCAAAAAATATTGCACCAATGGCTGAATATCTTCCTGCCGCTCTGCAAGCGTGGGCATGCTGATTTTATTCATATGTATTTTCTCGTAAATACTGCTGGCAGAAGGATCCTCGGTGATGACAAATAAATGGATTTTACGATTGAGACACTCTTTTATTAGCTGGATGCCTTTTTCATCGTCTTGAATATTGTCTATGTTTTTCATTTTAATTGTACCAACATTTGATAGTGCATCGAAATGGATGTCTTCCAGCTTAAATTGCTTGAAATCAATGGTCAGAAGTAAGCGCTCATCAGCGGATTCGTAATGAATGTAGCTTGATAGGAAGTTTTTTCCTGTTCCTTTTTCACCAATGATAAGTATGGGATCATTCTTCCTATAAAATGACATCATTTGATTTAGGACAAGACGAATCGCTGGTGACGATGCTGCAAGAGGCATGTTCATTGGATTGGTGTGCACAGTTACTCCTGGCTGCTCCATTAAGCTTAATTCGCTTTTTTTCAAAATGTATATTTTGTAGTGCGTGTCATCCGTCGTATGATAAAAGCCTGTCATTGCAATGATGCAGTCATCTAGTACGAAATTTTTTACAACGGTATCTCTCCTAAGGCTAAGCTCAGCATTCAGAAGAGAAAGCTGTTCTTCGGATATAAGGTTTTCATTGAAATCCGTTAAATATTCATAAATGATGTCATTGTTTTCGTCCAAAATAAGTATATTGCGATTACTGTTTAACGTAAACTGCTCTAAAATATGGTTAATTTTATGATGATGGTGAAGATAACCATAAATCAATTTGGCATCTTCAATTGACTTAATAATTGTTTCTTTACCTGATTGAATTAAGAAGCCTTTGAGTCCGAAGGCATTGGCTGTTTCAAGCGTAATCACATCTCCAGCAATTTGCCTGAAATTCAAATTTTTGAGTTTTAATAGCAGGGGAGCAACTTCATCTGAGCTATTTATCGTAAACACTTTCAATGGCAAATCGAGCAAATCGATAATCGCTTGCGCACCAGAAGTAATGCTCGGGAAGCCTACAATCGCTGTTTTGTCCGCAAAATGGCTGGCTAAAGTCAAAGAACGGATCATGTCATAGCCTGATAAATGCATATCTATAACAGGAATAGAAACATTTTTCTTAATTAATTTGGCTGTTCCGCCTCGGCTTATGATGATATCTGCTCCTTTTTTCTCCTCTAAAGCCGCTATTTCAGCTCCTTTTGCTAAGTCGCCTACAGAATAGGAAATTTCCAATTCAGGGTATAAAGGGATGCATTCTTTTATAATAAAGAGCATCGATTCATAAGGAGCGATGAAATGTATTTTTATTTTCATAAAGTCACCACTTTCTATACTGCTGGGTATCTATTATAGCGCAATGACCGCTGATTCAGCCAATAACTCATGTGAATTCTCCAAATAATTATTATCATGCATAAGATTCTGCAAAAGCAAGGAGCATTCAGAAGGAGGATGGACATCGATTCGAATTTTTTAAAATCTTTCATTGACTCATCACTGCAAGCATAATATAATCACATTTATACTTTAAAAATTATATTTATAAAGCAATGAAGAGAATTTACTAAGTCTTATTTCCCTGTTCATAGAGAGTCAGCATTTGGTGGGAGCTGGTACATAAATAAGATGAATTTCAATCTTGGAGCTTTTTCTTTACTGTGCATGATCGGCCGAAAAGTGCAGTGGAGACGGTTTATTGCCGTTATGAATTTGAGTGGAAAGTCGCAAGCTTTCAAAAAGGGTGGTACCGCGTGTATAACACGTCCCTTTTGAAGGCTGCGGCTTTTTTGTGTTTAATTGGAAAGTATAAATGATATTAAAAATGTATTCTCCATTCAGAGGAGTTTTCAATTTTTTACATGAGGAAAGGGAGGAACGTTATGCAAAACGAACAATGGTCGTCAAAGATTGGTTTTATACTCGCATCCGCGGGCTCGGCTATCGGGCTTGGAGCGATTTGGAAGCTTCCATATGTAACAGGAACAAGTGGTGGAGGCGCATTTATTTTTTTATTTCTTCTGTTTTCCCTTTTTGTCGGCTTCCCCTTGCTGCTGGCGGAATATGTCATTGGCCGGAGCACTGGAAAAGAAGCAATCTCTGCTTATAAGGAAATTGCGCCAAAATCAAAATGGCATTGGATTGGTTATTTAGGAGTATTTACTTGCTTTGTTTTATTATCGTTCTACAGTGTTATCGGCGGCTGGATTATTCAATATTTGGCTTACGGCATCACCGGCCTTTCAGCCAGCGGAGCAAGCGGCTATGAACAGTTGTTTAACGAATCTGTGTCCAGCCCATTTATGGTTGTAGGTGCTCAAGGGCTATTTATGATTATTACAATTCTTGTAGTTGCTAAAGGTGTGCAGCAGGGGATTGAGAAAATGAGCAAGCTTATGATGCCTGCGCTATTTATTTTATTCCTTATACTGATTGTCCGCTCGCTTACATTGGATAATGCTATGGAAGGCGTTAAGTTCTTCTTACAGCCTGACTTTTCTAGAATAACATCTGAAACGCTGTTATATGCGATGGGGCAGTCCTTCTTCTCTTTAAGTGTCGGCGTGTCGGTGATGGTGACTTACAGCTCTTATTTATCAAAGAAGGAAAGTTTAGTGCAGCCGGCTTTCTCGGTTGTTGCAGTGAATTTATTTATTTCCATTCTTGCCGGACTGGCTATTTTCCCGGCGGTTTTCTCACTAGGCTATGAGCCTGCAGCCGGGCCTGGACTTTTGTTCATTGTTTTGCCTGCTGTGTTTGACCAAATTATCTTCGGCAAAGTTTTCTTATTCCTATTTCTTGCCCTATTCTTGTTCGCAACATTAACTTCTGCTTTCAGTATGCTGGAGATTACGGTTGCTTCACTGACAAAAGGAAGAAAGATGGGAAGAGTATCCGCTGCCTGGATGGTTGGCGCAGCAATTTTTATTGTCGGTATTCCATCTGCCCTATCTTATAGTGTGCTGGCAGATGTATCAATCTTTGGGAAATCGATTTTTGACAGTGCAGACTTCCTAGTAAGCAACCTGCTTATGCCATTAGGCGCTTTGCTTATTTCCGTATTTGTTTCTTATAGAATGAAGAAGGATTTATTAAAGAGCGAGATTATTATGGGATCAAAATCGTTGAATGGCGTTTTTCAAGTTTGGTATTTCTTAATGAGATATATTGTGCCAATTGTAATCACTCTTGTATTCCTGGATTCCTCAGGACTGTTTAATTTATTTAAATAATAATAAAGAGGGGCGGATATCCACCCCTCTTATTTTATGATAAGGAAGTATAAATTTTTCAAGTTAGAAAAATGCCTATTGCTCACTCTGTCGAAAGCACGGCGCCCCCGCTCTTTTCTTATAGCCATCCTCTTTCATATTGTTTTGGAGGAGTGATGTCTGTTCTTAATTCCTTCGCTGCTGTCCGTGGCCAATACGGGTCTCTTAATAGTTCCCTCGCGATGAAAATAAGATCTGCCCGTTCATTTTGCAGAATTTCCTCCGCTTGAATGCCTGTTGTAATGAGCCCAACGGCTCCAGTCGGTATACTTGCACCTTCTTTAATTTCTTCGGCAAATTTAACTTGATAGCCTGGATAAGCATGGATTTTTGCTGGCACGACACCGCCAGAGCTTACATCAATCAGGTCAACGCCCTGCTCCTTCATCCATTTGCCAGGCTGCACATAATCTTCAGCTGTTAAGCCGTTCTCATGATAATCATTTGCAGACACCCTTACAAATAAAGGACCATCCCATACAGAATTTACTGCATCTAATACTTCTCTGAGAAAACGGTAGCGATTCTCTGCAGAGCCGCCGTATTCGTCCTGTCGAGTATTTGTAAGAGGGGAGAGGAATTCGTTGATTAAGTAGCCGTGAGCGCCATGGATTTCGATGACATCGAATCCTGCTTTCTTTGAACGAATCGCGGCCTGTTTAAAAGCTTCGATTGTATCCTGAATTTCCTTTTTGCTCATTTCCTTCGGCTGTTTTCTTGTTTCATCAAATGCAATGGCAGAAGGAGCAATGATTTCTCCATCTACTTCAGCTTTTCTGCCCGCATGTGCGAGCTGAATGCCAGCGGCTGAGCCATAAGCCTTCAACTTATCTGTTAAACTTTTTAATCCATCCATTTGTTCATCATTCCAAATCCCTAAATCTCTCGAGGAGATGCGGCCTTGCGGAGTAACTGCTGTAGCTTCAATAATAATTAACCCAACTTGACCTGTCGCTCTGCTTAAATAATGCGTCTCATGCCAGCTTGTCACCATTCCGTCTTCTTCATAGCTTGAGTACATGCACATTGGCGCCATCACAATTCTGTTTTTTATTGTAAGGCCTTTAATTGTATAGGGTGAGAAAAGCTTCGTTTCCATCGATGATATTCCTCCTTTTTCCTGTTAAAGTATTAACAGTATAACAACAACAGGAGCAGGTGGAAAAAATCTTGCTCACGCTATGCCTTCCTACTGTTGGAGAAATGATTCCCTAGCCTTTTAGACTGTGCGGTTGCCTCTTTAATGCATTCTATGAAAGCTTGCTGTACAGCATGTGCATCTAATACTTTTAAGCCGGCTTCTGTTGTGCCGCCCGGGCTAGTTACTTCTTTTCTTAGCTGATGCGATTCTTTTGGTGACTTTTCGAGCATTTCCGCTGCCCCAAGCAGGGTTTGGATAATGAATCTCTTTGCCATTTCCTTTTCAAGGCCGATTTCCTCTGCGCTTTTTTCCATTGCTTCTGCCAAATAATAAATATAAGCTGGACCGCTGCCTGATAATCCTGTGACTGCATCAAGCTGTTCCTCGCGGACAACAGAGGCAAGGCCGACCGTTTCAAACATTTGCTGGACGAGTTTCATTTGCTCGATCGATACATGCTTATTAACAGATAGAGCGCTGGCTGATTTGCCGATTGTCGCTGAAGTATTTGGCATGGCACGTACGATTGGCAATTCCTTTTCTGCTAACTGCTCGATACTTTCAATGGATACCCCCGCTAAAACAGAAATAATCAGCATGTTTTTTTGTAAATGCGGCTTAATGGTTTGCAGTGCATCAGCGACATCCTTTGGCTTCATCGCTAAAAACACAACATTGGCATCTTTAAAGATTTGTTCAAGCTCATAGGTGATTGTCACCCCGTATTGCGCTTTCATATTTTCTAGCTTTTCATGGTTGCATTTATTCGTTACCCAAATATCATTTCCGCTCATTAATTGATTTTCAATCATTCCTGAAATTAATGCTTCTGCCATTGAGCCAGCTCCGATAAATGCTACTTTCGTCATTTTATTTTCCTCCTTGAAAAAGTTGTGTTCTGCCATTCATGCATTCTGTCAAGGTCTATAAAAATTGGCGTTCACCAATTTTTCTGTTTAAAATGTGACATCCCGTGCGAGCTACCCTCGGAAAGCGATGCATATATTGCAACAATTTTGAGCCTTAAAAAAAGCCCTCTCATCCTCATAAAAAGGACGAAAGGGCTTTGCTTCCGTGGTACCACCTTATTTGCCTTCTTGTTAAAAAAGGCAACTCGACTCCGTTAACGCCGGACATACGTTTAGGTTTTCCTAACTGCTCATAAGGTAGGTTCAATGAACAAGTGGACGGTGAAGCCTCTCAGCCGGTCGAGCTTCACTCTCTTTCGCCGTTGTACATTTACTATTCTTATTCATCGCGTTAAATCAATAATTTTATTGTGATTATCCTCGATAACAAGACTATTTGTCAAGGGTGATTTCTTTGTATTTAGAATTTTTTACAAATAAAGTTATGTGAAAATAATGACATTTGTGTGAAATAAGGCTACACTTATTTATATATATGTAAAAAGTAAAAGATGTTCTACTCGCTTTTTATTTGAATATAGTGTTTTTAACGGAGGGAATGAATATAATGGCAGAATGGAATAATGATATTGCTAAACTTACGATCCCGACGCCTTTTGCAGTCGGCGATGTCAATCTTTATTTAGTCAGAGGAGAAAGGCTGACGTTAATTGATGCAGGGCCAAAAACAGAGGAAGCGTGGGAAGTGCTGCATAGTGAATTGGAAAGCTTAAATTTGTCGATTGCCGACATCGATCAGGTGATACTGACACATCATCATCCTGACCATGTGGGGCTGCTTGATTATTTTCCTGAAGATATGGAGATTTTTGGCCACTCTTTAAATGAGCGCTGGCTCAACAGAACGGATGAATTTTTACAGCAGAATAATGATTTTTACACAAAGGTTTTAAAGGAGTTTGGCATGAGCGGCCAGTACGATACGATGGCCTTGATGCTGTCTCGCGAGCTTCGCTTTTTTTGTTCGCGTGCTCTGACAGGCGTGCTGACAGAAGGAGATACACCAACCGGCCTAAATGGCTGGAGGGTAATAGAGACGCCAGGGCATGCGCAAAGTCATATTGGTCTATTTAGAGAAAGAGATGGCGCATATATTGGCGGTGATCATTTGCTTGCACATATTTCGCCTAATCCGCTAATGGAGCCGCCGCTTCCTGGCGAGGATGAACGACCGAAATCGTTATTGCAATATAATGAATCACTTGATAAAATAAATCGTTTGCCCATTTCAGTGATTTATGCGGGACATGGGATTGATTTTTCCAATGTGTCTGAGCTGATTGAGCAGCGCAAAAAATCTCAGCATGAGCGCGCCATGCGTGTAAAGGGATGGCTTCAAGGAGAAAAGCTGACATTGTTTGAAATTTGTAAGCGATTATTTCCAAAAGTCTATAAGCGCGAGCTTCCATTGACTGCTTCGGAAACAGTCGGTCAGCTTGACTATTTGCTCTCTTTAGGAGAGATTAGTGAGTATAAGGAAGATGGCGTATCTTTCTATACAGCAGTTAAATAGGTTGAGGTGATTTTTTTGGCAGCGAGTCTGCGAAATAAAAATATTATTATTACCGGGGCTTCCGGCGGCATTGGCGAACGCATGGCCTTTTTATGTGCAGAACGCGGGGCAAATCTTGTTCTAGTTGCAAGAAGTTTCGATAAATTGCAGTCCTTAAAGGAACAGCTGGAGCGCAAGTTTTCCATTAAAGTTCATGTTTTTCAGCTGGATGTAGCAAAAACTGAGCATGTGGAAGCGGTATTTAAGGAGATATTGCAGCAGTTTGATCAAATTGATGTGCTCGTAAACAATGCTGGATTTGGCGTATTCCGCTATGCCAATGATGCTGATATTGATGAGGTAAAGCGGATGTTCGCTGTAAATGTGCTTGGTCTGATTGCCTGCACCAAAATGGTCCTGCCGCAAATGATCGCGCAAAGGCATGGCCAAATTATCAATATTGCTTCACAAGCAGGCAAAATCGCTACACCGAAATCGAGCGCGTACTCAGCCAGCAAGCATGCGGTGCTAGGCTATACGAACAGCCTGCGGCTGGAGGTAGCTGAGCATGGCATTCAAGTAATGGCTGTTAACCCCGGGCCGATTGAGACGAATTTCTTTGATATCGCCGATACAGAAGGTACCTATGTAAAAAATGTAAAAAAGTATATGTTGAAGCCCGATGCAGTGGCTAAAAAAGTCGTTGACCGCATGCTCACTTCAACACGAGAAATCAATCTCCCCCGCTGGATGAATGCCGGCAGCATCGTCTTCGCACTCTTTCCCCGCTTATTTGAGCGGGCTGGCCGAAGCGCATTTAATAAGAAGTAGAAAAACCGCCGCTGATGATGGGCGGTTTTTTTAGTTTAGTGACAGCGGCGAATCATAAAAAGTGAAATAAAGTGACAAAGTGAGTCAAAGAGACCGGGTTCGTCACTTTATATTCAAAAATAAACTCCAGCAAAAGCCCTCATATACCTTTTAAAAATAAGGAGAATCCGTCACATATCCATAGACAACATCATCAATAATTTCATTCAGGTCACTGTCTAAATCTTCGTTTTGACTCGTCTTTATTTTTTCATATATCTCCGCAAAGGCGTCGCTGTCCATTTTTAGGCTGCTTGGATCTTCCATATATTGTTTTAAGCAATTTTGTACCATTTTATAAATTAAGCGTTGATCCATTCGTTTCACCTCATGCAAAGATTATATCCTTTTTCATGAGAGAAGAAAGGATAAATTAGATTCGCATCGACAAATTTCACGCTGGCATGAGCCTCCTTTCTATGGCTGAGAGGGAATAAGCTACTAGTCTGCACACATCACATTGGAAAAACTGTCGAATATAAGAAATTAGTCGCAAAATTTCCATTGAAACAGAACGTATATTCGTTTAATATATTGGGTATAAATAAATAGAACGTTTGTTCCTTTTTATTTCTTATAGAAGGAAGGCAGTCTTATGATTGATTACACCATGATGCCGCATCAAAAGATTTTATGTGTGGATATGAAGAGCTTTTATGCAAGCTGTTCTGCAGTGATGCTTGGTCTTGACCCTTTAGATTGCTACCTTGTTGTTGCCGGAAATCATGATCGAAAAGGGAGTGTTGTGCTAGCAGCGTCCCCGCGCATGAAAAAGGAGTTTGGCATCAAAACAGGATCTCGGCTATTTGAGGTGCCGGATGACCCCCGAATCATTGTGGAGGAACCGAAAATGGCGACATATTTAAGGGTATCGACAGAAATTACGCGAGTATTTCATCGCTATGTGCCGAAAGAGGCCATTCATACGTACAGCGTGGATGAAAGCTTTATTAAGGTGGATGGCGCCCAGCAGCTATGGGGGGATGCGCAAACCATCGCCAAAAAAATAAAAAATGATATTGAAAGGGAATTTCAGCTTCCTTCAGCTATTGGTATTGGACCGAATATGCTGATGGCCAAATTATGCCTTGATTTGGAAGCGAAGCATGAAGGCGTGGCCGAATGGACATATGAGGATGTGGAGGCAAAGCTATGGTCGGTTTCTCCACTAAGCAAGATGTGGGGAATCGGACGCAGAATGGAGAAAAATTTAAATGGCATCGGCATTTTTACAGTTGGCCAGCTTGCCCGCTACGACTTGAAACAGCTTGAAAAAAAGTTTGGCGTGATGGGAAACCAGCTCTATTATCATGCATGGGGCGTTGATTTATCTGAAATTGGCGCGCCGATTCTGCAGGGGCAAATCAGCTTTGGCAAAAGCCAGATTTTATTGCGGGACTATAAAGATGAAGAGGAAATCAAGCATGTTATTTTAGAGATGTGCGAGGAGGTAGCAAGGCGAACCCGCAATCATCGCAAAGCAGCAAGAACGATTAACTTTGGTCTCGGCTACAGTAAAGATGAGTTTGGCGGCGGGTTTTATCGTTCAAGGACGATAGAGGAGCCGACGAATGTCACAATGGAGATTTATCGCACATGCCTGTCCCTTTTTAAGGAGCATTATACCGGAAAAACCGTGCGTCAAATATCGATTTCTCTCAGCAATATTGTGGATGATTATGAGCTGCAGCTGAGTCTCTTTGATGCAAATGGCTGGAAGCGCCGCAAACTTGGCTATATAGTAGACGGGATTCGTTCTCGGTTTGGGTCAGCATCCCTATTAAGGGCGGTTTCTTATACGAATGCAGGCACAGCGAGGCATCGGGCGACCCTTGTTGGCGGACATAAGCAGTAGGGGGCATTCTAACAATTGTTAAGAAAGAACAGACAAGAAAGAAGGAATAGCAATGATTCGCGATCGAGGAAATAAGAAATGGGTATCCATGATGTTGCCCGAGCATGTAAAAATGCTGAGGGAGTATGATGAAAGCCATAGAAAGCTTGCAAAGCCTATCCTTGATGAGCAAAAGTATGAACAATTTGATGAGATGATTGCTCAGGCGATGGAATATCATTTACCACTGCGCTTTACGCTGCTGCAAAAGGGGGAGAGAAACGAAGTGATTGGCCATGTCCACTACGTGGATGGATTAAAAGAAGAGCTCCGTGTAATAGACGAAGCCCTAAAGCCTGTTTCATTAAAGCTTGCAGATATTATTAATATCGAAGAAAAAGAATGAATCTTAATCCCGATTTTTTTTATCATCATAATAAGAAAGAGCGATGTATTTAAAAAAATTAATTGTAAAGTTTCTAAATTCCGTTGAAGCCTCGGAGAAGTAGCGTCTTTTATTCCACGCAAGTCCGATCGTTCTTCTGCATACAGGAGAAGTGATGGGGATTTGCACTGTGCGCGGAAGCGCTTGCTGCAGAAGTGACAGCTGGGGAGTGAAGGAAATGCCGAGACCTAATTCAATCAGTCGAAGAATTGCGCCTGCTTCTTCCAGCTCAATCGGTGTATTCGCGACAAATCCAGCCTGCTTGCAAAATTCATCAGTTAAATCTCTAAATTCATAGCCAGTTGGGCGGTTAATATAGATTTCATCGGCTGCTTCATGCAATTCAATGGATGTTCGCCCAGCTAAATGATGCTCGGGCGGAACCGATAAGAAGATTTCCTCGTTTAGCAATGTCATCCACTCAATATCCTCGCCAATAATGGGACTCATTGAAATGCAAAAATCGACTTGACCGCTCTCCAGCTGTTTTTTCATCATTGAAGCAGAGCCGGAATGCTGCTTAATATGAACATCAGGGTTTCGCTTCATAAATTCCACAATGAAAAATGGAAGAATATGTGGCAAGGCAATCGAAACAGAGGTGACTCGGCTCTTTGCTGCAATCATATCCTGCAGCTGCCTTTCGCCTTCCTCTATTTCTAAAAAAATTCGGTTGACTCGCTCAAGATACACTTGTCCAAAATCGTTTAAGCGAATCGAGCGTCCCTCCCGATGAAATAATGGCGCCCCAAGATTTTCTTCAAGGCGGCTGATCATTTTACTTAAGGCAGGCTGAGAGACCATCAATTCATTGGCTGCCTTTGTCATATTCCCCATTTGTGCGACTATTTTGAAAATAGCGCAGTTGAAGAAGCTCCATTAATCATTCTCCTCATCTTATAACTTCTATGGAATGAGATATATATAAATATGTATTATACGTTATAAGAAAGTTATTTTACAATTATTTGTTGAAAGGGCCAAATTGTTATGAGAACGATTTCAATCCTTTCTAAAAATACGCAATATTTTTGCACAAAGGGGAGTACTATATGAGATTACAAGATAAAGTAGCAATTATTACAGGTGCTGCATCAGGTATGGGGAAAGCGGAAGCGATACGCTTTGGCAAAGAAGGCGCAAAAGTAGTTGTTGCCGATTTAAATATAGAAGGCGCCGAAACGGTAGCACAGGAAATTAACAGCAATGGCGGGGAAGCATTAGCTGTTAAAGTGAATATAACAGACAATGCTGACCTTGAAAATATGGTGAAAACAACAATGGACACATATGGACAAATCGATGTGGTTGTCAATAATGCCGGTATTTTTGATAAATATACAAACAGTTTAGAAACAACTGAGCAACAATGGGATTTAATTTTTGACATTAACTTAAAAGCGATTTTCAAAATTACTAATCTTGTTCTTCCAGATATGATTGAGCGCGGAAATGGAACGATTGTCAATATCGCTTCAATTGCCGGCATTGTTGCCCAAATGGGCGGAGCGGCTTACACCGCTTCTAAACATGCAGTTGTTGGTTATACAAAACATATTGCAGCAGTGTACGGCTCAAATGGCATCAAAATTAATGCGATTGCACCAGGTACAATTAGAACACCATTAACAGCTGACATGCTGAAAACTCGTCCAACTGATAAGATTCCTTTGGATCGTTTCGGCAATGACTACGAGGTAGCTGATTTAGCAGTATTTTTAGCATCAGATGAATCTAAATTTATGAATGGCGCTGTTGTACCGATTGATGGTGGATACACAATCGTATAATTCTTCGCGGATAGTCATTGAGCGTGAAGCTTAATGACTATTCTTATGTTCGTGAGCAACTCCATGGAGGAGTCTGAGTTTGCGGGAAATCCGGCAAAGGAACCGGATGCTCGTTCATGAACAAATTAAGCAGCTGCAAACGATAAGAAAAAAATATACTGGAGGAAATAAACATGGCAACATCACAGAAAACAACAAATCGCTGGCTCGTTTTCAGTTCGGCGTGGGTCATCATTTTTTTAGTCGCATCGATTGCCATATTTAGCGTGTTTTCAGAGCCAATGACCACGTTGCATGGATGGTCAAGTGCAGATTATAATCTCGCTTACTCTTTATACACTTTAATTTTTGCAATTGTTGCTATTTTAGCAGGGATGATCACTGATAAATTCGGCGTAAAATGGCTGATGTATGTCGGCGGATTGCTATTTGGGTTAGGCTGGTTCTTAACAGGATCGGTCACAACGATTCCAATGCTCTATCTGACATTCAGTTTGATTGCGGGCAGTGGAGCGGGGATGATGTATAACTCGGCCCTCGTCACAGCGATGCGCTGGTTCCCTGATAAAGGCGGGAAAATTTCAGGATTATTACTATCCAGTGCAGCGATTGGACCATTCATTTTATCACCAGTTGCAGCCATTATTATTGAGCAATATGGCGTATTAAATGCCTTTCGCATTTTAGGTGTCGTGTTTACGATAGGTATTTGGGTCGTCGGCTGGCTGCTCGACTCTGCCCCTGCCAATTATCGGCCAAAAGGCTGGACGCCGCCTGCAGCAGATCAGCAGAAATCTCCAGTGAGTACGATTGATTTAAACTGGAAACAAATGCTGAAAACGCCGCTGTTTTACTTGCTTTTCTTAACACTTGTGGCAGCGAGTACAGCAGGTACAATGATGGTCAGCTCGGCTTCTGTTATTGCTCAGGATCAAGTAGGACTGACAGCAACCATCGGAGCAGTTATTGTCAGCATCAGCACGTTGTCCAACTTTGTCGGCCGCCTATCATTTGGCGTAATTTACGATAAATTCGGATCATATATTGCCTTGCTTATTAATTTATTAATGACGATTTCAGCACTATTAATGATGACAATAGCCACGTCTATGGCTTTCTTTATTATTTGTATTATCATTCTCGGGTTTTCTTTCGGCGGATTACTTGTTGTATTCCCTCCGCTTACAAGTCAATCCTTTGGAGCGAAAAACTTTGGCATGAACTACGCCATTGTATTTTTAGGATACTCTGGCGGTGCATTTGTTGGCCCGCGCATTGCTTCCTATTTCAAAGAAACGACTGGAAGCTTTACAACTGCGTATGTTTCAGCCGCTGTCTTAACAGCGATAGGTATAGCGCTTGTAGGTCTTATCCTATATATTAATAGAAGAAAAGCACAGCATTAAATGGTGATGGCCTGCTATACAGGATGCGTATAGTGGGCCATGTTTTGATGCTTAATCATCAGACGGCGCTCGGACGATAGAAGAAAACTTGCCTTTATGGCTGCCATCGCAGAATGGTGCATTTTTGGACAAGCCGCAGCGGCACAACGAAAACGAAGGCTTTGTTTCAAACACATTTCCGTCTTTATCAATTAATTCAACCTCACCTGTAACACGGTAAGATCCGTTATCATTCACTTTAATTTGCACTTTTTTCATTTTAAATGGTCCTTCCACAATTTTTTAGAAAAAATTCCGAATTGAATTCTTTAGCAGACTGAATACGAGTAGACTGCTGCGGGAAATGTGACAATAGTGAGGCTCACCGGTCACCTGCTGAAAGCGAGTGTATTTATTTTAAAATCGCCTATGCTAAAATAGACTATGCAAAAAGAAAGGAAAACGAAACATGAATATAAAGATCACAGAAAAAGCTGCTGAACAAATTGAGGCAAGAATAGCAGGAAAAGCTGGTTATTTAAAGTTAAAGTATGATACGGAAGGCTGTGGATGTGTAGTGAGCGGTGTGACTGCACTATGGCTCGTTGATCATCTGGATGAAGACGACAGAGAAGTAGCAACGGATCATGGAAGCATTTATGTGGAGAAATCAAAGGAAGTTTTTCTCGATGAAGAGGTAATCATCGATTATTATGAGAAAGCTAATTGTTTTCAATTAAAGAGCAAAAGCGAGTATTTAAATCCGCGGATGAGTTTTTTCAATAAAACGAAAGATAAATAAAGTTGAATTTCTAGAAAAAGAGAGAAAGCTACTTCATTTGTGCGCCACAATTCACAAATATGCGTCAGATCGCACTCTTTATGCGTCACAATTCACATT